>NZ_RBRE01000051.1 GCF_003700275.1 Pseudomonas cichorii | reverse complement strand
GGTCATTAGACCAGCTCAGAGCGCCCCCCCGCTCCGGCCCAAAACAATTCAAACCTCCCCCTTCTCCTGCGTCACCGCTCCTTTCACATTGCTGTAAATATCCGGAATCTTTTCCGACGGGTACTTATACGACGCATAGCGCACCACCAGAATCGAAATCGCCAGTAACAGAATGCCGCCGCACAGGTAGATGATGCCCATGTCCGGTGGGTTGTGGTGTGAGACGTCGGAGATGAGCAACCGGGTCAGCGCCGTGATGGCGACGTAGATCAGGAAGCGCACGGGCATGTGGTTGGTCTTGAAGTAAATCCCGGTCATCGCGCCCAGTTCGAGGTAGATGAACAACAGCAGGATGTCATCAATCGTGATGTTGCCTTTTTCGAGCATGCCCAGGAAGGCGACAACCGAGGCCCAGGCAGTGATGGCGCCGATGGCGAACAGTGCCAGGAAGTGGAAGCTCTCCACACACAGGTTGCCCAGCGATTCGGCCTGCGAATGCACTTTGTTCCGCATCTTTTCTGCCCATTTGTTTCCCATGACGCTTTACCTCTGAACCTGAATTTTTGCCAAGCGGATGATGCTGCATGCACATGACACTCTGCATCGCTGCGTTATTAAAGCAGGAACAGGGCCATAGGCTATGGTTGAGAGCGCGGCGGGTTGTCGCAAGGCACACCTTGAGGCAAAAAAGATGGTTTGCGGCCACTATCCAAGGGAAGCGGATTGGCTTATGCTAAACACTGTACAAAAATACAGTATTCGCTAAATTTATCGTAAAGGCATGTGAGGTGGTGAATGGCCGTCGAAGTGGTATACCGCAGCAGCCGAGATCTGGAGCGTTTGTTCATGGATAAAGCCGAAGCTGATCGTCATGACAAAATGCTTGAACTCGCTGAGTTGCTGGCAACAGTTCTGAATAAAGCCGTGCCGTCGCTGACGGAAGCCCAGGTTGAAGAAGCCGGGATCTACATGGCGAAAAACCGCGACATCTTCGCCCGCGCCTTCAAGAGCCAGCCGGATGCGTTGAATGAGTTGTTGAGTGAAACTGCGGACGAGGCCGAGTGAATCGGGGGTTCGCGAATGAATTCGCTCCTACACGGTCCGGTAGGAGCGAATTCATTCGCGAAAAAGCTACACCTCCATCATTCCGGCTTCTCCAGTTCATCCACCAGCGCCTTGAAGAACCGCGCTGCTTCGCCTCCGGTAACCGCCCGGTGATCGAAGGTGAGTGACAACGGCAGGATCGGGTGGATAACCACTTCTCCGTTCATGGCCACCGGCTCTTCACGAATGCCTCCCGCGCCGATGATCGCCACTTGTGGCGGTACGACAATGGGGCTGGCGTAACGGCCAAACAAGGTGCCGAAGTTGGACAGGGTGATGGTTGCGCCCATCATTTCCTGTGGCGGGATGGAGCGGGCCTTGACGTCGGCGCGCAAGCGGCTCATGCCTTCCTTGAGATCCGCTGCGGTGCGGTTGCCGACATCGCGCAGCACCGGCACGAACAGACCGTCGGGCGTGTCCACGGCGATGCCCAGGTCGAGGGTTTCATGCTGTTTGATCGACAGCAATTTGCCGTCGAACCAGCTATTGAGCACCGGTTCCACCTTGCAGGCTTCGGCCATGGCCTTGCCCAGACGAATCAGCGGGTCGCGGGCCTGCGCCCAGCGGTGCAGGTCGGCATCACCAAAGATCGTGACCGGCACTACTTCGGCGTGCGACTTGGCCATGTTCAGCGCCATGCTGCGCCGTACACCGCGCAAGCGTTGCCCACCAAAGCGGTCGCGTTCGACCTGGGCCGCTCGCTCGACATCGGCGCGGGTGATCATGCCGTTATTGCCTGAGCCGGTCAGGCCATTGAGTTCCACGCCCAGTTGCCGGGCCAGTTGGCGCACGGCGGGCGTGGCCTGCACGGCCAGATGTTCACGGGTCGAAGGAGCGGCGCCCACACAGAACTGATCGTCCTGGCTACCGCCGCCTTCAAGGCGTCCGACCACGGTGCCCGCATCGCCCTCGCCTTCAAAGGCCATCAACGGTTCACCCACGTGCAGGACATCGCCATCGCCGCCAAACAGCTTGGCGACCACGCCGTCATAGGGCGCAGGAATATCGACGATGGCCTTGGCGGTTTCGACCGAGACGACCAGTTGATCGGCGTGAACGGTGTCACCGGCCTTGACGTGCCACTGCACCACTTCCGCTTCTTGCAGACCTTCGCCCAGATCGGGCAGTTTGAAATATTTCATCGCAAGCCTCCTTGGGCGTCAGGCGAAATCGAGCACGGTGTCGCAGGCATGCAGAATGTCTTCCACGGCCGGGATATAGAGCTGTTCCAGCCGGTATAACGGCGGTGGAATATCCGGGGCGGTGACACGCTGGATTGGTGCCTGCAGATCCATGAACGCCCGCTCATACAAGCTGGCGGCGATTTCCGAACCGACGGCACAGGAGCGCGGCGCTTCGTGGACGATGACGCAACGTCCGGTCTTGCGCACCGAGGCTTCGAGGGTGTCGAGGTCCAGGGGTTTGACACAGGCGACATCGATGACTTCTGCGGAAACGCCCCGCTCGCCCAGCGCACTGGCGGCCTGCAGGGTTTCATACACGCTGGCGCCCCAACTGATCAGGGTAATGTCGCTGCCTTCACGCAGGGTAAAACAGCTGTCCAGCGGCAGGCGCTTGCCGTCATCGACCAGGGCTTGCGGGTTCATGCGATAAAGCCGGGTCGGCTCCAGAAAGATCACCGGGTCCGGATCGTCGATGGCCGCCAGCAACAATCCATAAGCGCGGGCGGGAGAAGAAGGAATCACCACGCGCAGGCCAGGGACGTGGGCGAACATGGCCTCGGTGCTTTCGCTGTGATGCTCGGGAGCCCGAATCCCGGCACCCATGGGCGTGCGCAGCACCATCGGGCAGGTCAGGCGTCCACGGGTGCGATTGCGGATGCGGCTGGCGTGGGAAACCAGGTGTTCCATGGCGGCATAGATAAAGCCCATGAACTGGATTTCCACCACCGGTTTCAGGCCCTGCGCGGCCATGCCGACCACCAGGCCACCGAGCATGGTTTCCGCCAGCGGCGAGTCGATCACGCGCTTGAAGCCGAAGCTGTCACGCAGGCCTTGAGTGGCGCGGAATACGCCGCCATTGACGCCGACGTCTTCGCCGAGCACCACGACGTTTTCATCTTCGGCCATGGCCCGGTGCATCGCCAGGTTCACAGCCTCCAGCAGACTGACTTTTTCATTGGCCATGATGTTCACCTCCGGTACGGCGGGCGGCACGTTCCATGAACCACTCATGCTGTTCCGCCAGCGCGGCGGGCCATTTGGCGTAGACGTGTTGCATGACCGATTCGGGGGATTGGGTGCCGGTGTTTTCAAACACTTCCACCGCACTTTGCACCAGTCGCTGGCACTCGCTGATCAGCGCCTGCTCACGCCCTTCGTCCCACACGCCCTGGCTGACCATGAACGATTGCAGGCGTTTGACCGGTTCTTCCAGCCAGGCTTGCTTGACCTCTTCCGCAGGACGGTAGCGGGTCGCATCGTCGGCGGTGGTATGGTCGCCGAGCCGGTAGCTCAGGCACTCGAGCAACACCGGGCCTTTGCCCTTGCGCGCCCGTTCGAGGGCGATCTGCATGCGATCGTAGACCGCGAGCATGTCGTTGCCATCGACCTGTTCACCGTGGAACCCGGCGCCGATGGCTTTCTGCGCCAGGGTCGGTGCACCGCACTGAATCCGGCGGGGCACGGAAATCGCCCACTGGTTGTTGTTGACGACAAACACCACCGGCAGTTGCCAGGCGCCGGCAACGTTGAGGGCTTCAAGAAAGTCGCCCTTGCTGGTCGCGCCGTCACCGCAGGTGGTGACCGCCACCCGATGCTCGCCACGGATCTTGAACGCACTGGCCACGCCGCAGGCATGCAGGGCCTGGGTCGCAATCGGCACGCACAGCGGGAAGTCCTGGGCCACGGCGGGCTCGGCATAGGCACTGCCACGCTCATCGCCGCCCCAGTAAAGAAGGATTTCTTCCATGCGTACGCCACGCATCAGTTGCACGGCGGTGTCGCGGTAATAAGGAACCAGTACGTCTTCGGGCTGCATCAGGCTGCCAATCGCAACGCCGATGGCTTCCTGGCCAAGGGTCGGCGCATAGGTGCCGATCCGGCCGGTACGTTGCAGGGCGACGGCTTTGAGGTCGAAAAGTCGGGTCAGGACCATTTGCCGGTAAAGGCGGGTCAGCAGGTTGAAATCATCGGCCCAAGGGGGAAGTTCGTCGGTCAAGCGACCGTCGGGAGCCAGATAACGGGTGTATGCAAGCTTGATCTTATTGGACATTCGCTACTCCAGTCACGCGGGGTATGCGTGGTGATCATGATTCGCGGCTTTTGGCTGCGAAGATCAGGTCGAACGGCTCCGGGATGGTGGGCCATCATTCGACATTCAACAGGCGTTCTGCCAACGCATCGGCGATACACGCGGGGGAGCGCTTTTCGGCCTGAGAATGGGCATACACCTCCGTCAATCGTAGCCCGATTCGTAAAAGATGCTCGGTAATAGCGTTTTGATTTTCTCCTCGATGTTTGAGGGCCACATAAATCAGTCCACCGGAATTGATGACGTAGTCCGGCGCATAAAGAATGCCGCGAGCTTCCAGTTGTTCCGCGACCTGCAGGCTGCTCAACTGGTTATTGGCGGCACCGGCCACTGCCGCGCAGCGCAGTTGCGCCACGCTCTGACAATTCAGGGCATTGCCCAGCGCGCAGGGCGCCAGGATGTCGCAAGGTGTGCTCATCAAGGCTTCGCAGGCAATCGGGTGAGCGCCGAACTGTTCCATTGCCCGTTGTACCCTGGTGCTGTCCAGATCGCTGACCAGCAAGTCGGCGCCTGCTGCATGCAGCCGCTCAGCCAGGGCATATCCCACGTGGCCGAGCCCCTGGATCGCGACGCGCAGGCCTTCGAGGTTATCGCTGCCCAGGCGCGCCATTGCGGTAGTACGGATTCCGGCGAACACGCCCATGGCGGTATAAGGTGAGGGATCCCCGGCTTCACTGGTGCTGGTGACATGGCGGGTGTGCATGGCAATGCAATCCATGTCTTCGCTGTTGGTGCCGCTGTCGACCGCCGTGATGTAGCGCCCGTCGAGGGTTTCGATGAAACGGCCAAAGGCCTCGAAGATTGCCGGACGACTGTAAAGATGCGATGGGCGCATGATTACCGCTTTCCCGCCGCCCAGTGGCAGACCGGCAAGCACAGCCTTGTAGCTCATGCTCCTGGCCAATTGGATAGCGTCTTCGATGGCGCTCTCTTCATCTGGATAGGTGAGGTAGCGACACCCTCCCAGAGCCGGCCCCATGCGACTGTTGTGAATGGCGATGACGGCCTTGAGGCCTGTTTGCGAATCGCAGACCAGATGAAGGGCTTCGGTACGCGACCGTTGCATGAGAGCAAACATTTAATGGTGCTCCCCGGTTCTGTTTATAAAGCGAGTATAGGCGCTACCCGAGAAAGCAGCCGACCATTCAGGCATATGCAAACGCCGCTGGACGAAAGCTGTCGGCAAGGCTAAAAGGATCGTGGTTGTGAGTGTTTAAACCAACGAGCCCACACGGAGTGGCCTATGACTCCACGACAAAATTGCCTGGCGTGCCTGCAACGCACACCACCCTCGGTGTTCGAGGCCGCACTATGGATTTCGGCTGAACATGATCCCGGTTTCCTGCCTCATCTTGTAAGCGAAGAACTCGATCAGTTGCAGCGTCAGCTCAATGCAGCGCTGCCGGTATTGCCTGCCGCCGAACTCGCCCAGCCTTTATTGCGCCAGCTCAACAGCCTGGGCTTCCAGCAGGATGACTGGAACCCTGCCAAGCCGGAATCGGCGTTGCTGCACAGAATCGTGCAACGTCGCCAGGGCCAGCCGCTGGGCCTGGCCCTGATCGCCATGGAACTGGCCCGGCGCCTGGACATTACTCTGGAGGGCGTGAACTTCCCCGGGCATTTCCTGCTGCGGGTACCGGGCGCCGATCATCTGCTTGACCCTTGCAGTGGGCGTCGGCTGTATCCCAGGGACTGCCGCGAATTGCTGATCCGCCAGTTTGGACCGGACATGCAATTGCGCGTCGAACACATGGCCCGTGCCACGCCTCTGCTCATGCTACAGCGCATGTCGCGCAATCTGCGCCATCTGCATCTGGTCAATGACGACTTCATGGCCTCGCTCAAGGATGCCGACCGGATCGTCGAACTGGGCCATGCGACCAGCAACGATCATCTGGCCCGCGCTGGCCTGTACCAGACGCTGGAATGCCCGCAGGCCGAACGCTTCGATCTGGAACACGCCCTGCTGTTGAGCACCGACCCTCTGCAACGCTTGAAAGTGATGGAAAGGCTCAATCAGTTGCCTCCTCACCGCGCCTTGCACTAATACTGCTCAAACAATCGGCTCCAGGTCACCCGGAAGGAGCCCTGCCGTATTTCGCGCTCTACAGGTTTTTTATCAATGGGGCGCGCTTGAGTTTTGTCGTTTCTACACTGGATGGGGTTGTGGCGAAGGTCTGGAGATTCTGCAGGATATGGATGGCCTTGACGTAATCGGGCAACAGTAACCTGGCGTACGGGTCGCCTATCGATGCCTTGTCCTTCATTTCGGAAATCCGTTCGGCAAAAAACTCCAGGGCATTTATTTCCTTGTCCGCATCGACAACCTTACCTTTCTTGTCGAACTCGGCTCCGGTACGGCTCAAGAGTTCGACGGTGTGATTGTCGATATAACCGCCCTGATAAAGCATCGAGCCGATTCTGCTCAGTTCCTTGGGAGCAATCTGCTCGGGATTGAAGCCCTTGAAGAGTGGCTTCATCTTGTTCCTTTCCAGCGCCACGATGCTGATAGCGCCCAGGTTGGTGCCGCTGACTTCATTCAGGATCTGGCTGATCTGCGGCGACTGTTTCCTGGTAACGGCTCTTGCAGTGGGTGCGTTTATAACAAGCTGGGGCAAGTTACCCCATATGGGCTTTGGCATGTTGAGACTCCTTGTTCAAAAAATCAGGTTCTTTTTGAATATCGGAGCCGCTGTGGATCATTTGATAGCCAGAGAAAAATCCATACCTATCCTACTTATTGAGGACTTATCTCTTACATAACAACAGGACACAGGAACCTCCATTTACAACATTCCGGTGCCCGTTTTTTTAACCCAGGTGCTTGATGAACTCTGCCAGCCAGGGCTCGGCATCGCTTTCCGGGGTGACGCTTTCGCTGGCATCCAGACGCAGCATTTCCTGGACTTCAACCGCCCCCAGCTCGGCGAACAGTTCGCGCAGTTGCTCGCCGCCGCCACAGAAGGTATCGCCATAGCTGGCATCGCCCAGACCGATCACACCGGCGGGCAGACCTCTCAGAAAGGCTGGCAGGGTATCGCGAAGCTGGGAATAGAGAGGCAGGATATTGTCGGGCAGCTCGCCCATGCCGGTGGTCGAGGTCACGGCCAGCAAGGCCTGAGGCTCGAAAGCCTGCAACTCGGCGAGGGTGATGCGCGAGTTGTACAAGGGTTCATGGCCCGCATTGCGCAGAATCGCGCCTGCATGACGGGCAACCTCTTCGGCCGATCCATAGACCGAGCCGGAAATGATAGCGACTCTCATGACAAATCCTGTGGCAGAGTAAAAGAGTCGGACATTATGCCCTATCGATCCCGGCCTTGAGTTTTGCATTTTGCCGAGTAGCCGATTCCCACCGCGCCAGCAAAATTTCTGCAAAGAAAAACCGGTAAAGTGACGAGCGGTCAGAACAGAAAAAGGAATTTATGGTCTTTTCACACATCGTCTACTAATCCGTACGAGTTAATCATGCAGCCCGACTCGATCCTCACCCAGGCTGAACTGGATTTCATCCAGAGCATGCAGCACAACCCCAGGCTCAACGTGCGTGACAGCACGCGCAGCCTGATGGTGAATGGTGGCGCTCAGATCCAGAACCTGCTGACTCGTCTGGCGGCCCATGAGCAGGTGACGATCCACGCCCAGTTTGAAGACCAGCAGATGAACTTTCCCCTGCATCTGGTCGAAGATGAGTTCCATGCCCTGCACCTGGAACTCGGCACCCCGAGCATTTATGAGGAAGGCCCGCAAACCCGCCCATGGCGCTTTATCCTGCCTGAGCCGGTTGCGCTGGAAACCGAAAGCGGCTCGCTGACTTCCCTGTGGATTCATGAGGTTTCGTTCAAGGGCGTTCTACTTGAGCAGCGCAGGCAGAGAAAACTGCCCAGGCAATTCAGCGCCTGGTTCAACCCGCCGGGCCACGCCCCGATTCCGATAAAGGGAAGCCTGGTGCGAGTGACGGAAAATGGTCTGGGCGGTTATCGACTGGACCAGGACAACAAGGAAGACGCCGAACGCCTGCTTCGCTACCTTCAGAAACAGCATCAACGCCTGCACCCCGGCATGCATCGCTGACTTGTAGCACTCTCCCCCGCTTCGCCGTTCTCCCCGCACCCGACCAACAGGGCTTGCAAGCCGCCAGCCATGCGGTCACATTCTGCGCGCCACGCGAACCGCTTCGATAACATGCTGCTGCGTGCATCAGGAACAATCCTTGCTTGTTTTAACGCGAAACTGACACAGCCCCACCACCCCGGAGCCGTGTCATGTGACTTCCCTACCCGGGAATCTCACTCGTCTATCGGAGATACACAATGTCTACCCATCCCGTCACTTTGATGGTTGCCCGTCGCGTCGCCCATGGCCGTTATCAGGAGCTCATGAACTGGCTGCACGAAGGCGAACAACTGGCTACCGACTTTCCCGGATATCTGGGCTCCGGTGTGCTCGCGCCACCTCCCGGCGATGATGAATTCCAGATCATTTTTCGTTTCACCGATGCGCAGACCATGCACGCCTGGGAGCACTCGGCCTCGCGACGCTCCTGGTTGGTGCGCGGCAGCGGCTTGTTTGCCCAGCCCTCGGAGCGCCGGGTCAGTGGAATCGATGGCTGGTTCGGAGCCGCCAACCAGCGCCCGCCACGCTGGAAACAGGCCGTAGCCATCTGGCTGGCGTTCTTTCCGGTGTCTCTGATCTTCAATTTTCTGCTGGGGCCGCTGCTCGATCATCTGGCGCTGGCGCCCCGCATCATGATCAGCACCCTGATTCTCACGCCATTGATGGTTTATCTGTTCATACCGCTGTCGACCCACTTGCTTGCCAACTGGCTGAACAAGGTTCCTGCCGCGCCAGCCACCACCGGCGAATCGGTTGGCAATCATTGAGGCTTCCACGTTTCGATGGCTTCGGGTAAACCGGTGTTTCAAGAGCTTGCCCGCACTCTTGGCCGAACTTCAGTTATGCTGGAGCCTTTGAGTCGGGCAGGTCTCATGCTCGCAAAACCTTGAAGCCAACTGCACCGCATGAATAAGACAATCCTTGTAACCGGCGCCAGCCAACGAGTCGGCCTGGAACTTGCCCTACGGTTGGCAGAAGCAGGCTATACCGTCATCAGCGCCAGCCGCACCCTGAAACAGCATTCGCCTCACCCCAATATCGTGCAGTTCCAGGCCGATCTGGGCATCGAGCAGGATCGTCTGGCACTGATCGACTACATCACCTCGAATTACGACGGTCTGCGCGCAATCATCCACAACGCTTCGCTGTGGCTGGACGATAGCCTGGAAAACCTGAACATCATGTTCAAGCTCCATGTCGAAGCGCCTTACCATCTGAATCAGGCCTTGGGGCAATTGCTGGCCAGGCCGGAAAAAGCCGACATCATCCATATCTGCGACGACACTTCGTCACGCGGCAGCAAAAGCCATATCGCCTATGCCGCCACCAAGGCCGCCCTGCAGAACATGGTGCTGTCCTTCGCCGAAAAATATGCCCCCGACATACGTGTCAACGCGATACTGCCGGGGTTGTTGATCCTCAAGCCGGACAGTGACGAAGAATATCGGCGCCAGACCCTGAAAAAGGCGCTGCTGCAATTCGAGCCCGGCGCAGAGCCCCTGATCGAAGCCGTCTTCTATCTGCTGGCTGCCCGCTACACCACAGGCAACAGCGTCGTCATCAATGGCGGCCGACACCTGAAGAAAGGCAGGTCCAGTGAATGAGTCGTCGACTCTCAACCCACCTTTGAGCGAGTCCATCATGACCGAACAACAACGTCTGGAACTTGAAGCCGCGGCCTTCCGCCGACTGGTCGCGCACCTGGACAGCCGCAAGGACGTCCAGAACATCGACCTGATGAACCTCTCCGGTTTCTGCCGCAACTGCCTGTCCAAGTGGTACAAGGCCGCCGCCGACGAGAGACAGATCGAGGTCAGCCTCGACGATGCCCGCGAAGTGGTTTACGGCATGCCGTACAACGAGTGGAAAGCCCAATACCAGAAAGAAACCAGCGCCGAACAGAAAGCGGCGTTCGACAAAGGAAACCAGGCATGACTGATCTGAATACCCTGCGCACCAGCCTCAAGAGCGGCGAACACGCTTTTGCCGATACCCTCGCCTTCATCGCGGCGGGTTATGACTACCAGCCTCAGGCGTTCCGCAATGGCAGCGTCGAAAATGCCGCAGGCCAGAACGAAGGCTCGTGCAAGACCCTGGGCCTGGCGTTGCTGGAAGGTTTGAGCGACGAAGAAGCCTTGCTGGCTTTCGGAGAGCATTACCGCTCGGTACAGGCGACGCCGGAAGGCAGCGACCACGGCAATATCCGGGCATTGATCGCCCATGGCCTGGCCGGTGTGAAGTTTGAAGGCGAGCCGTTGAAGCCTAAGGGCTGATTGGTTTTTCGCACATTTCAAATGACTGTAGGAGCGAATTCATTCGCGAAGAGGCCGGTACATGCGCAAGTAATGCATCGTCCGGTATACCGTCTTCGCGGATAAATCCGCTCCCACAGAATTTCGCTCGGTAGGAGCAATTCATTCGCGAAGAGGCGGATGAATCCGCTCCCACAGAGCGGGAGCGGAAGCCTGGATCAGAACGAAACGTTCGCCAGCCCATCCAGATAACGCTCGACGTCCAGTGCTGCCATGCAGCCCGCACCGGCAGAGGTGATTGCCTGACGATAAACGTGGTCAGCCACATCGCCCGCTGCAAACACACCTTCCACGCTGGTCGCAGTGGCATTGCCTTCACGGCCACCCTGCACAACCATGTAGCCGTCTTTCAAAGCCAGTTGCCCTTCAAACAGCGAAGTGTTCGGCGTGTGGCCAATCGCGATGAACACACCATCGACTTTCAGCTCGGCACTGGAACCGTCGTTGTTCTTCAGACGCGCACCGGTGACACCCATGTTGTCGCCCAGCACTTCATCCAGAGTCGCGTTCAGCTTGAGTTCGATCTTGCCTTCGGCAACACGGGCGTGCAGCTTGTCGATCAGGATCTTCTCGGCGCGGAACGTCTCGCGGCGGTGAACCAGGGTCACCTTGCTGGCGATATTGGCCAGGTACAGCGCTTCTTCAACAGCCGTGTTGCCACCACCGACTACCGCGACCTCACGGTTGCGATAGAAGAAACCATCGCAGGTCGCGCAGGCAGAAACGCCCTTGCCCATGAACGCTTCTTCGGACGGCAGACCCAGGTAACGGGCGCTGGCGCCGGTAGCGATGATCAGCGCGTCGCAGGTGTAGGTCGCGCTGTCACCGGTGAGGCTGAAAGGCTTGTTTGCCAGATCCACAGCGTTGATGTGGTCGAAAACGATTTCGGTTTCAAAACGCTCGGCGTGCTCACGCATCCGCTCCATCAGCGCAGGACCGGTCAGGCCATGGGGATCGCCCGGCCAGTTATCGACTTCGGTGGTGGTGGTCAATTGACCGCCAGCCTGCATGCCGGTGATCAGCAAGGGCTTGAGGTTGGCGCGTGCGGCATAGACCGCTGCGCTGTAACCGGCAGGGCCGGAGCCGAGAATAATCACTCGGGAATGACGTACGTCGGACATGACACACTCCTATCGACCGGCCGTTTGTGCCGCGGTCGGAACGGCTGGATAAAAAAGGACTGCCGAAGCACTTGGGGAAGCGCTCTGTAACTCGGCAATCCTGAAAGTTCTGAAGCTGCGGCCGGAGCCGCAGCGACGTATTACAAGCTCTTGGCGTTCGAGGCCAGGTAATCGGCAACGCCCTGAGCGTCAGCCTTCATGCCTTTCTGGCCAGGACGCCAGCCAGCCGGGCAGACTTCACCGTTCTCTTCGGTGAACTGCAAGGCTTCGACCAGACGCACCATGTCGTCCACGTCACGGCCCAGTGGCAGGTTGTTGACCACTTGATGCTGTACCACGCCAGCCTTGTCGATCAGGAACGAAGCACGCAGGGCAACGCCCGCGTCGTGCTCGATACCGTAGGCACGGGTGATCTCATGCTTGACGTCGGCAACCATGGTGAACTCGACCTCACCAATACCGCCTTTCTCGACTGGAGTACTGCGCCATGCGTAGTGAGTGAATTGCGAGTCGATGGACACACCGACCACTTCCACACCCAGTTCGCGGAATTTGGCGATACGGTTATTGTGGGCAATGATTTCAGAAGGGCAAACGAAGGTGAAATCCAGAGGCCAGAAAAACAGGACCACATATTTACCGCGCAGCGAGGACAGCTTGAAGCTGTCGACGATCGAACCGTCGCCCAGTACAGCAGCCGCGTCAAAATCCGGGGCTGCCTTGTTTACCAGTACGCTCATTGATGACTCCATCAAAAGTTGAAAAGGATAGGTCAATAAAGTGCTGCAAAGCCTATCGGGGTGAGGAAGGGTAAGGAAATATCGATTCACAATCCACCTCATAGGCCACTTCTATGCACAACTGTGCTGCGGCGGCTGTGCAATGCTGCTGATTGCACCCTCAACAACTCTTTCAAGCGCCCCGCAAAGCCGGTAAGGTCGGGCGTTTTCCTTTTTCGGAGGCTGCCATGCCCGCCCCTGCCCTGACAGGCCCGCAATACCTGAGTGAAGGCCTGAAACTGATCCTCAGTCCCGGCCTGCGCCTGTTCGTCCTGCTGCCGCTGAGCATCAACCTGATACTGTTCGGCGGCATGGTCTACCTGGCCATGCATCAGTTCGGCATCTGGGTCGATGCCTTCATGCCGAGCCTGCCGCACTGGCTGAGTTTCCTGAGCTATATCCTCTGGCCGCTGTTCGTGGTGCTGGTCCTGCTGATGGTGTTTTTTACCTTCACCATGATCGCCAACATCATCGCTGCGCCGTTCAATGGCTTTCTATCGGAAAAGGTCGAGGCCGTGATTCGTGGAAAGGACACATCGCCCGATTTCAGCTGGGCCGAACTGGCCGCCATGATCCCACGCACCATGGCCCGCGAGGCGCGCAAGCTGGGTTACATGCTGCCGCGCATCATCGGGCTGTTCATTCTGTCGTTTATTCCGGTGGTCAACCTGATCGCTGCTCCGCTCTGGCTGCTGTTCGGGATCTGGATGATGGCTATCCAGTACATCGATTACCCGGCGGATAACCACAAACTGGGCTGGAACGAAATGCTCGACTGGCTGAAAAGCAAACGCTGGCAGAGCCTGAGTTTCGGCGGCATCGTTTATCTGGCATTGCTGGTACCGATGCTCAATATCGTGATGATGCCGGCAGCGGTGGCCGGGGCGACGTTGTTCTGGGTGAGGGAACGCGGCTGATTCGAGAGAAGCGCGCGTAGCCTGTCAGACCCCGGTCGCGGGCAAGCGCGCTCCTACAAGGTGGTAACTTGAAAAAATCAAACAACTAAAAGAAGCATCCTACATAATAAAAAGAATAGCCTTTTACTTCCTACCCAATATCCAAATACCGCCCTGGCAATATATTACCGCTACAGGCAACACCTTGCCGACACGCCTACAAAAAGCAACGTGTAGGAATATTATGTAGGACACTTACCAAACACCAGAAAATACTGGATATAAAATTTCACCGCAAACAGAACACAATAATTGGCACCCTCTTTGCTCTCCTGTAATAAACACACAGGAGGCAACACCATGGAAGTCAAAACAAAAACTGCCGCTGCACAAAGCACTTATAAACCTGCCGCATTGGAAAGAATCCCAGAACCGCGCACCAACCGTTTTGCCCAGGTTTTCAGTGAGGTCAAAAAAGCAACATCAGGCCCAGGAACCGCCATCATTCCCTTAGCCGCAACGCTGACTCGTCTGGTGCAACCGCGCTCCACCTTCTTCATGCAGAACATGAGCCCGGAGCAAAGGAAATCGGCAGTCAACGACAAGGACTTCGAGCCACAGCCTGCTGCTCTGGAAAGAGTGACGAGCCAGCGGAGCTGTCAAATCAAGCAAGATGCTATTTAGGCTGAACGGAGTCGGAAATGCAAACTCATACCAATTCGCCATTTATCAATGTCACAAGCATGGGGGCGCGATCAAAAATCACAGCCACTGCGCAAACCGAAGAAGGGATGTCGTTCAGGCAAGTATTGAATGCGGCTCAGGGCAAGGATTCGGCAATCAGCCAGGGAAGAAGAGATACGTTTCCCAGGGGGTCAACATTTCGCTCTGAACTTCTTGAAGAGGCGAACAATGACCCGCTTCAAGCAGCAAAGATGGCGCATGACTACGCTTATAACTCGTTGGTGTTTGAGTTGTTGGATGTCACTGACTACCCAATCATCCGCTATACCACAACCGGCCAGATAGTCACTGACGAAACAAAACTGTACTTTGCAAAAACGATGTCTTCGGTACAAAAGCTTCGTGGAAAACTCTACGAAACAGAGCTTTTGAAAGGTACACCACCTGCGAAAATTCTGGAGAAAATCCTGGATTTCAATGACAGCCTTCCTCAGAAGTTCAAAGACATGGCCCATTGGTAGAAAGAGCAAGCTATCCCCCTCTCGAATTGAGAGGGGGATAGCCGTTACCAATCTACGGTGATACGACCAAATTGTCCGGCCACAGGAACAGTGCCGGCACCACTCACTTTGATTGAATAATAAAAACATCTATTGGCAAGCTGGCCTCTAAAAACCTGAGTAGAGCCAACACGCATACGAGAAATATCAATGCAGTTATTGGCTTGGCACAATTCAACCTCCAGCCCTCGCGGCCATCCCGTCACATTCCAGTTCCAACTGACATTCTTGATCCACGCACCTTCTGGGGGTGCTCCGCGCAATGGAATATTGGCGGTATAGAGATATCCGCGCGAATGAACCGTTGGTAAATTTACCGAGGATTGATAGCTACCAGCCATAGCCATTTCTGAATACCCTGAAAACGCCAGCACAATTCCCGAGGCCGAGCGAATCCACTTCGACTTTTTATAGTCAAATTTCATTTCATGCTTCCTTACTGTGTCTGGTCAGAAAAACAATTCCGGCGTCTCCGGCTTTGTCTTCACCTATCGATTGGAAACTCGATAGCCTGACGTTATTCAGAAAGCACTCGACCTCAACACTCGTTTGAGCACAGCAGGCACTTAAAGAAAAAACCTACAGCCTTATCAGATAAAAACTCCGATTTTTTAAAACAATAAAAATCAGTTATTTGGCAGCCCTTGAAAATCTCACAGTCACAAATCCATCACCCAACAGCCACATAACAGACATGCAACGAGCCGAGACTGTTCCCATGAGCAAAATTCTGCATGTCACTCTTATCACTGAAACCTTCACTCCCGAGATCAATGGTGTTGCCAATACCTTGGGGCGGCTTTGTGACGGGTTGCGTTTGCGCGGCCATCGGGTCGAGCTGATTCGGCCGCGTCAGAGTGAAGAAGCCGGCTTTACCGCCGCCGACGATCTGATGCTGTGCCGGGGCTGGCCGATACCCGGTTATCCGGGCCTGCAATGGGGTCAGTCTTCGATGCACAAGTTGCTGCGCCGCTGGCAGCGGCATCGGCCGGATGTGTTGTATATCGCCACGGAAGGCCCGCTGGGCCTTTCGGCGCTGCGGGCGGCCAGGCGGCTGGGGATTGCGGTGATCAGTGGCTTTCACACCAACTTCCCGCAATACACGCAGCAATACGGCATGGGCTTCATTACCCGCTTGCTGACCCATTACCTGCGCTGGTTTCACAATCGTTCGCGCATGACGCTGGTGCCCAGCATCAGTCAGAAGGTAGAGCTGGAGCGACGCGGTTTCGAGCGGATAGAGCTGTTGTCCCGCGGCGTGGACAGCCAATTGTTTCATCCGTCCAGACGTTCGCAGGCGCTTCGTGAAAGCTGGGGACTACAAACCGGTGACAGCGCGATCATGCATGTCGGCAGGCTGGCACCGGAGAAGAATCTGAGCCTGCTCAAAAACAGCTTTGAAGCGCTGAAAGAGAGCTACCCGCGACGCAATCTGAAACTGATCGTGGTTGGCGACGGACCGCAACGTGCCGCTCTGGAACAGCAGATCCCCGATGCGATTTTCTGCGGCACGCAACGCGGCGAAGCGCTTGCCACGCATTACGCATCCGGTGATCTGTTCCTGTTTCCCAGCCTGACCGAAACGTTCGGCAATGTCGTGCTGGAGGCATTGGCTTCAGGGCTTGGCGTGGTTGCCTATGATGAAGCGGCTGCCGGGCAGCATATTCGTCATGGTCACAATGGCGCGCTGGCCATGCCGGGCGATGAGGAAGCCTTCATCGATGCCGCCCGCTGGCTGCTGGAAGACAGTGAGGCATTGCGCAGGGTACGCCTGAATGCACGCAAGCATGCCAGCCGTCAGGGTTGGCCGGCGATCATCGATCAGTTCGAGCAGCAGTTGTTCAGCGCCTGTCCCGCCAACGATGCCGAGGCCAGGGAGCAGGCCGTCAAGTCCGTTTCAGGTTGAAAGCCGGGCTGGCGCGATGCCGCCCGGCAGACAGCATCAAGCCAGGGCTTTTTCGATAGCCTGGATGACCGCAGGATCATCCGGCGCCATGCGTGGCGAGAAACGGGCGATCACCCCGCCATTGCGACCGACCAGAAACTTCTCGAAGTTCCAGGTGATGTCGCCAGGAAACTCGGCACCCTCGCCGGCCAGCAAGCGATACAACGGATGGCGATGCGCCCCGTTGACCTCAAGCTTTTCCCCCAGCGCAAAGGTCACGCCGTAATTGAGTTCACAGAACGCCTGGATTTCCTGCTCGGAGCCTGGCTCCTGGCCGGCAAACTGATTGCAAGGCAGGCCCAGAATGCTGAAGCCTCTGTCCTTGTACTGCTGATAAAGGCTTTCAAGCGCGGCATATTGCGGTGTGAGCCCGCATTTCGAGGCCACGTTGACCACCAGAACCACTTTGTTCTTGAAAGGCGCCAGAGGCAGTTCCTGCCCGTTCAGCGCCTTCAGTGTGATGTCGTGAAAAGCACTCATGAAATTCTTCCCCCTGAAGCCGAGCGAAGCAAAAAGGCGCTGTGGCAGACTGCGCAACGAAAGTCGTCATCGCAGAACAGCCAGAGCGCCTTTGTCAGTTACCTGAGCTTAGCAGCACAAATCAGTGCTGATGGCCGCCTTCGCCATGAATGTGGCCATGAGCCAGTTCTTCTTGGCTGGCATCGCGGATGCTGACGATCTTGACTTCGAAATTCAGACGCTGACCCGCCAGCGGGTGGTTGCCGTCAACGGTGACATCGTCGCCGTCCAGGTCGCGAATGGTCACGATCTGCATGCTGCCGTCCGGGCCGGAAGCGTGGAACTGCATGCCGACTTCCAGTTCGTCGACACCCTCGAACATGCTGCGGCTCAGGGTGCTGACCAGCTCGGCGGAGTATTCGCCGTAGGCATCTTCCGGCTCGATGGATACTTTCAGCTCGTCGCCGACGTCTTTGCCGACCAGAGCCTTTTCCAGGCCCGGAATGATGTTGCCGGCGCCCTGCAGGTAGACCAGCGGAGCACCGCCGGCCGAACTGTCGATGACCTCACCAGCGTCGTTGGTCAGGGTATAGTCAATAGAGACAGCCTTGTTGGCGGCGATCGGCATGGGGCAGGACCTTTTGCTTAAGATTGAAGAACGAGCAAGTTTAACCAAGCCATCGCTCGAAAGCGAACGCAACTCTGACAGACGGCCCGCATTGGAAAACTCAACGGTTATTGACTTCAGGCAGGACGAAGACGGCCACTGGGTCGCGGTGTTGTCCTGCGGCCACACCCAGCACCTGCGCCACCAGCCGCCATGGCAATCGCGGGCCTGGGTGCTGGACGCAGAGAAACGGCAACAAAAAATAGGTCAAGGCTTTCACTGTGGCTGGTGTGCGAAGTCATCAGATAACGATAGTCTTGGCGCCGAGGAGTTGCGTTAGACACCTCCCGGATTTTTCTGGCGGCATTTCATCGCGGCCATTGCACTGCTCAATCGAGAAGCCAGTATGCAGACGTTTTTTATCTCCCCCACAGATTTTGGTGTGGGTTTGACATCCATCAGCCTGGGGCTGGTCCGTACCCTTGAACGCGCCGGCCTGAAGGTCGGTTTCTTCAAGCCGATCGCCCAACCGCATCCGGGCGACCTCGGCCCTGAACGCTCCACCGAACTGGTGGCACGCACACACGGCCTCAAGCCACCCAAGCCCCTGGGGCTGGCGCATGTTGAACGCATGCTCGGCGATGGCCAGCTCGATGAGCTGCTGGAAGAAATCATCAGCCTTTATCAGCAGGCGGCAGTGGGCAAGGATGTGCTGATTGTCGAAGGCATGGTCCCGACCCGCAGCGCCAGCTATGCCGCACGGGTCAACCTGCACCTGGCCAAGAGCCTGGATGCCGAAGTGATTCTGGTGTCCGCCCCGGAAAACGAAGTGCTCACCGAGCTTTCGGGACGGGTCGAGTTGCAGGCGCAACTGTTCGGCGGGCCGAAAGACCCGAAAGTGCTGGGTGTGATCCTCAACAAGGTGCGCACCGAAGAGAGCATGGAGGTTTTCGCCGCGCGCCTGAAGGAACATTCCCCGCTGCTGCGCAGTGGCGATTTCCGCCTGCTGGGCTGTATTCCGTTTCAGGCCGAGCTGAATGCGCCGCGCACCCGAGATGTCGCCGAATTGCTCGGCGCGCAGGTCCTCAATGCAGGGGACTACGAACAGCGGCGCATGTCGAAGATCATCATTTGCGCCCGCACCGTGCTCAACACCGTGCCGCTGCTCAAACCCGGGGTTCTGGTGGTGACACCGGGCGACCGCGACGACATCATCCTGGCGGTCAGTCTGGCGGCCATGAATGGCGTGCCGCTGGCCGGGCTGTTGCTGACCAGCGACACCGTGCCCGATCCGCGCATCATGGAGCTGTGCCGTGGCGCTCTGCAGGCGGGCCTGCCGGTGCTGTCGGTCAGCAGCGGCTCCTACGACACCGCCACGCGCCTGAATCAGTTGAACAAGGAAATCCCCATCGATGACCGCGAGCGGGCGGAAATCATCACCGATTTCGTCGCCGGCCACCTGGACGCCGCCTGGCTGCATCAACGTTGCGGCACGCCAAGAGAGCTGCGCCTTTCACCAGCGGTGTTCCGCTACCAGTTGATCCAGCGCGCCCAGGCCGCCAACAAGCGTATCGTCCTGCCTGAAGGCAACGAGCCGTTGACCATCCAGGCGGCGGCGATCTGCCAGGCCCGCGGCATTGCCCGTTGCGTGCTGCTGGCCAAACCCGAAGAAGTACTGGCGGTTGCCCAGGCACATGGCATCGAATTGCCGCCGGGGCTGGAAATTCTCGATCCGGACCTGATTCGCGAGCGCTACGTCGCGCCGATGGTCGAGTTGCGCAAGAACAAAAGCCTCAACGCGCCGATGGCCGAGCAGCAACTGGAAGACCCGGTAGTGATCGGCACCGTGATGCTGGCGCTGGATGAAGTCGACGGGCTGGTATCCGGCGTTGTGCACTCCACCGCCAATACCATTCGCCCGGCCTTGCAACTGATCAAGACCGCGCCCGGCTGTACGCTGGTTTCGTCGGTGTTCTTCATGTTGTTTCCCGAGCAGGTGCTGGTCTACGGCGACTGCATCATGAACCCGCATCCAAGCGCCAGCGAACTGGCCGAGATTGCCTTGCAGAGCGCTGACTCCGCCGTCGCTTTCGGTATTGCCCCACGGGTGGCGATGATCAGTTACTCCAGCGGCAACTCCGCCAGCGGCGAGGAAGTGGAAAAGGTTCGCGAAGCCACCCAACTGGCCCGTGAAACCCAGCGCGGCCTGCAGATCGATGGCCCGCTGCAGTATGATGCCGCCGCCAACGAGGATGTCGCTCGCCAGTTGGCACCAGACAGCCCGGTCGCAGGACGCGCCACGGTATTCGTGTTCCCGGACCTGAATACCGGCAATACCACGTACAAGGCCGTACAACGCAGCGCTGACTGTGTGAGCCTGGGCCCGATGCTGCAAGGCTTGCGCAAGCCGGTAAACGACTTGCCACGCGGCGCTCAGGTCGACGACATCGTCTACACCATCGCCTTGACCGCGATTCAGGCAGACACACTTTCCTGATAAATCTACCGATGCCGTTGTGCAGAGCCCGGCCTGCACGACGGCATCCAACCCTAATCTGGAGTCACTATCCGTCATGGATTCCTTGCCTGCACCATTGCGAGGCGTCATTGCCTCACTGTTATTGGCGCTCAACACCCTTGCCTGCTGTGCCGTGCTGTTTCCGGTCACCGTGCTCAAGATCTGCCTGCCGTTCAAGGCCGCCCAGCGCTTCACTGACTGGGTGATGATTCACATCCAGGAAACCTGGATCAGTTGCAACAATTTCTGGATCCGCCTGCTCGGCCACACTCGCTGGCAGTTGAGCGGCCTTGAAGGGCTGGACTATGAGCACTCGTACCTGATCACCAGCAACCACCAGAGCTGGGTCGACATCATGGTCCTGCAGTACGTGCTCAACCGGCGCATTCGCCCGCTGAAGTTTTTCCTCAAGCAGGAACTGATCTGGGTGCCATTGATCGGTCTGGCCTGGTGGGCGCTGGGCTTTCCGTTCATGAAGCGTTATTCCAAGGCTTACCTGGCCAGGCATCCGGAAAAGAAAGGCAAGGACCTGGAAACCACCCGCCGTACATGCGCAAAGTTTCGCCACAATCCGGTGGGCATTTTCAACTTTGCCGAAGGCACGCGCTTCACCAAGGCCAAGCATGTCGAACAGAACTCACCGTTTCGCAACCTGCTCAAGCCCAAGGCCGGCGGGCTTGCCTTCGTACTCGATGCGATGGGCGAACAGCTGGAATCGATCATCAACGTCACCATCCACTACCCTGGCGGACAGCCTGGCTATTGGGACCTGCTCTGCGGCAACGTGAAGGATGTGGTGGCGCACTTTGAAGAGATAAAGATCCCGCCGCAGTTCATCGGCAGGAATTACGACCAGGATCCGGCCTACCGTCTGGAGTTCCAGCAGTGGATCAACGGGTTGTGGGAAGAGAAGGATCGTTTGCTGGATCGGCTCAAGGCAGAGAGTTGAGCGTTGTTCACGGATCAATCCGCTCCTGCAGTCTGCAGGAGCGGATTCATCCGCGAGTCACTTACTGCTGATACTGCTCGTACTGCTGCCCTGGAATAGGCTTGAGATTGACCTCGACACGACGGTTCTGCGCACGGCCGTTGACGTCGGCGTTGCTGGCAATCGGCTGGTCGGGGCCTGCGCCGCGCACTGACAGGCGAGCCGCGTCCACGCCCTGGGACGTCAGGTAAGTGCTGACGCTCTGGGCACGCTGCTGGGACAGGTCCATGTTGTGCTGGCGACTGCCGGTGCTGTCGGTGTAACCGACGATCTCGATGTTGTTCTGGTTGAACTGCTTGAGCGAGTTGGCCAGATTGTTGAGCGGCGAGTAGAAGCTGCTGGCGATCGACGAAGAGTCGGTGGCGAAGGTGATGTTGCCCGGCATGATCAGTTTGATCTGGTCACCCTGACGCTGCACTTCGACGCCGGTATTGGCCATGCTCGCGCGCAGGGCCGCCTCCTGCTTGTCGGCGTAGTAGCCATAGCCTGCCGATGCCGCGCCCACCACGGCGGCGCCGATCAATGCGCCCTTGCCACGGTTGTTATGATCGATTGCCGCGCCTGCCAGGGCACCGGCCAGTGCTCCAAGGCCACCGTATTTGGCGGTCTTGTTCATGCCACCCGAGTTTTGTGCCTGACCCTGATTGTCATAGGGATTGGGCGATGCACAGCCCGACAGCATGCCCACAGCAATAGCCGCAATAATCAAATGGCGCGAGCTAGACATTGATGACACTCCTGATTTGACGAACGCTAATAGGCGGATTAGAGCATGACATCTGTCAAAAATTCCTTAACGCCGCCTGAACCGTTGCCGTCGACCCGTTCCACCCGGATCCTGCCGGCAAGGCTACAAATGTAGCAGAGCCCCTGGTAGCGTTCGCCAGGCCACAACGTTATTCTGTAACAGCAAGATTATATAAAACCCGATACAAACATGTATAAAGCGCAACACTTCCATACTTGATCAATACGAAAACCTTCCATTTAAAACATTTTTTAAAGATAGGTTTTTGACGTCAGAAAACAGAATTTTCCAATCCGTTGATTCCATTGAAAATCGATAAAAACCAACTTATTGACGCCATATAAATACGCATGATTTTTTCATGCAACGCACCGTATACTGGCATTACGAGATCAGGAAGATCCTTAATCCAGCAGAGGTGAGGTCATGCCGATCATCGATTATAAAGCCATGTTTACAAATAACATTACAACTTCATTTACTTGCCCCTTGTTTGTTGCAGATCTCTTTCACGTCGCCAAACGGTTTATCGGTGACTGAACATGCTGAGAAAAATTCCTGTTTCAGAACTTGTACTGGGCATGCACATCCACAAGTTCTGTCGTCCCTGGGACAATGATCCGTTCTGGATAAGCCAGGTCGAAGTCGTGCTCCGGGATATCGACGCGCTTAAACGAATCCAGGAGTCGGACACCGAGGAAGTCTGGATCGACACTCGCAGTGGCAAGGCGCCGCTGGAGCATGGCGCCGCGAAAACAGATGAAGGCGACGACACCACTCCAGTCAGCATGGAGAAGGAAATCCAGCGTGCCCGGCTTATCTGCGGCAGGGCCAAGAATGCCGTCATGACCATGTTCAGCGAGGCCAAGATGGGCCGGGCCATGAACGTCGATGATGTCGAGCTGCTGGTGGAGGAAATATCCAATTCGGTATTGCGCCACCCCCATGCGCTCATCAGTCTGTCGCGCCTGAAAACCTCGGATGAATACACTTACATGCACTCCGTGGCGGTATGCGCCTTGATGGTCGCATTGGCGCGGCGCATGGGCATGCCGGACGAACAGGTACGCGAGGCAGGTGTCGCCGGGCTGATGCACGATGTCGGGAAAATGATGATTGACCCGCAGATCCTCAACAAGCCCGGCAGGCTGACTGCGGACGAGTTCACCGCCATGAAACATCACCCCGAAGCCGGGTTGAAAATTCTCGAAGAAAGCCTGCAGGTCAACGCAATCGTGCTGGACGTCTGCCTGCACCATCACGAAAAGTTCGATGGCTCAGGTTACCCGCATGGCCTGAAGGGTAATGAAATCAGCATCTTTGCCAGAATGGGCGCGGTCTGCGATGTGTACGACGCCGTTACCTCTGACCGGCCTTACAAGAAAGGCTGGGGCGCGGCACATTCGATCCGTGAAATGGCCTCATGGAAAGGCCACTTCGATGAGCTGGTCTTCCAGAACTTCGTCAAGACCGTGGGCATTTACCCGGTGGGCGCGCTGGTACGCCTGGAAAGCGGACGCCTGGGCATCGTGGTCGAGCAGAATGAGCAATTGCTGCAGCCAAAGGTGAAAGTGTTCATGTCGGCACGTACCCGCAAGACCTTCGCCCCACAAACCATCGATCTGGCAAGCCAGGATGACCGCGATGCTATCGTCAGGATCGAGCAGGCCGAAGACTGGGACTTGAGCGAGATCGATCAGTTATGGGCGGGCTGCAAGGCGGGGTAAGTCTGCCCTCAACCCAACAAGCCCAATACCTTCGCCCGCGCCACGGCCTGAGTGCGGCGCTCGACGCCAAGCTTGCTGTTGATGTGGCTGGCGTGGGTCTTGACGGTGTGCAGGGAGATGAACAACTGTTCGCTGATCTCCTGGTTCGAGCAACCCTGGGCAATCAATTGCAGCACGCCCAGCTCGCGCACGCTCAGGCTGTCGCTGCAATGTTGCGTGACTGGCGCAAGGCAGGAAGGCAGCTTATCCAGCAAGGCATCACGCACCGGGCAGGCCGATCTTGGTAGCAGTTGCTCGCGCAGCCACAATGGATGGCCGTCGATCAGGCCCTGGAAAGGCAACAGTGCACCACCCTGCGCGACACTCAGGCTGCGCTCCAGCAGCTCGGCTGCTTCACTTTGCCGGGCGTTGTCCAGCAGCAGGCGAATGCGCTGGTTGAGGGCGATCAACCCCAACAATTGCGCACCGACGCTCTGTGCATGCAGCTCCAGTTCCAGCAAACGTTGCGCAGAGGCGCAGGTATCACCGCGAATCAGCTCCAGGGCTGCGCGCTGCAACTCGACCTGTTGCGGCAATTGTGGATGGCATTCCGGAGCGGCCGTCGCCAGTCCGCCGCTGTATGTCTGGGTCAGGCGCAGCAACCAGGCTTCGGCCAGGTCGATACGTCCCTGCACCAGCCACAGTTCGCATTTGACCAGCGTGATCATCGCCAGGTAGAACATCGGCGGCACATCCCAGATGTGCATCAGGCGCTCGGCCTCGCCCAGCTCGGCGAAGGCTTCGGCAAAGCGCCCTTCCCGGCCCTCAAGCCCGGCAATCACACAATGGCCGATCAACACGCTGATATCCCGACAGGCCCGCGCCTCGACCAGACCGGCGAGCAGTTGCGCCCGTCCGGCCTCGGCCTGCATGCGCAGCGTCAGCAGGTAACCCTCATAAATCGTCAGGCGCGCGCGTACGGTATACAGGCGCAATGTGGATAACCCTTTGAGACGCTGCAGGCCCTGACGAACTTCGTCCAGCGCACGCAGAATTTCCCCGCGCGCCTGCAGAACCCTGGCGCGATCGTAATGTGCCAATGCCTCGAACAACGGATTGGCCACCCGCTGCGCCAGTTCAAGGGCATCGCGATTCAATGCCCTGGCGCGCAACAGATCGCCGTTGGCGATTCCCAGATTGGCCAGGGTCGACAGGCACATCAGGCGCTGGCCGTAGCGTTTTTCCGGCAGGCTGAGCAGCGCTTCGCTGCAGTAGCGCTGGGTCTTTTCACTGTCACCGCGGCCACGGGCAATGACGCCACTGAGCGCCAGCCACTGGGCGAGCATCGACTTCTGCGCAGTGGCCGAAGGGGCCGGCAGAAACCGGCTGAGGTTTTCCGCCAGTTCCTCGGCAGCATCCAGTTGGCAGGCCAGCCCCAATGCCCAGGCATAGAGCACGATCAAGCGCGGTGTACTGGTCAGCAGGCTGTCAGGCAGGTCCATGCGCCAGCGCAGCAGCATGCCGACATTCTGTTCGGCCAGAAGCTGCTCTTCGGAAAGGTTCTGCACCAGATTGGCAGCGACATCCAGATGCCCGGCGCGCAAGGCCTGTTCGATGGCTTCATCCAGCAGGCCCTGGGCCGTGAACCAGCGGCAGGCATTGAGGTGCAGGCGGGTCTGTTGCGGACCATTGCCTTGTCGCGCACGCAACAGATCGGAGAACAGGTGGTGATAGCGAAACCAGCGGCCCTGCTCATCCAGCGGGACCAGAAACACTTGATGCGCCTGCAGATAACGCAGCATTTGCGCGCTGTCATGGGCGTCCCGGGACGCATCGCACAACTCACCGCAAAAGCGCTCAAGGCAGGCGGTTTCATAAAGAAAAGCCTGCACATCGGACGGAAGGCAGTCGATGACTTCTTCGAGCAGGTACTCGCTGATCAGTACCTCACCATCGCGCAGAGCTTGCGACAGGGCATGGTCATCGCCCGCTTCCGAGGCCGCCAGCAGCCAGAAGCGCAAACCGGCAACCCAGCCTTCGCTGCGCCGGATCAGGTTCTGCCGTGCATCGCTGCCCAGTGAGCAGCAATGCTGATCGAGCACCGCCAGGGATTCGGCGTCGGTCAGCCGCAGGTCACTTTCATTGAGTTCAAGCAATTGCCGGGACAGGCGCAGACGCGCCAGATGCCAGTTCGGACGCTGGCGACTGGTGACCATGACCACCAGCCCGGTCGGCAAGTGCTTGAGGAAAAACTGTACGCAACGGTCAAGCACCGAACCCTGCACCAGATGGTAATCATCCAGTACAAGCAACAAGGGTTTGCTCAACATCAGGTGCATGGCCAGCTCATCCAGTAAGCCGTCGAGCCATTCCTCGAAAGCAAAGGGCTGATTGCGCTGGCGCATCTTCAGCAGGCCCATGGCCTGCGCGCCCAACTGCGGAAAGAACTGCTGCAAGCCGGCCAGCAGCCGCTCAAGGAAACGCCCCGGATCGCTTTCGCGAGGGCTCAGGCCCAGCCACAGACTCTGCCATTGCGCAGGCAGGTTCTCGCAAAACTCCACGGCCAGAGAGCTTTTGCCAAACCCGGCAGGTGCGCAGATCAGCAACAGCCGCCCGGACAAACCTTCGGCCAGCCGCTCGCACAAGCGAGGACGCGACAGGTAGCCCTCGGGCAAGGGCGGACGAAAGAATCGCCCTTCCAAAGCGGAAGTAGCGCTGCCTGCGATTCCTTGCATACGGGACAGATCAGTCATGGCCGGCTCTTCAGGCGTGTTTTTTCGGCTTAGCAGCTACCGGAGACTAGCGGGTAACCCCGACCTTTTGAAGGCAAGTTCCGAAAAGTCCGTAACAAAATTCCTACAATTTGTGAGACGAATACCCAGGCATAAAAAAGCCCCACTCAAGGGGCTTTGGTTGTAAGTCGTTGAAACCTTGTGGCAGTAACGGATTTTATCGGCCTGTTTACGTGCAGAAAGCGTCAAAAGAAGCCTGTCTGCACGTCATTGCAGCTCATCCGATTATGTCCTCAACGTACCCCCTCCTGACGCAATGCGTTGGGTGTGAAGTCGCTGGTACCGGCCGTGAAGCCGAAGACATACGCGCTTTTCTCTTCGTTCTTCATGCCCAGTGCCACGTAACGACCCGATTGCAGGTCATACAGGGTTTCAATGGCGTACCACGGCACTTGCTTGTCGTAGTAGTTCTCGGAGTGAGCCTCGGCGACGCGCCACAACTGGCCGCGACCGTCGTAGTGGTCAATGACGGCTGCCTGCCAGGTGTCCTCGTCGATGAAGAAGTCACGCTTGGCATAGATGTGGCGCTGGCCTTCCTTGAGGGTGGCCGTCACATGCCAGACGCGGCGCAGTTCATAACGGGTAAGGTCCTGGTTGATGTGACCGGCCTTGACGATGTCGGCGTACTTGAGCGTGGTGTCGTCGAGCTTGTGGCTGTTGGCCGCAATGTACATTTCCTGCTTGCCGATCAGTTTCCAGTCGTAGCGATCCGGCGCGCCGTTGTACATATCCAGGTTATCGGAAGTGCGCAGACCGTCCGAGGCAGTGCCCGGCCCGTCATAGGACACTTGCGGTGCACGACGCACGCGACGCTGACCGGCGTTGTAGAGCCAGGCCGAACGCGGTTCCTTCACCTGGTCGAGGGTTTCGTGCACCAGCAGCACACCACCGGCCAGACGTGCCGGCGCGGTCACTTCCTGCTTGAAGTAGAACAGGATGTTGCCCGGGTTCTTCGGATCGAAATCCTTCATCTTGTCGCGGAACACGAACTGGTCAGAGAAATACACCAGGCTGTAGGAGCCATTGGGTTGCGGTGTGGCCTGAGTCACAAAGCGCTTCACGCTGCCGCCGCGATAGCGGGTAATGTGGTTCCAGATCACCTCGACACCAGTGGAGGGAATCGGGAATGGAATGGCCGTTTCAAAGTTTTCCAGGCCATTGCCGCCGCCCACCAGCTTGGTGTTGGTGGCATTTCTCTTGATCGCGGCAAACACGTCGTCAGGCACGGTAGCGCCACGGTGGGACGGATAGACCGGAATCCTGTAGCTCTCCGGGTAACGCTTGAACATCGCGTATTGACCCGGCGCCAGCTTGTCCTTGTACTGCTCGACGTTTTGCGCGGTGATGGTGAACAGCGGTTTTTCACTGGCGTAAGGGTTGGCCAGGAAGCCTTTGCTGTCGACAGCTCCGGCATTCTTGGGCATCGGGCTCCAGGCCGGAATGGTGTTATTGGCGTTACCTGCTTTCTCCGCGCCCATCGGCGTGAGACTGGTACCCAGTTTCGCGGCCTCGGATTCAGACACCGCAGCCGTGACACCGGTCGCCAGCAACGACAATCCCAGCGCTCCGGCTTGCAACAGACCCTTTGTTATTTTCATTTTCATAGTCATCCCGAAACCTTGTTCTTAGAAGTTCATGCCAAAGCTGAGTGCCACGAAATCCCGGTCGTCGACCGTGGTGTACTTCCCATCGAAGAAGTTGGTGTAGGAAAGACTGGCGGTATAGGTGTTCTGGTATTCGGCATCCATCCCCAGGCTGACGGCCTTGCGACCTTCCTCGAAGTTGGCACCAGGACCCGGCGAGTAACCTTTGACGTCATGCGACCAGGCCACGCTTGGCTTGAGGTTCACACCGGCGAAGACGTTGTTGTAGTCCCAGATCGCACGGGTGCGATAGCCCCAGGAGTTGGCGGTGGTGAAACCGTCGTTTTCGCAATAGCGGGTAAGGTTGTTCTGCTCGGCGGTGCCCAAGGTAAGCGCGTTCAGGGCCCCGCACTGACCGCCTGGCAATGGCCCCGGACCGTAGACCGGGTCACGGCCGTAACGGATTTTCGAGGTGCTTTCCAGACCGCCGACGTGGGTCCAGCCCACTTCACCCACCAAGGTCAAACGCTCGGCGCCCATCACCTGATCGAAGAACTGCACGAAGGAGGTTTGCAGTTGGGTGATTTCCTTGCGGCGATAGCCGGGCTGATCGGTATTGGGTCGGCCACTGAGCAGCGACACGTTGGGGTTCAACGGGGAAATACCCGAATAGAGAATATCGGTGGTGTTGATCTGCACCGGAGCATTCGGGCGGTAGCTGATTTCACCGCTCCACGCCGTGCCTGTCGGCAGCGTGGTGGAGAAGCTCAGCCCGTACAGGCGAATGTCTTCAGGGTATTCGACGTAGTAGCTGGAGTTGCCCGCCACAACCGATGAAAGCAAGAGCGGTGCCAGACCAGCCGCCGTCGAAAGCGGAACTCCGTTGCTAGTGAGAGAGCCTACAAATCCCTGAGGACTGAACGAAGCCGCTGACCCGCCGCGACCGCTGAAGATCGGCAGACGACTGTGGTAGTTCATCATGTAGGCGCCGAATTCGGTGTCCAGCGGCTCGAAGTTGTAATGCACGGCAAAACCGAACTGGCCACCGTCACGCGCATCCCGATCCGGGCCGCGACGCACGATTGCGCCTTCATCGGGCGAACCGAAGTTGACGCCTTGCTGTGCCAAGGAATTGAAGAGCCCATTCCGCTGACTCGCCGACAGATTGGCAACCCCCGGTAAAGCGTTGATCCCACTACGACTGCGCAACACGGCCAGATTGCTGTCACAACCGTCGGCAATAACATCCGGCTGCGAAAAGAAGGTGCCGCAGTTGTCGACGACCGTCTGGTCCCACTCAAGCTGGTAGAAGCCCTGCGCAGACAGGTTGTCGGTCAGGCTTTGCGACAGGTAGAACATGTTGACCGGGATCAGGCCTTCCTTGATTTCGGCGCCAGGGCGACGGAACGCCGAGACATCGACCGGGTTGACGCTGTTGATACCGCCCTGGATAAAGGTACTTTCACCCCAGCTGATCACCTGTTTGCCAAGACGCACGGTGCCGGGCTGATCGCCAATCGCGTAATTGTGGTAGACGAATGCATCGAGCAATTGCCCGCCGGAAGACTTGGCGCCTTCCTTGCGGTTGGAGTCGCTGATGTCCTTGAACTCGCGACCTTCGTCCTTGAGTTCAAAGTCATACCAGTACTTGCCACGCACGAATACGCCGGTATCACCGTATTTCAGTTCAAGGTCGTGAATACCCTTGAAGATCTTCGAGAATGTCTCGCCCTTCTTGAAGTTCAGGTGACCATCATCGGATGTCTGCGAAAGACCGCGACCGCCGTTGTTGGAACCAATCAGGTTCTTGTTGGCGTTGGCGGTAGACCAACTGGCCCCCACCGAGAGCGAGGAATCGAAGCTGCCTTCGACTTCTCCGACGTTGAAGGTAACGCCAAATGCGGGACTGGCGAGCGAGGAAGCAAGACTGACTGCCAGAGGAAGTTTCGCCCGGCGCCAGAATGGGATTGCAGTTGTCATCGATGCGACTCCATGTGCTTTTATTTTTATGGCAGTGGGAACTTCCAGGAACGACTCAGCCATTGATTGACTGTCAACACTCATCGACCCCCCTGAGGGTCGCCACACAAAATGCATCTTTACGCTCTTGCCAAGTCCCCTGCGCTGACTATAGCCAGCGGCCCCTTTTGCTTGATCCCTCTAAAGTGTGATTTGCATGCATCAACGCCTCTGGAATGCCTGTTACACCAAGGTTGAACAACAGGACGGAGGCAGAATGGCTTAATTCTATAATTTGGCAAGAACCGGATTTATTGCCGACCTAGACACGTGCCGTGCTCGATGAGCACGGCTGCGGTCAGACAGAAAGGATTTACCCGGTGTATTCAGAGCGTCGACAGGAAAGCACTGTTACTGCTTTGCCATTCAACGATATCCAGACGCATGCGTTTTTTGTCGAGCTTGCCGACGCTGGTCTTGGGAATTTCAGTAACAACCGCGATCTGGCTGGGAATCGCCCATTTGTTGATATGCCCCTGCTCGACAAAAGGACTGAGGTGTTCCTTCAGATTACGCGCATCGATGCTCTGCCCTTCGTGAACCACCAGCAATGCGAAAGGCCGCTCGCCCCACTGCGGATCGGCAACGCCCACCACGGCAACTTCACGCACCGCAGCATGGCGGCTGCACAGGTCTTCAAGCTCCAGCGAGGAAACCCACTCGCCGCCGGTCTTGATCACATCCTTGATCCGGTCGCGGATATCGATGAAGCCCATATCGTCCAGAGTCGCCACATCGCCGGTATGCAGCCAGCCACCGGCCCACAGCTCGGCGCCTTTTTGCGGCTCGCGGAAATAACTCTCGGTCAGCCAGGGTGCGCGCAGCACCAGTTCGCCCTGGGTTTCGCCATCGGCAGGCAGGAAGTTACCGTTCTCGTCGACGATCGCGGCCTCGACCAGCATGCCTGGCACACCGGCCTTGATCCGGTAGGTGATGCGATCGTCCTCGGAGCCGGCCAGCAACTCTTCGTTCATGTGCGCAACGGAAATCAGCGGCCCGGTTTCGGACATGCCGTATGCCGCCGTAAGTGCAATCCCCTTGGCCTTGGCGGCCAGATAGAGGCTGCGGTTGAGCGAGCTGCCGCCAATGATGATTTTCCAGCCGCCGAAATCCGTGTCCCTGGCAGCCTTGGAATGCAACAGCATCTGCATGATGGTCGGTACGCAGTGGGAGAAGGTCACCTTTTCCTTGCGCCACAGCTCCACCAGGAATTCGGGGTCGTAACGGCCTGGATAAACCTGCTTCAGGCCGAGCATGGTTGCCGCATATGGCATGCCCCAGGCGTGTACATGAAACATTGGGGTGATCGGCATGTACACATCGCTGGCGCCCAGCAGGCGGTCGTTTTCGACACTGCCCATGATCGTGGCCACGCCCATGGTGTGCAGAACCAGTTGCCGGTGGGTGAAATACACGCCCTTGGGGTTGCCCGTGGTGCCGGTGGTGTAGAAAGTGGTGGCGACCGAATTCTCGTCGAAGTCCTCGAACTCGTAATGAGGACTCGCCGCAGCCAGCAGCTCTTCGTATTCGCCGACCAGATCCGGCAACTCGGCGGTCTTTTCCGGCAGGTCGGTGAGCAGCAGGGTCTTGTCGACGGTGGTCAAGTGCCCGGCAATCCCCTGATACAGGCCGACGAACTCACTGTTGACCAGCACCAGCCGGTCTTCGGCATGATTCATGGTGTAGACAATCTGCTCGGGCGAGAGCCGCACGTTGATGGTGTGCACCACGGCACCGATCATGGGGATCGCGAACATGCACTCCAGATACCGGTGGCTGTCCCAGTCCATGACAGCGACGGTATCGCCCGCCTTCACGCCTGCGGCCGTCAGTACATTGGCCAGGCGGCAGATCCGTTCGCTGAGGGTTGGGTAGGTGTAGCGGACTGTATCCCGGTATACGATTTCGCGTGTCTTTTCGTAGCGGCTGCCGGACATCAGCAGCCGTTTTATCAACAGAGGGTACTGGTAAGCGCCATCGGCTGGCGGAAGAACGCGAGTCTGTAACATATGAGTCCCTTTTCAAAGTCCACAGGCGAAGCTTGAAATATGGACTCTAGAGCTCTAGTCCGCCAGCCAAATCAGCCAAAGGGACGATTTGCGGACAGGCGAGCGTAAAGGCACCCTGTCACTTCGACTCAACGGACCTCGGTCAGCGCCAGTTTCAGGCCCAGCGCCACCAACACACCGCCCATGACCCGGTCGAACCAGTGCCCCATGCGGGCAAAACCGGCGCGCACCCGAGCCTGGCTGAACAGACACGCCACCAGACAGAACCAGGCTGCAGTGGCGACCGCCAGATAGACGCCATAGCCACCCTGAACCAGCAACGGTGTGTGCGGGTTGATGACCACGGTGAACAGCGACAGGAAAAACAGCGTCGCCTTGGGGTTCAGGCCATTGGTGACGAACCCGCTGGCATAGGCTCCCCGGGCGGTTCTTTCCCCCACCACAGCCTTGAGCGGATCGTCGCTGGCACTGGCAGGCATCGAGCGCAGCGCCTTGATACCGATGTACAACAGGTAGGCAGCCGCCGCCCATTTGAGCGCATTGAACAGCACGATGGACTGGGAAACGATGATGCCGATACCCAGCAGCGAATAGCCCACATGCACGAAAATCGCCGAACCGACGCCCAGTGAGGCCCACAGACCCGCCTTGCGACCATGAGCCACGCTTTCACGAACCACCACCGCGAAATCCGGACCGGGGCTGGCAACAGCCAGCAAGTGAATCAAGGCGACAGTGATAAATTCTGCCCAGTACATGGGACCCCCAAAAATGTGGATGAGCTTTTTGCTGTTAGGCTCGCCACACTACGCTTTCAATTTATTACAAAAAAGGTACAGCTAATGACTAATCCGGGCAGAGCAGTTTTCCTCGACCACACTTCTCTGGATCTGGGCGACCTGGATCTGGGTACGTTGCGGGAAAACTTCAGCGAACTGGTGCTGCATGACAGCACCGCTACGGATCAGGTCACAGAGCGACTCAAGGGCGCACAGGTGGCAATCAGCAACAAGATCGCGATCAATGCCGACACGTTTGCAGCCTGTCCCGAGCTGAAACTGGTACTGGTGACTGCCACCGGCACCAACAATGTCGACCTGGTTGCCGCTCGTGAACATGGCGTGACCGTCTGCAACTGCCAGGGTTATGGCACTCCGTCGGTGGCGCAACATACCTTGCTGTTGCTGCTGGCCCTTGCGACTCGTCTGCCCGATTATCAACAGGCCGTGCAACAAGGCCTCTGGCAAAAATCCCCGCAGTTCTGCCTGCTGGATTTCCCCATCGTCGAACTCGAAGGCAAGACTCTCGGCCTGTTGGGTCATGGCGAACTGGGTGGCGCGGTGGCCAGGCTTGCCGAAGCCTTCGGCATGCGCGTCCTGCTGGGGCAAATCCCTGGCCGCCCCGCTCGCCCGGATCGCCTGCCGCTTGAAGAATTGCTGCCGCAGATCGACGCCCTGACGCTGCATTGCCCGCTCAACGAGCACACCCGCAACATGATCGGCGCTCGGGAACTCAAGCTGCTCAGGCCACAGGCGCTGGTGGTCAATACCGCACGTGGCGGGCTGATCGACGAACAGGCGCTGGCCGATGCCTTGCGCAGCGGTCATCTGGGTGGCGCGGCGTCAGACGTACTGAGCGTGGAACCGCCCGTCGCTGGCAATCCACTGCTGGCCGGCGATATTCCACGCCTGATCATCACTCCGCACAGCGCCTGGGGTGCGCGTGAGGCACGGCAGCGTATCGTCAGCCAGCTCATTGAAAACGCCCAGGCATTTTTTGCAGGGGCGCCGAAGCGGGTAGTCAGCTAGAATTCGCCCCTTTTTCAGGAGCGAGAACATGGACCCGCGCAGTGAAGTGTTACTTCGCCAGGCTGAACTCTTTCAAGGTTCGTTGCTGCTGGCCGGACTGCCTGCCGACGACTTGCTGGGCAAGCTGCCGAACGCTCGCGGATGGTGCTGGCATGCAGGCGATCAGGCTGCGCTGGACGCCCGTTTCGCCGGACGCACGCATTTCGGCGTAAATGCCCCGGAGCAAGCGTTCGAGGCCGCCGTCCTGTTTCTGCCCAAGGCCCGCGACCTGACCGAATACATGCTCAACGCCCTGGCCTCACAACTGGCCGGAAAAGAGCTGTTTCTGGTCGGTGAAAAACGCGGCGGTATCGAAGCCGCCGCCAAACAGTTGAGCCCTTTGGGCAGGGCCCGCAAGCTGGACAGCGCGCGACATTGCCAACTCTGGCAAGTCACCGTGGAAAACGCCCCGCAAGCGGTCGAATTGCAAAGCCTCGCCAAGCCCTACCAGATCGATCTTGAAGACGGTCCGCTCACGGTCATCAGCCTGCCGGGCGTATTCAGCCACGGCCGTCTGGATCGCGGCTCGGCCCTGCTGCTGGAGAACCTCGACAAACTGCCCAGCGGCCATTTGCTGGACTTTGGCTGCGGCGCGGGCGTACTCGGGGCTGCGGTAAAACGTCGCTACCCGCACAATGAAGTGGTGATGCTCGATGTCGACGCCTTCGCCACTGCCAGCGCAGCCTTGACGCTGGCTGCCAATGGTCTTGAAGCCCAGGTTCTGACCGGCGACGGCATCGATGCCGCGCCGATGGGTTTGAACACGATTCTGAGCAATCCGCCGTTCCATGTCGGGGTACACACCGATTACTTGGCAACCGAGAATCTGCTGCGAAAAGCACGTCAACATCTGAAATCAGGTGGCGAACTACGCCTGGTTGCCAATAGCTTCCTGCGCTATCAACCCTTGATCGAAGAGCATGTCGGCGCCTGCGAAATCAGGGCCCAGGGAAATGGCTTCCGGATCTATAGCGCCAAGCGTTCCTGAAAATAAGAGCTTGCCGAAAGGATTTTGCGAAGGCAGAATCCGCTCCGTCCTAGGGGAGTAGTCTCCCACGAGCAACATGCTCGTCCGGCACGCATCAACATACTTGGTCCTCAGACCATGGTGCGTGCGACCCAGAATCCGCTTCAGACGGATCGGTGGTTTGACAAGACCTATGACACGAACACCTTACCCGGGGCGGGGAGGCTGTACGTGTCATAGCCGTGTCGACCCGCCCCTTAGGAATCCTGATGCTGGAATCACTGCTAATCCCCACTGCGATCGTTGCGCTTGCCGAGATTGGTGACAAGACCCAATTACTCGCGCTCATCCTTGCCGCACGCTTTCGCAAACCTTGGCCAATCATCGCCGGCATCATTGCCGCCACCCTGGCCAACCACGCGGCAGCGGGTGCGGTCGGTGCATGGTTCAGCAACTTCTTCTCCGATGCGGTCCTGCACTGGATTCTCGCCGCCAGCTTCACCGCCACCGCGTTGTGGGCACTGGTTCCCGACAAGATGGACGACGACGAGGCCAGCACGGCGCGTAAATTCGGCCCGTTCATGACCACCCTGATCACCTTCTTCATCGCTGAAATCGGCGACAAGACCCAGGTTGCGACGGTGATGCTCGCCGCCCAGTATTCCTACCTGTGGCTGGTCATCATCGGCACCACACTGGGCATGCTGATCGCCAACGTTCCGGTCGTACTGGCCGGCAACTTCGCCGCAGAGAAACTGCCGCTGACCCTGATCCGTCGGCTGGCAGCCAGCGCCTTCTTCATCCTGGCCCTGGTCGCGGTCTACAAGGCCATGCAAGTCAGCGGCTGGATCTGAGCGATATGAAAAGAGCGCTGCAGCGAAGACCACAGCGCTCTGTCGGCATCAGCCGGTCAGGATTTACTGGCCTGCTGATACAACGGCATGACCTTGGGGATCGCCGCTTGCAGGGCGGCAATACGGTTTGCCGAAGCCGGGTGAGTACTCATGAACTCCGGCTGCGAACCACCGGCGTTCTGGGTCATCTTCTGCCACAGGGTCACTGCGGCATTGGGGTTGTAACCCGCTCGCGCCGCCAGCTCCAGACCCAGCAAATCGGCTTCGTTTTCATTGCCGCGGCTGTTGGGCAGCGTGAGGCTGTAATTGACCACCGTATCGGCCAGCGCCATGCTGTCCTGGCCCAGGCCAAGGAAAGCCCCGGCGCCTTGCTTGGCAAGGGCCACACCATAGGCCTTGGACATCGCTTCACGCCCATGCTCGCGCAGGGCATGGGCGATTTCATGCCCCATTACCGCTGCGATTTCATCGTCAGTGAGCTTCAACTTTTCGATCAGGCCGGTGTAGAAAATGATCTTGCCGCCCGGCCCGCAGTTGGCATTGAGTTCGTCGCTCTTGATCAGATTCACTTCCCACTGCCACTGGGCCGCATCCGGGCGCAGCTTCGGTGCCTGCGCGATCAGGCGATCGGCAATCGCATGCACCCTCTTGGCATTGTTGCTGGTGGTATCCAGCACGCCTTTGCCACTCGCCTCGCCTACCGTCTCCTGGTAGGACTGGGCATACATTTTGTTGACCTCTTCTGTCGAAAGCATGCTGAACATGTACTGCTTGCGCTCGACACCCACCGAATCACCGGTGGTGGTATTTACAGCCTGACAGCCACCAAGCACTAAACCGGCCCCCAGAACACACAGGGCAAATGACTGACGCATGATGTTTCTCCTTATTGAGCAGGCGGTCATCCTAGGCGGACAATAGATTCAGCGCCAGATACCAGCAAACAGCCATGTTTGTCTGCTTTGTAACGGCTTGGTTCCGGCGGGCAGGTTTTTCGCCAATGAATTGGCTCCTACAGGGGTGTCAGGCACTCCGGCGCATTGAGCTTGGGATCATTCACCAGGTTGGCCAGCGGCCTTTCACGCAGCGGCATCTGTACCGAGGCCAGCAAAGCCTGCAAGGTATGCAACGGCGTATCGGCGGCCAGCCAGTCTTTCTGGCCCTGGGCATCGAGGATCAGCGGACGGCGCTGGCTGGCGGCAGCCTGGGTGACTACCGCGACACTCAGGTAGGTATGGCCCTGCACCGGATAGGCTTCCCAGACTGCGGCAAAGAACAGCGCCGAGCCCTCGCCCGGCGTCAGCCAGAACGGTCGCTTGCGAGCTGTACCACGCCACTCGTAGAAACCGTTGGCGGGCAGCAGGCAGCGGCGCAGGCGAAAGGCTTCGCGAAACATTGGCTGTTCGGCCAGGGTTTCGGCACGCGCATGGGCTGGCGTACGGGAAAGATCGGTCAGCCACGCCGGCGTCAGCCCCCAGCGCGCACGTGCCAGCTCAAGATCGCCGTCATCCCCCGCCGCCCGCATGATCAATACGGTATCGGCCGGAGAAATATTCCACTGCGCCTGCTGGTCTGCCGGAAAACCGGGCAAGGCCGCAAAGGCAGGGGTCCAGCGAAACAGGGCATAACGTCCACACATGAGGGTAAGGCAGCTCTATTCAGAGGTGTTCAACACACCAGTACATCGGGAATACTGTCAGGCTCATCGCCCGACAAAGGCAAGGCGGCATTGTACGCAGTGATCAGCGCCCGTGCGCGCTCGACCTGATCGTCATCCACCGAAAGCCCCAGCAAGCCAAGCCCCGGCAATTCGCCCATACCGCCCAGCAAGTCGCGTCCGGCCAGATGCGCCTCGACCCCTTCGCTGGCAAGCATGCCTTGCAGCAACTCGCCTTCCATCAGGTTTTCAGGTTCGTAGATTCTCTGCATCACTCGTTCTCACTGCGAACGTCCAGACTCCAGTCCTCGCCATCGGTCCTCAGGTCGAATACGATCGGCCGGCAACAGACCGGACAGTCTTCGATGTACTGCTGATCGCCGCCGGACAAGTCCAGCACAGCCTCCACGGGTTCACCGCAGTAGGGGCAATCATAACTCTGTAATTCCTGCATCGCGGCCTCCGGCATCAGTTATGCGTATAATTGCCCTATTGTTTTGAGGGTTGCCGTGGCAACCCACCTTCTTTTTACCCTATCCGTTTCCAACAAGAGAGCATGATGGGCGAATTCGATGCCATCCGACCTTACAACGATGCAGAAGTCCCCGCCGTACTGGCGCGTCTGCTGAGCGATAAAGCATTTCTCGCGATCCTGACCAAGTTCCGCTTTCCGCGCCTGGCCGGTGCGCTGGGCTGGTTCCTGCAACCCACCCTGGCCCGCAAGCTGCGCCGCGAGTTCGCCGGCATCGATTCGGTCGCCACGCTGCAGGACAAGGTCGAGTACTACGTCGACCACACCATCGAGCGGGCTACCGATGGTGTGACCTACACCGGCGTGGAATTGCTCAAGTCCGGCACGGCTTATCTGTTCCTGGCCAACCACCGCGATATCGTGATGGACCCGGCCTTCGTCAACTATGCCGTGTACCACGCCGGCTTGCCGACGCCGCGCATCGCGATTGGCGACAACCTGCTGCAGAAGCCGTTCGTCAGCGACCTGATGCGCCTGAACAAGAGTTTCATCGTGCATCGCTCGATCATCGGGCGCCGCGAGAAGATGGCGGCTTACCAGTTGCTGTCGGCCTACATCAATCATTCGATCACCAAGGACGGCCAGTCAATCTGGATCGCCCAGGCCGAAGGCCGCGCCAAGGACGGTGATGACCGTACCGAATCGGCGATCCTCAAGATGTTCCACATGAGCCGCAAGGACGAGCCTTTCGGTGAAGTGATCCGTTCGCTGAATCTCATTCCCGTGTCGATCAGTTATGAGTACGACCCTTGTGACCACGCCAAGGCCCGGGAGTTGTATATCCGCGCCACTACCGGCAGCTACACCAAGACGCCGGGCGAGGACGATGTCAGCATTGCCTTGGGAATCACCGGCTATAAAGGCCGGGTGCATGTGAACTTCGCACCACCGATCACCGAGGTGTTCGAGGACACCAAGCTGCTGGCCGCCGAGATGGACCGCCAGATCCTCGGCGGTTATCGGTTGTTCCCGGTGCATTACCTGGCATATGCGCAATGGGCCGATGCCGAGCCGACACTCGATGTACCGCTGGCTGCGGATATATTCCCGGCCGATGAACTGGCTCGCGCCAGGGATGAGTGGGAAAGCAGGCTGGCCGGTTTGCCTGCCGAACATCGCCCTTATCTGGTCCAGCAATATGCGATGCCGGTGCGCAATCAGTATCGGGTCAAGGCCGGCCTGCCGCTCTGATCCAGCCCAGGACCACAACGGCGCCCGCAAGGCGCCGTTTGTCCTTGTGTCACCTGAACGTAATACAGCTCATGCACTGTATGGCTCCTCAAGGAATGAACCTCCCTTTTTTGGAGCTGCACATGCTGCATGCAAACAACCAGGATCGCCTGTACCTGATCGCCCAGAGCGATGAACAACAAGAGCTGGTCGATGCACTGGCCTTCAATGTCCATGACCGCCACTGGCTGGTCTATTGCGCATTGGGCGGGCATCAACATCACGACCTTCCGGACCTGGATCTGGAAACCGGCCTGAGCTTTCTGGATTTCTATCAGCAAGCCGCCTGACCCGTCGTCCAGATACAGAAAAGCCCGGCACCTTGAAAAAGGGCCGGGCTTTTCGTTGGGGTACTGCTTATTGCGCCAGGGTGCTACCGATGGTTGCGTCCTGGAACACACGGGTCAGCGCATCGCTCAACACGTCGCTGACCAGCTTGGTGTTGGTTTCCTGATTCGGCGCCATGCCGAAACGCTGATCCAGCGAAGCCGCATAACGGCCACTGTAGTTGCGGCCATTGTTACGGACGTCGGCGCGGAAGGTGGAGCTGATGGTGGCTTCCGTCACATACAGGCCTTCCTTCGGCGACTGGTATTTCAGGTCAGCCAGCGTCAGGGTCAGTTGTGGAGCATTGCCACCGCCGGAAACCGGGGTAAAGCCCAGCAGGCGAACGGCAGCTTCAGCCTGTGCCTGCAGCTTTGGCAGCAGATCGGCACCGCTTACGCTGATGGCGCTGGTTTCCGGGTACAGACCGCCGCGGGTTCCCAGCGTCGGGCCAGGACGACCGTCCACGACCCGCACGATAACCTGCTGTCCCTGGCCTACCGGCGCGAACTGCGCGTTGATCTTGGGTTGAGGACTCAATTGTTGCGGGCTATGGGCGCACCCGACCAGAGTCAAACTGCTTACAGCAAGCAAACCGAACAAAAGGCGACGCAACATGCTCATCTCTCCAACAGGCCAGACACTAAATGTGCCGCAGTATAGCGATGCCAGCGGAAAATGGGACCGCCGGGCAATCGTAATGGTTCAGCCATCACGGTGTAATCAGGGTGTCATGCCGATAAATCAGGATGGCCTCACTGAATCGACAGGAGCTTCGCCATGAGCCTTTTCCAATCCTTGTTCAACCTGCGCCGCCAATACCGTCATTACGCTCTCGTGGACAGTACCGGTATCTGCCGTGCACTCAAGCATTGCACACAGCGTCCATCGAGCAGTAACTGGGTGGAAGTCAACGAGCAACGCGCCAACTGGCTGAACCAGCCACTGCCTGCCAGCGCAAGGGTTATGCAGCACAATACAGGCCCGGCCCACGGCCAGTTGGTCACTGCCTGATCGATACCGAATAAAAGTCACATAAAGCCGATCAATTCCTGTCGTTTCATCGCTATAATCTCCCCCCGATTATAAGGACGTCTCCTGATCGGGCCTCGCAGCATCGCTAATCCTCGTATTAGCTCCTCCGTAATGCCCACAGAGAGCCGCCCACACAGATCGTTTGCACCCCGGAGTGCACGATGAACGGCGCAGAATCGTTCGATTGCCATCGAACCTTTTGCACCGGACAACGCCTCACTCTGTATGCACCTGATCTGCCAGAGCTGCCAGCGCAGCCCTTTTTGAGGTTTGGTTCACGTTTCCAAAAGAGCGTGAAAAAACGGGTTTCACTACTTCACAAGAGTGTGGCGAGCAAATGAATAGGTATGCGTTTGTAAATGCACCATCAGCGTCTGAATCGGCCCTTTTGAACAGGACTGACCGCGACTGCGCCTCCATCACCGGAGCCTGATGCCTGTCTTCGGGACACAGGTTGGATGACCCGTGTCTTGACGATGGTCGAATGGCCGAACGGGTTGAAAAATGAGTTCATGCACCATTGGTGAAACATTGATTCAGCCTGACCGGGACCTGCGCTTTAGATGCGAAAAATTGCGAAGAATCGGACAGGCGATCCTGGCCAGGACACATGGGGCACCACTTTTACCCACGCCCCGTCCCCCTGGCACCCAGCCTCAGGAACGCATGCCGTCAATTTGGTGCTGCAGATTTTGGAGACGCGTTAAATGGCGCATAACGAAGCAGTCGACGTAGTACTGGTCGGAGCGGGCATCATGAGTGCCACCCTGGCCGTGCTGCTCAAGGAGCTCGACCCCGGCCTCAAGCTGGAAGTCGTTGAGCTCATGGATTCCGGCGCTGCGGAGAGTTCCAACCCATGGAACAACGCGGGAACCGGTCATGCCGGTCTCTGCGAGCTGAACTACACGCCGCCTGCGGCCGATGGCTCGATCGACATCAAGAAAGCGGTGCACATCAACACCCAGTTTGAAGTCTCGAAGCAGTTCTGGGCCTATCTGGCCCGTAAAGGCGCTTTCGGCTCGGCGAAATCCTTCATCAATTCGGTCCCGCACCTGAGCTTCGTCCAGGGCGAGAGCGGTATTGCCTTCCTCAAGACCCGTTACGAGGCGATGCACAAGCATCACGCCTTCTCGTCGATGGAGTACACCGAGGACAAGGCAAGGCTCGCCGAATGGATGCCGCTGATGATGCCTGGTCGCCCGGCTGACGAACCTATCGCTGCCACACGGGTGATGAACGGTACGGACGTCAACTTCGGCGCCCTGACCAATCAGTTGCTCACTCATCTGGCCAGCGCTCCCGATGCGCAGGTCAAATACTGCAAGCGCGTGACCGACCTGACCCGCAAGGGCGACGGCTGGAGCGTGACCGTCAAGGACGTGAACAGCGGCAGCACACGCCAGATCGATGCAAAATTCGTGTTCCTCGGCGCAGGTGGCGCGGCCCTGCCGTTGCTGCAGATGTCGGGCATCGAAGAGAGCAAGGGCTTTGGCGGCTTCCCGGTCAGTGGCCAGTGGCTGCGTTGCGACAACCCGGAAGTGGTCAAGCACCATCAGGCCAAGGTCTACAGCCAGGCAGCCGTGGGTTCGCCACCGATGTCGGTTCCGCACCTGGATACCCGCGTGGTCGATGGCAAGAAATCCCTGCTTTTCGGGCCATACGCCGGTTTCACCACCAAGTTCCTCAAGCACGGCTCGTTCCTGGACCTGCCGCTGTCGGTTCGGGTTGCCAACATCAAGCCGATGCTGGCCGTTGCCCGCGACAACATGGACCTGACCAAATACCTGGTCAGCGAAGTGATGCAGTCGATGGAACAGCGCCTGGAATCCCTGCGCCGCTTCTATCCAGAAGCCAAGGCCGAAGACTGGCGCCTGGAAGTGGCCGGTCAGCGCGTGCAGATCATCAAGAAAGACGCCAAGAAAGGCGGCATCCTGCAATTCGGTACCGAACTGGTGTCGGCCAGGGATGGCTCCCTGGCTGCCCTGCTCGGTGCATCGCCGGGCGCATCGGTAACGGTTTCGATCATGCTGGAACTGATCGAGCGCTGCTTCCCGGACAAGGCTCGCAATGAATGGGCCGCCCGACTCAACGAGATATTCCCGGCTCGGGAAAAGGCTCTGGAAAGCGATGCGCAGTTGTACCAGCGCGTCAGCCGCGAGAGCGACGAGAGCCTGGATCTGCTGGAAAAGACAAGTCAGGAACAAAGCAGCATCGCCTGATTGCCTGAACAGATGAAAAAACCCGTGAGCTGATCCAGTCACGGGTTTTTCATTTTCAGAATCGTCTCAGGTCTTGAGCATTCACCCAGGACCTGAAGTTCCAGCCGGTTACAGGCCCTTGGCCAGGACCGCAATATGCTCCGGGCCAATCCCGCAGCAACCGCCGATATGCGTGGCGCCACGCTTGACCCAGTCCACCGCCCATTGCTGGTAGCCTTCGGGATCGAGATCCTTGCGCAGTTCATCCAGACCGTCGTTGGCCGTGGCATCCTTGGGTTGCGGCGGGAAGGCGTTCGCGTAGGCGCCGATGGCGATATCGACATTCAAGGCCTCGAACACCTCACGCGCCGCATCGATGGCCGCGCCAATCACTTCCGGCTGGCTGCAGTTGAACAGCAGCGTCGCGACACCCATTTGCGCAGCAGCCCTGGCAGCATCGGCCACCGGCTCGCCGGAGCGCAGACGCGCAACTTCGTCGGTGTCTTCATCCTGAAGCGTGAACGACAACCAGAACGGCTTGCCATCGGCCGGCAAACCGGCGCGGATGGTTTGCGCCTCGATGATGCAGCTCTGGGTCTCGGCCAGCCACAGGTCCACATAGGGAGCGAGCCCGGCAACCAGTGGCTTCAATACTTCGGCAGCCAGTTCCGGCTTGTAGAGGTCAGGACGATAGGAGCCGAACAGCGGTGGCAGGGAACCGGCAACCCGTGCGCGACCGCCGCAAGCATCCGCCGATTCGCGGGCCAGTTGCCCGGCAAGAGCGGCCAGTTCCTGGCCTTCGCGAGCAAAACGCTCTTCGCCAATGTGAAAAGGCACCACTGCATAGCTATTGCTGGTGATAACCTGCGCGCCACTGTCGATGTAAGCGGCATGCACGGCACGCACCGCTTCCGGTGCCTCGCTCAATGCAAGCGCCGACCACTCGGGCTGACGGAAGGGCGCGCCGCGGCGCTGGAGTTCGCGGCCCATGCCGCCGTCAAGAATTACTGTCGAGCGCTGAGTCATATGCCATCTACTTATATCGTTATGAAAAAAACTCATTAGAAATGAGCTTGGTATAACGTATTTAATACGGCGCTTTATACAAACTACAATCATTTTCTTCAGGGGATACCTTTGAAACTTAGCGCTCTGCTGGGCATTGGCCTGGTCACTCTGGCTGTCTCGACCCAGGCCCTGGCCGGTGCCACACTGGACCGCGTACAGAAGAACAAGGAACTGGTAAACGTCCTGATGGAAAGTTACCCGCCCTTCTCTTTCCTGAATGATCAGAATCAACTGGATGGCTTCGACGTTGACGTCGCCAAGGCGGTTGCGCAGAAGCTGGGCGTCAAGCTGCGCCTGGAAACTCCGTCCTGGGACGTGATTGCGGCTGGCCGCTGGAGTGGTCGCTACGACATCTGCATCTGCTCGATGACGCCAAGCAAATCCCGCGCTGAAGTCTTCGACTTCCCCATGGAATACTACGCCTCGCCTGCGGTGATTGTGGTCAACGCCAAGGATGAGCGCATTCATGCCGCCAAGGACCTGAGCAACAAGAAGGTCGGCCTCACCAGCGCGTCCAGCTACGAGAGCTACCTGAACAAGAACCTGGTGATCGAAGGTGCAGAGGACAAACCTCTGGAATACCCGTTCGAGAACGTGCAGATCGCGCCGTATGACAACGATAACGTTGCCTTCCAGGATCTGGGCCTTGGCGCTGGCGTGCGTCTGGATGCGATCCTCACCAACCTGGTTACCGCCCAGCCGCGACTGGATCAGGACAAGCGCTTCAAGCTGGCCGGCGCGGCGCTGTATGAAGAGCCCAACTTCGTTGCCATCGAAAAAGGCGATGCCGAATGGGACGCCAAGGTTCGCCAGGTATTTGCCGAACTCAAGCAGGACGGCACTCTGAGCAAGCTGTCGCAGAAGTGGATCGGCGCTGATATCAGCAAATGACTTCCTTCCAGCCTCAACGCCCACCTGAGCAGGTACAGGACAGCCTGCTCAAGCGAGTCTTCGGATTTCGTACAAGGCTCTATCTGACCTGGGCGGCGATGTTCGCCCTGTTTGCCGGGTTCTTCCTGAGCTTCGACCTGAAGTTCTCGATCATTCTCGACAAGCTGCCGAATCTGGTCGGCCTGAGCCTGTCGCCAAACGGCTTCCTGCAGGGCGCAGCGCTCACCCTGTTCGTGTGCCTGTGTTCGATTGTCGTCTCGGTGCTGCTGGGCTTTGTCGTCGCCCTGGCGCGGCTGTCAAAAAGCGCAGTGGCATTCGGCATCGCCAGCTTCTATGCCTCGTTCTTTCGTGGCACGCCGCTGCTGATCCAGATCCTGCTGATTTACCTGGGCCTGCCGCAAATCGGCCTGGTGCCCGGCGCCATCGTGGCCGGTATCATCGCGCTGTCGCTGAACTACGGGGCTTACCTGAGCGAAATCTTTCGTGCGGGAATCATTGGCGTGGCGGCCGGCCAGCGTGAAGCGGCCATGGCCCTGGCGTTGCGTCCGGCGCAGATCTTCTGGCGCGTCACCCTGCCCCAGGCCATGCGCACCATCATCCCGCCGACGGCCAACCAGTTCATCTCGATGCTCAAGGATTCGTCACTGATTTCGGTGATGGGCGTCTGGGAAGTGATGTTCCTGGCCCAGTCCTATGGCCGCTCCAGCTATCGTTATATCGAGATGCTGACCACCGCAGCGGTTCTGTACTGGATCATGTCGATCGGACTGGAGTTGTTGCAGGCGCGGCTGGAACGCCACTATGGAAAGGCTTATCTGGCCCGGAAATAAATAGTAGGAGCGGATTTATCCGCGAATGAAATTGTTCGCGAATGAATTGGCTCCTACACAGGAATCAGCCGCGAGCCTTCTCGATCAGCTCGATATACTCTTCGGCATTGCGCTGATCCTTGATCAGTGCGACGAAATCGTTACCGTGTTCGTCCTTGCCATCGAGGTCGTGGCCGGCTTCCTTGAAGAACACCAGGAAACGCTCGAAATCGTCGATACGCAGGCCACGATAGGCCTTGATCAGCTTGTGCAGCGACGGCGAGGTGGCATCGTGCGGCTCGAAGTCGAGGAACAGTTTGATCTGCTCATCGCCGATCTCGTCGCCAATCAACTGCTTCTTATCTTTACGCATTGCGGGCTCCAACTGGTCGCAGACACTTTCACGGGCGCGCAGTTTACCCTTGTGCATGTGCGCGGCTCAACGCGCGCGTAGCACCGCTGTATGCAAATCGGCCCAGACATGGCCGTTGGCGTAGACCAGGAACTGGCAATAGACCTTTTCATTACGCAGCAAGTCCACCAGCGCACGGTACTGGTTGAGCGGGTAGTAAAGCGTCAGGGTTCGCGACGGCTCGTCATAGGTCGGCTTTTTCAGGCTTTTGCTTTCGCCATCGAAGTGAATGATCACTTGTGAAATGGTCGCGCCCTTGTTCAGCGGCTTGCCCTTGAGGCGCAGCAGCATCGGCGAGGTCACCGGAATGGGCTGCTGACTGGATTGACGCTGATTGCCGAGCACCACCGAGTATTCGGTGATCTGCAACAACTGCTGCTGTTCCGGCGCACCGGCACGCAGGCTCAGATCATCGGGGGGCAGGTATTGGCCATGCATGGGTTCGGCCTGAACCGGTGCCAGCACTGCCAGACCACAGACCACAACAAGCGCCATGACGCCGGAAATCGATAACTTCATGCAGAGCTTCCCTGAAAATCCAACGATCATTCCCGCGCCACGGCGCAGGAATACCTCTTGCGGAGGCATTCCTGTCGCAACGATCAATTACATCCCTTTGACCGCATAGATCCCGGCAGCATTACGCCAGTAACCTTTATAGTCCATGCCGTAACCGAAGATATAACGGTCCACGCAAGGCAGGCCAACGAAATCGGCCTTCAGGTCAGGGCGGGCCTTGCGGTCGTGATCCTTGTCGATCAGTACCGCGGTGTGCACCGCACGCGCGCCAGCGTGTTTGCAGAAGTCGATGATCGCGCCCAGAGTGTGGCCTTCGTCGAGAATGTCGTCGATGATCAGCACGTCACGATCGATGAACGAGACTTCCGGCTTGGCTTTCCAGAACAGGTCGCCGCCGGTGGTTTCGTTGCGATAGCGGGTTGCGTGCAGGTAAGACGCTTCCAGCGGGAAGTTCAGGTGCGTCAGCAGTTTGCCCGAGAAGATCAGGCCGCCATTCATCACGCAGAATACAACAGGGTTGCGTTCGGCCAGTTCGGCGTTGATCTGCGCCCCGACGCGAGCGATGGCAGCATCGACTTCAGCCTCGGTGTAGAGGCAATCGGCCTCGCGCATGATTTGACGGATATGCTCGAGATCAGCGGACATGAAGCTCTCCAGATGGGCAGTGTAAGAAAAGCGGGCAAAGGTACGCATCCCGTCCATTCAGGGCAAGCGATAATGGACTAACGTTGCGGGTACCGCCCGAGGGCATGAATCACACTTGTACGACGATACTGCATGCGCTTTAAGACAGTCACAGCTGAATAGATTAATCTAGGCCGTTTTTTTGCCCCCTGCTGGAGCCTTTTCTTATGCCCATTCGTGAAATCCGTCATCCGCTGATCCGCCACAAGCTCGGCCTGATGCGCCGCGCCGATATCAGCACCAAGAATTTCCGTGAGCTGGCACAGGAAGTCGGCGCACTGCTTACTTATGAAGCCACTGCGGACCTGCCGCTGGAAAGCTACGACATCGAAGGCTGGTGCGGAACCGTACAGGTCGAGAAGATCGCCGGCAAGAAAATCACCGTGGTACCGATCCTGCGCGCCGGCATCGGCATGCTCGACGGCGTGCTCAGCCTGATCCCGGGCGCCAAGGTCAGCGCTGTGGGCCTGGCTCGCAATGAAGAAACCCTGGAAGCACACACTTACCTGGAAAAGCTGGTTCCGGAAATCGACGAGCGTCTGGCGATGATCATCGACCCGATGCTGGCCACCGGCGGCTCGATGATCGCCACCATCGACCTGCTGAAAAAAGCCGGCTGCAAGGAAATCCGCGCCATGGTGCTGGTAGCTGCGCCCGAGGGCATCGCTGCCGTGGAAAAATCTCACCCGGATGTGATCATTTACACCGCGTCCATCGATCAGCATCTGAACGAACATGGCTACATCATTCCGGGCCTGGGTGATGCGGGTGACAAGATTTTCGGCACCAAGCAAAAGGACGCGTAACTCGATGAAGCAGTCCGAATTCAACGACCCAACGTGGCGTACGGTTCTTTCCGGGGCACAAATGCTGTTCGTGGCCTTTGGCGCGCTGGTGCTGATGCCGCTGATTACCGGCCTCGACCCCAACGTCGCGCTGTTCACGGCAGGCCTGGGTACGTTGTTGTTCCAGTTGGTGACAGGTCGTCAGGTGCCAGTGTTCCTGGCTTCGAGCTTTGCCTTCATCACTCCGATCATCCTCGCCAAGGGCCAGTTCGGCCTGGCTGCGACCATGGGCGGCGTGATGGCGGCGGGCTTCGTCTACACCTTCCTTGGCCTGGCGGTGAAGATCAAGGGTACGGGTTTTATCGACCGTTTGCTGCCGCCAGTGGTCATTGGCCCGGTAATCATCTCCATCGGCCTGGCCATGGCGCCGATTGCCGCCAACATGGCGATGGGCAAGTCCGGTGACGGTGCCGAACTGATCGCCTACAAGACCGCCATGATGATTTCGATGCCAGCCCTGCTGACCACGTTGATCGTGGCGGTGTTCGGCAAAGGCATTTTCCGTCTGGTGCCGATCATTTCCGGCGTGCTGGTGGGCTTTGCGCTGTCGTTCTACTTTGGCGTGGTCGATACCGCGAAGATTGCCGCAGCACCGTGGTTCGCTCTGCCGCACTTCACGGCACCGGAATTCAACTGGCAGGCGATTCTGTTCATCGTTCCGGTGGCCCTGGCTCCGGCCATCGAGCATATCGGCGGCGTAATCGCGGTCGGCAGCGTGACCGGCCGCGACTATCTGAAGAAGCCGGGCCTGCATCGCACGCTGTTTGGCGACGGCATCGCGACAACCGCAGCCGGTCTGTTCGGTGGCCCGCCCAACACCACCTATGCCGAAGTCACGGGCGCGGTGATGCTGACCAAGAACTACAACCCGGCGATCATGACCTGGGCATCGATCTTTGCCATCTCGCTGGCCTTTGTCGGCAAATTCGGCGCGCTGTTGCAGAGTATTCCGGTGCCGGTCATGGGCGGGATTCTGTGCCTGCTGTTCGGCTCGATTGCTGCGGTGGGGATGAACACCCTGATTCGGCACAAGGTCGATCTGTCCGAGGCACGCAATCTGGTGATCGTCTCGGTGACTCTGGTGTTCGGTATTGGTGGCGTGCTGATCGGCACCGGCAACGGCCCCGATGACTTCGGCCTCAAGGGCATCGCCCTGTGCGCCATCACTGCCATTGCCCTGAACCTGATTCTGCCGGGCAATGACAGCTGGAAGAACAAGCAACTGCCATAAGCAGGGGTAGGTAGCGAATTCATTCGCGAACAAGGCAACAGAAATGTATATGCCTTGTTCGCGGATGAATCCGCTCCTACAAAGCGGTGTCAGAGGGTCAGGCGGGGGGCTTTTTCACACAGCTGGTTCAAGGCCCTGGCCCAGTTCGGGTCGTCGTTCAGGCACGGCACCAGCACCAGCTCTTCACCGCCCGCCTCCTTGAACTGCTCCGCTCCGCGATCACCGATCTCCTCCAGAGTCTCGATGCAGTCGGCCACGAATGCCGGGCACATCACCAGCAGCTTCTTCACGCCCTGTGCAGCCAGTTCATCAAGACGCGCTTCGGTGTAGGGTTCGATCCATTTGGCGCGCCCGAGTCGCGACTGGAACGATACCGACCATTTGTCGTCAGGAATGCCCATGCGCCTGGCAAACTCTGCGGCCGAGCGCAGGCACTGGGCGCGGTAGCAGGTGGCAACCACTTCCGGCGGCGCAGTCATGCAGCAGTTTTCATTCTTGAGGCAGTGATTGCCGGTGGGATCGAGCTTGGTCAGGTGTCTTTCCGGCAGACCGTGAAAACTCAACAGCAAGTGATCGTAGGACTGCTGTAAATGCGGGCGGACGTTTTCCACCAGAGCATCGAGGTACTCGTCCTGATCGTAGAAAGGCTTCAGCAGCGCGAATTCCATGGCCAGCGATTTGGCCCGCACGACGCGCCGGGCCTCCTCGATCACGGTGGTGACGGTGCTATCGGCAAACTGTGGATAAAGCGGAGCCAGGGTCACCTTACTGACGCCCTGCCCGGCCAGGCGTGTCAGCACCGTTTCGATGGATGGCTCGCCATAACGCATCGCCAGCTCCACCGGCCCCTGCGTCCACTGGTTTTTCATTGCCGCCTGCAAGCGCTTGCTCAGCACAACCAGTGGCGAACCTTCGTCCCACCAGATGGACGCATAGGCATGCGCCGATTGCTCGGGACGCTTGATCAGAATCAGCGAAACCAGCAGCCGGCGAACCGGCCACGGCAGGTCGATGACATAAGGGTCCATCAGAAACTGATTGAGATACCGGCGTACGTCCGGCACTGCAGTAGAAGCAGGCGAACCCAGATTGACCAGCAACAGCGCGTGATCGGTCATGCAACATCCTATTTCAATGGCTTCAGTGGCGGCCCGGCAAATCACTCAGGGCAGCGCGCAAATCAGTAAAGCGGAAGGTAAAACCCGCCTCCAGCAAACGGGCCGGGCGGGCACGCTGGCCGCCCAGCAACAATACAGACAGCTCGCCCAGTGCCGCTCGCAGCGCCAGTCCGGGCAACGGCATGAACGCGGGCCGATGCAGGACGCTTCCCAGGGTCTTGGCAAACTCGCGATTGCGTACTGGCGTTGGTGCGCAGAGATTATAAGGACCGCGGGCATCATTACGGTTCAATAGAAAATCAATCGCGGCGATTTGATCCTGAAGGTGAATCCAGGGCATCCATTGCCGACCATTGCCTATCGGGCCGCCCAGCCCCAGCTTGAAAGGCAGCAGCAGGTGTTTCACGAATCCGCCCTGATCGGACACCACCAGACCGGTACGCACGAGAATCACACGAACGCCCAGGTTTTCTGCCCGCAATGCGGTTTCTTCCCAGGCGTTGCACAGCTGGCTGGCGAAGTCTTCCTTGGCTGGCAGCGAGGTTTCATCCAGCTCATGCTCGCCCGCATCGCCATACCAGCCAACGGCCGAACCGGAAATCATCACTTCGGGCCGGTGCTGGCGACTCTCCAGCCAGGCCAGCAGTTGCTCGGTCAGGCCAATGCGACTGCTCCACAGTAATAACCGGCGTTTGCGCGTCCAGGGGCGCTCGGCAATCGGCGCACCTGCCAGGTTGATGAGCGCATCGACCGGTTGTTCGCCCAGCTCTTCCAGGCGGGCAATGCCACGCACCGATTGACCGCAGAGCTCAGGAACCTGCGCAGGTCGGCGGCTCCAGACAGTCAATTGATGACCCTGCGCAGACCAGACTCGGCAGAGCGCTCGTCCTATCAAACCAGTACCGCCGGTCAGCAATATGTGCATGGCAGGTTACCTCGCGTGGCGTTCGTGGCAGTTGAGTAGTCTATTTTTTACAGGTCTGACTTATCCAGAAAAACCAAACCGTTTGCTGAACGATAGGTCACACCTGAATGAATTGGAGCTTTACTGCCCAACCCGGGTAGTTGGCCCATTGTCTACAAGCAACAGACTGACCGTCTTCGACCGTCCGGGTTGCAGTTGATTTAAAAGCAGTAAAACGAGAACGACTGCAAGTTATACCAAAAACGGAGATTGTACAGGTTTTAACTACGGCGTAGTCTGTGCAGACAAGGTAACGAGGCCCCTATGACTGTACCTATCGCAATCATCGGTACCGGTATCGCCGGACTCTCTGCTGCCCAGGCGCTGAAAGCTGCCGGGCACGACATCCATCTTTTCGACAAAAGCCGCGGCAGTGGCGGAAGAATGTCCAGCAAGCGAAGTGAAGCTGGCTCTCTGGACATGGGCGCGCAGTATTTCACTGCCCGCGACCGGCGCTTTGCGGCGGCGGTAAGCCAGTGGCAAACCCAGGGCCATGTGGCCGAATGGACGCCCTCGCTGTACAACTTCCATGGCGGCAGGCTCAGCCCGTCGCCGGACGAACAGGTACGCTGGGTCGGCCAGCCGGGCATGAGTTCCATTACCCGCGCCATGCTGGGCGATCTGCCGGTGACCTTCTCGTGCCGCATCACCGAAGTGTTCATGGGTGAGCAGCACTGGAATCTGCAGGACGCCGAAGGCAACAGCCATGGCCCGTTCAGCCATGTGATCATTGCCTTGCCGGCCCCCCAGGCAACCACTCTGCTGGCTGCGGCACCGAAGCTGGCAAGCGTTGCCGCCGGGGTGAAAATGGACCCGACCTGGGCCGTGGCACTGGCTTTCTCTGCCCCGCTGCAAACTCCGATGCAAGGCTGCTTCGTACAGGACAGCCCGATAGACTGGCTGGCCCGCAATCGCAGCAAACCCGGGCGCGACGACACCCTCGACACCTGGGTTCTGCACGCCACCAGCACCTGGAGCAGGCAGCATCTGGACATGCCCAAGGAAGCGGTCATCGATCATCTGCATGGCGCCTTCGCCGAACTGATCGACTGCCCGATGCCAGCACCGGTATTCAGCCAGGCACACCGCTGGCTGTATGCACGACCGGCCAGCTCACATGAATGGGGCGCATTGTCCGATGCCGACCTGGGCATTTACGTGTGTGGCGACTGGTGCCTGTCCGGGCGCGTCGAAGGTGCATGGCTCAGCGGCCAGGAAGCCGCACGCCGCCTGCTTGAACACTTGCAATGAATGCGATCAACCCACGCAAGCTGCTGCTGTCGAAATGGACCGCAGCAGTGCCGCTCAACCGTGAAAAACACTTTCTGGTGACCGAGCTGTTCAAGGATGAAGAAGGCACGGTGCTGGAAATCGAACTGCAGGCCGTGCTGACCCAGCGCAGCGAACGCATGCCGTGGCAGACGCTGCGCGATGCCGAGGTGTGGCGGATGGGCTGGAAGTGAACGCCTTTCGCGGATGAATTGACTCCTACCGGCGCATACAACCTGCGGGAGCGGATTGATCCGCGAAAATCTTGTACAAAGAGTTTGACTTGTACAGCCACAAACCTATGATGAAACAAGTTGTACAGGCTTATTGACCTGTACAAGTATTGTGCAGAGGTTTGTGATGTCAGCGCCTGTGATCGAGAAACCAAAACTGGGAATCAGCGCCTGCCTGCTGGGTGCCGAGGTACGTTTCAATGGTGGGCACAAGGAGTCTCGCCTGTGCACGCGGGCGCTGAGCGAGTATTTCGATTTCGTTCCGGTCTGTCCCGAAGTCGCCATCGGCATGGGAATTCCCCGTGAACCGATAAGGCTGGTCGGTGCTGCCGAAAATCCCCAGGCCATCGGCACCGTCAACAGTGACCTGAACGTCACCACGCCGCTGGCCGATTACGGGCTGCATATGGCGGCCGAGATGACCGATATCTGCGGCTACATCTTCATGCAGAAATCCCCGTCCTGCGGTCTGGAGCGGGTCAAGGTCTATCGCGAGAACGGTGCCCCCGTCGATGGCGGCGGACGCGGCATCTATGCACAGACCTTCTGCGCCAGCCAGCCGGATCTGCCGGTAGAAGAAGACGGCAGGCTCAACGACGCCGTGCTGCTGGAAAACTTCGTCACTCGGGTCTTCGCCTACGCCGCCTGGCAGCAACTGCTGAAGGAAGGCATAACCCGCCGTGCCTTGAGTGAATTCCACTCGCGCTACAAATATCAACTGATGGCCAGCAACCCTCAGCAATACAAGGTGCTGGGCAACATGCTCGGCAGCATGGGCCGCAGCGACCCGAACGAAATCGCTCCGCGCTATTTCAGCGAGCTGATGGCCGCCCTGAAAAAATGCGCCACCCGCGGCACTCACACCAATGTCCTCCAGCACCTCAGTGGCTATCTGAAACACAGCATCGATGCCGAGGACAAGCAGGAAATCCAGCGCCTGATCACTCAGTACCATCAAGGCATCGTGCCGCTGATCGTGCCGCTGACCCTGCTCAAGCACCACTTTCGCCAACACCCCGACCCGTATATCGCGCTGCAGGTTTACATGCAGCCGCATCCGGAAAATCTGAGTCTGCGTAATGCGATCTGAATCATGAACGATACACACCAAGAGCCGCAGCAGCCCGATGACTGGCTGCCGATCCGTGAAGTTGCCCGGCAGACCGGTGTCAACGCCGTCACCCTGCGAGCCTGGGAACGACGCTACGGATTGATCGTGCCGCACCGCACCGCCAAGGGACATCGGCTGTATACCCACGCGCATGTACAGCGTGTGATGACGATCCTGACCTGGCTCAATCGCGGCGTGTCCGTCAGCCAGGTCAAGGCCCTGATCGATGAACCGCAAGCGGAAAGCTTTAGCCCCGGCAATGACTGGGATGCCCTGCGCCAGACGTTGATGCAGGCCATCGGTGAGCTGGCCGAGCGCCGGGTCGACGATGTCTTCAACCAGGCCATGTCGCTGTACCCGCCACGCACTCTGTGCGAGCAATTGCTGCTGCCACTGCTGGCCGAGCTGGAGAAGCGCTGGCAAGGCAAGTTCGGCGCGCAGATGGAGCGGGTGTTCTTTTATTCGTGGCTGCGCAGCAAGCTCGGCGCCCGCATTTATCACAACAACCGCCAGCTCAACGGCAAGCCACTGTTGTTGGTCAATCAGTCCGATCTGCCGCTTGAACCGCATCTGTGGCTGGTGGCCTGGCTGGTGAGTAGCGCAGATTGCCCGGTGGAAGTATTCGACTGGCCGCTGCCGCCGGGCGAGCTGGCGCTGGCCAGCGAATACCTGCAACCGCGTGGCGTCCTGCTGTATTCCAGCAAGTCGCTGAATCCGGCTCAGTTGCCGCGATTACTGAGCAATATTGCCTGCCCGATTGTGCTGAGCGGACCAACGGTACAGATCCATAACGCCGATTTGCTCGTATGTGCGAACGAAATCGCCGGATTGACGCTCGCCCTGGATCCGCTCAGCGCCCAGATCGAATTGAACAGGCTCGGACTTATTTAAGGATTTCACATGCAACTGCTTTGGCTGCGTAGCGATTTGCGCGTTCACGATAATACTGCCCTGACCGCAGCCATGGAGCGTGGTCCGACACTGGCTGTGTATCTGGTCAGCCCCACTCAATGGCAGAACCATGATGACGCGGCCTGCAAGGTGGATTTCTGGCTGCGCAACCTGCAGGCGCTGGAAAAGGCCCTGGGCGAGTTGAATGTTCCCCTGCTGATCCGCGAGGCCGACACCTGGGACCAGGCCCCGCAAGTGTTGTTGCAGTTGTGTACGGAGCATGCCGTCGAAGGGCTGCACAGCAACGAAGAATACGGCATCAATGAAAGCAGCCGCGATCAGGCCGTGCGCCAGACGCTGGAAAACGCCGGGGTTCAGTTCCACAGCTATCTGGATCAACTGCTGTTCAAGCCCGGCAGCATTCTGACCAAGAGCGGTGGCTACTTTCAGGTCTACAGCCAGTTCCGCAAGGTCTGCTACGCACGCCTCCACGAAGCGATGCCACGCCTCATTCGCCTGCCCGGCGCCCAGCAAGCGCTCTCGATCAAAAGCGATTCGGTACCCGATCAGGTCAAGGGCTTTGCTCAACCCTCCACAGCGCTGCGCGAACTCTGGCCAGCCGGTGAAAACGAAGCCCGGCGGCGCCTGAGTGAATTCAGCGACGATCAGATCCGCTATTACCAGAGCGAGCGCGATTTCCCGGCCAAGCCCGGCACCAGCCAGTTGTCGGCATATCTGGCGGCCGGGGTGATTTCCCCGCGTCAGTGCCTGCATGCGGCACTGATGAGCAACAACGGCGAATTTGAAACCGGTGACACCGGAACAGTGACCTGGATCAACGAATTGCTGTGGCGGGAGTTCTACAAACATATTCTAGTGGGCTACCCGCGCGTTTCGCGTCATCGTGCATTCCGCCCCGAGACCGAAGCCGTCAAATGGCGTGACGCCCCGAAGGAACTGGCTGCGTGGCAGGAAGCCCGCACCGGATTGCCCATCATCGATGCAGCCATGCGCCAGTTGCTGGACACCGGCTGGATGCACAACCGACTAAGGATGGTCGTTGCCATGTTCCTGACCAAGAATCTGCTGATTGACTGGCGTGAGGGCGAGCGCTTTTTCATGCGCCACCTGATCGATGGTGACCTGGCGGCCAACAACGGCGGCTGGCAGTGGAGTTCATCCACGGGCACCGACTCGGCGCCTTACTTCCGGATCTTCAATCCCCTCTCGCAATCGGAAAAATTCGATCCCGAAGGACGCTTCATCAAGCATTGGCTGCCGGAACTGGCCAGCCTGAACAAGAAAGAAGTGCATAACCCGGCCCTCGCTGGCGGCCTGTTCGGGGTAGCCGACTATCCCGCACCGATTGTCGACCTGAGCAAAAGCCGCGCCCGGGCACTGGCCGCATTCAAGGCCCTGCCCCATCGTCAGGCCGCTACGGACCCGCATCATGAGTGAATTCCTGCAGCGATTCGCCCATGACTTTGCAGCCCTGAACAAGGACAACCTTGAGCGGGTCGGCGAGCTGTACAGCGACGATGTGTCGTTCACCGACCCGTTGCACCAGATTCATGGGCTGACAGCCATGCGGCGCTACTTCGCCGAGCTGTACGCCAATGTCAGCGAACTGCATTTCGAGTTTCACCGCTTCGATGAAGTCCGGCCCGGCGAAGGTTATCTGGTCTGGACCATGAGTTATTCACATCCGCGCCTTGCTCGGGGTCGACTGATCAACGTCGAAGGCTGCTCGCACCTGCACTGGCACGAAAAGGTTTACCGGCATCGGGATTACTTCGATGCCGGAGCATTGCTCTACGAACACCTGCCCATCATGGGAAGGCTGATTGCCTGGCTGAAAAAGAGGTTGGCATGAACACTTCATATGCACGTCGTATCTGGTTGACCGGCGCCAGCAGTGGCATTGGCCTGGCACTGGCAAAAGAACTGCTCGACGCTGGTAATCAAGTAGCCTTGACCGCCAGAACCGTGGCTCCCCTGCAAGCCCTGGCGGACCGTTACCCCGGCCAGACGCTGCTGATCGCGGGCGATATCACCGATGGCGTCCAGGTCCGGCAGATGGGCGATAGCATCGAACGGCAATGGGGCGCTCTGGATACCGCCATTCTCAATGCCGGCACATGCGAATACCTGGAAGCGCAGAGCTTCGATGCAGCGATGATCGAGCGAGTGGTTCGCACCAATCTGCTGGCCAGCAGTTTCTGCATCCAGGAAGCGCTGCCGTTGCTGCGCAAGGGCACCAGCCCCCATCTGCTGGGTGTCGCCAGCGCAGTGACTTACCTGCCATTGCCACGGGCCGAAGCCTACGGTGCATCCAAGGCCGGCCTGCGATATCTGTTCGAGTCGCTGCGACTTGACCTGGCCAGCGAAAATATCGACGTCACCGTGATCAGCCCGGGCTTCGTCGATACGCCCCTGACCGAAAAGAATGATTTCCCGATGCCAATGCGCTGGCCGGTCGACAAGGCTGCCAAGTACATCGCGAAAAAACTGGAGCGTTCCAGACGCCCACTGGAAATCGCCTTCCCTGGCGCTTTCATTCTCAGCCTGCGCTTGCTGGCGATGCTGCCAGCGCGGGCAAAATTCGCGATTGGCAAACGCATGACGCGGACTTCGGCATCGAATAAGGACATGCAATGAAAATCGCCATCATCGGCAGCGGGATTGCCGGCCTGACCAGCGCCTACCTGCTCAATCGCTCGCATGAAATCAGCGTGTTTGAAGCATCGGACTGGATCGGCGGCCATACCCACACCGTCGACGTGCAGGTCGAGGGCCGTGCCTATGCGATTGATACCGGCTTCATCGTGTTCAACGACTGGACCTATCCGAACTTCATCCGCCTGCTCGGGCAACTGGGCGTTGCGTTCAAACCGGCCGAGATGAGCTTTTCGGTGCATGACCCGCGCACCGGGGTCGAATACAACGGCAACAATCTCAACAGCCTGTTCGCCCAGCGCAGCAACCTGTTGTCGCCACGCTTCTGGGGCATGCTCAGTGACATCCTGCGCTTCAATCGCCAGTCGGTGGCCGATCTCGAAAACCGCCGCATCGCGGCAGATACCACTCTGGGTGAATACCTGAAAAACGGCGGTTATGGCCAGCGCTTCATCGACCATTACATCGTGCCAATGGGCGCGGCCATCTGGTCGATGTCACTGGCCGACATGCTGGGTTTTCCCCTGCAATTCTTCGTGCGTTTCTTCAAGAATCACGGCCTGCTGTCTGTCACTAACCGCCCACAATGGTGCGTGATCGAAGGCGGCTCCAGAAGTTATATCGAGCCCTTGACCGCCTCGTTCAAGGAGCGCATCCGCCTGTCCTGCCCAGTGCAGCGGGTCGAGCGCGACAGCGAAGGCGTCACGCTGCATAGCGCCCAGGGCAGCGAGCGCTTCGATAAAGTGATCTTCGCCTGCCACAGCGATCAGGCCTTGCAACTACTGGCCAGGCCCTCACAGGCCGAACAGGAGGTTCTCGGTGCCTTGCGCTATGCCGAGAATGACGTGGTCCTGCACAGCGACACACGGCTGTTGCCTGATCGCAAACTGGCCTGGGCCAGCTGGAACTACCGACTTGGTGGCGGCGAGCAGCAACTGGCAGCCGTAACCTATGACATGAACATCCTGCAGGGGATCGAAAGCAATACCACCTTTTGCGTCAGCCTGAACCAGACCAGCGCCATCGATCCGCAGAAGATCCTTGGCCGCTATCGCTATGCGCACCCGCAATACAGCCTGGAGGCCGTCGCGGCCCAGGAGCGCTGGCAGGAAATCAACGACGTCGAACATACCTGGTACTGCGGCGCCTATTGGGCCAATGGTTTCCACGAAGACGGCGTGGTCAGCGGCCTGCGCGTGGCCAAAGCCTTCGGTGAAGTGCTGTGAACAGCGCCCTTTACAGCGGCTGGATCAGCCATCGGCGCTTTGCACCGAGGGCTCACCAATTCAATTATCGAATCGGCCTGCTGTATCTGGATCTGGACGAACAGGACGCGGTGCTCAACCTGTCGCCGCTGGCCGGCAACAAACGCTTTTCGCCATTCTCGTTCAGAGAGCATGACTACCTGCCGGAACTGACCGGGCGCGGCGTGCCGCTGCAGGAAGCGGTGCGCGAGCGCGTCGGGATCGCGCTGGGACATATGCCGCTGGGTCGGGTATGCCTGCTGACCCAGGCGCGCAGTTGGGGCCTGTCATTCAACCCGGTGAGTTTTTTCTACTGCCATGAAATCGACGGGACTCTGGCTGCGATCTTCTGTGAGGTCACCAATACGCCCTGGGGCGAACGCTATCACTATGTCCTGCCCGCCAACGGCGAAGGCCATCAGCACTTTGCCGTGGCCAAGGCGTTTCATGTGTCGCCGTTTCTACCCCGCGACCTCGAATACCGCATGAGCTTCAGCCAGCCCGCCGAGCGAATCGGCGTGCACATGGCCGACTGGCAAGGCGAGCTGAAAATGTTCGATGCCACTCTCAACCTGAGGCGTCAGAGCCTCAACCGTCAAACGCTGCACCGTTACCTGCTCACCTTCCCGTGGATGACTGCCAAGACATGTCTTGCAATCTATTGGCAGGCCATACGCCTTTTCCTCAAGCGCATACCGATTTTCAATCATCAGACTGCTGACGGTGACTACCGTACCGGCACCCCGCAACCCAAGGATCGACGTAATGAAAAACATCAGTAGTAGTGGTTTTTCTGCCAATCTGGGTACTCGTAATCTGACCGGTAACCTCCTGCGCCGTGGTGTGCTGCGCCAACTGGCCAAGCTGCGCAACGGCCAGCTGGTGGTGATAGAGGGCACCGAACGCCATGTCTTCGGCAAGGCCGGGGCACTTATTCAGGGCGAGATTCATATACGCGATTCCGCCATCTGGGGCATGGTTGCCAGCGGCGGTTCCATCGGTGCCGGTGAAGCTTTCATTCATGGCTACTGGACGACGCCGGACCTGACCGCAGTGGTGCGGGTTTTCGTCAGCAATCTCGATGTGCTCGATGCCATGGAAGGTGGTATCGCGCGCCTGACACGACCGCTGGTCCAGGGTCTGCACTGGCTCAACCGCAATACCCGTAAAGGCTCGCAGAAAAACATCGCGGCACATTACGACCTGGGTAACCAGCTGTTCGAGCAGTTTCTCGACCCGACGATGATGTATTCGGCCGCACAGTTCCTGAGCGAAACCGACACCCTTGAGCAGGCGCAACTGAACAAGCTGGAGCGCATCTGCCAGAAGCTGGCGCTCAAGCCCGAAGATCACCTGCTGGAAATCGGCACGGGCTGGGGCAGCATGGCGATTTATGCGGCACAGCATTATGGCTGCCGGGTCACCACCACAACTCTGTCCAGGGAACAGTTCGCCTACACCGAAAAACGCCTGGAGCAACTGGGCTTGCAGGATCGCGTCACACTGCTGCTCAAGGACTACCGCGACCTCACCGGCCAGTACGACAAGCTGGTGTCCATCGAAATGATCGAAGCGGTGGGCCACAAGTTTCTGCCGACGTACTTCAAGCAATGCTCGCACCTGCTCAAGAGCAACGGGCTGATGCTGTTGCAGGCCATCACCATTCGCGAGCAGCGTTATGAGCAGGCCAAAAGCAGTGTGGACTTCATCCAGCGCTACATCTTCCCCGGTGGAGCATTGCCGTCGGTGCACAAGATGATGGAAATCGTCGGAGGCGATACCGACATGAACCTGCTGCATATGGAAGATTTCGGCCTGCACTACGCACGGACCCTGCACCTGTGGCACGACAACTTCCGTCATGCCCACAGCGCATTGCTGGAACTGGGTTACGACGAGTACTTCCTGCGCCTGTGGGAGTTCTATCTGTGCTACTGCGAAGGCGGATTCCTGGAACGCACCATCGGCACCGCCCAATTGCTGCTGGCCAAGCCTGAAGCATTGCGTGCACCTGTGCTGGGACTGTTCGATGCTTAAAACCCTCGCCAATGCGCTGCTGTTCCAGATTGGCTGGTTCGCCTGCGTGCTGGGTGGCAACAGTGCCTGGCTGCTGATTGCAGTCGCTGTGGTGGCGATTCACGTGTTGTGGAGAAACGAAGTCAGGTTGTTGCTGGCCGTCACGGTTACGGGAACGTTGCTCGACAGCATCCTGATGAATATTGGAGTATTCGACTTCGGCACCGATGGCCCACTGATTCCCCTGTGGCTGGTCATACTCTGGGCGGTGCTGGCCACCACACTCAGGCATTGCCTGGCCTGGACCGCCTGCCCATGGTGGCGCGCCAGCCTGCTCGGCGCGATTGGCGGCCCGATGTCGTACTATGCCGGCTCGCAACTGGCAAACGTCCAGTTGCCCATGGGATTGTGGCCAAGCCTCGTGCTGTTGGGGCTGGTCTGGGCAGTCGTCTTTCCCTTGCTGCAACGACTGGCAAGCCATCCACTCATCAATACACGCACCGGAGCCTCCCACTGAAATCCCCGCTCATTACCCTGACCCAGCTTCCCAGCGAACCGGTCGTCACCTGCTCGACCTGCGCGGCATGCTGCTGCCAGCTGGAGGTGATGCTGATCACCGACACCGGCGTGCCCGAGCGCTATATCGATACCGATGAGTGGGGTGGCGAAGTCATGTTGCGTCTGGAGGATGGCTGGTGCGCGGCGCTGGATCGCGACAGCATGATGTGCACCATCTACGAAAGACGCCCGTTGATCTGCAGAGAGTTTGAAGCGGGAGCAGACGATTGTCTGAATGAGCGCAAGGGAATTGCGACGGCGTATCTGTAGGTGGGGTGCCATCATTCGCGAATAAATTCGCTCCGTGTGGGAGCGGATTCATTCGCGAAGGCGATGCTACTTAGAACGGCATCTTGTAGTGCAAGGCGTAGCTTTCTATCCCGTCGTTCGGCTGTTTGATGCCGGCGTTGGAATAGTGAGTGGCACGAATACCGACTTCATGCCCGCCCGCGAAACGCAGGCCAAAACCGATACGGTCTTCAAAGTTGAAAGCCGAACCCAGTTTGTTGTCTTCAACCTGAGTATTGGAGAATACCGAAACCCCAATACCCGCCTCGATATAAGGCTTCACGTTCTGTCCGGCGAACTCGTAGACCAGCACCGGCGAAAACGACAGGCTGTTGTTGCTGGATTGCTTGTCACCTTCCCAGTGCGTGTAGGCTCCATCCCAGTAACCGGTCAGGCGCCCCACGTCGCTTTTCAGCCAGCTTTTATCCCAGTCGAACTGCACGCCCAGACGATAAGTCATGGTCGATTGACTGGTATGGCCTACCGAAAACTCAACTCCGTCGGCTTGCGCCAATGAGCTTTGCCCCGCAAGAGCAGCCGCTATAACGGCCGCACAAAAGAGTTGCTTCATAGAAATATCCATTTCATATGTAGTTGTTAGTAAAGTGCTGGAAACCTGGCGGACGCAGTATAGAAAGCCGTAGCAAAGCGTTAGTTCAGCCCCAAAAAGTCTTTTTCACGATTTTTTTACAAACCCAAGCTTCGCACACTGCCGGGACTTTGCCATAGGGCTGGCAGAATTTTTTTGAAATCATTTGGATTGCCACTCGTCCAGTAGGACGTTTCGCATCCAGGCGTAAGACTCAAGAGATCGGATTGGGCCAGCAGGCGCTGGAGTTGACGGGCTACCGCGGCACCGGTGTCGATCAGACTGATCGAGTCGGGAATCATCTGACGCAGCAGTGGCTTGAGAAACGGATAGTGGGTACAGCCAAGGATGATGGTGTCACATCCTTCAGCCAGCAACGGCTCGACATAGCTCCAGAGCAACTGGCGAATGGTCGGGCTGAGCAGGTCGCCAGTCTCGATCAGCTCGACCAGACCCGGGCATGGCTGGGTCACCACCCGCACATCACTGGCAAAACGGTCGAGCAACGCCGCGAACTTGGCGCTTTGCAGGGTCCCGGTGGTGGCCAGAACGCCGACCACGCCGCTGCGCGTTGCAGCCGCAGCCGGTTTGACCGCCGGCTCCATGCCAACGATGGGCCAGTCGGGGTAGCGCTGACGTATCTGGGCAACGCCAGCCACTGTCGCGGTATTACAGGCCAGCACCAGAGCCTTGGCGCCTTGTTCACGGAGAAAACCGGCAATCGCCAGGCAGCGCTGGATAATGAATTCCGGAGTCTTCTCACCATAGGGAATATGCCCGCCGTCCGCGACATACAGTAGCGATTCGTCGGGCAGCAACTGGCGAATCTCGGTCAATACCGAAAGCCCGCCCACGCCGGAATCAAACACTCCAACCGGCGCATTGCGACTGTAAGGCGTACGAGTGTCAGTCATGCCTGGCCTGCCGAGCAGTACCGCAGACACCGCAGGCCGGATCACGCTTGACCTTCAATTCGCGGAAACGGCTGGTCAAGGCATCGATCAGCAGCAGACGGCCGACCAGAGGCTCGCCAAAGCCTGCCAACAGTTTCAAGGCTTCCAGGGCTTGCAGGCTGCCGACCAGCCCCACCAACGGGCCGATGACACCAGCTTCGCTGCAGGTCAGCTCGGCTTCGCTGCCGTGCCCGTACAGGCAGTGATAGCAAGGGCTCTCGGCGCGACGCGGGTCGAACACCGACAACTGGCCTTCGAGGCGAATCGCCGCGCCGCTGACCAATGGCTTGCCTGCGGCAACACACGCGGCATTCACCGCCTCGCGGGTTGAGAAGTTATCCGAGCAATCGAGCACCAGATCCACCGCCTGCACGGCAGCACTCAGCGAATCGGTATCCAGGGCCGCGCGATGGGCGACCAGCGTCACTTCAGGGTTAATGGCCGCCAGACGGGCCATGGCAGAGTCTACCTTGGTCTGGCCGACGCTCTGGCTGTCATGGATGATCTGGCGCTGCAGGTTGGTCAGGTCAACGCTGTCGAAGTCGGCCAGATGCAATTCACCCACCCCGGCTGCCGCCAGATACAGTGCCACCGGAGAGCCAAGGCCACCCAGACCGACGATCAGCGCACGGCTGTGCCTGAGCTTTATCTGGCCGTCGATGTCGACATGTTGCAGCAGGATCTGCCGGCTGTAGCGCAGCAGTTCCTGGTCACTCAGCACGGCAGGCATCCAAAGGTGATGCGCTCATGTTCGCCCAGATCGCGACGGGTCTGGACCCGCTCGAAACCACGGGTCGTCAGCAGATTGCGCACCGCAGCGCCCTGGTCATAGCCATGTTCGAGCAACAACCAGCCACCACTGCGCAGGTAGGCCGGCGCCTGCTCGACGATGGCGCGCAGGTCGTCCAGGCCGTCGCTGCCTGCAACCAGCGCACTGCTTGGCTCGAAACGCACATCACCGGCAGCCAGATGCGGATCGGTGTCGGCAATGTAGGGCGGGTTGCTGATGATCAGGTCGAACTGCCGCGCCTCCTCCAGCGCACTGAACCAGTGGCTGTTGAGCACCACCGCGTTGTCCAGTTGCAGGCGCTGGCGGTTGCGTTCGGCCAGGGCCACGGCTTCCAGCACGCGGTCCACGGCGGTCACTTTCCACAGGTGGCGCTCATTGGCCAATGCCAGGGCAATCGCCCCGCTGCCGGTACCGAGGTCCAGAATCTGTGCCGGTGCAAAAGCCGGTACCAGTTCCAGCGCCGCTTCGACCAGCATTTCGGTTTCAGGGCGTGGAATCAGGGTATGTGGCGCGACTTCCAGATCGAGTTTCCAGAAGCCTTGCTGGCCCAGAATATAAGCCACCGGCTCACCGGTGCGTCGACGCTGCAGATAGCCGGCGAAAGCCAGCGCCGCTTCGGTGCTGACAATCCGCTCGGGCCAGGTATGCAGGAAGCTGCGCGGCTTGCCCAGGGCAGCGGCCAGCAGCAACTCGGCATCCAGCCGGGCGGTTGGTGAGTCGGGAAGTTCAGCGCTTCTTAACAAGCTGGCGATGATGGTCATTTACTCACCCAGTGCCGCAAGTTGATCAGCCTGATATTCAGCGAGTAGCGGCTCTATCACTGCATCGACGCCACCGGCGAGAACTTCATCCAGTGAATACAACGTCAGATTGACGCGGTGATCCGTCACTCGCCCTTGAGGGAAGTTATAGGTGCGAATACGCTCCGAACGATCGCCCGAACCGACCAGCAGCTTGCGCTCGCTGGCGATGGCATTGGCTGCCGCGCTGGTCTGCTGATCATTCAGTTTGGCAGACAACCAGGACATTGCCCGGGCTCTGTTCTTGTGTTGCGAACGTTCTTCCTGGCACTCCACGACAATACCCGATGGCAAGTGGGTAATGCGAATCGCCGAGTCGGTCTTGTTGACGTGCTGTCCACCGGCGCCCGAGGAACGATAGGTGTCGATGCGCAGGTCCGCCGGATTGATCTCGATTGCCTGCTGCTCGTCAGGCTCGGGCAACACCGCCACGGTACAGGCCGAGGTGTGGATACGGCCCTGTGATTCGGTTTCAGGGACCCGCTGGACACGGTGGGCGCCGGACTCGAACTTCAGCTTGCCGTAGACATTCTCGCCTTCGACCCTGGCAATGACTTCTTTATAGCCGCCGTGCTCGCCTTCGTTCTCCGAAAGGATTTCCACCCGCCAGCCACGCCGCTCGGCATAGCGCGAGTACATGCGGAACAGATCGCCGGAGAAAATCGCTGCCTCGTCACCACCGGTACCGGCGCGGATTTCCAGAAACACGTTGCGGCCGTCATTCGGATCCTTGGGCAGCAGCATGCGCTGCAACTGCGCTTCCAGTTCCAGCAGTTGCTGCTTGCCTTCACGAACTTCCTCGACCGCCATTTCACGCATGTCCGGGTCGCTGTCCTTGAGCAGTGCCTGCGCACCGTCCAGATCGGCGAGCACCTTGATCCGCTGCCGGTAAACCTCGATGACCGGCTCTACTTCGGCGTATTCACGCGAATAGGCGCGGAATTTGGTCTGGTCGCTGATAACTTCCGCATCGCCAAGCAGCGCGGTCAGTTCTTCAAAACGGTCGCTGAGCACATCCAGCTTATTGAGCAGTGAAGCTTTCATTGCGAAGGTTTATCCGTCGAGCCCTCACCGAGGGCAAAAAGTTCCTGAGCCATGGCCAGCGCATCGACGCGCCCCTCGGCAGACAGCTTTTTAAGCTGGACGCTTGGGGCGTGCAGCAGTTTGTTGGTCAGGCCACGGGCCAGGTGAATCAATACTTCTTCGGCATTGCTGCCGTTGGCCAGCATGCGCTGGGCCTTGCTCAGCTCTTCGTCGCGCAGCCGCTCGCTTTGCTGACGATAGGCACGCAGTACATCGACTGCCGCCAGCTCGCGCAGGCGCGACATGAAATCGTCGGCGCCGACACTGACCAGTTGCTCGGCCGCCAGGGCCGCGCCTTGCCGGCTCTTGAGGTTTTCGGCGACCACTTCGTGCAGATCGTCGACGCTATACAGGTAAACGTCGTCCAACTCACCGACTTCGGGCTCGATATCCCGGGGAACGGCGATATCCACCATGAAAATAGGCTTGTGCTTGCGCAGCTTCAAGGCGCTTTCCACCGCGCCCTTGCCGAGGATCGGCAACTGGCTGGCCGTGGAACTGATCACGATGTCGCTGTTGACCAGCTCAGCCGGAATATCCGAAAGCAGTACCGCATGGGCGCCGAACTCGGCGGCCAGGATACTGGCGCGCTCCAGGGTACGGTTGGCTACCACGATACGCTTGACGCCCAGATCCCGCAGATGCCGGGCAACCAGGGTAATGGTTTCACCAGCACCGATCAGCAGCGCCTGGCTGCGTTGCAGGTCGCTGAAGATCTGTTTCGCCAGGCTGACAGCAGCAAACGCGACCGATACCGGGTTTTCGCCGATGGCGGTGTCGGTGCGCACCTGCTTGGCGGCACTGAACGTGGCCTGGAACAACCGCCCGAGCAACGGACCAACGGTCCCGGCTTCGCGGGCAACGGCATACGCGGATTTCATCTGGCCAAGAATCTGCGGCTCGCCGAGTACCAGGGAGTCCAGGCCCGAGGCCACGCGCATCATGTGCCGTACGGCGGCATCGTCTTCATGTATGTAGGCGCTGGCGCGCAACTCATCCAGGCTCAGGTGGTGATAATCCGCCAGCCAGGCCAGAATGCTTTCAGCTGCGAGCTGGTCGTGCTCTATATACAGCTCGCTACGGTTACACGTCGAGAGGATCGCGGCTTCGCGACTGCTGGTAAGACGGCAAAGCTGCTGCAAGGCCTCAACCAGCTGTTCCGGCGTAAATGCCACGCGCTCGCGAACGTCTACCGAGGCAGTCTTATGGTTAATACCAAGTGCAAGGAAGGCCATTCAGGGTCGCTGGTGGTGACGTGAAGCCCGCAATTGTCCTACTTCGATAAGCTCAGAACAACCACTGCATATTATTGTCCCACTAGAATCGCTCGTTGCGGGCCCTGTCCAAAGGCCAGCAACGCCGCCAAAACCGCTGTTGCAGTAGTTTTTCCGCCGGTTGTGGGTTTTGCCGACAGCCTTGTGTCATGATGCTCCAAACCGCAGGTAAGCCGCCTTTCTCATATATGACTAGATCCTCCGCGCTGTTCCTCGCCCTCGTCTTTCTTGGTGGTTGCCAGTCCACGGCACCCGTTTCACAGCAACCTGTGACGCCACAGAAAGACACCACTCCCGCGCCTGAAACCAAGCCGCTGGTCTATGGCTCGTTCACTCAGGAAACCCTGGTAAGCCTGCTGAGCGCCGAACTGGCTGGCCAACGCAACCGTTTCGACATTGCGCTGGATAACTACGTCACCCAGGCGGTTACCACTCAGGACCCTGGCGTTTCCGAACGTGCCTATCGGATTGCCGAGTATCTGGGCGCCGATCAGGCCGCGCTGGATACCGCACTGATCTGGGCGCGCAACGACGCGACCAACCTGGAGGCGCAAAGAGCCGCCGCCATTCAACTGGCGCGTTCCGGACGCTATGACGACTCCATGATGTATATGGAGAAGGTCCTGCAAGGCCAGGGCGACACGCATTTCGACTTTCTGGCGCTCTCCGCGGCGGAAACCGACACCGATACCCGCAACGGCCTGCTCAAGAGCTTCGACCGGTTGCTGGGCAAGTACCCGAACAATGGCCAGTTGATTTTCGGCAAGGCATTGCTCCTGCAACAGAACGGCGATTCCGAACAATCGTTGCGTCTGCTTGAAGACAATCCACCCAAGGAAGGCGAAATCGCGCCGATCCTGCTGCGTACTCGCCTGCTGCAAGGCATGAGCCGTGGCAAGGAAGCGCTGCCGATCCTGGAAAAAAGCCTCAAGAAATACCCGGAAGACAAACGTCTGCGCCTGACCTACGCACGCATGCTGGTCGAACAGAACCGCATGGAAGACGCCAAGGTCCAGTTCTCCAGCCTGCTGCAGCAATATCCGGATGACGACGACCTGCGTTTCTCGCTGGCACTGGTCTGCCTGGAAGCCAAGGCCTGGGATGAAGCGGCCGGCTATCTGGAGGAACTGGTCGAGCGCGGCGCGCATGTCGATTCTGCGCACCTGAATCTGGGTCGTATCCACGAAGAGCGCAACGACCCGCAAAGCGCCCTTGCCGAATACGCCCAGGTCGGGCCGGGCAGTGATTTCCTGTCTGCCCAGTTGCGCCAGAGCGACATTCTGATGAGCAACGGCAACGCGGCCGAAGCGTCCAAACGCCTCGCCGAAGCCCGCGATACGCAACCGGACTACGCGATCCAGCTGTACCTGATCGAAGCCGAAACCCTGACCAGCAACAATCAGCCCGATCGTGGCTGGCAAGTATTGAATCAGGCGCTCAAGCAGTACCCGGACGACGTGAACCTGCTTTACACCCGCGCCATGCTGGCGGAAAAGCGCAACGATCTGGCCCAGATGGAAAAGGACCTGCGGACCATCATCAAGCGCGAACCGGAAAATGCCATGGCTCTGAACGCCCTGGGCTACACCCTTTCGGATCGCACGACCCGCTATGCCGAAGCCAAGCAACTGATCGAAAAGGCCCACAGCCTCAATCCGGAAGATCCGGCCGTGCTCGACAGCCTTGGCTGGGTCAATTACCGCATGGGCAACCTGGACGAGGCCGAACGCTTGCTGCGCCTTGCGCTTGAGCGCTTCCCCGACCACGAAGTTGCCGCTCATCTGGGCGAAGTACTCTGGGCCAAGGGCGAGCAGCGTGAAGCCCGTAAAGTCTGGGGCAAAGCCCTTGAACAGCAACCCGACAGCCCTATTCTGCGCAGCACGCTGCTGCGCCTGACCGGATCAGAGACTCTTTGACGTTATGTTTTTGCGCCATGTAATCGTATTCAGCCTTATCGCCCTGCTCGCCGGCTGTGCCGGCATGACCTCCCGCGAAGCCCTTCAGGGCAAGGGCAATCCCGCGCAATGGCGCGAGCACAAGCAACAACTGAGCAGCCTCGATGGCTGGCAGATCAACGGCAAGGTCGGCATCCGCGCCCCTCGCGACTCCGGCAGCGGTACCCTGTTCTGGCTGCAACGCCAGGATTATTACGACATTCGCCTCTCCGGCCCGCTGGGACGCGGCGCGGCACGCCTGACCGGTCGTCCGGGCAGCGTGAGCCTGGAAGTCGCCAATCAGGGCCGCTATGAAGCCGCGACGCCGGAAACCCTGCTGCAAGACCAGTTGGGCTGGAAGCTTCCGGTTTCGCATCTGGTCTGGTGGGTACGCGGTCTTCCCGCTCCCGACAGCAAGAGCCGCCTGACCCTGGATGACGACAGCCGGCTGGCCAGCCTTGAACAGGATGGCTGGCAGGTGGAATACCTCAGCTATGCCGAGCAGAACGGTTACTGGCTGCCCGAACGCATCAAACTGCATGGCCAGGACCTCGATGTCACGCTGGTGGTCAAGGACTGGCAGCCTCGCAAGCTGGGGCAATGAGCATGAACACGCCACAACTGACCCTGCCGGCTCCGGCCAAGCTGAACCTGATGCTGCACATTCTTGGCCGTCGTCCTGACGGCTATCACCAACTGGAAACCATCTTTCAGTTTCTCGACTACGGCGACGAACTCGGTTTTGCCGTACGCGAGGACGGTGAAATCCGCCTGCAGACCGATGTTCCCGGTGTTCCCCACGACAGCAATCTTATCGTCAAGGCAGCCCGGGCACTGCAGCAACAGTCCGGCTGCACACTGGGCATGGATATCTGGCTGGAAAAACGCCTGCCCATGGGCGGCGGCATCGGCGGCGGCAGTTCCGATGCGGCAACGACCCTTCTGGGTCTGAATCATCTGTGGAATCTTGGCTGGGACGAAGATCGTCTGGCCGCACTGGGCCTTACGCTGGGCGCCGACGTCCCGGTTTTCGTGCGTGGACGCGCAGCATTTGCCGAGGGCGTGGGAGAAATCCTGACCCCCGTAAACCCCGAAGAACCGTGGTATTTGGTACTTGTGCCGCAAGTATCTGTAAGTACAGCAGAAATTTTTTCAGATCCACTGTTGACACGTGACACTCCTCCCATTAAAGTGCGCCCCGTTCCCAAGGGAAACAGTCAAAACGACTGTAGAGCGGTTGTAGAGAAGCGTTATCCAGATGTACGTAACGCTTTGAATTTGTTAGGTAATTTTACCGAAGCAAAATTAACCGGAACTGGAAGTTGTGTGTTTGGGGCCTTCCCAAACAAAGCTGAAGCTGATAAAGTCTCGGCCCTTCTTACAGAGACCCTTGCAGGGTTCGTAGCAAAAGGAAGCAACGTTTCGATGTTGCATCGCAAGCTACAGATTCTGTAAACGGAATTGAGTGCCAGGCACTCAGATTGATTCAATACAGGGGCGTCGCCAAGCGGTAAGGCAGCAGGTTTTGATCCTGCCATGCGTTGGTTCGAATCCAGCCGCCCCTGCCATTTTCTATACTCATCCAGGTATACCCTCAGCCTCCAGGTACTGCGCGTGTCCAAGATGATGGTCTTTACGGGGAACGCTAACCCCGATCTGGCTCGGCGTGTAGTACGTCAGCTGCATATCCCATTGGGTGATGTCTCTGTCGGTAAATTCTCCGACGGCGAAATCAGCACTGAGATCAATGAAAACGTCCGCGGTAAAGATGTCTTCATTATTCAGCCGACTTGCGCTCCGACAAACGATAACCTGATGGAACTCGTCGTGATGGCTGATGCCTTCCGCCGTTCCTCAGCGTCCCGAATCACTGCTGTGATTCCTTACTTTGGTTATGCCCGTCAGGATCGCCGTCCGCGTTCCGCACGTGTTGCAATCAGCGCGAAAGTCGTTGCTGACATGCTGACCGTGGTGGGTATCGATCGTGTTCTCACGGTTGATCTTCATGCTGACCAGATTCAAGGTTTCTTCGATATTCCGGTAGATAACATCTACGGCTCCCCGGTTCTGGTGGATGACATCGAAGACCAGCGCTTTGAAAACCTGATGATCGTTTCCCCGGATATCGGTGGCGTCGTGCGTGCACGTGCCGTTGCCAAATCCCTGGGTGTCGATCTCGGGATCATCGACAAGCGCCGTGAGAAAGCCAATCACTCCGAAGTGATGCATATCATCGGTGATGTCGAAGGGCGTACCTGTATTCTGGTCGATGACATGGTCGATACCGCCGGCACTCTGTGCCATGCGGCCAAGGCCCTGAAAGAGCATGGCGCTGCCAAGGTCTTTGCCTACTGCACACACCCTGTGCTGTCGGGTCGGGCGATCGAAAACATTGAAAATTCCGTGCTGGACGAACTGGTGGTGAGTAACACCATCCCGTTGTCCGCTGCTGCACAAGCCTGTAGCCGTATCCGTCAACTGGATATCGCACCGGTAGTCGCTGAAGCGGTTCGCCGTATCAGCAACGAAGAATCGATCAGCGCGATGTTCCGCTAAGGGTTTTTCCCTGGCCTGCATCTCGTCGACGAAAAGCGCCCCGCCCTGACATTCGGTCAGGGCGGGGCTTTTTTGCCCATATCGTCCCGGCGCTGGTCGCAAACGCCGAGCCGAATGTGGTTATTTTGGAGAAACAACATGAATGATTTCACTCTGAATGCTGAAGTGCGTTCCGACCTGGGGAAAGGTGCGAGCCGCCGCCTGCGTCGTATCGCAAGCCTGGTTCCAGCTGTTGTCTACGGTGCCGACAAGGCTCCTGAGTCCATCAGCATGCTGGCTAAAGAAGTTGCCAAGCTGCTGGAAAACGAGGCTGCTTTCAGCCACGTTATCGAGCTGAACGTTGGTGGCACCAAGCAGAACGTCCTGATCAAGGCTCTGCAGCGTCACCCGGCCAAAGGCCACGTGATGCACGCTGACTTCGTTCGCGTTGTAGCTGGCCAGAAACTGACCGCTATCGTTCCGGTTCACTTCATCAATGAAGAAGCTCCGGTCAAGAAAGGCGGCGAGATCTCGCACACTACTACCGAGCTGGAAGTTTCCTGCCTGCCAAAAGATCTGCCTGAGTTCATCGAAGTCGATCTGGGCGCTCTGGAAATCGGTTCCAACGTTCACCTGTCCGACCTCAAGGCGCCAAAAGGCGTTGAGTTCGTCGCACTGGCACACGGCACCGACCTGGCTATCGCCAACGTCCACGCTCCACGTGTAGCTGCTGAAGACACCAAAGAAGAAGGCGCTGCCGAGTAATTCATTACTCGATAACGTCGGAGTTGCTCAGGAAACATCGCGAGCGATAGCAGGCAAAGCGGGCGGGATCGCGGAGTTTACATCATGGTAAATGAGCATTTTTCGTCCACCGTAGCCGCTGTCGTCAGCGGTGTTATCCACAACTCCAAGGAAGAGCCCCTGTCGTGACCGCCATAAAACTGATCGTTGGCCTGGGAAATCCAGGCGCAGAATACGAACAGACCCGGCATAACGCAGGGGCTCTTTTCGTTGAGCGTATTGCTGCGGCGCAACGAGTCGATCTCGTTCCCGAGCGCAAATTTTTCGGCCTGACCGGGCGTTTCACGCATCAGGGTCAGGATGTTCGCCTGTTGATCCCCACCACGTACATGAACCGTAGCGGCCAGGCCGTAGCGGCGCTCGCCGGTTTCTATCGAATTCCGGTCGACGCAATCCTGGTGGCCCACGACGAACTCGACCTGCCTCCCGGCGTTGCCAAACTGAAAGTTGGCGGCGGGCATGGCGGTCACAACGGCCTGCGCGACATCATCGCGCAACTCGCCAACCAGAACACTTTCCATCGCTTGCGGCTCGGCATCGGCCACCCAGGCGATGCCAGCAAGGTATCCGGTTTTGTCCTGGGTCGAGCGCCACGCGCCGAACAGGAGAAACTGGACGCCAGTATCGACTTTGCCCTCGGCGTGCTGCCGGATATCTTCGCCGGTGAATGGAGCCGGGCGATGAAAAACCTGCACAGCCAGAAGGCCTGACATCACTCGAGGGGAAACACCATGGGATTCAATTGCGGCATCGTCGGCCTGCCTAACGTCGGCAAGTCCACCCTGTTCAATGCCCTGACCAAATCCGGGATTGCGGCAGAGAACTTTCCCTTCTGCACCATCGAGCCGAACAGCGGCATCGTGGCCATGCCCGACCCGCGTCTGGCGGCTCTGGCAGCCATCGTAAACCCCAAGCGCATCCTGCCGACCACCATGGAATTCGTCGACATTGCCGGCCTGGTTGCCGGTGCCTCGAAAGGTGAAGGCCTGGGCAACAAGTTCCTGGCCAACATCCGCGAGACCGACGCCATCGCTCACGTGGTGCGCTGCTTTGAAGACGAGAACGTGATCCACGTTTCCAACAGTGTCGATCCCAAGCGCGACATCGAAATCATCGACCTGGAACTGATCTTCGCCGACCTCGACAGCTGCGAAAAACAGCTGCAGAAAGTCACCCGCAACGCCAAGGGCGGCGACAAGGAAGCCGTGACCCAGAAGGGCCTGCTCGAACAGCTCATCGCCCACTTCACCGAAGGCAAGCCGGCACGCAGCCTGATGAAGAACATGAGCACCGAGGAAAAAGCGGTCATTCGTGGCTTCCACCTGCTGACCACCAAGCCGGTCATGTACATCGCCAACGTTGCTGAAGACGGCTTCGAGAACAACCCGCTGCTGGACGTGGTCCGCGCCATCGCCGAAGAAGAAGGCGCGATGCTGGTACCGGTCTGCAACAAGATCGAAGCGGAAATCGCCGAGCTGGACGACGGCGAAGAAAAGGACATGTTCCTCGAAGCCCTGGGCCTTGAAGAACCAGGCCTGAACCGCGTAATCCGCGCAGGCTACGAAATGCTTCACCTGCAGACCTACTTCACCGCCGGTGTAGAAGAAGTCCGCGCCTGGACCGTCCGCGTCGGTGCCACTGCACCACAGGCCGCTGGCGTGATCCACACCGACTTCGAGAAAGGCTTCATCCGCGCCGAAGTCATCGCCTACGAAGACTTCATCCAGTTCAAAGGCGAAGCCGGTGCCAAGGAAGCAGGCAAATGGCGCCTGGAAGGCAAGGAATACATTGTCAAGGACGGCGACGTGATGCACTTCCGCTTCAACGTCTGACAGCAGCCGTGGCATTCCACGGAGCTTGATGCACACCAAAACCCCCGTATTCGCCTGGCGATACGGGGGTTTTGCGTTCAAGGGGCAATCATTACGTCAATGTCCGTATCAAGATAGTTCACGCCGGTATCACGTGAGACAGGCGGCAAGGAGCTGCATAACCTGTGCAGGCCATTGAATCGCGGTCGCCACGGATCGTGTATGTCTCACTCGCCAGCCGAACTCTGCCCATGACTATCAAGCCAGCCGCTCTCGATAACATCGCGCCGCCTCTCGCCGCCCAGGAACCCTCGGGCTTTCTTGTCCGCATCGTCGGTGCAGCTGCATTCGCCCATCTGCTAAATGACTTGATCCAGGCCGTCTTGCCTTCGATCTATCCCATGCTGAAAAGCAACTTCTCGCTCAGCTTCGCGCAGATTGGCTGGATTGCACTGGTCTACCAGATCACTGCGTCGTTGCTGCAACCCTGGATCGGCATGTACACCGACAAGCATCCGAAGCCTTATCTGCTGCCATCCGGGATGATTATCACGTTGCTGGGTATCGCCCTGCTCGCCTTTGCCAACAGTTATGAAATGCTGCTGATCGCCTCAGCGGTGGTTGGAGTAGGCTCTGCCACTTTCCATCCGGAAGCGTCGCGGGTGGCCAGGATGGCTTCGGGTGGGCGTTTCGGCACTGCGCAGTCGACGTTTCAGGTCGGCGGCAACACAGGCTCTGCCATTGGCCCGTTGCTGACGGCAGCGATTGTCATTCCTTACGGCCAGTCGGCAATCGCCTGGTTCATGCTGGTGGCAGGCCTGGCGGTGTGGGTGCTGTGCAGAATCACCGGCTGGACCATTCGTCATGGACAAACCCAGCTCAATGCCCTGAAACGCAATCAGGCTGCCGGCCTGAGTCGCAACAATATCATTCGGGCCATTCTGGTGATTGCACTGCTGATGTTTGCCAAGTTTGTCTACATTGCGGCATTCACCAACTACTTCACGTTCTATCTCATCGAGCGCTTCAGCCTGTCAGTCCAGCAGAGCCAGTTGTATCTGTTTGCATTTCTGGCGGCGGTTGCTCTGGGAACATTTGCCGGCGGGCCGGTGGGTGACAGGATCGGACGCAAGGCCGTGATCTGGGTATCGTTTCTCGGCGTCGCGCCTTTCGCGCTGATACTGCCCTACGCCAATCCGGTCTGGACTGTAGTGCTCGCAGTAACGATAGGCCTGATCATGTCCTCGGCCTTTGCCGCGTTGGTGGTATATGCCCAGGAGGCGGTACCCGGCCGCGTCGGCATGGTGTCCGGCATCATGTTCGGCCTGATGTTCGGGATCGGCGGCATCGGTGCTGCCGGCCTGGGTGAGCTGGCAGATATCCATGGCATCGTCTGGGTCTATAAACTCACTTCGTTCCTGCCGTTGCTGGGCGTGGTCACGGCCTTGCTGCCCGTGACCAAGGCGAAGCAACTGGCTGGCTAGTGGCTTGCGCGGTTTTCCAGTTGCACGCGCAGGCGATAGGACAGTTCCACAAGCGCAGAGAAATGCTGCTGCCGGGCCTGCGCGATCCTATGCATCAACTCGGTATGTTCGCTGTTCCTGGCACTGGCAGCCTTGCCTTCTGCTGCACTGATTTGAGTGAGCAGGTACTGGTATGCAGCGTCCACTCGCTGTAATTGTTCAATCAGAGGTTCGGCATTGAGTATGGGCATGATCGGGACTCAACCATCAGAGAGAAGATGCAACCCATGCTAGGGTGCAACGCAAATGCCGTCTCACTCGTTAAAGGCCATCGCTACCGCGAAAGAGGCACTCCATGATCACGCCGCTGGATGAGTTTCTGCTGGAGGAGGATGAATGGACCTGGGCCATTACCAGCAGCGCGACGGATTATCCTGACGGCTGGCTGATCCAGGCCCATACACACGGCAGGCATCAGTTGATTCATGCCATCGAAGGGGTAATGACGGTGCATGCCGGAGCCGTACGCTGGACGGTGCCGCCCAGTCGAGGCATCTGGATGCCGCAGGGCCAGACTCATGCGATTCGCTGTATCGGCCCGGTAAAGATGCGCAGTATCTTCGTGCAGCCGAACGACGCACTGAACCTCCCCGCACAAAGCAAGGCGATCAGTATTTCTCCGCTGTTAAGCGAGTTGATCAAGTCTTCCGTGGATATCGTGCCGCCTTATGGCGCAGATTCGCGGGAAGCACGAATCATGCGTCTTATCCTCGATGAGATCTGTGTGCTGCCGACCTTGCCGCTCAAATTGTCGCAGCCCAATGATCGACGGCTAAAAGTCATCTGCGCATCCCTGCAGGAAAATCCGGGGGATAACTCGACCATGGCTGACTGGGCGGCGCGACTGAAGATCGACGAAAAAACCATTCAGAGGCTGTTCCACAAACAGACCGGGATGACCTTCGGTCAGTGGCGTCAACAGGCTCGATTGCTGCTGGCGCTGGAGCGTATTGCCCAGGGCGAAAAGGTCATTGATGTCGCCGGACTGCTTGGTTATGACAGCCCAAGCGCTTTCGCCAGCATGTTCAAGAAGCAATTCGGTACGACGCCCAGTCGCTTTTTCAAGTAACCCCTGCAACGCCATCCCCTCCCCCCGATTGGAAGTTCGGCTCAACACTACTGCCAATAATTAACTGCAAGTTAACAATGAAGTGAATTTCATTGTATTACCGCACTTCAAAAAAACCATTACCTTTCCTTCCGTGTTTGACCCCACAAAACCTGGGCTATCCAGCCGTAACAACCCGGTTCTGTCTGCAGTACTCGATAGCCCAGTCGCCACCAAATAATCCGACTCATAAAAATAATGCGGAGAAGGCTATGGCCAAGCGATTCATAGGAAAGCTGTATGTGCAGGTTCTCATCGGCGTGGCCACGGGCATATTGCTCGGGGTGTTCTGGCCGCACATCGGCGTCGACCTGAAGCCTCTGGGCGATGCATTTATCAAACTGATCAAGATGGTTTTTGCGCCGATCATTTTCGCCACCGTGGTGCTTGGCATCGCCAGGATGGAGAACATGAAGGAGCTTGGCCGGGTCGGTTCCCGCGCGCTGATCTATTTCGAGGTTCTCTCAACCTTCGCCCTGGTACTGGGCCTGGTAGTGGTCAACTTCGTTCAGCCCGGCCAGGGCATGAACGTCGACCCCGCCACGCTGGATACCAAGAGCATCGCCAACTACACGGCTGCGGCGTCGAGCGGATCGGTGGGGTTCACCGGCTTCCTGCTGCAAGTCATTCCTGCCAGCGTGACGGACGCATTTGCCAAGAACGAGATCCTGCCGATCCTGCTGTTCTCGACCCTGTTCGGTATCGCCCTCGCCCACCTGGGTCCGCGCGGCAAACCGATGGTCGATGTGCTCGAAGCCTTCTCCCATGGCATGTTCCACATTGTCGGCATGATCATGCGCCTGGCACCGCTGGCCGCCTGTGGCGCGATGGCCTTTACCGTCGGCAAATACGGCCTGGGCTCGATAGTTTCGCTCGGCAAGCTGGTGGCAACCATGTACGTCACCTGCTTCCTGTTCGTGGTGTTCGTTCTCGGTTTCATTGCTCGCCTGTCCGGCTTCAGCCTGTGGAAATTCCTCAAATACCTCAAGGAAGAGCTGTTCACCGTACTGGGCACCAGTTCCTCGGAATCGGTCGTTCCGCAACTGATGACCAAGCTGGAAAAGGTCGGTGTTTCCAAACCCGTCGTGGGTCTGGTGATTCCTTCAGGACTGACCTTCAACCCTGACGGCCAGTGCATCTACTACACCATGGCGGCCATCTTCATTGCCCAGGCCACCAATACGCCGCTGACCCTGATGGACCAGTTGATTGTTCTGGGCGTACTGCTGCTGACCTCCAAGGGTTCGGCAGGCGTTACCGGCTCGGGCTTCATTACCCTGGCCGCCACCCTGGCTTCGATGGACAAGATTCCGGTGGCCGGCATGGTTCTGCTGCTGGGTGTCGACCGCTTCATGTCCGAAGCCCGCGCCATCACCAACACCATCGGTAATGCCGTCGGCACCATGGCAATCGCCAAATGGGTCGGTGCGCTGGATAGCACGCGCATGAATCAGGTGCTCGATGGTCGCCAGGACCCGGACCAGGAACCAGTCCAGGCCCCTGAAGCAGAGCAGCCTTCGGAACTGCATCTGGCAAAACAGTCTTCGCCCGCAACCCCACCCGTGAACCCCATAGCAACGGGCACCCGCGCATAACCGCATGCGCACCCTAAAAGCCCGTTCCATGAGCCTTGTGAAGCAGTAAGGAGAATAAAAATGGATAAAGAAGCAGCCGTGCTATCGCTCACCGACACGATGGCGAAATTTACCGCCTACATCGGCAAGCGCCTGCCAAAGGACGTAAAAGAAAAAACCGCCAAGTTACGTGCCGCCGAAACCAATCCACTGGCCATCGCGGTCTACGATTCGATGGCCGAGAACCAGGAATACGCCGACAAGCTCGACCGCCCGAGCTGCCAGGACACCGGAGTCATTCAGTACTTCATCGCTGCCGGCGCCAGCTTCCCGTTGCTCGGCGAGCTGGAAGGCATCATGCAGAACGCCACTCTGGAAGCCACGATCAAGGGCCCGCTGCGCCACAACGCGGTGGAAACCTTCGACGAGAAGAACACCGGCACCAACACTGGCTCGAAAATCCCGTGGCTGGACTGGGAAATCATCCCGAATGCCGATTATGCAATCGTCGACGTGTACATGGCCGGTGGCGGTTGCACGCTGCCGGGTTCGGCCAAGGTGCTGATGCCGGGCCAGGGCTACGAAGGCGTGACTGAGTTCGTCTTTGATGTGATCACCTCGCGCGGTATCAATGCCTGCCCGCCGTTGCTGGTCGGCGTCGGTGTTTCCACTTCGGTTGAGACCGCTGCACGTCTGTCCAAGCGCGCCATCCTGCGCCCGGTCGACTCCAGCCATCCCAACGAGAACGCCGCGTTGATGGAAAAGCTCCTCGAAGACGGCCTCAACGAAATTGGCATCGGTCCACAAGGCCTGACCGGCAATAGCAGCGTCATGGGCGTCAACATCGAGTCCTCGGCGCGTCACCCTTCAACCATTGGCGTCGCCGTTTCCACCGGCTGCTGGGCCCATCGTCGCGGCAAGATCCGTATCAATGCCGACCTCTCTTACGACATTCTTTCTCATGAAGGAGTAGTACTGTGAAAAAGATCCTCAGCACCCCGATCAAGGATGAAGATCTGGCTGACCTGAATGTCGGCGACGTGATTTACCTGACTGGCCAACTGGTGACCTGCCGGGATGTGGCGCACCGTCGGTTGATCGAACTTGGCCGCGAGCTGCCGGTAGACCTGCGTGGCGGCGCGATCTTTCATGCCGGTCCCATCGTGCGCAAGAAGGATGACGGCAGCTTCGAGATGGTTTCCATCGGTCCGACCACCAGCATGCGCATGGAAAAATTCGAGAAGAAGTTCATCGAGGAAACCGGCGTCAAACTGATCGTCGGCAAGGGCGGCATGGGGCCGGAAACCACTACCGGTTGCCTGGAAAACATGGCGGTACACGCCGTATTTCCTGGCGGCTGTGCAGTGCTTGCCGCCACTCAGGTCGAGGAGATCGAACGCGCCGAATGGCAGGACCTCGGCATGCCTGAAACACTCTGGGTAAACCGGGTTCGGGAGTTTGGCCCGTTGATCATTTCGATTGATACCAAGGGCAACAATCTGTTCGAGCAGAACAAGGCCCGCTTCAACGAACGCAAGGTTTCGGTCATCGAGAAGATCAACAGCCAGGTCCGCTTTATCAAGTAATCCGGCTGAGTGACCATGGCAGAAAAGCCGTGGTCACCCGCCTTGCAGAACAAATACCGTCAACACCAGATAGCGCCCCCCTTTGGCCAGGGTGACGATCAGAATGAAACGCCAGAGTGGCTCACGCATGACGCCCGCAACCAGGGTTAGCGGATCGCCAATGATTGGCACCCAACTGAGCAGCAATGACCAGTGACCGTAACGGGCATAGGATTGCCGGGCTTTTTCGAGTTTGCTTTCGCTGACCGGAAACCAGCGTTTGTGGCGAAAACGCTCGATACTGCGCCCCAACAGCCAGTTCACCACCGATCCCAGAACGTTACCGAGCGTCGCCACCAGCAGCAGTACAACCGGCAGGTACTTGCCGGACAGCAGCATGGCGACGAGTACGGCTTCCGATTGCATCGGCAGCAAGGTTGCAGCGCCCATGGCCGCGAGAAAAAGGCCAATGTAGCTCGTCAGTTCAAACACCCGGCAAACGCCTCCATCATTCAATACGGCCAGGCCGGATTCAGCTTTTCTGTGCAGTACATGCACCGACGACCTTGTTCAGCGAAGCGATGCAGGGCGATACGAACAGGTTGCCGCGATAGGCACCAGCCAGGGTTCGGGAAGCGACTATCCACCACATCACCGCAAGCAACACAACCAGCGCCACGCCCAGCACATCGAAAAACCACAGGTGCAATATCGCGCCGAGCTTCAACGTGGTGACAGCATACACACCCAACGGGAAGATAAAGCCCCACCAGCCCAGATTGAACGGCACGCCGGCCTTGAAGTAACGCACGGTGATCAACAGCGCGAGCGCCATCCACCACAAACCCAGCCCCCAGAAAAGAATGCCGACAATCAGGCCGATGCCTTCAGCCACAGCACCAATGCCCGCCAGACCCTGAGCGGCAAAGATTGCCGGGGCGTCGCTGCCCAGTACCAGCATGCCAAGGGCGCCGGTGCCAATCGGGCCCAGCGACAGCCAGCTCGAGGCAGCCATGCTTTCATGAGGCAACTTGTGCAGTGCCATGCGCAACAGCAGGATCACCAGAATGCTCAAGGCCACCGGCACCGAATACGCCCACAGCACATAGCTGGTGATCAGCATGCCGAACTGTGCGCCGTTATCAGCCAGGTGTGGCGCAAGCAGTGCACCACTGGCCGCAGCGACTTCGGCAGCCACTACCGGCAACAGCCACACCGCGGTCATCTGATCAATGCTGTGTTGCTGGCGGGTAAACATCATGAAGGGAATCAGCACCCCACAGGCCAGCGCCATCGCCACGTCGATCCACCATAAGGCCTCGGCCAGCGCAATCACCGAAATGCCCCAGCGCGGCAGCCCGTACATAAGCAGCCCGTTGATGATCGTGGCCAGCCCCATGGGAATCGTGCCGAAGAACATTGAAACCGTGGAGTGGCCGAAAACCTGTTTGGCCTCATCGAAAAACAGTATCCAGCGACTCGCGTACATCACGCTGAAGAGCACGAACAAACCGATATTGAACAACCACAGGAGCTCGCCCAGGCCCTTGAGCCAAGGCGCAGAGAACGGCAGTTGTCCCAGCGCCAGAGCCAGCACGCCGGTGCCCATGGTCGCCGCGAACCAGTTAGGTGTGAATTGCCGGATGACTTCACGGGGTGCCGAAAGAGCCGCCAGTGGACGGGCATATCCCATGATCGCTGCGGGCCTGGTTTCGCTCATGTGCATATTCCTGCTGGATGACATGGGCGAAGTCTAGAGAAAGCAAAATAGTTATAAAAATGGGTAATATAGGTTTTAATTACCTATTTTTCAGGTAGATAAAGTGAAGCTGAGTCTTCGTCAATTGCAAATCTTCTGCGCCATTGCCCAACATGGCGGCACGACCAGCGCGGCACTGGCGGTATCGCTCTCGCAATCGGCTACCAGCGCAGCGCTGAACGAACTGGAAAGCGCTCTGGAAACACGCCTGTTCGATCGGGTAGGCAAGCGTCTGGTGCTGAACGACAACGGCCATGCCCTGCTGCCTCAGGCCAGAAAAATGCTCGAAAGCGCCCAACAGATCGAAGCCGGTTTCCTGGCCGGTAATGCGGATATGAAAACCCGCCTGCGGGTGGGTTGCAGCACTACCATCGGCAATTATGTGCTGCCGCTGATCCTTGGAGAGTTACAACAGTCGGCGCCTCTATTGCGGGTCGATGTCGCGATGGGCAACAGCATGGCCATTGCCAGGAAAGTCGCTGACTTTGAAATCGACATGGGGCTGATCGAAGGTCCGTGCCACTTGCCCGAACTCAGTGCCGAGCCCTGGCTGGTGGATGAACTGTTGATCGTCGCCGGCCGCCAGCATCCACTGGCGCAACAACCGGATGTCAGCCTGAGCGATCTGCAAGGCGCCGAATGGCTGCTGCGCGAGCCGGGCTCGGGTACCCGGGAAGTGGTCGAACAATTGCTGCTGCGGCATTTGCATGGTCTGTCCGATATCCGCCAGATCGGCAGCTCCGAAGCCATCAAGCACACGCTGGCGCAAGGCATCGGTATCAGTTGCCTGTCGCGCTGGGTGGTTGCCGACCTGCTGGCGTCACGGCAATTAAAGGCTCTGGACGCGGGCCTGCCGTCCTTTACCCGACGTTTTTTCCTGATCCGCCATCGCGACAAATTCATCTCGACCAGGCTTGAGCGTTTCTGGAGTGGTTGCAGCCAGTTTGAAAAAAATCGTTTGCCGGGAGTGATATAGATGCAGCCACTGAGCGCCCGCGAGGTCTATCAGCAATTGCGAGACGCAGCCCAGGGCATTCGCCTGCTACGTCTCGAACAATCACTCGCATCAGGTTTGTTACGTATCACTGTCGATGACTGGTGCCTGACCCTCGATTTCAGCGAGAACCATCTGCAGCATTGCCAGCATTATCTGAGCCCCGAAGGCCGGGAATGGAGCCTGGATACTCAACGCTACGGCACTGATCCGATCAGCCTGCTGAGCACCTGGGAACTGGCGCAGATCGAGCGATTGCTGAGCAAAGCCTACGATGGCGATTTTTCCATGTAAAATACCGCCTTGTACTATCGTCAGGTCAGCTTGTCCCTTACAGTCGCGACCTCCGAAAGCTCGCGCACTCAATGAACGGCAAGGTATCAGGACGGCCCCATCAAAATGGCAGAGCCTCGTGAAGTCTTGTAAGAACCCAAGGTAAAAACTCTCGTGAAGATTTTAGTAACAGGTGGTGCAGGCTTCATCGGCTCGGCGGTCATTCGCCACATCATCGCCAACACGACCGATGCCGTGGTCAACGTCGACAAGCTGACCTATGCAGGCAATCTCGAATCCCTGCAAGCGGTGGACAACAGCGAGCGTTACGCTTTCGAGCATGTGGACATCTGCAACCGCGAACAGCTTGACCGGGTATTTCGCGAGCATCAGCCCGATGCCGTGATGCACCTGGCGGCCGAGTCGCATGTCGACCGCTCGATCAGCGGACCTTCCGAGTTCATCCAGACCAACATCATCGGCACCTACACGCTGCTGGAAGCCGCGCGCGGCTACTGGAACGGGCTGGACGATACGCGCAAGGCTGCATTCCGCTTCCATCACATTTCCACCGATGAAGTGTATGGCGACCTCGAGGGGCCGGAAGACCTGTTCACCGAAACCACGCCTTATCAGCCAAGCTCGCCGTACTCGGCCAGTAAAGCCAGCTCCGACCATCTGGTCCGCGCCTGGACTCGCACCTATGGTTTGCCGACTCTGGTCACCAACTGCTCGAACAACTACGGGCCATGCCATTTCCCCGAGAAGCTGATCCCGCTGATCATTCTCAATGCCCTGGAAGGCAAGCCACTGCCGATCTACGGCAAGGGCAATCAGGTCCGTGACTGGCTGTACGTGGAAGATCACGCCCGCGCCCTGTACAAGGTCGTGACCGAAGGCGAGATCGGCGAGACGTACAATATCGGCGGTCACAACGAGAAGCAGAACATCGAAGTGGTGCATACCGTCTGCGCCCTGCTCGACCAGCTTCGTCCCGATTCGGCGTTCCGTCCGCATGCGGATCTGATCACTTATGTTCAGGACCGTCCCGGACATGATCTACGCTATGCAATCGACGCCAGCAAGATTCAGCGTGAGCTGGGCTGGACACCCGAGGAAAGTTTCGAGTCCGGTATCCGCAAGACCGTGCAGTGGTACCTCGACAACCCGGAATGGGTCGCTCATGTGAAAAGCGGTAGTTATCAACAATGGATCGATAAAAACTACGCCACGCGCACCGGAACAGTATGAAAATTCTTCTGCTTGGGAAAAACGGTCAGGTTGGATGGGAGTTGCAGCGCTCGCTTGCCGTGCTTGGCGAAGTCATAGCGCTGGACAGGCATACCGCGCAGACCGCTTATGGCGAGCTGTCAGGCGACCTGAGCAACCCGGACGGCTTGCGGGAAGCGATTGCTCGTGTCCAGCCTCAGGTCATCGTCAATGCTGCCGCCTATACCGCCGTCGACAAGGCTGAGACAGAACGTGACGCAGCCCGTCAGATAAATGCCCTGGCCAGCCAGGTCATGGCCGAAGAGGCCTGCCGGCTCGACGCCCTGCTGGTTCACTATTCGACCGACTATGTGTTCGATGGCACAGGCACAAGCGCCTGGAAAGAAACCGATGCGGTTTCGCCGGTCAACCATTACGGCGCAACCAAGCTCGAAGGCGAGCAACTGATTAGCGCCTCGGGCTGCAAGCACCTGATCTTTCGTACCAGTTGGGTGTACGCCGCACGCGGCAACAACTTTGCCAAGACCATGCTGCGCCTCGCCAGGGAGCGCACGACGCTCAATGTGATTGCCGATCAGCTCGGCGCCCCAACAAGCGCCGAGCTGCTGGCGGATGTCACGGCTGCGACTCTGCAACAGGTCCTCACTCGCCCGGAACTCAGCGGGATCTATCATCTGGTGCCGACAGGCGAAGTGTCATGGCACGCCTACGCGCAATATGTCATCGACTTTGCCCGGGCCAATGGTGAGCGACTGGCAGTAGAAACCGTCACCCCAATCGGAACAGTCGATTACCCGACTCCTGCGCAACGGCCTCTGAACTCGCGTCTGAACACAGAAAAACTGCGTAAGGCCTTTTCCCTGCACTTGCCGGATTGGCAAAGTGGTGTAACCCGAATGCTCATGGAAACCCTGAACAAATGATCACGACCAATCGTAAAGGCATCATCCTGGCTGGTGGCTCGGGCACTCGCCTGCATCCGTTGACCCTCGGCGTGTCCAAACAAATGCTGCCGATCTACGACAAGCCGATGATTTTCTACCCGCTGTCGGTATTGATGCTGGCAGGGATGCGCGAAATCCTGATTATTTCCACGCCTGACGATCTGCCCTCGTTCCGCAAACTGCTGGGCGACGGCAGCCAATACGGCATCGAACTCAGCTATGCAGAACAGCCAAGCCCGGATGGCCTGGCCCAGGCCTTTCTGATCGGTGAAGAGTTCATTGGCAAGGACCCATGCTGCCTGATCCTTGGCGATAACATTTTCTACGGCCAGCACTTCTCGGAAAAACTGCACGCCGCCACCCAGCAAAGCAGCGGTGCAACGGTATTCGGCTACCACGTCTCCGATCCAGAGCGTTTTGGCGTAGTGGAGTTCGACGAAAGCGGTCGGGCATTGAGCATCGAAGAAAAACCGGCCAATCCGAAATCCAGCTATGCCGTCACCGGCCTGTATTTCTACGATAACCAGGTGGTCGATATCGCCCGCAACATCAAGCCTTCCGAGCGTGGCGAACTGGAAATCACCGATGTGAACAGCGCCTATCTGGAGCAGAAAAACCTGACGGTGGAAATCCTGGGCCGTGGTTTTGCGTGGCTGGATACCGGGACTCATGAGTCCCTACTGGAAGCCAGCCACTTCGTGCACACCATCGAGCAGCGCCAGGGCTGGAAAGTGGCCTGTCTTGAAGAGATCGCCTACACCAACGGCTGGATCACGGCTCAGCAATTGAGTGAGCAGGCTGAAAAACTGAAAAAGACCGGCTACGGGCAATACCTGCAAAAACTGTTGGACATGGGCTCTTTCTAAACGCCCGCAAGACAGTTGCTCGCGTCTGCCTTTAGCTACTTGCAGTAGCTAAAGGCTTCCCTTCTGCACCTATCCCCTCTCCAGACCCGCCAGCAAACAGCGTCCCGGACCTTGCCGATGACTGATTGCTCAAGCTCTTCCCTCACGCGGCCGATAACGGCTTGACCATGTGCTCGCAGGATTGTCACAGCGATCTCGATAGTGATTGCATTTAGCCATCATTTGGATCAAAGATGCATTCAGCCCCAGAGCCTTGTAGCGCATCTGGCCAGGCTCACCACAGGAATGCAGTCTGCTTCTCTACCCCATGGATCTCACCTTACAAACGGACGCCCATAGAAAGTACCTGTCGGGAAAGACAAGATGAACAAGGCCCATCTGAAGGCTGAGCTTCTGCAATACACGTTAGGCAGCAACCTTGCAGGTCTGTGGGCTCAACTGGTCGCCGCAATCGGTGTAGTGCTGCTGGTCCAGACCTCGGAAACCGAAACGGAGTGGAGCTGGGTCTGGCTGGCCGTCACGGTGCTCACGCTGAGCATTCGCTGGGCCTTGCATCGTTACCTGATCAAAGACGTCTATACGCCCAAGGGTCAGTCGATCGAATGGCTTGAGCGAGCCTGGCAGCTTCAAGGCGCCGGGTTGTTCGCCACCGGTCTGCTGTGGGCGATTCTGATCCTGAGCGAATTCAACACCTATCCACCGGCCCAGCAGTACCTGATCATCATGGTGGTGTCGGCCATGGCCGGCGGTGCCAGCGGAATTCTCGCGCCGATGCGCATCATGGGCCCGGTGTATTTCGGCCTGATGATGCTGCCTGCGTGCTTCCAACTGGCCGTGCAGACCCCGTCGCAGTGGATTCTCAGCGTCATTGGCGTAGTGTTTTACTGCCTGATGATCGCCGGCCATCGCAACAACTATGCGCGGCTACGCAAATCCATCGAGTTGCAGAACGAAAACCTGGACCTGGTCGAACAACTGACCCTGCGCACCAGGGAAGTCCTTGCGACCAACGCCGAGCTTGAAGAGCGCGTCGCTGATCGGACCCGCTCCCTGCACATCCTGGCCCATCACGACTCACTTACCGATCTGCCGAATCGGCGTGGCCTGATGTACGAACTAAGCCCGCTGGAAAATGCTGCGCCGCAATTGCGCGCCGTCCTGTTTCTCGACCTCGACCACTTCAAGCAAATCAACGACGGGCTGGGCCACGCCTGCGGTGACGAAATTCTGCAGGGCGTTGCCAGACGCTTGCAGTCCTTGCTGCCCGACAACTCCTCCATTGCTCGCTGGGGCGGCGACGAGTTCATTGTCGTGACCCCACCATTGCTCGATATTCGCAGCCAGGCGTGGCAACTGGCGGAAACCCTTGGGGAAGCGCTGATCAAGAACTTTGAAGTCGACTCGGCCTCACTGCGCATCGGCGTGAGCATCGGCATTGCCATACAGGGTGACGATGGTGAAAACATCGAAGACCTGCTTCAGGCCGCCGACCTGGCCTCGGCCGAAGCCAAGCGTCAGGGCCGTGGCCGTATCGTGTTTTTCGATCAGGAACTGGCCCGGATCCAGCGCCGCAAGCTCGACATCAATATTGCCCTGCGCCATGCCGTGCATGATGAAAGCCTGTCGCTGGTCTTCCAGCCGTTGATCTCCGCAAAAACCGGCGAGGTGATGTGCATCGAAGCCTTGCTGCGCTGGAATCCGCCTTCGCTGGGCGCTGTCGGCCCACAGGAATTCATTCCGATCGCCGAGGAGTCGGACCTGATCGTCGAGCTGGGCGCCTGGGTATTGCAGAAAGCCTGCAGAGCGGCTGCCACCTGGGAGAAGACCGCGACGCAACTGCCTTCGGTGGCCGTCAACGTATCCATACGCCAGTTGGTAACGCCCGGCTTCACCCGCTTTGTCGCCCGGACTCTCGCCATTGAGCATCTGTCGCCTGCCCGGCTGATCGTGGAAGTCACCGAGTCGGTGTTCGACGAAGCCTGGAAGGATCGCATTCTCGAGTCGCTGCATCACCTGAGACAATTGGGCGTGCATATCCACATCGACGACTTCGGCACTGGCTATTCATCGCTTTCCAGATTGCGCGAGCTGCCTATCGACGGCATCAAGATCGACCGCTCGTTCGTCGCCCAACTGGATGACCGGGCTCTGGCCGTGGTGGAAAGCGCAGTACTCATCGCCCAACGCTTTTCCCTGAAAATCGTCGCAGAAGGCATCGAAACCCATGCCCAGGCGCAATGCCTGCATGCCATGGGCGTGGACGAATTCCAGGGTTATCTGCTGGGCAAACCGCAATCCGGTGTGCAACTGCAAAGCGTGACGCCAACCTGGATCAAGGCACCTGTAGCGGTCTGAGGTTCCTGTGCGGCGTAAAACAGCGAGCCCATAATGCAAAACACCTCAACCGCCGAACCGACGATTGAGGTGTGATTGGGCAAGGCTGTTGCCGAGACCGATTACCCCAACTGGAAGCGCGCCGTATTGTCGTTCAAGGCACGGCTGCCCTTGCTCAGGGTGTCAGCCGCCTGATTGACGGCACGGGCACCATCGAGCAAACGACCTGCCGCCTGATCGACCTGCTGGATATTGTTGCTGACTTCATCAGCGGTCGTGGCCTGCTCTTCGACGGCGGTGGAAATCTGCACCAGGGTATCGGTCACGCCTTGCACGGCACTGGCAATTTCACCCAGTCGCACACCCAGGCCAGTTACCGATTGAGCATCGTTGACCGCCTGCCCGCACGCGGCTTCCATCAGGTTTACCGCCTGGGTCACAGTGGAGCGCAAGCTGTCCACGGTGCCGGCGATTTCCGCAGTCGACGCCTGGGTACGTTGCGAGAGACTGCGCACTTCATCGGCAACCACCGCAAAACCACGCCCCTGCTCACCCGCCCGCGCAGCTTCAATGGCCGCGTTGAGCGCCAGCAGGTTAGTCTGTTCGGCAATGCCACGAATCGCGTCGACGACTGACTGAATCTGCTGGCCCTGTTCGCTGACTCGTCCCAGAGCCGCAGCCGTATCGGTCAGGCGCTGATTGAGCTGCTGGATGCTGTCGGTGGTGCGGCGACTATCGCGACTGCTTTCTTCAGCGATCTTGCGTGTCTGACGCGCACTGTCGGAAGCCTGTTCGCAGCTTCTGGCCACGCCTTGGGAAGTCGCGGCCAGCTCAGTGGCCGCCGCAGCGATCTGACTGATCTGATACTGCTGCTCTTCGACCTCGCTGAGCGTACCGTTGGACTGGTTATTGAGCGTCAGCACTGCATCGCCCAGTTGCCGGGTTTCGTGATTGACGCCCAACAGGCTGGTGCGCAGTTGGACCACCGCAACGTTCAGCGCCTTGCTGATCGCTGCCAGTTCATCACGCCCCTCAACCGACACCTCAACGCACAGGTTGCCGTCACGCAGCGACTCGGCGAGCGTGGTAATGCCGCTGGCACTGCGGCGGATGGAAGACTGCAGGCAGACGAACAGATAGAGCGCAACCAGCATCAACACACCGAAGGTCACCGCCAGCGGGATGAACTGCATGTTGGAGGTGTCGCGATAATATTCCAGCCGATCGTTGAGCGAGTTCAACGACTGCTTGCGCAACTGCGCCAGACCGCCCAGCAACGCATCGATGCTGCGCTCGAACTCTTCGGGCTTGAGCTTGATGGTGCCACCAAAAACGCCCTCGTCGAGCACTTTCAGTTCGCTGTCCATCATCGCCGAAGTCGCCTTGTACTTGACGGCCCAGGGCTCCAGCTCAGGAGGCAGCTTGGACAACAGCAGGTTACCCGCCTTGTGCATCTGGTCCTTGGCATCATCGATACGGCTGCGCAGGTCACGCATCTGCAAACGACTTTGCAGACTGAACTGCCCTGAAGCCACGGATGTTTGACCGATACTGGCCATCCGGCCAATACGCTCGATCAAATCCGGCATCTGCTGCGTGGAGAGCTGCATCAGCATGTAGGTTTCAAGCCATGGATCGAGAATCAAACCGCTGTCCATCGCGATTTGCTCACGCAGCGCCTGGGTCAGGCTCAAGGATGCGGTAAAACGATCATAGCCATCCGGCCACCAGCCGACGGTACGCAACGAAGCTGAGTCCAGGCCCTTCACGGACGCCTGCAATGCCCTGTAACGCTCCATGGCATCGGCTGAGGCACCTTCCTGTGTCAGTTTGGCGCCCACAGCCTCAAGCGCCTGAGTGATTTTCGGAATATTGGCATCGAGCTTCGCAATGGCAGCTTTCGCAGCCGGTGTCGGCTCACGAAGAATATCGGCGGCCTTCCAGCGGGCAGCGTTGTCACGTTGTGCCGACAACTCGACGTCGAGGTCATCAAGCACCAACAACTGACGCACACCCGACTGCTCGCCCGTAATGACCGCAAGCTTGTTCCGGTAATCCTGAGCAATCATCCATACGCTGCCCAGCAGCGGCAGCATGAACAACAGGAACAGGACCTGAAACTTGCGTGCGAAACCAAAATGCCCCATCAGGCGAATACCTGGCGATAGAAGCCCACTCATGTCCGACATCCCCCATGGACCGCCTGCAAGAACGGGTAATCCCGTGCAGGTGCCATTCTTAAAAAGCCAAGTAGCAAAATGCCATGTTATTGATTTAATGACGACAGGCATCGCATCTCGTTCATCCGAAAAGCGAAATCGCCTGTTTTTCCGGGAGCCCGAAAAGGCTCTGGTTCAGTGCATTGGCTGAAACAAAGCAAGATCTGGACCGACGCGGGCTTTATTGCCGTCAAACGCAGCAAATTGCGCAGTGAAGCAATCGAATGCATGCAAAGTGAACCGCCTTCGTGGACAACCCTGGGCCAACAGTTCCCTTTCAGGAAAAACTCGCATCGATAAACCGACAGAAACGCCTTTCAGCATTCGGAAACCCGAACACCAGCCGCTCACGGAACAGCACCTCGAAAGGTCTGGAAAATGAAGTATTCAAAGATGTCACTGGAGGAAACATTCGATGGGAATGTCAGGAGACGAATTCAGACTGCATGAAAGCCGGTGAAGGGAGTCGACAAGGCAAGCCATCGCCTCCTGCAAAGCCCCCGAAAACCCGGCGCTTGCAGCCGATCCGAGCTAACCGATTGATCAAACGTAATTATTTTTCACATCGACGCTTGACACATAGTCGTTCTGCGCGAATAATGCGCGCCACTTGGCTACATAGCTCAGTTGGTTAGAGCATAGCATTCATAATGCTGGGGTCCGGGGTTCAAGTCCCTGTGTAGCCACCAAGTTGAACAAGAAGCCCGCCTCGTGCGGGCTTTCTTGTTTTTGGCATTTCTCGTCTTGCCATATCGCCATCCTTCAGCGACCACGTTTGGTCGCCAAAACCGCCCCCTCTCCTACAAAAACCTCACCCTTGCAAAATCATCCTGCAGGCACGAAAATGAGATTCATTATCATATAAGTCTTTTCAGGTTGAGCCATGTCTTCCGTCGACCGCCTGCATCAACAGACCGTGCACGCTCTTTATGCCGATCATCACCACTGGCTCTGTGGCTGGTTACGCAAACGCCTGGGCTGTGTCGATCACGCGGCGGACATGGCTCAGGATACGTTCATTCGGGTGCTGACCCAGCGCAAGGCACCTGAGCTACGGGAGCCGCGTGCTTATCTGAGCACCATCGCCCGCAGCCTGATGATCGATATGTTCCGGCGCAGGACTCTGGAGCAGGCTTATCTGGAAACCCTGGCGGCCCGGCCCGAAACGCTGGATATCTCGCCGGAAACGCGCTTTCTGATCATTGAGACATTGCTGGAAATCGACCGGGTACTGGATGGGTTGGGCGCTCGCACCCGGCAGATCTTCCTGATGTCGCAGCTGGATGGCTTGAGCTATGTCGAGATTGGCCGGCAATTGCAGGTTTCGGTCAATACGGTCAAGAAGCACGCTGTACGAGCGTTGATGCATTGCCTGTTGGCAACCGAGGAGTAAGACGTGGCGCTGAATCATGCGACTCTCGAAGCCGCCGCACGCTGGTATGTCGACTTGCGTTGCGAAGACTCCAATGAAGTCACCCGGGAAGCGCACCGGCGCTGGCTCGAAGGTGCGCCCGATCATCGTCAGGCTTGGGAACGGGTCATCCAGTTACAGGAACGCCTTGAGCGGATTGGTCCAGGTATAGCTCGCCCAACGCTGAACAGCGCACGGATCAAGCGCCGCGAGGTGCTCAAGGTACTGTCGCTATTGCTCGCTACCAGCGGTGCTGGCGCCCTGGCCTGGCGCACTACTTCATTGCCGTCGCTGGTGGCCGACCAGCGCACCTCCACCGGTGAAAGCAGGAGCCTGCACCTGGAGGATGGCAGCGTGGTCAAACTCAATACGGCCACAGCGATGAACGTTCGCTACAGCCCAAGCCTTCGCGAGCTGCAATTGCTCAGTGGGGAAATCCTTGTCGAAACCGCTCGCGATGCCCAGGCTCGGCCCTTTGTGGTGCACACTCGCGAAGGCAGTCTTCGCGCCCTGGGCACACGCTTTATCGTGCGCAGCGAAGAGGATCGCACGCGGGTCTGTGTGCTCGAACATGCTGTCGAAGTACGCACGGCAGCCACGACGCCAACGGTGCGGGTAGAGGCTGGCCAGCAGCTGTTGTTCAGTCGGAACGAGGTCGGCAGCCTGCAACCCGCCAGCCCGAACGCCGATGCCTGGACCCGTGGAATGCTGGTGGTCAACAACTGGCGCCTGGACGATCTGATCCTTGAGCTCCAGCGCTACCGTCCCGGTCATCTGGGTTGCGATCCCGCAGTCGCAGCGCTACGTATCTCGGGGGCCTTTCACCTGAACAATATCGATAGCGTTCTGGATAACCTGTCCGTCACCCTGCCCGTACGCACTCGCCAATTCAGTCGCTATTGGACCCGAGTGGAACCGGCCTGAATGCGCACCCAGAAATAAATCCCGCCCAGGGGTTGTTGATTCAAATTTTCATTCGACTTGGTAGATAGAGGCGCATCAAACGCCACCTACTCTACTGCCATTGGGCGAAAGGAAACGGTATGTCCGCACACAAGCCAACGACTCAACGACCCCCTTCACTGACCCGCATAGTGCGCCGGACGTTGCTTGGCATGGCACTGGGCGCACCGCTGACCGCGATAATGGTTGCTGCGCCAGCCTGGGCACAGAGCGCATCGAGCCAGTTCGATATTCCGGCAGGCTCGGTCAATACCGCACTGGCCCAGTTTGCAGCCACGACGGGGATCAATATTTCCTTCGACCCGACCTTGGCGCAAGGGCAGCGATCCGCTGGTTTGCATGGCGTGTATACAGTGGACTCGGGCTTGCGCCAACTGCTGGCCGGCAGCAAGTTGCAAGCGGTATTGCTGGGCAATGGCAGCTATTCGCTGATCGCCGTGGGCGACGCGGCGCTGCAACTGGACCCCACCAGCATCACTGGCAAATCGGCCGAGTCGGCGGCGGGTCCCGTGGAGGGTTACGTGGCTACGCGCAGCAGTGCAGGCACCAAGACTGACACACCGATCATTGAGGTCCCGCAGTCAATCTCGGTAATCACTCGCCAGCAGATGCAAGCACAGGGCGCACAGACTGTCACCGACGCATTGCGCTACGTGCCCGGCGTCAAGGTGGAAGCCTATGGCCTGGACCCCAAGGGTTTTGACTGGTTGTACATCCGCGGCTTCAATGGCCAGGCCAGTAGTGACTATCTCAACGGCCTGCGCCAGCAAGACAATAGCTATGCGTTTTTCCGTAGCGAACCGTACTCCCTGGACCGCGTAGACGTGGTCCGTGGCCCGGCATCCAGCCTGTTCGGTCAGGGAGATGCGGGAGGCATAGTCAACCGTGTCAGCAAAAAGCCCGAAGCCAATCACCTCAACGAAGTGCAGTTCACCGGCGGTAACCATGATCGCCTGCAAGGCCAGTTCGATATCGGCGGTGAGCTGACTGACGATCAAAGCCTGCTCTACCGCGTGGTCGGCTTGGCACGTGAAGCCGATACCCAAGTGGATTACGCTGACGGCCACGCCCTGAAAGACGACCGCCTGTATATCGCGCCGTCCTTCACCTGGGCGCCGGACGAAGATACACGCCTGACGGTGCTCACCGACTTCATGCGTGATTCAAACGGTGGTTCGCTGTTCGCCTACAGCACACCGAATGGCCACACCACCAACACGTTGATGGGCGACCACAGTTTCAACCGCCTGGACCAGGAGCAATACAGCCTGGGCTACGAGTTCAGCCATCGGCTGGACGACACCTGGGAGTTCCGCCAGAACGCCCGGTACGGGCAGGTCGACGTGATCTTCCAGAACCTGCTGCCCACCGCCGTCAACACTGCTACCGGCAACGTGACAAGAATCGCCGACCGTTTCGACCAGCACATGAACACGTTCAACCTGGACAACCAGTTGCAGGCCGACTTCAGTACCGGACCGATAAGCCACACGCTTTTGATGGGCGTCGACTACACCCACCAGGACACCGATATCACACGCTGGCGCACACAAGCGCCGAGTATGAATATCTACGCCCCGCAGTACGGCATGACTATCGCCCGCCCCAATGCCGCCAACAGCATCAACCCGGTTGATTACGACCAGACCATCGAACAGGTCGGCGCTTATGTTCAAGACCAGATCAAGTTCGACGACCATTGGATTTTCACCGCTGGCGGTCGCTATGACTATGTACGCAACGACCTGGACAACCACGTCGGCACCTCCTCCAACCAGAAAGACAATGCCTTCACCGGCCGCCTGGGACTGACCTATCTCACCGAGTTTGGCCTGGCGCCTTATGTCAGCTACGCCGAATCGTTCACTCCCAACACCGGCACCGATCGCAACGGCAGCGCCTTCGACCCGAGCATGGCGCATCAGTGGGAAGTGGGTGTGAAATACCAGCCTACCGATGCAATCCTGATGACTCTCGCGGCCTACGACCTGACCAAGACCAATGTGCTGACCACTGAAATCGTAGGCGGCGTGAACACCGGCTTTACCGTTGCGTCGGGCGAACAGCAGTCACGAGGCATCGAAGCCGAGGTCAAGGCCCGGCTGGATCAGAACTGGGATCTGATTGCCTCCTATACCTATACCAACGCCGAAATCACCAAGAGCAATCGTGGCGACGAGGGCAATCGCCCGGCCAACGTACCCAAGCACATGGCGTCCGCCTGGTTGAACTACACCTTCAGGGATAGCGCGCTCAACGGTCTGAGCCTGGGCGGTGGCGCCCGCTACACCGGCGTGCTGTATGGCGACAACGAAAACACCTACCACATCGATAACTACACGCTATTCGATGCGGGCGCGAGCTACCCGATCAACAAGCACGTGACCGTTTCGGTCAATGCGCAAAACCTGTTGGACACCGAATACGTGGCGACCTGCGATGACTCTTATGAGTGCTACCCAGGGATGCGGCGCACGTTGCTGACCAGCGTTAAATATTCATGGTGATCAGAGGGCTTCTGGCCGTCCGCTGCCTGGCGCAGATACGAATCCATTACGCTGTCAGTGCCAACTGAGTACATAGCCCGCCTCGTGCGGGCTTCCTGATTTTGGCTTCAGGCCTTTATCGCATTGCACTACCTCACCGCTGGTCGGATAAAGCCAAGGCTCTAGCCCGGACCTCTCCATATGTCATCAGACATCATGCAAGCGTTTCGACCAGACAGGCCGGGGTGATCGGGCCATTAAGAAGCCAGTACGGTCGACGCCCACATGCTCAAGAACCGTAAGCAAAGCGTGATTGCAAATCGTTTGTATTTACATCGATGTGAAAAAATTGTTAAATCCGCGCCTTCAACGTTGCCCTTTGCCACGTCGAGCGACCATCGCTACGCCCTCTGCAAAGCCGATCTGTCTTCATGCCCCTCTAGGAATCACGAGATGCTTCGTCCCTTTATACCCACGTTGACCGGTGCCCTGGCACTTGGTCTGTCAGCCGTTGCCATCGCAGCGCCTGTCAGCCTGAATCTGCCATCCCAGCCCCTGTCGTCTTCCCTGACCCAACTGGGCCAGGCCAGTGGCATGCAAGTGAGCTTCGATGCCCAGTCGGTCGCGGGTAAACAGGCGCCAGCCGTGCGCGGTAATCTGGAGCCGGCGCAAGCGCTGAATCAGTTGCTGGCGGGCAGCGGCCTCAAGGCCACGGTGCAGGGCAACTCTGCTCAGGTATTCCAGCAGCCAGCCGAAGGCCCGGTATCGCTGGGCAACGTGAATATCAATGCCGATGCAGGCCTTGCCGGAGTTGCGACCACCGAAGGCACCACGTCTTACACCACCGGCTCGATGAGTACGGCGACCAAGTTGCCGTTGTCGATCCGCGAAACGCCGCAATCGGTCAGTGTCATCACGCGCCAGCGCATGGATGACAAGGGCATGAGCGACGTCAACGACGTCGTCAAATACGCACCGGGCGTAACCCTGCGCAAGTTCGGTCAGGACCGCCAGCAGTTCCTGGCACGCGGCTTCACCATCGACAACCTGATGTACGACGGTCTGCCGAGCAGCCTGGGGACTTTCACTCAGGACACTATTTCCGAAGCGGACCTGGCCATCTATGACCGTGTTGAAGTCGTACGTGGCGCTACCGGCCTGATGACCGGTGCCGGCAACCCCTCGGCAACGCTGAACATGGTGCGCAAGCGCCCAACCGCAACGCCGCAGGTCAGCATCACTACCAGCGCGGGCAGTTGGGACCGTTATCGCACTGAAGTCGATGCCTCCAACAAGCTCAACGAATCGGGCACGGTCCGTGGCCGTGCAGTGGCGGCGTATGAAGACAACAAGAGCTTTGTCGACGAGCGCAACAAACAGCGCCAGACCTTTTACGGAATTCTGGAAACGGATCTGAGCGATGCAACCACCTGGAGCATCGGTGCTTCCAAGCAACGTGACGATGCAACTTCCGACTGGGGCAGCCTGCCGTCCGGTCCCAACGGGGAAAACCTGCATCTGTCGCGCTCGACCTTCCTGAGTAACGACTGGGCTTACTGGGATCGGGACAATGTCAGTGTATTCACCGATCTGACTCACCGTTTCGACAACGGCTGGAGCGCCAAGCTGGCGGCCGCCAAAATCTGGGCCGAGTCCAATTCGTTTTCCAGCTACCTGAACTACGGCGGCAGCACAGGTTTTACTCAGTCTTCCGGCCAATATGACACCACGGATGATCAGACCAACGTCGACGGTTCTCTCTCCGGTCCGTTCCAGCTGTTCGGACGTGAGCATGAGCTGACTATCGGCGCGAGCCGTCGTGAGGAAAAATTCGATCAGGTCGGTGGCTGGTGGTCGGCCTCCCCGTCAGTGGATATCTATAACTTCAGTCACAGCGTTATCGCCAAGCCTTCGCTGGCTGACCGCAACGCCTACCAGAACAGGTATACCGCAACTGAAGAAGCTTTCTATGCAGTCGCCCGTTTCAACCCGATCGATCCACTGCACGTGATCATCGGCAGCCGCCTGAGCTGGTACGACTACGATGATCGCAGCACCGACAACGATTATAAGGTCACTCAGGAAGTCACTCCGTATGCGGGCGTCATCTATGACCTGAACGATACCTACTCGGTCTACGCCAGCTACACCGAGATCTTCAAGCCACAGAACAACAATGATGCCTCTGGTTCGGTGGTGGAGCCGATGACGGGCAAGAGCTATGAAATCGGCCTGAAAGGCGAGTATTTCGACGGTGCGCTGAACGCCTCCGTAGCGCTGTTCGACATGACTCAGGAGAACCGTGCCTACGAACTGGCGGACCAGTCGACCTCATGCCCAACCTTCTCGTCCAGCCAGCTCTGCTACGGCTCGGCCGGTGAAGTCCGCAGCCGCGGTATCGACACCGAAATCAGTGGTGCGCTGACGCCGAACTGGCAGTTCTCCGCAGCCTATACCTATGTGCTGAGCCAGTACGTCAAGGATGCAATCGAACGCAACGAAGGCCGCTTGTTCGCACCTGAACAACCCAAGCACCTGTTCAAGGCCGCCACCAGCTACAACCTGGACGGCGATCTGAGCAAATGGCGCGTCGGTGCAGACGTGCTTGCCCAGAGCGAAACCTTCAACCGCGTCGGCAGCGGCTACGCAACACAGAATGCCTACTCGGTGGTCGGCCTGATGGCGGGCTACAAGCTCGATGAGCACTGGGATGGCCGCGTCAACTTCAACAACGTGTTCGACACCAAGTACTGGCAGGGCATTCCGACCGGTACCGGTAGTGGTGTCTACGGCGACCCGCGCAACCTGATGTTCTCGCTGAAGTGGACACTCTGATAGCAGAGATACACTGATCCACTCCTGAAAACCGGTGCCAGAGCTTCTGGCACCGGTTTTTTCATTCAGGCCTGAGCGCATCGACTGGAACAACTTTGAAACATGTTGCTCAGCGCGCCCCCACTGTCCTGAAGGAATTTTTCACACAGCCTACGGTAATATTTCCGGTCGAAATTCAGTCAGGACCTGAGAACAGGATGTCCGTACCCCCCGCCGTTCCGCTCCCGCCCTTACCCGCTGTACTCGCAGGCCCTATATTGCGCCGTCAGGAAGCAGATCGCCTGGTACTGTGGCTGACAGGATCGCGAGCGCTTTCTCTGACCTTGCGTCTGCAATTCAACGACGCCGACGGCGCGCAGACCTGCACGGACTATCCTCTCGATGCCGAGCAGTGCAAGGTTATCGCCGTGGGACGCCATGCCTTTGTGCATCTGATCGACGTCAGGCTGGACAGCGAACTGCCCAAGGACGCCTTGATCGATTACGACCTGCTGATCGACGGCGAACAACACAGCGGTATCGCCGACTGGGCACCTCATTTGCTGTACGCAGAGGCCGGCAGCCCCAATTTTGTGGTGCGCAGCAAGATCGACCAGATGCTCCATGGCTCATGCCGCAAACCGCATCATCCGGCGGCCGAGGGCCTGCTGTGCGTTGATCGTTTACTGGCCGATAGCCGCAACCCGCTGGATCGGCCTGCCCTGTTGATGATGAGCGGCGATCAGATTTACGCCGATGACGTGGCAGGTCCGATGCTGCGGGCGATTCATGCCCTGATCGAGCGCCTGGGCCTGTTCGGGGAAAAACTCGAAGGTGCCGTGGTCGACGACAGTGTTGACCTCTATGGCCATCCGGCCAGCTATTACCAGCGCGCCGATCTGCTTCCGGCACTCAAGAGCAACGACACGCTGCGCGAGCGCTTCTTTGGCGGCGTCAGCAAGCCGGTGTTCACCAGCAGCTCGGCGGATAACCATCTGGTCACTCTGGCTGAAGTCATGGCGATGTATCTGCTGGTCTGGTCACCGACACCCTGGACACTGATCGAGCCGGACATGCCGCAGCTCAACGCCGAACAGCGCGAGCGCTACGCCAGAGAGCAGCATCTGATCGACGACTTCAGGAGCAGCCTGGGCGGCGCTGCACGGGCCATGGCGCATCTGCCATGCATGATGATTTTCGACGACCATGACATCACCGATGACTGGAATCTGTCGGCCAACTGGGAAGAAAGCGCCTACGGCCATCCGTTCTCCAGACGCATCATTGGCAACGCCCTGCTGGCTTATCTGCTGTGTCAGGGATGGGGCAACAATCCCGATGCGCTGGATGAACTCATCCAGCAGGTCGCAGCCCTGAGCACCGAGGTGAATGAGCAGGACAACCGTTGGGACTGCAAGAATCAGGATGCACTGATCGACGCCTTGTTGCACTTTCAGCAATGGCATTACGTTTTGCCAACCAGCCCGGCCCTGGTGGTGCTCGATACCCGTACCCGGCGCTGGCGCAGTGAGTCGAACTTCAATCAACCTTCAGGCCTGCTGGACTGGGAAGCACTCAGCGAACTGCAACAGGAACTGATCGACCATCAGGCCGCGATCATCGTTTCACCTGCACCGGTGTTCGGCGTCAAGCTGATCGAGGCTATCCAGCGGGTATTCAGCTGGCTTGGCTACCCGCTGCTGGTGGATGCGGAAAACTGGATGGCGCACCGCGGTGCCGCACAGGTCATCCTGAATATCTTTCGCCATTCCAGGACGCCGGGAAACTACGTCATTCTGTCGGGCGACGTGCATTATTCGTTCGTCTACGAAATCCTCATCCGCCATCGCAGCGGCGGGCCGCGCATCTGGCAGATCACCAGCAGCGGTATCAAGAACGAGTTTCCACGCCGCCTGCTCGATACCTTTGATCGCCTGAATCGCTGGCTGTATTCGCCGCGTTCACCTCTCAACTGGTTCACCAAGCGACGGCTGATGAAAGTCATCCCGCGCACGCCCGAGCACAGCAAGGCCGGTGAACGACTATGGAATTCGGCGGGGATCGGCCAGGTATTTTTCAATGACAAAGGCCAGCCGACCCTGATCAATCAGCTGAATGCCGATGGCTCTGCGCCGACCTGTTTCGTCGAACCCGAGGAATACAAGGACCAGCGGTCCACCGCAGACAGCAGTTTTCTGGAAAATGACGGAAAAACCAGCGATAGTCACCGCTGAACCTTATCGCCGATTACCGGGTCGATAGTAGCTACATCATCTGTGATGCTCAGGCTTGTAACACTGACACGTATTATTCTCTGGAGAGCGCCCCGTGATAACCAATCAACGCATAGCCAGAATCAACGCATGGGGGGCTCACGGCTTCACCGCCACCGGCGTGGTCCTTGCGTTTCTGGCAACCATTGCATTGTTCAATAATGAGCCCAAGGCCTGCCTGCTATGGCTGGGTGTCGCCCTGATCGTGGACGGTGTCGACGGTTCGCTGGCACGCAAGGTCAACACGCACTCGGTACTGCCGCACTTCGATGGCTCGGCACTGGATCTGGTGATCGACTACTTGACCTACGTCTTTATCCCGGCACTGTTCATCTATCGCTACATCCCGCTGCCGGAATTCACGTTGCTGTTGAGCATATCGATCATTCTGGTTTCGTCGCTGTTCTGCTTCTGCAACGTCGACATGAAAAGCAAGGACAACTACTTCCAGGGCTTCCCGGCCGCCTGGAACGTGGTCGCCCTGAGCCTGTACATCCTGTCACCTGCACCCTGGGTAACCTTTGTCACCATCGTGGCCCTGGCCCTGCTGACCCTGACCCGGATGAAATTCCTGCATCCGTTCCGTGTACGCAAGTTCATGCCGATCAATATCGCGGTCACTACGGTCTGGTTGCTGTGCAGCGCTTCGCTGATCATCAATCACCCGCACAATGGCCCGGTGATGATGGGCATGTGGTTCGCCATGTCAGCCTATTTCATGGGGATCTGTATCTGGAGAACGTCGCTGGAATGGCTGGGCAGGCTCAAGGCCTGAGGGAAATGAGGGGCTGTTGATATTCAACAGCCCCTGATCGGCGATCAGCTCAGCACTTGCAGTTCGCCACTGCGGCAGAGTCCTGCCGACTGAAGAGATAAGTGCTGACGCAACACAGCAGCAACCCGCCAACGGCTACCAGGCCACCTACGACGCCCACTTCTGCTACGCCCAACTGGCTGCTGACCACGCTGCCCAGCAAGGCGCCGCCACCGATACCGATGTTGAAAATCCCGGAGAACAGCGACATCGCCACGTCAGTGGCATCCGGCGCCAGGGTCAGGACTCGGGCTTGCAGCAGCAGGCCGAAGCACATCATGGCCATCCCCCACACGACGCTCAATGATCCCAGGGCCGCCGCCTGACTCGCAAACGGCAGCAGCATCAGAAGACACAGCGCAACCAGAGTAATGGCCGCAATCAGCAAACCATTGGGGAAACGGCTGCTGAACAGGCTGAACACGATGGAGCCGATGATCCCGGCGCCGCCCGATAGCAGCAGCAACAAGGTCGTCATCTCACCGCTCAAGTGCGCCACGGTCTGGGCAAAAGGCTCGATATAGCTGTAGGCCGTGAAATGCGCGGTGACGACGATCGCGGTCAGTGCATAGAGCGCCACCAGCCGTGGCCGCTTGAACAGGATCGGCAGGCTTCTGAGCGAGCCGGAGTTCTGGCTGGGCAGCAGTGGCAGCGTACGGCTGAGCAGCAATACGGTCAGCGCGGAAACCCCGGCGATGCCCATGAAGGTCGTACGCCACCCCAGCGCTTCGCCCAGCACACGGCCCAAGGGAATGCCCAGCACCATGGCCAGCGACGTGCCTGTAGCCAGAAGTCCCAATGCCTGGACCTGTTTGCCCGGCGGCGCAATGCGTACCGCCAGCGAAGCGGTGATCGACCAGAAGATGGCATGCGCGAAGGCAATGCCGACCCGGCTTATCAGCAGCACGCCAAAGCTCGAAGCCGTGGCCGAGACAATATGGCTCACGACAAACAGAACGAATATGCAGACCAGCAACTTGCGGCGCTCGATGTTGCGGGTGATCAGCATCATCGGCAGGGACATCAGCGAAACGACCCAGGCGTAGATGGTCAGCATCAGGCCAACCTGCGCGGTGGTCATGTCGAAGCTTTCGCCAATATTGCTCAGCAGGCCAATCGGCACGAATTCGGTGGTATTGAAAATGAAGGCAGCCAGCGCCAGGGCAATCACGCCCAGCCAGCTACCGGTACGAACCTCAGAAGGTGTGTTCATCAAAACGCTCAAGGAGTATTCCAGCCCTCGGGCCGTTCGCCATGCATAGGCAATGCATGGCACCTGTACAGCAAAATCAGGCCAGCCCCTTCCAGACAACAAACGCAAAAACGCCCCGCCAGTGAAGGAATCACCGAGCGCAGCGTGCGATGTGAATTATTGTGGGTATGGGGATACAACCGGATGCCGGGAATTCTACGTCTGCAGCGGATAGATCACAACACGTCGACAAGCCACCAGCCAGCGCGGTGACAGCCGGTATGTCGATTGCGCCAGACGCAATTCATTGTTGCGGTCTGGAGCATTTACCGAAGGCCTGCGGCTATGCAGACTGACGACTCCCGAGGAGATGTCTGCATGTTCAAAACCATTCTGGTCGCACTCGATGGCAGCCCGCAAAGCCGCAAGGTGCTGGATCTGGCCAGTGCCTTTGCCTATTCCAATACCAAGTGCAATACCCACCTGCATCTGGTCTGCGTGCTGGACCCGGCCTATGCCCTGGATGACAGCCAGAGCCTATTCGCCAATCAGGAATATCCGGCCGCCGCCCATGAACAGCAACATGCCGAAAGCCTCATCGAAAATGCCCTGTTACAACTGCAGAACCGCGGCATCGGTTGCTCGGCCAAAACCCTGACCGGCGACCCGGCAAAAGCCATCTGCGCAGAAGCCGAACGCATCGAAAGCCAACTGATCGTCATCGGCCACCGGCACCTGTCGTTTCTCGGACGCCTGCTTGACCCTTCGGTGGGCGGCAAGATCCTCGATTCCTCACCTTGTCCGGTGCTGGTCGAAGTGCGCTGAGCGCTCGGCAAGCCAGACCACTGCACACAGGGCCAGACCGGCGCCGTTCAGGGAAACGGGACTGAAGGCCTGGATCATCAAGTGTGGAGTCATCAGCGCCACGTCAATCAACAGTCCAGCCAGGACGACAGCACTGACAATCACCGTCGTGCGCTTGAAATGCCCGGACATCAAGCCGATTGCCAGGCCCATTTCCGCAACACCGCTCATCCAGGCCACCCAGCGTGCATCTGCAAAACCATGGGCCTGGATCATTTCCAGCTCTCCCGGGCTCAGCCAGAGAATCTTCGGCACCAGCCCATGGTAGAAGAACATCAGGGCCAGACCGAGCCGGGCGACCCAGGCAATGCGTTGCAGCTCACTCATGAGCTGCCGCCTTGAGGAAGCGTTGCTCATGGTCGGCAGTGGGCAACAGACAACTGTCGTAACGGCCAAAAAGGCGATAGCGATTCAAGGCAATCCGGTCGTATAGCCAATCCCGCAATGGGCGCGGAAAGATGCGTAACGCAATCAGCCAGGACCAGGGGCGAGGCATCTTGCGCATGACCTGCACAAATGCGTCCGAACGCAGAAACAGACGGTTATTGTCGATCACCGCCATGGTGTCGAACTGATCGACCGGCAACCCCGCCCATTTCAGCAGCGCCTGCCCTTCGACGGACTGAACGGCGGCCAGTCGAATGCAGCGGGAAGTGTCATGGCGAATGAGAAACTTCGCCCAGCCATTGCACAGTTTGCATACGCCATCGAATAACACGACACATTCACCGGCCTGCAGATATGGAGCGGGTGTTGAAGGCATACAGTGTTCTCCTTGATGAACTGACACTTTACCCCTGACGCCAGCCAAATGAATCCCGCTGCCACTGAAAACAGAAACGCCCCGCGGTCGGGAAGCGACCAGCGGGGCGTCGGGATCAAGCGAAGTGCCGGTCGGCTCAGACCTTGCGGACGAACTCGGACTTCAGTTTCATGGCGCCGATGCCGTCGATCTTGCAGTCGATATCATGATCGCCGTCGACCAGGCGGATGTTCTTGACCTTGGTGCCGACCTTGACCACCAGCGAAGAGCCCTTGACCTTGAGGTCCTTGATCACGGTGACGGTATCGCCGTCCTGCAGCACGTTACCGGTGGAATCCTTGATGACTTTCACGTCATCGGCAGACTCTGCACTGTCGCCGTCCGCAGACCACTCATGGGCGCATTCCGGGCAGATCAGCATTGCGCCGTCTTCATAGGTGTACTCGGAATTGCATTTCGGGCAGGACGGTAAGCTCACAGTGTTTCTCGCATCGAGGTGGAAAAACCATGGATTATAAAGGGCTTTTCCGTTTTTAGGGGGATGGCGCTCGAACGTCATTCCCTATGGTGCTTTACTGACACAAATCCCATCAGGATTTTCTCGATGACATACGCTGCTTTCACGCCCTTTGAGGACTTCGCCAGACTGCTGATACCGCACACCCAGGCGAAAAGGATCGACGGATCCCACGATATCTCTCACTTGCTGCGAGTCTGGAAGAACGTCTGCGCCATCCGCGATCATGAAGGCGGAGATCAGGAAATCCTGCTGGCGGCGACACTGCTGCATGACTGTGTATCGGTGGAAAAGGACTCGCCCTTTCGCTCCAGCGCTTCACGGCTGGCCGCTTCCAGAGCCACCGACCTGCTGACCGAAATGGGTTGGAATCCGACCAGAATCGCCGCCGTCGCTCATGCCATCGAAGCTCACAGTTTTTCGGCGGCCATTGCTCCGGCGACGCTTGAAGCCCGGATATTGCAGGATGCCGACCGGCTCGACGCTCTGGGCATGGTCGGCGTGGCCCGGTTGTTCTATGTTTCCGGGCGAATGGGCAGTGCCCTCTACGATCCGCAGGACCCTCACGCCAGCGAGCGCCCTTACGACGACAAGCGTTTTGCCGTCGATCACTTTCACACCAAGCTGCTGCATCTGGCCGATAGTTTCCAGACCCCGACCGGCTCGAAAATGGCCCAGGTCAGGCATGCGCGCCTACAGCGCTGTCTCGATGAACTGATGGAGGAAATCGGCGCGCCCCAGCTGTCACAGCGCCCTTGAAAGGCTCAGCAGATTCTTGACGCCAGAATCTCCGCAGATGTCATAAAGACATCACATAACTGCCTTATAAACGGCTCCTTCGAGATACCCGTCTTATAGAGGTTGTTCGCTGTGAAAAAATTCCTGCCTCGTTTTTTGCGTCAGCAATCCGGAACGATGGTGTTGCGCCGCTTCAAGATCACTTCGCGCCTGGTGCTGTGTTTCGGCCTGACGTCGTTTTTGATGGTAGCGCTGGGAGCTTTCTGTCTGCTGCAGATGCAGGATATTCGTAATCAGGGAGAGGCAGTGGAAAGCGGGGCTCTGCCCAGTATTGCGATGGCCGATGCGATTGCCATTGGCCTGGTGAAGATGCGCAGTGAGACAACGCGCCTGATCGCCAACGCTGACGATCCCGGCGCAGTGATCAACAGCAAGATCAATGTCGAACAGCTCAGGAACGAGGTCGAAAAGGGTTTCACCGACTACCTGGCTCGCGTCCCCGAAGGCACCGAGCATGATTCGATCATTGCCCTGCAGGATGCCTACAAGGCGTTCATGCCCGGCCTGCAGGACGAAATCGTACTGATCGAGCAGGGCAAGCTGGACGAGGCCCGGATGCTTTCCAACACCATGCTGGCCCTGCAGGGCGACCTGATGGACATGCAGGTGCAACTGCTGCGCGAACTCAACAAGCAAAGTGCCGCTGCGGCCGTCGATGCCGCCAGCGCCAGCTACAACCAGACCCGCATCATCGCCCTCAGCGCCATTGCGCTGGCTCTGGTATTGACCCTGCTGCTGGCGTGGCGCCTGAGCGTGAGTATCATTCATCCGGTACGCTACGCCCTGCACATCGCCAACACCATTGCCGATGGCGATCTGACCGAGCAGACCATTCCTCAGGGCAAGGATGAACCGGCCCAGTTACTGATCATGCTGGGGCGCATGCGCAGCAACCTGCACGGGACGATCGACCAGATTTATGCCGCAGCCGCGCAGCTGTCTCAATCGGTACAGGAAATGGGCACCATTGCCGAGGCGAGTGCGCTTAACCTGCAACTGCAAAACAACGAAATCGAACAAGCGGCAGTGGCCGTCAATCAGATGAGCCAGGCAGCGGTGGAAGTGGCCGGCAATGCCAGCAATACCGTGACCGAATCGGAAGCCTCCAACCAGGCCGCAGCGCAGGGCCGGGAGCGCTTGTCGGCGACCATCAGCTCGATCAAGCAACTGACCAGCAATGTGCTGGACTCATCCCACCAGGCAGAAGGTCTGGCCGAGCGGACTCAAAACATCAGCAGCATTCTCGATGTGATTCGCGCCATCGCCAACCAGACCAACCTGCTGGCGCTCAACGCGGCCATCGAGGCCGCACGGGCAGGCGAAGCCGGACGTGGATTCGCGGTCGTCGCCGACGAAGTGCGTTCGCTGGCACAACGCACCAGCGCCTCGACAACGGAAATCGAGGAACTGATCAACGGTGTTCAGCAGAGCACTCAGGAAACCGCCAACACCCTGCGCCACACGGCCACGCAAGCCAACCAGACACTGGAACAGGCCGCCGCCACCGGTGAAGCGCTGACCGTGATCATCAGTTCGACCACCACCATCAACGACCGCAACCTGATCATCGCCAGCGCCGCAGAACAACAGGCACAAGTGGCTGGCGAGGTGGATCGTAATCTGAGCAGTATCCGCGACCTGTCCAGCCAGACAGCGTCCGGCGCACAACAGACCACAGTCGCCAGCAATGCATTGTCGATGCTGGCAACGGACCTGAACATGATGGTGCAGAGGTTTGTGTTGTAACAGTACACAACCTGTAGGAGCGAATTCATTCGCGAATGACAGCATTTCAGACAATGTATTTATTGCGGATGTGCTGGCATCTTCGCGGATGAATCCGCTCCCACACAATTACAACGGACGCAGGCGATACTGCGGTGGCAATTGCTCAGGGCTGCTGATGGTGGTGTTCAGGCTTTTCCAGCGACCATCCTTGATGCCGTAGATGCAGCCATGCACCGACAGGCTCTGGCCACGATGCCAGGCGTTCTGCACGATGCTGGTATGTCCGACGTTCGCCACCTGCTGAATCACGTTGAGTTCGCACAGCCGGTCAACCTGCTCTTCCTCAGTCGGCAACTGGGCAAGCTCTTCACGCTTTTCGTAATACAGGTCGCGAATCGAGCGCAGCCAGCCATCGATCAGGCCAAACTGACGGTCCTGCATGGACGCTCGCACACCACCGCAACCATAGTGCCCGGTCACGAGGATGTGTTTGACCTTCAGTACATCGACAGCGTACTGAATGACTGACAGGCAGTTCAGGTCGGTGTGTAGCACAACGTTGGCCACGTTGCGGTGTACGAACAGATCGCCCGGCAACATGCCTACGATCTCATTGGCGGGAACGCGCGCATCCGAGCAGCCGATCCAAAGATATTCCGGGGTTTGCTGGCGAGCCAGCTTGGCGAAGAACTCAGGGTCTTCCTGTTTGATCGCATCGGCCCAACGCTCGTTGTTATCAATCAGGTCTTGTAGATCGTTCATGCTATGACGCCTCGATAATGATGCCACTCTATGACTGGTGTCGCCCTCTGCAAGTCACGCAGTGCCATCACATCTTGTCGCCTGAATACGGGCGTTATTCCAGAAGCGTGCAGGCCATGACCACCGCATCTTCACGACCGCCCACCGCCGGATAATAATCGCGGCGACGGCCGATCTCGTTGAAGCCATAGTTTTCGTATAACCGATAGGCAGCTCGATTGCTGTCGCGCAGTTCCAGGAAGCATTCACGACCATTGAGCTGGTAGGCACGCTTCATCAGGTGATCGAGCAGGCGCAAGCCCAGGCCACGGCCCTGGCTCTCGGGTTTGACGGTAATGTTGAGCAGGTGCGCTTCGTCGATGATGATCTGAATGACGCCATGCCCGACCTGTTGCGCCCCCTCGAACATCAGCCAGATTTCATAGCTCTTGAGACCTTCAAGGAATATCCCTCGCGTCCAGGGATGACTGAAGGCGGCGTATTCGATCTTCAATACGGCATCCAGATCGGCCTCGGTCATCGGCCGAAAGGTTATTGCGTCACTCATCTATCGATTTCCAGCGCGCCATCAGCCGACGCATGGCTTGCCAGACGTCCGCCTTGCGTTGCGGCTCGTCCATCAGTAATTCCAGCCCTGGCAGCGCCCAGGCAGCCCCCAGGCCTTCGACTTGCAATTCACGGTTGAACGCTTCCACTTCGGCCTCGCCGGCAAAGCGCACCGCAGGCTGGCCGATCAGCCACAGGCAGGTACACGGCTCGTCCTCAAGCTGGGCGGCAACAAAGCCTTGCACAAAATCACGCGCCGCCTCAGGCCCCTGGTCCATGTTCCCGCGTACCAGCAGCGGCCAGCGTACGGGCTCGCCGATGATCTGCGGGTTATCGGGCAAACCGGCCGCGCGCAACATGTCCTTGAGCAACAGATAAGCCGGATCGCGGCTCTGGAAAGGCTGCCCGGTAGGCAGTTCAACCAGCAACAGGCAACGTCCGGCGCGCAGCAACTGCAAGGAAAAACGCGGTGGCGGCACGACAGCCACCTTGACCGGCGCCACAACGGCTTCCTCGGCCGCCGCCACCGGCAGGCTTTTGCTGGCTGACGATGGGCGTGGCACTTCGATCTTCGGCCGCTCGGACGAACGTGCCGCCGCCACGGCGCTCGACGCTGCCGGAGCCTGGGCCGCAACCGGCGCTTCAGGCACGACAGGTGCAACGCTTTCGACCTCGACCGGCAACGGCGCGAGCAGCTCCGGACGGGACGGAGCAGCGAAAGGCAGTTCAGTGCGCGGCAGCCAGTTGACCACCTGCATGGCGGTCAAATAGGCGCGGCGACGGGACTCGTTGAGCAAAGGTCGGCCACCTGTGGATAAGTTAAGCGCGCAATTCTAGCGCTGTTCGCAGTTTCGCGCCGCAGTTGATCGCCGGGAGATGAAATCTTGGGTGGCTGATGCAGTACAATCGCTGCTTTTCACTTGCCAACAGTCGGCCTACCAATGATCGAACCCAAGCGCGTCCTGCGCGCCCTTGCCGAGCACTGGGCGCTCCTCGAGCCTTTATGCGAACACTTCGACCAAGGCACCCTGAGCCTGAGCGAACTGCGCCTGCAACTGGCCGCTCAACAGCTGGACAGTACCGCGCAAGACATCACCAACCTGCTGGATGTATGGATTCGCCTGGACATTCTGGTGCCTGTCGCCAAAAGCCCGAACCGTTTCGAGCTCAACGCACAGATCCATGACTTCCTGTCCTATCTGCGCCGCGAGCACCGTTTGGGCCTGTGCCTGGAAATCGAAGCCTACCTGCGCCATCTGGAGCGGCTGGCCGGTTACATTCAGGACGCCTTCGACATTCGCGACGCCAACGACCTGGCCCGCCAGTTGCGCCTGCTGGACATGCGCGTGCGCGATGTCCTGAAGAAGCTCGCCAACGACGAACAGGCACTGGTCGCCGTGGCCGATCGGGCCAAGACCAGTGAACGGCAGATCCCCTTGCGCCAGCGCTACGCCGAAGTACTGGCGACCTGGGACGAATACGTCGAGCCGATGATCCAGTTGGTCAACGCCGACGGAGCATTCGAGCAAGGTGTGCGCAAGGTCGAGAATGTTCTGCTGCGCCTGCTGACCGAACAGCAGCGTCTTGGCCATCTGGTCGACGACGACATGCTGCTGCGCACCCATGCGCGCATCCTGGAAATGCAGACCAGCGCCCAGCTCACCCTGCGCCACGCCCGCGAACTGCTACTGCCGCTGCGCGAAGAAGCCCGTCGCCATAACGCCGTGACCCGTGGTGCGGCGCTGGCCCTGTCGGCCATCCGCCGCAAGGGGCTGGATGCCGTGCCGCAAGCGGCGATGCCGATGTTTACCCGTCCGCAGAGCACCTTCCTGGGCAGCGCCAGCCAGGTCGAGGCCTATGTCTACGCCCTGGCGCGCTTTGAACCCAAGCCGGCGAAATTCCCCAAGGCCAGCACCACCCGCAAGGGCGCTGCGCCTCAGGCACCGCGTACCGTCAAGGAAATGCTCGAACGCTGCGAAGACGCCCTGCCGATGCCGGACCTGATGGTCTGGTTGCTGGAGCAGGAACCCAACGGCGCCACCGACGAGTTGCTGTACTGGTTCTCGCGCCTGTCACGCGACAAGCGTTTCGCCCGTGAACGCCTTGAACGTCGCGAGTATTTCACTCAGGAGCACCGCGTCAGCCTGCGCTCCTTCGCCCTGCTCTCGACCCGAGACGAGCAGCCAGAGAATTCCGAGAGCACCCTTCATGCATCTTGATCTTTCCGAAATGTCCCAGCTTGCGCCGATCTTTCGCGAGCTGTTCAAGGGCTACCACATCAGCCGCCGCGACCCGGAGCTGTATGCCCAACTCTCCAATGCCCAGGACCAGTACCGCACGCTGTTCAAGGCACTGGGTTTCGAGCTGGTCTGCGATACCCGTGGCTTCTACTACTTCGTTCCGGAGCTGGCTGCTGCACAGGTAAACAAGACTGCGCAACGTCTGGCGCTGTTCACGTTCATCCTCGTCGAACATCTGGCCGATCAGGGCCGTGACCCGATGGCTGTGCTCGATGGCGGCACTCTGGGCCGCGATGAACTGCCATCGATGCTGGATAAATACCGCGATCTGTTCCTGCAGGCTGAAGTCCAGACTCAGGAAGAACTCGAAGAGAAGATCATGCGTCGCATGACTCAACTGGGTTTCGCCAGTGAAGAGGTCGGCATCTATCGCTTCCTGCCGCCGATGCACCGCTTCCTCGACGTATGCCTGTCGGTTCAGCAGGACCGCGACCTGGCTGCCAGCCTGCACAGCGACCTGCCTCTGCCAACGCCGATCCTGATCGACGAGGACAGCGACGAAAAACTGCTGCAGACCGATGATCCGCTGGATCTGGCTGAATTCGCCGAAGAAACCGAGGAGCAGGCCCTGGCCCGCGCAATCGCTGAAGAACAACAGGAGATGGGCGCATGAGCCAGGAACGTTATGGCATTCGCCGTTTTGCCCTGCTGAATACCGCAGGCTACAGCCTCGGTCTGTTCCCGCTGGAAAACCCGCTGTCGGTGTACGGCGCGAACAACCTGGGCAAGAGTGCGTCGATCAACGCACTGCAGTTCCCGATTCTGGCGCGCATGTCGGACATGAGTTTCGGCAAGTACAGCCTGGAACAATCCCGCCGTTTCTACTTTGCCTCCGACACCAGCTACATTCTGGTGGAAGTTTCCCTGCCCCATGGCCCACATGTGATCGGCGTCGTCGGCCGCGGCCCGGGCGGCGGCTTCGGCCACCAGTTCTTCGCCTATGCCGGTGAACTGGATCTGGGCCATTACCAGAAGAACGATACCTGCCTGCGCCAGAAAGAGCTGTTCAGCAACCTGGAAAGCAAAGGCCTGAAAGCCTACGAATTGAAGCCGGACGAATTGCGGCGCCTGCTGGTCGGCGGACACACCTCGATCCCGCTGGACCTGACGCTGATTCCGCTGCGCTCGACCAGCGAACAGAGCCTCAAGACCTTCCGCGCGCTGTTCATCAACCTGCTGCACATGCGCGAAATCACTGCTGCCAAACTCAAGCAACTGTTCCTCGATGCCTTCGAGCACAGCCTGCGTTCCGGCAGTGTCGATTACATCGCCGCATGCGAAGAAGCGTTCCGCGATGTGCGACGCATGGAGCAGGACTACAACTCGCTGGTGCTTGCCGGCCCGCTGGTCGAAGCCCTGGCCGCCGGCGTCAAGCAGCGCGATATCCTGCGCGGCAAGCTGCATCGCCTGTCACCGTTGCTGGACTCGCTGCTCGGCACCTGGTCGGACTACTCCAGCGCCCGCAAGGAAGAGCTGGTGATCCAGGCTGAGCATTACCGCGCCCAGCAGGACGAAATGCAGAATGACCAGCGCAGCAGCACTCAGGAGCTGATGCGTCTGGAGCGTGAAATCAGCGGCATTCAGCGCTGGATCGGCGAGCTTGCGGTACTCAAGAACCGCTTCGCACTGGTCGATGACGTCAAGGTCCTGGAGCAACAATTGCTTGCTGCCAAGGATGCCCACGACGAACTGGCCGGTGCGCTGGCCCAGTCCCGGCAGTTCAGCGCCGAGGACCTGGAAGAACGTCTGCGCGATCTGGAAAAACGCCTGAAGTCGGTCAAGCAGCAACTCGATCACGCCGACAACAACAGCTACGCACGCTTGCGCGAAGAGTTCTCGCAACCGGATGTCGAGCGTCTGATGCGCCTGTTCAACAGTGCGCTGTTCAGCCTGCCACTGGGCGAGCAAGGCATTGCGCTGGACGATGGCGACGCCTGGGTAAAATCCCTGGAAACCATCCTCGACGGCTTCAAGGGCGATCAATTCCAGGTACCGGGATTGTCGATCAACCTTTCGCATATCGAGCCGCCGGCGTTGCAGGCGCTGGCTGACCGCGCTGCATTGCGCGACCAGAAAGAACGTCTGGAAAAAGAACTCAAGCAACTGAAAACCCAGCAGGCTGTCGCCGCCGACCGCGCAGCCAGCAAGACCCGGACCGAGGCCTTGTACCAGCAGGTGCTCGATGCACAAAAGGCCCTGGAAGATTATCGTCGCTGCGAGACCCTGAGCGCCGAAGAAACCGGCAAGCATGAAGAGCTGGCACAGCAGGAGGCCGCCCAGGACGAACTCAAGCGCTCCAGCGATGCCTTCACCGAGCGCGTCCAGCAACTGTCCGCCAAACTGCAACTGGTCGCCCGGCAGATCGGCGACATGGAAGCCAAGCAACGCACACTGGATGACGCCCTGCGCCGTCGCCAGTTGCTGCCTGCCGACATGCCTTTCGGTACGCCGTTCATGGACCCGGTCGACGACTCCATGGATAACCTGCTGCCGCTGCTCAATGACTATCAGGACAGCTGGCAGAGCCTGCTGCGCAGCGACGGGCAGATCGAAGCGCTGTATGCCCAGGTTCGTCTCAAGGGTGTCGCCAAGTTCGACAGCGAGGAAGACGTCGAGCGTCGCCTGCAACTGTTGATCAACGCCTATGCGCACCGCACCGACGAAGCGCTGACCCTCGGCAAGGCGCGACGTGCCGCAGTAACGGACATTGCCCGTACCTTGCGCAATATCCGCAGCGACTACGACAGCCTTGAGCATCAACTGGCGCTGTTCAACCGCGAGATCAACAAACGTCAGGTTTCCAACCTGGCCAGCTTCCGTATCGTCCTCGCGCCGAACAAGGAAGCCCTCAAGCATATCGACCAGATCATCCACAGCGCCGGTCAGTATGAAGAAGGTGAGACCCTGTCGGTCTTCGACCTGAGCCAAAGCGCCGAGCAGGACAACAAGAACGAAGAGGCCAAGGAATACCTGGCACGACTGGTTGCGGCCAATCACAACCAGCTTGGCCTGAAAGACTTGTTCGAGCTGGCGTTCGAGATCACCAAGGTGCATGGCCAACCAGTTATCCACACCGATATCGATGGTGCGGCGTCCAACGGTACGACCATGACCATCAAGGCGCTGACCAACATGTATCTGTTGCTGCACTTGATGGATCGCGACCAGGCCGGACGTGTGCGCTTGCCGTACTACCTGGACGAAGCGGCCGACATCGACGAGAAGAACCAGGCGGCATTGCTGGAAACCAGTCTGCAACTGGGCTTTGTACCGATCCTGGCGAGCGTCAAGCCGCAAGTCTCGGCGCATGTGGCCATCGACCTGGAAGGCGGCAGTGGTCCCAACGGTATCTATATCGATGAGGCGGACTGGAAGTACATCCGTCGCCGTGAAGAAGTGAAGCAGGAAGAAGCTCCGGCACTGGCTGAATAATCGCGCCGAAGCATGCGGGTGGTGAAATCTCACCACCCCGCTCTTCAAGCCCGGGAGGCGTTCTCCCGGGCTTGAATCCATCACACAATCAACGATTGATCAGTTCGATTACCGCATCGGTGATCTGCCGGGTCGTGGCTGTGCCTCCCAGGTCGGGCGTATGCAGCCCGCTTTCCGTAACCGCTTCAATGGCCGACATCAATTGCTTCGCCGCAGCCGCTTCGCCCAGGTGCTCAAGCATCATGGCTGCAGTCCAGAAGGTGGCGATCGGGTTGGCTACACCCTTGCCGGTGATGTCGAAAGCCGAGCCATGAATGGGCTCGAACATCGACGGGAATTTGCGCGACGGGTTGAGGTTGGCAGTCGGCGCAATACCCAGGCTACCGGACAACGCAGCAGCCAGATCGGACAGGATATCGGCATGCAGGTTGGTGGCGACAATCACGTCCAGCGTCGAAGGTTTGAGCACCATGCGCGTGGTCACGGCATCGACCAGTTCCTTGTCGATTTTGACGTCGGGGAAATCCTTGGCGACCTCATAGAAAATCTCGTCCCACAGCACCATGCCGTGACGCTGGGCATTGGACTTGGTGACCATGGTCAGATGCTTGCGCGGACGACTCTGTGCCAGTTCAAACGCGAAGCGATGAATGCGCTCGACACCGGCACGGGTGAAGACCGAGACCTCGGTGGCGACCTCTTCCGGCAAGCCTCTGTGAACGCGACCGCCATTGCCGGAATACTCTCCTTCCGAGTTTTCACGTACTACTACCCAGTCGATCTGGTCGCCATTGTGCAGCGGGCTTTTGACCCCCGGTAGAACACGGGCCGGACGCACGTTGGCGTACTGGTCGAAACCCTGGCAGATCGGCAGGCGAAGGCCCCAGAGGGAAATGTGGTCGGGTACGTTCAGGGCACCCACTGCACCGAAGAAAATAGCGTCGAAGGTTTTCAGCTCTTCAAGACCGCCTTCGGGAATGTAGTAACCGTTTTTCAGGTAGTTATCCGAGTTCCAGTCGAAGTCTTTGACATTGATTTCAAATCCGGACTTTTTCGAGAGGGCTTGCAGCACCTCGACACCTGCGGCAATCACCTCGACGCCGATGCCATCACCTGGAACTGCAGCAATCTTGTATGCACTCATGGTCAACTCCACTCTTGATACGTTCTTGTTTTAACTGCGGAACAAGCTGTTCAGCAGGACGTGAGCGGAGTATATGTAGTGACTACAAAGCTGTGAGTTAATCAAAATCACTACATACATAACCTTGAGTTACGAATGAATCAGACTCTGGATCTGTCTTTTTTCTATTTGCTGGCCAATCAGGGCAGCCTTGCCGCCACGGCAAGAGAGCTTGGCATCACACCGCCCGCCGTCAGCAAGCGGCTCAGCGCACTGGAAGCCCGGTTCGGTGTGCGCCTGGTCAACCGCACTACCCGTTCGATGAGCCTCACCACCGAGGGCGAGCTGTACTTTTCTCATGCTGCCCGCATCCTGACCCAGATCGATGAAGTCGAGCAGTTGGTCAGCAGCAGCCGTGCAACGCCAAAGGGCCTGATTCGCGTCAACGCATCCCTGGGCTTTGGTCGCCGTCATATCGGCCCTGCGCTGGCAGCGTTCTTTTCTCGCTATCCGGAAGTGGAAATACAACTGGAAATCAGCGATCACCCACTGGATCTGGCCACCCATGGCTTCGACCTGGGGATTCGTTTCGGCACTCTGCCGGATGCGGCCTTCCATGCCCGCAAGATCGCCTCAAACCGTCGTTTGCTATGCGCCTCGCCGTTGTATCTGGAGCGTCATGGCGTTCCGCAGCGCCTGTCGGATCTGCAACAGCACAACTGCATATTCCTCAGGCAAAACGAAACCCCACACGGCGTATGGAGTTTTACCAACGGCGGGAAAACCCAGAACATCAAGGTGCGCGGAGCGTTGGGCTGCAATGACGGCGAGGTAGCACTGAACTGGGCGCTGGAGGGCTATGGAATACTGCTCAGGGCCGAGTGGGACATTGCCCGCTATGTGCGCAGCGGGCGGCTCCGACTGGTGCTGGAAGACCAGACACCGACACGTGCGGATGTCTATGCAGTCTATCCACAGCAGTTGCATCTCTCGGCCCGGGTTCGCAGCCTGATTGATTTTCTGGTCGAGCGATTCCAGCACATCGACAACCTGGATGAAGGGGAATAATCATCGAGGCATTAAAGAAGGCCACAAAGACAAAACCCCCA
>NZ_RBRE01000001.1 GCF_003700275.1 Pseudomonas cichorii | reverse complement strand
GGTCATTAGACCAGCTCACTCGGTTTTCGAGATAAAGGATTGTGGGCGGCCGAGTCGGGTTGCCAGTTCTTTTTGAGTCAGACCGGCTGCTTCGCGTGCCTCTAGCAAAAGCTGGAGCAGGGCTTGATAGCGGGTGTTGTGGATGGTTTTCACGTAGGTGTGGCGTTTGATGGTCCGGCAACCCGGATAAATCTGATTTGGAATTATCTCAAGATGGGGACTTCAGGGTATTTGTGCCCAGGGATGTGGACATACGCATGAAAGAGCGTCAGTCTGAAAAGCAGATCTCAGGGCTTTGATAACCCGACTCAGGCGCTTTGGAATCGCTGACTGACTTTCCACCAGACAATAAAAAGCCGGCTTGTGGCCGGCTTCTCGGGGACGGTCTTGGTTTATTTTTGGTAAACCGCAATCGCCTTCAACAGGTGCGTCCTCAAGGAACGCTAAATAGGTAACAACGCAAACACATCGTTCGCCTTGCTGTGGCCAGGGCCGCGGGTAGCGGTCTTGGCCGAATAGTGGCAACAGGATACTGATGTTTTGTGTCGATGCCCAGTCTTGAAACACTTTCTCATACCGTGGAAGCGTCTGTTCAGCGCAGGAGCATGGCGTTGCGGCGGCTGTTGAGGGTCGACCACCAGAATATCCAGCCCAGGATGCGGATGTTTTCCCGCTCGATTTCTTCGGCGCTGAAGAGTTCGTCGGGGTATTCGCTGTTGTTGTGGCTGCGCAGGCGCAGGCCGCCGTTGGGTAGGCGGTAGAGGTAGCGCACGCGCAGGATGCCGCCGTGTTCGAGGGCGTACATTTCGCCGTCGATGACTTGGGTCAGGTCGCGGTTGACGCCCAGCAGCGAGCCGTCCTGGATCTTGTCGGCCATGCTGTTGCCGATCATGGCGACGCACATGGTGTTCTTGGGGTCGATGTTCATGGTTTGCAGCACGTGCATGGGCAAGCGTATTTTTTGCCCTGGCGCTTCGGCCAGCACGGTCTTGCCGATGCTGTTGGTGGATTCGATTTCCTTGTAGATCTGAATTTCCACATCGCCGCGCAGCAGGCTTCGTCCTTGGTGAAGCGTAATCGGGGTGTCGCCGCCATTGTTCTCGTTGGCGGAGTCGGTCGGGTGTTTGGGGCCTTCGCCCGTGCGTAGCCAGCGGGCGTTGACGGTCAGTAGTTCAGCCACCTCTTCCAGCCGCGCCATGGGCACGCCGCGTTTGAACCAGTTGTTCACATGCTGGGGCGTGACTTTGCGGTTGGCTGCAAAATCCGTCGCAGAAAGATGGCACTCCCGCAGGAGGATGCGTAGTCGATCACCTGATGTATTCATGGAGCGAAGTTTACGGCGGGCGCGAACCCGTTTAAATAAACGAGGTGTTCAAATACGGGTGTTCCCTTATTGCTGGTGGTGAGCAGACTACAGCGCTAACAGACGGCATGTAGGCATGTTCCGCAATACGGATTTTTATAATAAACATCGCGTTTTACGTTGAATCGGCTGTGCGGGTGTTCACGGTTTGTTTAATTGGTTTTGTATGGCGAATGTATTTTTATACGTTTGTTTATCCGGATTGAATACGCGGCACGAATAAAGTTCGCACGTGCGGGCCGTGGCGATCTTGTGCTGGAAGGAATCTGTGCGGGGGAGGGTGAAGCGTGTTGCAGAGGGTTTTCGGAACACCCGGTCAGGTGTTCCGAAACGGCGAACCGGGTGATCAGCCTTTGTAGGCTTCAACCGATTTCAGGATCTCGGCGCGGGCTGCATCAGCATTGCCCCAGCCTTCGATCTTCACCCATTTGCCTTTTTCGAGATCCTTGTAGTTCTCGAAGAAGTGCTTGATCTGCTCCAGCAGCAGGGCTGGCAGGTCGGTGTACTCTTTCACGTCGACGTACAGCTGGGACAGCTTGTCGTGTGGTACAGCGATAACCTTGGCATCGCCGCCGCCATCGTCGGTCATGTTCAGGATGCCGACCGGACGGGCACGGATCACGGAACCAGGAGCAACCGGGTAAGGAGTCACGACCAGCACGTCGAGGGGGTCACCGTCGTCGGCCAGGGTGTTGGGGATGAAGCCGTAGTTGGCCGGGTAGAACATTGGGGTGGCCATGAAACGGTCAACGAACAGGCAATCGGATTCTTTGTCGATTTCGTATTTGATCGGCGCGTGGTTGGCCGGGATTTCGATAGCGACGTAGATGTCGTTCGGCAGGTCTTTACCAGCCGGAATCTTGCTGTAGCTCATTGGGTTTTGCCCCCGTAGTTAACCAGACAGAGAATGGCGCGAACGCCAAAAAGTGGGCCGGATTATAGGCATATTCTGCGGGTGTTGACACGTACCACGTGGATCAGCGCGGGCTTTGATAGGCCTTGTCGCCCTTTTGCAGGGCCTGTAGCCGCGCCAGGGTGTCCTGGCGGTAAAAGGCCTTCAGTTGCTCATAGACTTCGGGATAGGTGTCGTGCAGCAGGTCGGGCGCGCTGAAGAAGTATTCGCTGGTCACGGCGAAGAATTCGGCAGGGTCTTCGGCGGCGTAGGGATCGATGACGGTTTCGACGTCCGGATCGCTGTCCAGTTGCCGGTTGAGGTCGTCGTAGGCGCCTTGCATTACTCTGGCCCATTCGCTGATGCGCATGTCGCCATGCAGTGGCGGCAGGCCGTTGGCGTCGCAGTTGAGCATGTCGAGCTTGTGCGCCAGTTCGTGGATCACGAGGTTGTAGGCATCCCAGTTGCCGCTGGACTGTACGCCCGGCCAGGCCAGGATTACCGGGCCTTGTTGCCAGGCTTCGCCACTGTGCTCGCCATCCCACTCATGCTCGATACCGCTGGCGTCGCGGTGCCGTTGCGGACTGATGAAGTCATCGGGGTACAGGACGATTTCATGAAAGCCCTGATACCAGTTTAGGTCTTCGAGGTTGAGCAACGGCAACTGGGCCTGAGCGGCGAGGAACAGGCGTTGTTCTTCATCCAGTTCAACGCCCGGCAGCGCGGTCAGGTGCTTGGCGTGCAGGAACAGTACGCAAGCCTCGCGCAGGGCTTGATCCTGTGCATCGCTCAAACCGTCGAGAATCGGCAACCGCTGGCGCACCTGTTGCCAGAGCTCGGGTGCGACAGGGTTTTTAGCCAGCGTGCGCTGCCTGCGCCAGTTGCTGAAAGACCACATGCTTCAGCGAGCGTCCACCGAGCGGTCCATATGGCTGCGTATCAGGCCGACGATCATGGGCAGCAGTGAGATCAGAATGATCACCAGCACCAGCAGGGTCAGATTCTGCTTGATGAACGGCACGTTGCCGAAATAGACGCCCAGCGTCACCAGGCTGCCGACCCACAGGATCGAACCCAACACGCTGAAGCCGAGAAAGCGCAGGTAGTTCATCCTGCCAACGCCCGCTACGAATGGTGCGAAGGTGCGAATGATCGGCAGGAAGCGCGCCAGCGTTACGGTCTTGCCGCCATGGCGGTCATAGAACTGGTGGGTGCGCAGCAGGTAATCGCGTCGGAAGACCTTCGAGTTCGGGTTGCTGAACAGTTTTTCGCCAGCAGTGCGTCCGATGATGTAGTTGGTGCTGTCGCCCAGGATGGCGGCCAGCATCAGCAGACCGGCCAGCAGAACCGGGTCCATGCCGCCACCGGCAGCCACGGCGCCGGCGATGAACAGCAGCGAGTCCCCCGGCAGGAACGGCATGATGACCAGCCCGGTTTCACAGAAGATCACCAGAAACAGGATCGCGTAGATCCAGGTGCCGTAATTGGTGACCAGCATGTCGAGATACACATCGAGATGCAGGATGAGGTCGAGGGGGTTGAAATCCATTGGGTTACCTGAGGCCATACCCTTGGTACAGGGCGCGTGCGGAAGAAACTACTGTGCGGTACGCGCGGCATTATAGAGGGATAAACATGGCACGGGGTTCTTCGCGAATGAAGTCGCTCCCACCGTAGGAGCGACTTCAGTCGCGAAGATAAAGACGCAGGAATCAGTTGATCGGCAGTACGTAGTTCTTGAACTGGGTATCTTCCTTGAACCCGATGGATTCATAGACCTTGTGCGCAACTTCATTGTCGCTGCTGGTGGACACGCGCATGCGCACGGCATGGGTTTCCCGGGCCATCTGTTTGGCATGCTTCATCAGATGGTCGGCGACCAGTTGGCGGCGGGAGTCTTCGGCCACGTAGATGTCGTTGAGAATCCACACGCGCTTGAGCGACAGCGACGAGAAACTGGGGTAGAGCTGGCAGAAACCCAGCACTTTGGTGTCGTCATCCTTGGCCAGGGCCAGGTAGATCACTGACTCATCGCGGCGCAGGCGTTTTTCCAGAAAGTCTCGTGACGAGTCCGGAAAAGGCAGTTCGCCATAGAACTCGCGGTATTTGACGAACAGCGGGCAGAGCAGGTCCAGATGTTCAAGGGTTGCTTTAATGATCCGCATGATTGGGCCTCAACTTCACTATGGGCGAATGCAGTGTTCTCGGGCGACGGTCCGATGCTGCCGACTGGCTTTAGAAAGCGCAATCTAATGCGGGTCAACCGGGCCGGCGAGCAGGAAGTTACCCTTGTTATCGGCTGCAGCGTCCGATTCCACAGTCTTCAACTCTGCTTCATCCTTGAGATTCACTCCCGACACCTGTCGCCGGCAGGCTTCACGCATCAGATAAAGCAGACGGTGCGCCGCCATTGAGTAACTCAGGCCTTCAAGGCGCACATTCGAGATGCAGTTGCGATGCGCGTCGTTCAGGCCAACCCTGGGTGCATAGGTAAAATATAGACCCAGGCTGTCCGGAGAGCTCAGGCCAGGGCGTTCGCCAATCAGGATCACCACCATCTTTGCGCCGAGCAGCTCGCCAATTTCATCGGCAATCGCGACGCGGCCTTGCTCTACGAGCACCACGGGCGACAGGCTCCAGCCTTCGGCAAGCGCCAGTTCCTCCATGCGCGCCAGAAACGGCACGGTATGGCGATGAACGGCCAGCGATGACAGGCCATCGGCGACCACAACTGCCAGATCGACGCCGCCAGCATGCGCCGTTGCGTAATCCCTCAATTGTTGCGCCGAGTCCTCGTTCAGGCGACGGCCCAGGTCCGGGCGCTGTAGATAACTGTGGCGGTCGTCGGCGGCGCTGTGCAATAGCAGGGTTTCCCGGCCTTTTTCCGCCAGTTGCGCGCTCAATCCCGCATGATCGAACGGCAGATGCACGGCGTCGCGGGCCTGGGCGTGGGCCAGTTGGAAGTCCAGTTGCGCGTTGGTCGGCAGGCTGGTGCCGGTACGGCCCAGAGCAATGCGGGCGGGCGTCAGGCGGCGCAATTCCAGCCATGGGTTGGGCAAGGTGTCGTCGGTCATGGATGGTTCACTCATGCCAGATGCGCCAGAGCATGGCGAAACGCCGGTGGCAGGTTGTCGCCGAAGCGCACATGGCCATCGGCCTGGGTGAAGATGCCCATTCTTTCCAGCCAGGCTTCGTATTCCGGCGCCGGACGCAAGCCCAGGCTTTGTCGCGCATACAGCGCATCATGGAAAGACGTGGTCTGGTAATTGAGCATGATGTCGTCCGAACCGGGAATGCCCATGATGAAGTTGATCCCGGCCACGCCCAGCAGGGTCAGCAGCGTGTCCATGTCGTCCTGATCGGCTTCGGCGTGATTGGTGTAGCAGATATCGCAGCCCATGGGCACGCCCAGCAGCTTGCCGCAGAAGTGATCTTCCAGGCCGGCGCGGATGATCTGCTTGCCGTTGTACAGGTATTCCGGACCGATGAAGCCGACCACGGTATTGACCAGAAACGGCTTGAAATGCCGGGCCACGGCGTAGGCGCGGGTTTCGCAGGTCTGTTGATCGACGCCATGGTGGGCGTTGGCCGACAGGGCGCTGCCCTGGCCGGTCTCGAAATACATCAGGTTCTGTCCGAGGGTGCCGCGATTGAGGCTCAGGCCCGCTTCATAGCCTTCCTGCAGCAGCTTCAGGTTGATCCCGAAACTGGCGTTGGCGGCTTCGGTACCGGTGATGGATTGAAAGACCAGGTCGACGGGTACGCCGCGATTTATAACTTCAATCGACGTGGTGACATGGGTCAGCACGCAGGACTGGGTGGGAATGTCATAGCGCTGGATGATCGCATCGAGCATTTCCAGCAGTGCGATGATCGACGAGGTGCTGTCGGTGGCCGGGTTGATGCCGATCATGGCGTCGCCATTGCCGTACAGCAAGCCGTCGAGCACGCTGGCGGCAATCCCGGCAGGTTCGTCGGTCGGGTGATTGGGTTGCAGCCGGGTCGACAGGCGTCCGCGCAGACCGACGGTGTTGCGAAAGCGCGTCACGACGCGAATCTTCTGTGCCACCAGCACCAGATCCTGCACACGCATGATTTTCGAGACCGCTGCGGCCATCTCCGGCGTCAGGCCGGGCGCCAGGGCGCGCAGGCTGGCTTCGTCGGCCTTGTCGCTGAGCAACCAGTCACGGAAACCGCCCACGGTCAGATGGCTGACGGGCGCGAAGGCTGCCAGGTCATGGGTGTCAATGATCAGGCGGGTGACTTCGTCTTGTTCGTAGGGGATCAGCGCTTCTTCAAGGAAGTGCTTGAGAGGAATGTCGGCCAAAGCCATCTGCGCCGCGACCCGTTCAGCATCGTTCTGCGCGGCAACGCCAGCCAGAAAGTCGCCGGAACGTGCAGGACTGGCCTTTGCCATGACGTCCTTGAGACTGTCGAAGCGGTACGTCTGCGCACCGACAGCCTGGGAAAAGCTTGCCATACAGATTCTCCATGACGTCCCGCCGCTGGCGTCGGACGTAGTCTTTCGCTCAAACCGGTGACGTCCCGGTTCAAACGACTGTGGGAAGCGATGTAAGCAATTAATACTCCATAGTGAATGGAAGTGCGAATTTGCGGGGTGTAGCGAAAGGTATTGACGGGTGTTGCTTCAAGGTGGGGCGCCGGGATTTGGAGGAATGCTCGGCGTTGGTGCGCTGTTCGCGGATAAATCCGCTCCCACAGGATGGGTGAATCTTCTCCCACCGTAGGAGCGAATTCATTCGCGAACAATCAATCAGAAGAAGCCCAGCGGATTGATGTCATAACTCACCAACAGGTTCTTGGTCTGTTGGTAATGCTCCAGCGCGATCTTGTGGGTTTCGCGACCAACACCGGATTTTTTATAACCACCGAACGCCGCATGCGCCGGGTACAGGTGGTAGCAGTTGGTCCATACGCGACCGGCCTTGATTGCCCGGCCTACGCGATAGGCGCGGTTGATGTCGCGCGTCCATACGCCGGCACCCAGGCCGAACTCGGTGTCGTTGGCGATGGCCAGGGCTTCGGCTTCGTCCTTGAAGGTCGTGACGCTGACCACCGGACCGAAGATTTCTTCCTGGAACACGCGCATCTTGTTGTTGCCTTTGAGCAGTGTCGGCTGGATGTAGTAACCGGTGGCCAGATCGCCTTCCAGTTTTTCCACCTTGCCGCCGGTCAGCAGTTCCGCGCCCTCGGACTGGGCGATTTCGAGGTACGAGAGAATCTTGTCGAACTGTTGTTGCGACGCCTGGGCGCCGACCATGGTATCGGTGTCCAGCGGATCGCCACGTTTGATCTTCAGGACTTTCTTCATCACCGCTTCCATGAACTGCGGATAGATGGATTCCTGAACCAGGGCGCGGGAAGGGCAGGTGCAGACCTCGCCCTGGTTGAAGAACGCCAGCACCACTCCTTCGGCGGCTTTCTCGATGAACTCCGGCTCGGCGCTCATGATGTCTTCAAAGAAGATGTTCGGCGACTTGCCGCCCAGTTCCACGGTGGACGGAATGATGTTGTCCGCCGCCAGTTTCATGATGTGCGACCCCACGGGAGTGGAACCGGTAAAGGCAATTTTGGCAATACGCTTGCTGCTGGCCAGCGCTTCGCCGGCTTCGCGGCCATAGCCTTGCACGATGTTCAGCACGCCGGCTGGCAGCAGATCACCGATCAGCTCGATCAGCACGCTGATGCCTAGCGGGGTCTGCTCGGCGGGCTTGAGCACGATGCAGTTGCCGGCGGCCAGTGCCGGAGCGAGTTTCCAGGCGGCCATCAGGATCGGGAAGTTCCACGGGATGATCTGACCGACCACGCCCAGTGGTTCGTGGATGTGGTACGCCACGGTATTGCCGTCGATTTCCGCCGCGCTGCCTTCCTGCGCACGCAGTACGCCTGCGAAGTAGCGGAAGTGATCGGCTGCCAGCGGAATATCGGCGTTCAGGGTTTCACGAATCGCCTTGCCGTTGTCCCAGGTTTCGGTAATCGCCAGCTTTTCGAGGTTGGCTTCGATGCGGTCGGCGATCTTCAGCAGGGTCAGCGAACGCTCCTGCACCGAGGTCGTGCCCCAGGCTGGCGCGGCGGCATGAGCGGCATCCAGCGCCTTGTCGATATCTTCGGCAGTGGAGCGGGGGAATTCTGCAATGGGTTTGCCGGTGATGGGCGAGGTGTTGGTGAAATACTGGCCTTTGACCGGCGCGACAAATTCGCCGCCGATGTAGTTACCGTAGCGCTCCTTGAAGTTGATGATGGCGCCTTCGGTACCCGGATGTGCGTAACGCATGGTGAAGTCTCCTGATTCTTGTTGTGGGGAGTTCAGCGTGGTCAAACGTCTGGCAGAGAAGAGTAGCAAGATTAGGCCATTTATCCCGACAGCGGGCATGAACTTTAGGCGTAGGCTTTCGCCTTCGGGGACAAACACCGGGTGCCATTTCAGCGGTCCTGAGCTAACCTGCGCGGATGTTATAAGAGGTCATCATGCATATTCATATCCTTGGTATCTGCGGCACGTTCATGGGCTCGCTGGCGGTACTCGCCAAAGAGTTGGGGCATCGCGTCACAGGCTCCGACGCCAACGTCTACCCGCCAATGAGCACGCAACTGGAAGCTCAGGGTATCGAGTTGACTCAGGGCTATGACCCTGCGCAATTCGAGCCGGTCCCGGACCTGGTGGTGATCGGTAATGCGCTGTCGCGCGGTAACCCGGCCGTCGAGTATGTGCTCAATAAAGGTTTGCCTTATGTTTCCGGCCCGCAGTGGCTGGCTGACCATGTGTTGCAAGGCCGCTGGGTGCTGGCTGTGGCCGGTACCCACGGCAAGACCACCACCAGCAGCATGCTGGCCTGGGTGCTGGAGCATGCGGGCATGAGCCCCGGCTTCCTGATCGGCGGCATTCCGCAGAACTTCGCGGTGTCGGCCCGTCTGGGCGGTACGCCGTTCTTCGTGGTCGAGGCTGACGAGTACGACAGCGCCTTCTTCGACAAGCGCTCCAAGTTCGTCCACTACCGCCCGCGCACCGCGATCCTCAATAACCTCGAGTTCGATCATGCGGATATCTTCCCGGACCTGCCGGCCATCGAGCGGCAGTTCCACCATCTGGTGCGCACCATCCCGAGTGAAGGCCTGGTGATTCACCCGACCACCGAGCCTGCCCTGCAGCGGGTGGTCGAAATGGGCTGCTGGACGCCGGTACAAACCACCGGGCAGAACGGCCAGTGGCAGGCGCGGCTGTTGAGTGAAGACGGCTCGCGTTTTGAAGTGCTGTTCGACGGCCAGCCGCAGGGTGTGGTCGAGTGGGACATGACCGGCCAGCACAACGTTGCCAACGCGCTGGCGACCCTGGCTGCCGCACGGCATGTCGGCGTGGTGCCTGCGCAGGGTGTCGACGCGCTGAGTGCCTTCAAGAGCGTCAAACGGCGGATGGAGAAGGTTGCCGAAGTTCGCGGCATCACCATTTATGACGACTTCGCGCACCATCCAACTGCAATCGCGACCACGCTCGATGGCTTGCGCAAGAAGGTCGGCGATGCGCCGGTCATAGCCATCATCGAACCGCGCTCCAACTCCATGAAGCTCGGCGCACACCGCGATGGCTTGCCTGAAAGTGTCCAGCAGGCCGATCAGGTGGTTTGGTACGCACCGGCCAATCTGGGTTGGGATCTGGGGGCGACGGCCGCGCAATGTAAGGTGCCGGCGATTGTCAGCGACTCCCTCGACGGGATCATTGCCCGGGTCAAAAGCCAGGCGCAGCCCGGTACCCACGTGGTCATCATGAGCAACGGCGGCTTTGGCGGCCTGCACGGCAAACTGGCCGAGGCCCTGAAATGAGTGGCCCCGAGCGCATCACCCTGGCCATGACCGGCGCCTCGGGCGCCCAGTACGGCTTGCGCCTGCTGGATTGTCTGGTGCGTGAAGATCGGGAAGTGCACTTCCTGATTTCCAAGGCCGCGCAATTGGTAATGGCGACTGAAACCGATGTAAGGCTGCCGCCCAAGCCGGCGATGATGCAGGCTTTTCTGACCGAGTACACCGGCGCGACGGCCGGGCAGATTCGTGTCTACGGCCGCGACGACTGGATGTCGCCGGTGGCTTCGGGCTCCGGTTCGCCCAGCGCGATGGTCGTAGTGCCGTGTTCCACTGGATCGCTGTCGGCAATTGCCAGTGGCGCTTGCAACAATCTGATCGAGCGGGCTGCAGATGTCACCCTCAAGGAGCGTCGGCAGTTGATTCTGGTGCCGCGTGAGGCGCCGTTTTCCAGCATTCATCTGGAAAACATGCTCAAGCTGTCGAACATGGGCGCGGTGATCCTGCCCGCTTCGCCGGGCTTCTATCATCAGCCGCAGACCATCGACGATCTGGTGGACTTCGTGGTCGCGCGGATTCTCAACTTGCTGAACATCCCGCAGGACATGTTGCCGCGCTGGGGTGAGCATCACCTGGGAAGCGATGAATAAACTCTTGCTGATCGCACTCGCGCTGCTGCTGACCGGCTGCGCCACGGCCAGGACGCTGAACGCGGCCCAGCCGGGTGCGCCTGTGGTGTATGCCGGTACGCGCCTTGATCTGTATGCGATGCAGGGCGGTTGCTGCGAGAAAGACCGGTTCGGCGCCGAAGCACCGGCCTATCCGGGTCTGGATCTGCCGGCCAGCGCCTTGCTCGATACCCTGTTGCTGCCGTTGTCGTTGTTGACCGCATTGGGCGTGGGGTTTCAGGCGCAGGGCGGTTTGTAATTGAAGCTTGGCGGTTGAAAACGCTCTGTGGGAGCGAATTCGTTCGCGAAAAGCCCGACTATTATTTCCCCAACTTGCGCAACTCATCCGACTCCACAACCCGCACGCCGTCCTGCTCTTCCAGCGCCAGCCGCCACATTGCGCGGGCCAGGCTGCAGGCTTCGATGGCGCCGTACTTGCCGGGAATAAGCTTGGCAATCGGAGCCGCGAGCTGTTCGGCCCAGCGGGTTTCCGGGCGGTTGCCCACCAGCAGGGCCGGGCGGGCGATGGTCAGTTGTGGCCAGTCCTGCGCCCTGAGCGCTTCTTCCATCTGCCCCTTGGTGCGGTTGTAGAACACGCTGGAGCGGGCGTCGGCACCGATGGCGCTGATTACCAGAAAGTGCCGCGCACCCAGTTCGCGGGCACGTTCACTCACGGCCAGCACCAGATCCAGATCGATTGCGCGAAAGGCTTCCTGCGAGCCCGCCTGCTTGATAGTGGTGCCCAGGCAGCAGAAGGCGATATCCACTTTGCCGCCCAGGGTGGGCAGCAGGCTGACCAGTTCGCCCACCGGATTTTCCAGACGGGAATGGGCGGCCAATGTGCGGCGGGTGGGCGCCAGCACACGGCTGACGGTCGGTTCATTGAGCAGGCGATCCAGCAAGTGTTCGCCCGTGAGTCCGGTTGCCCCTGCAAGCAGGATGTGTTGCGGCGTCAAGTACATAGTGTTTCTCCCTTGATACTGAATAGCCTAGCGGCTAGTGGCGGTCTTCGCTTCCTTGCGATTCAACGTCGTATTCAGCGCTCGTTCTGCCTGATTTCTGCGGAGCAGTTGCCAGCGGGCAATGACCCCCTTGGGTGCCCAGATCTGTGGTTCCGAAGCCTCGAAATCATCCTCGATTTCACGTTGCGCGACGTACGCTTTTGCCTCGTTGAATGCTTGTTGCAGGTCATCGGTTTCGACCAGCGCCCTGGCAAATAGTGCATCACCGAAGTAGGTGAAGTCAGCTTCTTCCGAGCAACCGAACGATACGCGATCGGCCCGCGAGGCGGTCATGACCAGGGTTCGCTCGTCTTTGAGATCCGGTATGAAACCACCGGAATAACAGGAAGAAATCACAATGATCTTGTCACGGTTTTTCAGCGGTGCCAGCGCGGCAGCCAGGGCATCGGCAGGCAGGTCGGCCAGTGACAGGCGTGGCTGGTCGAGCACCAGTTGGTGGTCCTGAGTGCCATGGCTGGTCAGGTAAATGAACACCAGATCTTCCGGGCCGCTACGCTGCGCCAGCGTCTGGGCGGCGCGGCTGATGCTTTCCCGGGTCGCCAGCGGGCGGTCGATCAAGTGGTCGCGATGATTGACCAGACTGATTTGCCCCAGCGCGCCGAAGCGCGAGGCCAGCAGGTTGCTGACGTAATCGGCTTCGCGCATGAACACGCTTTGCTTGCCGTCGCCGGCCACCACCAGACTGTAGAGTTCTACGCCGGATGTCGAGGCAGGCACCGCGGCCAGGGCTTTGTCCAGCAAAGAACCCAGGGCGAGCAGGCCGGCTTCCAGTGGATCGGGCAGCAATATGCCCTGAGCATCGCGCACCCGCTGGCCGTTGGCCCAGATGCCGCGTTGTTCGGTGCCGTCTGCAGAAATCAGCACGCCGGGGCCTTGATAGGTGTCATTGGCGAACTGGCCGTCGTAGCGGCTGCCATCGGCCAGTTGCAGATGACCTTCGCCGGAGAATTGCCAGTTGCTGAACTGGCCTTGATAGCGACTGCCGTCCGAACCGATCAGTTCGCCCTTGCCGGTCAGCGCGCCTGCCTTGAACTGGCCGCTCCAGACATCGCCGTCGCTGTTCTCGTAGCGGCCCTTGCCGTCCAGCTGGTTGTTGCGGAAGCTGCCGATATAGTGATCGCCATCGGCGCTGGCAAAACTGCCGCTGCCTTGAAGCTGGGCGTTGACGAACTGGCCGCTGAACTGATTGCCGCTGGCATCGGTGCGCACGCCTTCGCCGTTGGGCTTGCCCTGGGCGAACTGGCCCTGAAACTGGCTGCCGTCTTCCAGCTCCATGCGGCCTGGCCCGTCGTATTGGCCGGCCTTGAAGTGGCCGCGATAGAGCAGGCCTTTTTCCTGCCAGGTACCTTCGCCGTCGCGCCGTCCGAGCTTGAAACCGCCAACGTAACTGCCGCTGCCGGTGGTCAGCTTGCCCTGGCCATGAAACAGACCGTTCTCGAACTGGCCTTTGTAGATGTCGCCGTTGCTGGCATGCCATTCGCCCCGGCCATGGCGCTGACCATTCTCGAACTGGCCCGCGTACCAACTGCCATTCGGATAGTCGATACGGCCTTCGCCCTGCATCCGGCCATTGACCAGATCGCCGCGGTAGCGTCCGCCATCGGCCAGCAGGCCATCGGGAGGCAACAGGGATTCGCTGTCGCCGCAGCCAGCGAGCAGGAGAGTCAGAGCCAGAGGAGCAAGCGCGCGCATTTAAGATCCCAAGAGAGTTATTCCGTGACTCTGCTTGAGCAGATGTGGTTGTCACTGATCAGTGAGGAGGGAGTATGCCGCAGCGAGTAAGAGGGGCGAAACAGTCTGTTACGACTGTTTCGTGTTTCATACGTTTTACACAAAGCACAGCGACAAAGGTTCAGCGACAAAGGCCGGTTTTTCCTGGCCTTCGATTTCCAGGGTAGTCGTGGCCTTGAGCAGCCATTGGCCCGGTTTTTTCTCGGTGACTTCGGTCAGTTCCACTTTCAGCCGGACCCGTGAATCGACTTTCACCGGCTGCACGAAACGCACGCTGTCCAGGCCATAGTTGACCACCATCTTCAGGCCTTCGGGCATCACCAGCAGATCGCCCATCAGTTTCGGGATCAGTGAAAGTGACAGCAGCCCGTGGGCGATGGTGCTGCCGAAAGGCGTCTGTGCAGCCTTGACCGGGTCGACATGGATGAACTGGAAGTCGCCGGTGGCTTCAGCGAACAGATTAATGCGCTCCTGGTCGATGGTCAGCCATTCGGAACGTCCCAGTTCCTTGCCAACGTAGTTCTTGAGCTCTGCAGCAGGTACAAAAGGCATGTCATTCTCTCCTTGATCTTTCGGTTTTACAGCCAGGTGCCCACAACCGTTGCAGACATTGCCTGCAAGGGCGAGTGACAAGATCAGCAGAGGCTGGTCGGTTGGTCAAGTGACTCCGTGTATGCGAATACCTGTCCATAGCAGCGCTCGCGGCATGTTTATAATGGCGCCGTGAATTCGCCGGGTCGTTTACTTTCTGGAGTTCCCATGCTGCTACGGGGTCTGACATGGCTGGTGCTGTTCCAATTGCTCGGGACGGCGCTCAATCATCTGTTCTTGTCGATATTGCCGGGGCCGATCATTGGCCTGGTGTTGCTGATCGCCTACCTGATCTGGCGTGGCGAGGTGAGCGAGCCGGTCAGCGTGGCAGCCAGTAGCCTGCTGCGCTATCTGCCCCTGTTGCTGGTGCCGCCCGCCGTGGGTGTGATGGTCTATGCCTCGGCCATCGCCCAGGACTTCTGGGCAATCTTTGGCACCCTGTTCCTGTCGCTGATCATTTCCCTGACCTTCGTCGGCTGGCTGATGCAGAAACTCATCGAGCGTCAGGCACGCCGTCAGGAGCGCTCATGAATCTGGATTGGCACGGGGCCTGGATGTCGGTGATTCATCACCCGTTGTTCGGCATCGCCATCACCCTGGGCGCCTATCAGCTGGCGATGGCCGCCTATGAGAAAACCCGCTGGCTGTTCCTGCAGCCGGTGCTGGTCTCGATGGTCGTGGTGATCGGCATCCTGTTCACCTGTGGCCTGGATTACCGCGAATACCGCACCAGCACCGAGATTCTGGGCATTCTGCTGGGGCCGGCCACGGTCGCACTGGCGGTGCCGCTTTATCTGAATCTGCGGCGGATTCGGCAGTTGTTGTGGCCAACCTTAACTACGCTGGTGATTGGTGGTGTTTTCGCTACCGGCCTTTGCTTGTCGCTGGGCTGGTTGCTGGGTGCCGATCACATGATTCTGATGACCATGGCGCCCAAGTCGGTAACCTCGCCTATTGCCATGCTGGTGGCCGAGCAAATCGGGGGCGTGGCGGCGCTGGCGGCGGTGTTTGTCTTGATCACCGGCGTATTCGGTGCCATTTTCGGTCCCGGTCTGCTGTCACTGGCGCGTGTGAATAACCATGCGGCACGTGGCATGGCGCTGGGGTTGACCGCGCATGCGGTGGGAACCTCCCTGGCCTTGCAGGAAGGTGAGGAGGCGGGGGCTTTTGCTGCGCTGGCAATGAGCCTGATGGGCGTGGCAACCGCATTGTTTCTGCCGTTGGCCGTGTCTTTGGCCGTTTAAGGGTACTTATTTATGACGTTGCCGCTGTTTCCGCTCAATGCTGTCCTGTTCCCCGGATGCGTGCTCGACCTGCAATTGTTCGAGGCGCGCTATCTGGACATGGTGAGTCGCTGCATGAAGCAAGGCGAAGGCTTCGGCGTGGTGTGTATCACCCACGGCAGCGAGGTCGGCATTGCGCCTGAGGGCTATTCGTTGATCGGCTGCGAGGCGCTGGTTACCGATTTCCAGCAGCAGGACAACGGCCTGTTGGGGATTCGCGTGGTCGGCGGGCGGCGCTTTCGGGTCATCGATGCCACCGTGCAGCGCGACCAGTTGCTGCTGGCCGATATCGAGTGGCTGGACGAACAGCAGGAAAGGCCGTTGCAGGAAGAGGATGCCGATCTGGTCGCCTTGCTCGAAGCGCTGGGCGAGCATCCGATGGTCGCGTCCCTGAACATGGGGCTTGAGGCCAGTGGTCAGCAATCGCTGGCCAATCAGTTGGCTTACCTGCTGCCGTTCACCGAACAGGACAAGATCGAATTGCTGGAAATCGACGATCCTGAAGAGCGCCTGGACGCCATTCAGGAATTGCTCGATGAAATGCAGGGCGACTTGCAGGCCTGACCTTTTCGCCAAGTGTTGTGAGAGGCAGCTTGCTGGCGACAACGGTTAAGTCGCCAGCAAGCTGCCTCCCTCAGTCCGAACTGCCCCTCAATACTGATACCGCAACGTCGCATGCGCCAGGGCGTTGACCGCGAAAATGCCCAGCAGGCCGGTAATGGCCGGCACGATCAGCCACCATACTTTTGCCGACATGGCTGGCAGCGGTGTCTTGTGCTGGATCAGGGTCAGGCTTGCGGCGCAGATACAGAACGCCAGCATCATCCCGGCCAGAATATCGGTTGGCCAGTGGACGCCCAGATACACCCGTGACAAGGCAATCGCCAGTGCCGGAACGCCACCCAGCAACAGCCAGGTCAGGCGCAGGCGAATCGGCTGTCCGCGTCCGGCCAGCACCGCCAGGGACATGAACAGCGCAAATGCCGCCGAACTATGGCCGCTGGGCATGCTGTAGGTGGTGAGCGGGTCGAGCAGAACGTCCGGGCGCACACGGCCAAAAAACGCCTTGAGTGTGCCGTTCGCCACGGCTGTACCCAGTGTCGTGGCAAGGGCAAAAGCGGCGTGGCGCCATTGTCTGGCGATCAGCAATACGATGATCAGCAGTGCCGCAGCCAGCAACTGCGCCTTGAAGTCGCCAATGCTGGTGACCAGCAGGACGATATTCTGCGCGGTGGCGCTGCGATGTTCCTGCACCAGAGTCATCAGGCCCTGATCGAAATGGTTCAGGTATGGCCAGCCGATCAGCAAGGCCGCGAGCATCAGCACGCTCAGCGCGGCAATCACCTTGGTGGCATGGCGTTGTTTGCGCAGGCTGCTTTGAATGCTCAGTCCGAACAGAATGGCCAGGCCTGCCCCGACGAATGCGGCTTCCGGCCAGAATCCTTCCGGCAGCGGCAGGCGAATCGCCGCGCCCGCAGCCCAGCCCGGCATCAGATAAACGATCGACCAGCCAGCGGCTGCAATTATGCTGACGGCGGCAAAGCGCGGGAACGGCATATCGAACATGCCGGCAATCATCGGCAGCATTGGTCGCAGAGGGCCGATGAAACGGCCAACCAGCAGGCTGGCGATACCGTAGCGATGGAAATAGGTTTCAGCGCCTGTCAGCCATTCCGGGTGCTGACGCAGGCCGGGCAAGCGGCGGATGTTCTGGTGAAAGCGCCTGCCGACGAAGTACGACACGGCATCGCCCAGCAGGCCACCCAGAAAGCCCAGCAGCAACACTTCGCTCAGCGGCAGGATGCCGCTGCCGGCCAGCGCTGCGATGGCGAACATCAACACGGTGCCTGGCACGACGATCCCGGCAATGGCAACACACTCGATGAATGCCACCACGAATATCGCTATCGCCACCCAGGCCGGGTTCGCGGTCAACCAGCCAGTAATGCCATCGAGCAGTTCGCCCATGGATCAGTTTCCTTGAGGGATAAGAAAGTAGTCGCGGCCTTCGACCTGACCGCGTCGGAGTGGGTTCCGCGTGCAGAAGCGCGCGTATTGGGCATCGACGAAGCGGTACATCAGATGTTCGTCGCGGCCATGGGGGATACCCAGGCGTGTGGTTTGAATGATCAGTTCTGGTGTCTGGCCCACGTCCTCGACCAGCAGTTTCTGCGGATCGAAGCGCTTGGCGTCCCACACCGGCACTTTCAGGCCCAGCGCCTTGCACAGCAGGGTTTGGCCTGCGCACAGGCGTTCAGGGGCGCGAAAGGCACCGCTGGCATCGGGGTTGTTCAGTTGCATCTGCGCCAGGGCGTTGGCATCGCTGAGAGCATCGACCCAGGCAAAACCGGACTTGATCAGTACCGCATTGCCCGGCCCTTCGGCGCTGAAATTCAGCGAGTCTCCACCACGGGCGTAATACATGTAGATATGCCCGCCATCGAGAAACAGCGCCTTGCGCTTCTCGGTGTAGCCCAGTGAAGCATGGCTGCCCTTGTCGGCGCAGTAATAGGCTTCGGTTTCAATGATGCGTGCTGCCAGCCACAGGTCGCCGACCTTGTGCCGAATCACCTTGCCCAGAAGATCGCGGGCCAGGAGCTGGGCATCTCGATTGAAAAAGCTGTCGGCAAGAGCAACGGGCATAGGCGGATACATCAAGTAAGAGGGCGCAGATCATAACAAGCACTGCCTTAATTGCATCTGAATGTACCTTGAAGGACAACTTTGTTGTTTCGGGAAATGACAAAAATCCCGGCTTATCGGCAAACTTTCACTGTAGGAAGCTTCCTGGGGGTGAAATGGAAGCCGTTCCACCCGTTTTCGCACTGTTATCGACCATCCGCCTGTCTGCGCTGTCGTTCGTGCGGCGTGACAGCTATAATCGGCCGCTTTCCTCTCTGCCAAGACCTCTGAGACCATGACTGAGTCCGTTCTTGACTATATGACCCGCCTGGGTCGCGCCGCCCGCGAAGCTTCGCGAGTGATCGGTCGTGCCAGCACTGCGCAGAAAAACCGCGCCCTGCAGGCCATTGCCGCCGCTCTCGATGAAGCCCGCGCCGAGTTGTCCGCTGCCAACGAGCTTGACCTGAACGCCGGTCGCGCCAATGGACTGGCTCCCGCCATGCTCGAACGCCTGGCCCTGACCCCCGCACGTATCGACAGCATGATCGTCGGGTTGCGTCAGGTTGCCAGTCTGCCTGACCCGGTCGGCGCGATCCGCGACATGAGTTATCGGCCTTCGGGTATTCAGGTCGGCAAGATGCGCGTGCCGCTGGGTGTGGTCGGAATCATCTACGAGTCGCGTCCGAACGTGACCATCGATGCCGCGAGCCTGTGCCTGAAGTCGGGCAATGCGACCATCCTGCGCGGTGGCTCCGAGGCGATCAACTCCAACCGTGCCGTGGCCGCCTGCATCCAGCGTGGCCTGGCCGAGTCCGGGCTGCCTTCCGGTGTTGTGCAAGTCGTCGAAACCACCGATCGCGATGCCGTGGGCGCGCTGATCACCATGCCCGAGTACGTGGACGTCATCGTGCCACGTGGCGGCAAGGGGCTGGTCGAGCGTGTCAGCCGCGATGCCCGGGTGCCGGTCATCAAGCACCTGGACGGTATCTGCCACGTGTATGTCGCTGCCGACGCCGATTTGCCCAAGGCACAGAACATTGCCTTCAATGCCAAGACTTACCGTTATGGCATCTGCGGCTCGATGGAAACCCTGCTGGTGGATCAGGCCGTGGCTGCCGAGTTTCTGCCTGCAATGGCCGCCCGTTTTCATGAAAAGGGCGTTGAATTGCGTGGCTGCGAGCGGACCCGCGAACTGATCGACGCGATCCCGGCGACCGAAGAAGACTGGCACACCGAGTATCTGGCAGCGATCCTGTCGATTCGCGTGGTGGCCGGGCTGGACGAAGCCATCGAACATATCAATCACTATGGCTCGCATCACAGCGACGCCATCGTTTCCGAGCAGCAGGGTCAGATTCGCCGCTTCATGGCGGAAGTGGACTCCAGCTCGGTGATGATCAACGCTCCAACCTGCTTCGCGGACGGTTTCGAGTACGGTCTGGGTGCCGAAATCGGCATTTCTACTGATAAGCTGCACGCCCGTGGCCCGGTCGGGCTGGAAGGCCTGACCTGCGAGAAGTACATCGTGATCGGCGACGGTCAGTTGCGCGGCCAGGAGCCTGTCTGAGTTGAGCGAGCCCGTAGCAGCCTTGCCCAGGCGTATCGGCATGCTGGGGGGAACGTTCGACCCGGTACATATCGGTCATTTGCGCGGCGCACTGGAAGTGGCCGAGCTGCTTGAACTCGATGAGTTGCGCCTGACGCCCAGCGCCAGGCCTCCGCATCGCGACATGCCGAGTGTCACTGCACAGGACCGTCTGGCGATGGTTCGCTGCGCGGTGGCCGGTGTGTCACCCTTGACGGTGGATGACCGTGAGCTGCAACGGGACAGACCGTCGTACACCATCGACACTCTGGAATCGATGCGCGCCGAACTGGCCGCAGAGGACCAGTTGTTTCTGTTGCTGGGCTGGGACGCCTTTTGCGGGCTGCCCACCTGGTATCGATGGGAAGAACTGCTGGAGCACTGCCATATTGTGGTGCTGCAACGCCCGGACGCGGACAGCGAGTCGCCGGATGCACTGCGCAACCTGCTGGCGGCCCGTGCGGTCAGCGATCCCAAGGCCCTGAAAGGGCCGGGTGGACAAATTACATTCGTCTGGCAGACGCCGTTGTCGGTGTCTGCCACCCAGATCCGTCAACTGCTGGCCAGCGGCAAGACGGTACGTTTTCTGGTGCCAGACGCGGTACTGGCCTATATCGATGTGCACGGACTGTACTGTGCGCCGAACACTGATGGGACGCTCTGAAACTGCTTTCATGGATAAGCGTTTGAGCGTTTCCACACATATGAGCTGAATGAGTTTTTTATGACAAAGCAAAAAATGAGTAGTGAAGAAGTCGTGGCACTGGCAACGGCTGCACTGGAAGACGTCAAGGGCTCGGATATCCTGTCCATCGACGTGCGCGACAAGACCAGCATTGCCGATTACATGCTGATCTGCACCGGTACCTCCAACCGCCAGCTCAACGCGCTGGTCGATAACGTTCGCGAGAAGGTCAAGGCTGCCGGCCTGATGCCGCTGAGCGAAGAAGGCAAGGGCGACAGCGACTGGGTTCTGCTGGACCTGGGCGATGTCGTGGTTCACGTGATGACCGCTGCGGCCCGTCAGTTCTATGACCTCGAGCGTCTGTGGCAAGGTGCCGAGCAGAGCCGTGCAGCAAGCGCTGCGCACCACACTCCGGGCCACGAATAAGGCATCGCTGTGCGCTTGCGTCTGATCGCCGTTGGTTCGCGTATGCCCAAGTGGGTGGAAGAGGGTTGGCACGAGTACGCCAAGCGTCTTCCTTCCGAACTGGCGCTTGAACTCGTGGAAATTCCGCTCAATACCCGTGGCAAGAATGCCGATGTGGCGCGCCTGATCCGTCAGGAAGGCGAAGCCATGCTGGCCAAGGTGCAACCGGGCGAGCGGATCGTCACGCTTGAAGTGCAGGGCAAGCCCTGGAGTACCGAGCAACTGGCCAGCGAGCTGGATCGCTGGCGTCTCGATTCGCGCACGGTAAATCTCATGGTCGGAGGGCCCGAAGGCCTTGCTCCAGAGGTTTGTGCGCGTAGCGAGCAGCGTTGGTCGTTGTCACCACTGACCTTGCCGCACCCGTTGGTGCGGATCCTGATCGGTGAGCAGATCTATCGCGCCTGGACAGTTCTGTCCGGGCACCCTTATCACAAGTAGCATTGCCTTTACTGTGAACACGCCCTAGATGCCTCAGCCGATCCGCCTAAAAGACCATGAAAAAGACGCACGTCTGGTGCGCAGCAGGGTCGTGTTCGGGGCAGTGGCCATTATGTTGCTGGTGTGCGTCCTGATTGCGCGCCTGTATTTGCTGCAGGTCATTCAGTACGACTATCACTCCACGCTTTCGGAAAACAACCGGGTTCACGTCCAGCCGATTCCTCCGAGCCGCGGCCTGATCTTCGACCGCAACGGTGTGGTGATTGCCGATAACCGGCCAAGCTTCAGCCTCAGCGTGACCCGCGAGCGTTCCGGCGACTGGTCGAAGGTGCTCGACACCATCGTCGACGTGCTGCAGCTCACTCCGGATGACCGCATCATCTTTGAAAAGCGCATGAAACAGGGGCGGCGGCCATTCGAGCCGGTGCCGATCCTGTTCGAGCTGACCGAAGAGCAGATTGCCCTGATCGCCGTAAACCAGTTCCGCCTGCCCGGCGTCGAAGTGGTAGCGCAACTGGTTCGTCACTATCCGCAGGGCGCGCACTTTGCGCACTCGGTCGGTTACATGGGGCGGATCAACGAGAAAGAGCTCAAGGGTCTCGATCCGGTCAATTACAGCGGCACGCACCATATCGGCAAGACCGGTATCGAACGCTTCTACGAAGACGAACTGCATGGTCAGGTCGGCTACGAAGAAGTCGAAACCAACGCCCGTGGCCGTGTCCTGCGGGTGCTCAAGCGTACCGACCCGATTCCCGGCAAGGACATCGTCCTGAGCCTGGACATCAATCTTCAGGAAGCCGCCGAAGCCGCTCTGGGCGGTCGTCGTGGCGCTGTCGTGGCGCTGGATCCGCGGACCGGTGAGGTGCTGGCGATGGTCAGTGCACCGAGTTTCGATCCGAACCTGTTCGTCACCGGCATCAGCTTCAAGGCTTACGCCGAGCTGCGCGATTCCATTGACCGGCCACTGTTCAACCGTATTCTGCGCGGCCTTTATCCGCCGGGTTCGACCATCAAGCCGGCCGTCGCCATTGCCGGACTGGATGCAGGGGTAGTGACTCCAGGTTCGAGGGTGTTCGACCCCGGTTACTACCAATTGCCCAACTATGACCATAAATACCGCAACTGGAACCGTACCGGCGATGGCTGGGTCGATCTGGATGTGGCGATCATGCGTTCAAATGACACCTACTTCTACGATCTGGCGCACAAACTCGGGATCGATCGGCTGTCCAGCTACATGAACAAATTCGGTCTGGGGCAGAAAGTCTCCCTGGACATGTTCGAGGAATCTCCCGGCCTGATGCCGTCCCGGGACTGGAAGCGGGCGACCCGGCGTCAGGCATGGTTCCCTGGCGAGACGCTGATTCTCGGGATCGGCCAGGGCTATATGCAGGCCACGCCGCTGCAACTGGCGCAGGCCACTGCGCTGGTGGCCAACAAAGGCAAGTGGAACCGTCCGCACCTGGCCAAGAGCATCGAAGGCAAGGCTCCGGTGGACGAGAACCCGATGCCGGACATCATCCTGCGCGATCCGGCCAACTGGGCGCGGGTCAACCATGGTATGCAGGAAGTGATGCACGGCGCCCGCGGTACGGCGCGCAAGGCGTCCATCGGTGCGCAATACCGGATTGCCGGGAAAAGCGGTACCGCTCAGGTCGTGGCGATCAAGCAGGGCGAAAAGTACGACCGCACCAAGGTTCAGGAGCGCCATCGTGACCACGCCCTGTTCGTCGGCTTCGCCCCGGCTGACAACCCCAAGATAGTCGTTTCCGTGATGGTAGAGAACGGCGAGTCCGGCTCTGGCGTTGCGGCGCCCGTGGTTCGTCAGGTCATGGATGCCTGGCTGCTCGACCAGAATGGCGTGCTCAAGCCTGAGTATGCCGATTCATTGAATCCGGAGGCTGCGGCCCGTGAAGAGTAATTTCGACCGCATCCTTTCCAGTGAAGATGTGATGCGCCGTCGCGCGACATTTCTGCAGCGCATTCACATCGATGGCCCGTTGCTGATCCTGCTGCTGACTCTGGCGGCGGGCAGCCTGTTCGTCCTCTATTCGGCCAGTGGCAAGAACTGGGACCTGCTGATCAAGCAGGCCAGCTCCTTTGGTATCGGCTTGACGGCCATGCTGATCATTGCCCAGTTCGAGCCGCGCTTCATGGCGCGCTGGGTGCCGGTCATGTACGTCATGGGCGTGCTGCTGCTGGTGGTCGTGGATGTGATGGGCCACAACGCCATGGGCGCGACCCGCTGGATCAACATTCCGGGGGTCATCCGCTTCCAGCCCTCGGAGTTCCTGAAAATCATCATGCCGGCGACCATCGCCTGGTATCTGTCCAAGCGCACCCTGCCGCCGCAGCTCAAGCATGTGGCGGTAAGCCTGGCGTTGATCGGCGTACCTTTTGTCCTGATCGTGCGCCAGCCTGACCTGGGCACCTCGCTGCTGATCCTGGCCTCGGGCGCTTTCGTGCTGTTCATGGCCGGGCTGCGCTGGCGCTGGATCATCAGCGTACTGGCGGCGGCCGTACCGGCTGCGGTAGCGATGTGGTTCTTCTTCATGCACGACTACCAGAAGCAGCGGGTGCTGACCTTCCTCGATCCCGAAAGCGATCCACTGGGCACCGGCTGGAACATCATCCAGTCCAAGGCGGCCATCGGTTCGGGCGGTGTATTCGGCAAGGGCTGGCTGCTCGGCACCCAGTCGCACCTGGACTTCCTGCCGGAAAGCCATACCGACTTCATCATCGCCGTACTGGGCGAGGAGTTCGGGCTGGTAGGCATCTGTGCGCTGCTGGTGATCTATCTGTTGTTGATCGGGCGCGGTCTGGTCATTACCGCACAGGCACAGACCCTGTTCGGCAAGTTGTTGGCCGGGGCGTTGACCATGACGTTTTTTGTTTATGTTTTCGTCAACATCGGTATGGTCAGTGGCCTGTTGCCGGTTGTAGGCGTACCGCTGCCATTCATTAGCTATGGCGGAACTTCGCTCGTGACGCTGCTGTCAGCGTTTGGGGTTTTGATGTCGATCCATACACATCGTAAATGGATCGCTCAGGTTTGATTAAGGTGAATAATTCAATGCAGGTAGTGCGCAACTGGGCTCGATATGCTCCGGTGGTCGGTCTGGTGAGCATTCTTGGAACCGTTCAAGAGGCTTTTGCCGGCGACTACGAGGGTTCTCCTCAAGTGGCTGAATTTGTCGGTGAAATGACTCGCGACCACGGTTTTGCCGGCGAGCAGTTGATGAGTGTGTTCCGCGAGGTCGAGCGCAAGCAGGCGATTCTCGACGCCATTTCCCGCCCGGCCGAACGGGTCAAGCAATGGAAAGAATATCGCCCGATGTTCATTACCGATGCCCGCATCGCCCGTGGCGTCGATTTCTGGCGTCAGCATGAGGCGGCGCTGGCCCGGGCCGAGCAGGAATATGGCGTGCCGGCGCAGATCATCGTTGCGATCATCGGTGTGGAAACCTTCTTTGGCCGTAATACCGGCAACTACCGGGTGATCGATGCCCTGTCGACGCTGGGCTTCGACTATCCTCCGCGTGCGCCGTTTTTCCGCAAGGAACTGCGCGAATTCCTGCTGCTGGCGCGTGAGCAGCAACTCGATCCATTGACCCTCAAGGGTTCCTACGCCGGTGCGATGGGCCTGCCGCAGTTCATGCCGAGCAGCTTCCGGGCCTATGCCGTGGATTTCGACGGTGACGGCCATATCAACATCTGGACCGATCCGGACGATGCCATCGGCAGTGTCGCCAGCTACTTCAAGCGCCATGGCTGGGTTGCCGGGCAGCGTGTAGTCAGCCAGGCTTCGGCGCGCGGCAGTCGGGTCGATGAAGGCTTGAGCCCCGGCCTGGATCCGGTCATGTCGGTCGGGGAGTTGCGAGGTCTGGGCTGGGCAAGTCATGATGCGCTGCGCGATGATCTGCCGGTCACTGCATTTCGTCTTGAAGGCGAGCAGGGGGCCGAATACTGGCTGGGGTTGAATAACTTTTATGCAATCACCCGTTATAACCGCAGTGTGATGTACGCCATGGCCGTGTATCAGCTGTCTGAATCGTTGGTTCAAGCTCGAGGCGTTAAGTAATGCGGCCATTGCCGATTCATACACCTTTGAAATTGCTGGCTTATGCGGGGCTGGCATTGCTCATGGCAAGTTGCTCGTCGACTTCGCGTACGCCCTCATCGCAGGGCGGTCCGGTCGTACGCTCGACGCCAGGCCTGGACATCAACCGCGCACACAAGGACGGTGCTCCCTGGTGGGATGTCGACGTCTCGCGCATTCCCGATGCCACGCCAACCGTCCACACCGGCGCCTACAAGGCCAACCCTTATACCGTGCTGGGCAAGACCTATTTCCCGATGAGCGAATCCAGGCGCTATGTCGCCTCGGGTACGGCTTCCTGGTACGGCACCAAGTTTCATGGCCAGAACACCGCCAATGGCGAGGTCTATGACCTGTATGGCATGAGCGCCGCGCACAAGACCCTGCCGCTGCCCAGTTATGTGCGGGTGACCAACCTGGACAATAACCGTACCGTGATTCTGCGCGTCAACGACCGCGGTCCGTTCTATTCCGACCGGATCATCGACCTGTCCTATGCGGCAGCCAAGAAGCTCGGTTATGCCGAGTCCGGCACTGCGCGGGTCAAGGTCGAAGGGATCGATCCGCAGGAATGGTGGGCACAGCGTGGCCGTCCGGCACCCCTGGCGCTCGACCAGCCACAGACTGTCGCTCAGGCAACTGCGCCGGCACTCTCGACCTCCACCGGAACGGTCGAGCAATATACACCGCCGCCGCAGCAACATGCCGCACCTGCCGTACCCTTGCAGGTTGACGCAAAAAAAAACGCTTCAGGACAAGCCTCTGGGCTGTTTCTCCAGGTCGGAGCCTTCGCGAATCCGGACGCTGCAGAGCTCCTGAGGTCGAAGCTGAGCGGGATGGTTCGGGCTCCGGTTTTCGTGAGTTCGATAGCCCGCAATCAACAGACGCTCTATCGGGTCCGGATGGGGCCGATAGACACGCAGGGTGAAGCCCAGCAATTGCAGGATAGTGTCAGATCGGCCAACCTTGGTCAGCCGAGTCTGGTAACACTGGATTGAATGAACAGTCGTCCTGGCGGTATCAGGGACGATTTGCAGTGGCCCGCAATGCGGACTTGCCGTCAGAGCAAGAGTTGCAGGCGCTGTTCGCAAGGTCGTGTGTCGAACAGGCGATCTTGTCAGCCAGGGCTGTAGCCTGGCGCCATCAGCCGGTGTGAAGCGCTTGCGCTTCGCCGGTCTGTTCCGCTTTGCCCGCGAGGGCATGTTTGCCCATTAGCAATTTCGAGAGACGGATGAACATCACCACCTTTGCAAAACGTTTGTGCCTGCTTGTGCCACTGATTATCGCCCCCGCTGCCTGGGCTGCCGAACAGATGACGCCTGCTGCACCGCAACTGGCCGCCAAATCCTACGTGCTGATGGATGCCACCAGCGGCAACGTTCTGGTCGAAAACAACGGTGACCAGCGTCTGGCTCCTGCGAGCCTGACCAAACTGATGACCGCGTACATCGCGACCCTGGAAATCCGTCGTGGCCAGATCGGCGAGAACGATCCGGTCACCGTCAGCGAAAACGCCTGGCGTACCGGCGGTTCGCGGATGTTCATCAAGGTGGGTAGCCAGGTGACCGTCAGCGATCTGCTGCACGGCATCATCATCCAGTCGGGTAACGACGCCAGCGTTGCAGTAGCCGAGCACATTGCCGGCAGTGAAGACGCTTTCGCCGACATGATGAACAAGACGGCTGGCGATCTGGGGATGACCAACAGCCACTTCATGAACCCGACCGGTCTGCCGAACCCTGAGCACTATTCGTCCGCTCACGACATGGCGATCCTTGCGCGCGCGATCATTCACGAAGATCCGGCTCACTACGCGATCTACTCGCAGAAAGAGTTCTTCTGGAACGGCATCAAACAGCCTAACCGCAACCTGCTGCTGTGGCGCGACAAGACCGTCGACGGTCTGAAAACCGGCCACACCGAAGAGGCCGGCTATTGCATGGTGTCCTCGGCAGTACGTGACGGCATGCGCCTGATCGCCGTGGTGTTCGGTACCAACAGCGAGCAGGCTCGTGCCGCTGAGACCCAGAAGCTGCTGACCTACGGTTTCCGCTTCTTTGAAACCCAGAACTTCTACCAGAAGGGCACCGAGCTGGCTCAGGCTCCTGTCTGGAAGGGCACCACCCGTCAGGTCAAGGCCGGTCTGGCCGAAGACCTGAGCATGACCATGCCCAAAGGCGACATGAAGAAGCTCAGCGCCAGCATGACCATGAACCCGCAACTGGTCGCACCGATCGCCAAGGGTGACGTGATCGGCAAGGTCGAAGTGAAGATGGAAGACAAGGTTGTGCACACTGCCAACCTCATCGCACTTGAAGCTGTCGAGGAAGGTGGTATTTTCCGCCGCGTGTGGGATAGCATTCGCCTGTTCTTCTACGGCTTGTTCAACTGACCTTCTAGTAATCAATGCCGACCTTCTCGCGGCCTGCTCTCTGAGCGGGCCGCGTGTCCGTCGTCACGGCTTGTGAGACCTTTACTGCCATGACCGATACTGACGTCAAGTCGCACAAAATCGAATTTCCCTGCGATGACTACCCGATCAAGGTGATCGGCGATACCAGCGTGGGGTTCACTGCTGCGGTGATCGAGATTCTTGGCAAACACGCCAAGATCGATGTTTCCACGCTCGCCGAGCGTCAAAGCAGCAACGGCAAGTACACCACCGTACAACTGCATATCGTCGCCACCGGCGAAGACCAGTTGCGCGATATCAATAGTGCTCTTCGCGCTACGGGTGTCGTGCACATGGTGCTCTGATGGGCGACATTCTGGGCTTTCGTGATCTGGGATTGATCGATTACGAGCAGGCCTGGCATGCCATGCAGCGTTTCACCGACGGGCGTGATCGCGATACCGCCGACGAGATCTGGCTGGTGCAGCATCCCCCGGTCTTTACCCAGGGACAGTCCGGCAAGGCAGAACATTTGCTGCTGCCGGGCAATATTCCTGTCGTACAGGTCGATCGTGGCGGCCAAGTGACCTATCATGGGCCCGGCCAGCTGGTTGCCTATCTGTTACTCGATGTCAGGCGCCTGGGTTTTGGGGTTCGCGATCTGGTTACCCGGATCGAAAACACCCTGATTGCCTTGCTGGACAGTTACGGGGTGACGGCGGCGGCCAAGGCCGATGCCCCTGGCGTATATGTCGAAGGCGCGAAGATCGCGTCTCTCGGCCTGCGTATTCGTAACGGTTGTTCATTCCATGGGCTGGCGTTGAACGTCGACATGGATCTGGAACCGTTCCGCCGCATCAACCCCTGTGGATATGCCGGGCTGGCAATGACCCAGTTGCGCGATCACGCAGGGAAGATGGAATTTTCCGAGGTAAGTGCCCGGCTGCGTGCGCAGCTCGTCAAACACCTCGACTATGCTGAGCAGGCGACCCTTACGGGCGGAATAGAATGATATGACTGACACCGTGCAAACCCTGATCCCGACGCTTGACGTTTCCGAGCGCGCGCCCCGTCCGAAAGTCGAAGCGGGCGTGAAGCTGCGCGGTGCTGAAAAAGTCGCGCGCATCCCGGTGAAGATCATCCCGACGGTCGAACTGCCCAAGAAACCCGACTGGATTCGTGTCCGCATCCCGGTTTCCCCGGAAGTCGACCGCATCAAGCAACTGCTGCGCAAACACAAGCTGCACAGCGTCTGCGAAGAGGCATCCTGCCCGAACCTGGGTGAGTGCTTCTCCGGCGGTACCGCGACCTTCATGATCATGGGCGATATCTGCACCCGTCGTTGCCCGTTCTGCGATGTCGGCCATGGCCGTCCGAAACCTCTGGACACCGACGAGCCGAAGAACCTGGCAGTGGCGATTGCCGACCTTGGCCTCAAGTACGTGGTTATCACGTCGGTAGACCGCGACGATCTGCGTGACGGTGGTGCCCAGCACTTTGCCGACTGCATCCGCGAAATTCGCCTGCTGTCGCCCAATGTGCAGCTCGAAACCCTGGTTCCGGACTACCGTGGCCGGATGGACGTGGCACTGGAAATCACCGCTGCCGAGCCACCGGATGTGTTCAACCACAACCTGGAAACCGTGCCGCGCCTGTACAAGGCTGCGCGCCCGGGTTCGGATTACCAGTGGTCGCTGACCCTGCTGCAACGCTTCAAGCAGATGGTGCCGCACGTTCCGACCAAATCCGGCCTGATGCTGGGTCTGGGCGAAACCGACGACGAGGTCATCGAAGTCATGCAGCGCATGCGCGAGCACGATATCGACATGCTGACTCTGGGCCAGTACCTGCAACCTTCGCGCAACCACTTGCCGGTACAGCGCTTCGTGCACCCGGACACTTTTGCCTGGTTTGCCGAGGAAGGCTACAAGATGGGCTTCAAGAACGTGGCATCCGGCCCGCTGGTACGTTCTTCGTACCATGCCGATGAGCAGGCCAAGATCGCCAAGTCGATGCTCTGACGCGCATCTGACGGGTAATTGAAAAAGGGCCGGATAGCGATATCCGGCCCTTTTTCGTGGTGTCCATACTGACGTTTTCGCGCGTTTTTTATGGCTTGCGCAGGTTGTTCAGCAGTTCATGCGTCGGATAACCATCGGCTGGCCAGCCAAACGATTGTTGGGCACTGCGAATCGCCTTGCGTGTATTGGCGCCGATAATGCCGTCTGGCGCGCCTGCATCGTACTTGCGGGCCGACAGCAGGGTCTGCAGTTCGATGCGCTCTGAGCGGCTAAGCGGCAGGTCTGAGCGAGGCCAGTTGCCAACCACATAGCCGCTGCCCTTGAACCGGTCGGACAGCAGGCTGATGGCCAGGGCGTAGGACGTCGAATTGTTGTACTTGAGAATCGCGCGGAAGTTGTCCAGAACCAGGAAGGCCGGGCCACGATAGCCCGCTGGCAATAACAGCGCGGCCTGTTGCTGGCTGGCGGCGACAGGCAGTGCCGAACCGTCGGGCAGCTTCAAGCCCAGCTTCTGCCATTCGGGCAGGCTCTTGCGCGTTGATGCGTCAGCCAGGGCATAGTCGAAGTCCGAGCTCAGGACCACTTCAAATCCCCATGGCTGGCCACGCTGCCAGCCCGAGCTTTGCAGGTAGTGAGCGGCAGACGCCAGTGCGTCGGCAGGGGTGTTCCAGATGTCGCGGCGCCCGTCACCGTCGTAGTCCACCGCATGGGTGTTGTAGGTGGTCGGTATGAACTGGGTCTGGCCCATGGCACCGGCCCATGAGCCGAGCATCCTGTCCGGGGTGATATCGCCATGCTGGAGGATTTCCAGTGCAGCGAGCAGTTGTCCCTGGGCAAAGTCAGGGCGGCGGCCTTCGTAGGCCAGTGTCGCCAGCGAGCGGATCACCGATTGCGAGCCCTGAAACTGGCCGAAGTTGCTCTCCATGCCCCACACCGCGACCAGTGCCTGGCGATCGACGCCATAGCGTTGCTCGATGTTCTGCAGGTCGGTGCTGTATTGCGAAAGCAGTGCCTGGCCTTTGCGCACCCGTGCCGCCGAGATTGCGCCATCCAGGTATTCCCACACCGGGCGGCTGAATTCCGGCTGGCTGCGGTCGGCCTTGACTACGCTCATGTCCGGCGTCACGCCGCTGAAGGCCTGATCGAACACGTCTGCGCGAATACCGGCCCTGAGCGCCTGGTTGCGTAAGCCCGATTGCCATTGCTCGAAGCTGATGGCTGGCTGGATCGTGAGGTTTTGATCGACCACCAGCGACGGGGTTGGCACGGCGACAGGTGCAGCGGGCTGGGTCTTGCTGGCTTGAAGGGGAGTGGCATCGGCAGCAGTGGGTTTTTCTGCGCAAGCTACCAGAGCGATAAGGCTGGAGGCGGCGATGAGCTGGCGCAACTGCAAGGGATGGGTAAAACAAGAAGGCATGCTTGGGTCCAAAGGGATTACCGATATGTGCAGACCTTAACACGGCTTGGCGGTTGAAAGCGCCTCAGGGTTGTTGCTCTTTATCACGCTGCCAGAAAGCAGGAAGCCTCCCAGCTTTTAGACTGGAAGGCTTCGCGGCGGTAGCTGCCTTTGCCTTTGGCCGGTTGTTCCTGACGACTGCGGAACAATGGCTGGGCAATGATGGACTTGGCCTTGTTCGGCCGCTTTGCTTTGCTCATGGCGTGATACTCGCGGGTGGGGTTGAACGGCGCGAATGATCGGCCAGAGCGGGGCGAGTGTCCAATAGTTGTGTGCTATGGCGATGGGTTCGCAGCACTTTTTCGCGAATGAATTCTCTCCCGCAGGCAGCGTGCAGGAGCCAATTAATTCGCGAAAAGCGGTATTTATTCGGCAGGCAACGGCAGTCGTTGGCCAGCCATCAGCAAGGCCAGTCGACTCAGGCTGCTCCAGGGAGAACCGGCGGCCTGGCCTTTGATCTGGGCGTCGATGCGTTGTGCATCCATGAGCAACTGTGCCCAGCGCTTGGCAGAGTAACGCTGCAAGGCCTTGCTCATCAGCGGTTTGCGCTTGTCCCAGATCGGCGGGCGGGCCGAGCTGAAAACCTTGTCCAGCGGTATGCCCTGGCTGTATTGCAGCGACATGTTGGCCAGACCCCGAAGCTCGCGGGTCAGCGCCCAGAGAATCACCGGTGTCTCGACACCTTCGCCGCGCAGCCCTTCAAGAATGCGCAGGGCATGGGCGGCTTCGCCGTTGAGTATTGCGTCGGTCAAACCGAAGACGTCGAAGCGTGCGCTGTCAGCCACTGCCGCCTGTACCGTTTCGACGGTGATCTGGCCTTCTTCGGCCATCAGCTTGAGCTTTTCGACTTCCTGCGCGGCGGCCAGCAGGTTGCCTTCGACGCGGGCTGCGATCAGTTCTACTGCATCCTGAGTGGCCGACAGCCCGGCCTGCGACAGGCGCTGGCGAATCCATTGCGGCAACTGGCCGATATCCACCGGCCAGATCTGCACGAACTGGGTCTGGGCGCCTTCGACCAGTGCCTTGCCCCATTTGGTTTTCTGGGCGCTGCCATCCAGCTTTGGCAGGCTGATCAGCAGCAGCGTGTCTTCGGCGGGATTGGCGCAGTACTCCATCAGGGCGGCTGCGCCCTTGTCGCCGGGTTTACCCGAAGGCAGGCGCAGTTCCAGAAGGCGGCGTTCCGCGAACAACGACATGCTGGCGCCCGCTTGCAGCAGCGTGCCCCAGTCGAAGCTGGCGTCGGCGCTGAAGACCTGGCGTTCGTCGAATCCTTGCTGGCGAGCCGCCGTACGGATGGCGTCGGCAGCTTCCTGGCAGAGTAGCGGGTCATCGCCGCTGATCACGTACACAGGCGCCAGAGCGCCTTGCAGGTGCTTGCTGAGTTGGGCGGGGGCGAGTTTCATGGTTCGGATAATGTCGGGGCCAGCAAGCTGGCCCCGAACACTTACTTGCCTGGAATTTCGAGAGGCGACTGTTGAGGCGTTTCGTCACGCACCCGTTGAGCCGCTTCCAGCGCATCGGCCTCAGCCTTGGCAACGTCGTTGGCCTTCTGTTGCAGCTGTGCCAGACGTTCCGGCGTCAGTTGTTGCAGACGAGCCATCAGCTTCTGAATCAGTTCGCTGCGCATTTCATTGCGAATCTGCTGGGCTTCGTTGTCGGAGCTGGTCAGGTTGTTGCCATCGTGGTTGTAGGTTTTGTCCACGCTGACTTTATCGCCCAGCAGGAAGAGACCTTTCTCGCCATGCATTTCATAGTTCAGCGTAGTGGACAGCTGGATCTCGGCAGAGCGACCCGAGCCGGCGTAGCTGGCGGTGCGCTGGGTTTCGGCTTCACTGGTCAGGATCAACTTGTATTGCGCGCCGGTGTAGATCTTGACGCCCGAGTTGGTCAGTGTGCGATTGAGCTGGGTTACCGTTTCGCCGTACTGGTTACGTGCGCTCAGATCCAATTCCTTGATCGCCAGCTCGTTGGTGCCGGTACCACGCAGCTGGAAACCACAGGCACTCAACAATACCGCGAGGCCCATTACCAGCAAATTGCGTTTGATCATCTTGATGCTCCCCTTGAATCCGTTTGGGCCGACTTTGCGGCCCTTGGAAATATGTTCGACACCCGGCTCTTGCCGGGCGCCCGATCCAATCAGCTGGCGACGATATTGACCAGCTTGCCCGGCACCACGATCACTTTGCGGATCGTCAGGCCATCGATAAAGCGCAGTACGTTTTCATTGACCCGTGCAGCCGCTTCGACTTCTTCGCGGCTGGCGCTGGCCGGCATTTCGATCTGGCCACGCAGCTTGCCGTTGACCTGAATAACCAGTTGCAGGCTGTCCTGTACCAGAGCGCTTTCGTCCAGTACTGGCCAGCCCGCGTCGATAACGGCGCCTTCGTGCCCGAGCTGTTTCCACAGTTCATGGCTGATGTGCGGGGTAATCGGTGCCAGCAGCAGGGCGACGGTCTGCAGACCTTCCTGAAGCAGGGCGCGATCCTGGGCAGTGGCCTGAGGTGCCTTTTCCAGCACGTTCATCAAGGTCATCACCTGGGCAACGGCGGTGTTGAACTTCTGATTCTGGCCAATATCCTGGCTCGCCTGCTTGATAGCCAGGTGAATGGAGCGGCGAATGGCTTTCTGGTCGTCGTCCAGGGTCGTCAGATCAAGGCTGCCCGGCAGACCCTGGCCGACATGCGCCTGGGCCAGACGCCATACGCGACGCAGGAAACGGTGCGAGCCTTCGACGCCGGAGTCGGACCATTCCAGGCTCATGTCGGGCGGTGAGGCGAACATCATGAACAGACGGCAGGTATCGGCACCGTACTGATCGATCATGGTCTGCGGGTCGATGCCGTTCTTCTTCGACTTCGACATCTTTTCGGTACCGCCGATTTCCACCGGCAGGCCGTCGCTGGTCAGTTTGGCGCTGATGACCTTGGCCTTGGCGTCGCGCTCCAGGGTCACGTCGGCAGGGTTGATCCAGGTCTTCTTGCCGCTGGTTTCCACGCGGAAGTAGGTTTCGGCGTTGACCATGCCCTGGGTCAGCAGGTTCTTGAACGGCTCGTTGGAAGTCACCAGACCTTCGTCGCGCATCAGCTTGTGGAAGAAGCGTGCGTACAGCAGGTGCAGGATGGCGTGCTCGATACCGCCGATGTACTGGTCGACCGGCAGCCAGTGATTGGCCGCGTTCGGTTCTACCAGACCACCTTCGTAGTGCGGCGATGCATAGCGTGCGTAGTACCAGGACGATTCGACGAAGGTGTCCATGGTGTCGGTTTCACGCTTGGCCGGTGCGCCGCATTTCGGGCAACTGCATTCGTAGAATTCAGGCATGCGCGCCAGTGGCGAGCCAGCGCCATCGGGTACGACGTCTTCAGGCAGGACCACCGGCAACTGGTTTTCCGGGACCGGTACGTCACCGCACGTGTCGCAGTGCACGATAGGGATCGGGCAGCCCCAGTAGCGCTGACGGCTGATGCCCCAGTCGCGCAGGCGGAACTGGGTACGCGACTCACCCAGGTTCTTCTTGAGCAGTGCCGCTTCGATGGCGTCGAACGCGCCCTGGAAGTCCAGGCCGTTGAAGTCACCGGAATTGATCAGTTCGCCGTGCTCTCCGTAAGCTTCCTGCCACGGTGCCGGTGTTTCGTCGCCGGCGCTGGTGCGCACCACGGCCTTGATCGGCAGGTTGTATTTGGTGGCGAATTCAAAGTCGCGTTCGTCGTGAGCCGGGACCGCCATGACTGCGCCGTCGCCGTAGTGCATCAGCACGTAGTTGGCGACCCACACCGGCAGTTTTTCACCGGTCAGCGGGTGTTCGACGAACAGCGGAGTTGGCAGGCCTTTCTTTTCCTGGGTGGCGACATCGGCTTCGGCGACGCTGCCGCCCTTGCATTCATCGATGAACGCTTGCAACTCGGCATTGCCTTGCGCTGCCAGGGTTGCCAGCGGGTGCTCGGCGGCCACGGCCACGTAGGTTGCACCCATCAGTGTGTCAGGGCGGGTGGTGAAGACTTTCAGTGCACCGGCTTCGCCAATCGAGGTCTGGTCGTAGGGGAACTGGACTTCCATGCCACGGGATTTGCCAATCCAGTTGCGTTGCATGGTCTTGACCTGTTCAGGCCAGCCCGGCAACTCGTCGAGGCTTTGCAACAGCTCATCGGCGTAGGCCGTGATCTTGAAGTAGTACATCGGGATTTCGCGCTTCTCGATCAGCGCGCCCGAACGCCAGCCACGGCCGTCGATGACCTGCTCGTTGGCCAGTACGGTCTGGTCGATCGGGTCCCAGTTGACGGTGCCGTTCTTGCGGTAGATCACCCCTTTCTCGAACAGGCGAGTGAACAGCCATTGTTCCCAGCGGTAGTAATCTGGCTTGCAGGTGGTTACTTCACGCGACCAGTCGATGGCCAGGCCCAGGCTCTTGAGCTGGGCTTTCATGTAGGCGATGTTTTCGTAGGTCCACTTGGCCGGCGCGACATTGTTGTCGATAGCGGCGTTTTCCGCGGGCATGCCGAACGCATCCCAGCCCAGCGGCTGCAGGACATTCTTGCCCAGCATGCGCTGATAGCGAGAGATCACGTCGCCAATGGTGTAGTTGCGCACATGACCCATGTGCAGCTTGCCGCTCGGGTAAGGAAACATCGACAGGCAGTAGTAGGTTTCCTTGCCTGGCTGCTCACTGACTTCAAAAGACTTTTGCTCTTCCCAAAAGGATTGGGCGGCGGCTTCGATTTCGCGGGGCTGATAGAGTTCGTGCATGGCTACTTTTTACTAAAGATTGGTGACCCTTGACCTCTTCATTGCTTCACCGAGTCGGATTGGCACCGTTTGCCGGACAATCGTGACTGTCCTTGTGGTGCGTACAGGCTCATGGAGAGCGGAAGTGGAATTACAGGAAGCGTCGTAGCATACATGAGCGCTGTCTACCGAGGGAAACGCTGATTGTTGCAGAGCAGGCCTCAAGCCCCGTCTGACGGCTCTATCTGGCCGTTGGTCGCAGTATCCAGCCTGTTTTTTCAGCGGCGCTAAGCTCAACAGTGAGGGTATATCTTTACTCTTCAAAGAGGTGAGCGGATGACAGAGTTGCAGCACACAGTAAGCACTCCTGAGCTGTATGAACGCTTGATCCATCGTCTGGGGCTTGCTCTGGAAACGGCCAGTACCGCGGTTCGACTTCGTAACGAGTCGCCCGCCGAGCTTGAACTTGAAGGTTTGAGCAATGCCGAGCTGGAGTTTATCGAGGCCTACCTTGAAAAAGGGGCAATGGGTGTGAGCGGGGCTGTTAAGGGTAAGTTAGAGGGCAGTTTCATTGTTTCGCCGGAGCAGACCCATGCGAAGGTACCGCCCAAGACGTCCGCCAGGGTAATCTGGCTCAAGGACAAGAGGCGGGCCAGATTATCGACAGGGCCGGGCCGTTACACGTCAAACACTACGTTCAAGCTTTAAACCTCGCGGGCTTCGGGCTCGCTTTATAAGCATTGCTGCTTAGTCCCAAAAAAATTAGGCTTCGGGCATCCTTGGAGATGCTCGATGCCTATACGTTACATTCTCAAAACCCTGCTTCTGCCTCCGGGCATTTTCTTCGTGTTGCTGCTGGGTGCCTGGTGGGTGCGTCGCTCCCGTCCACGCATCGCGGCTGTCTGTTTCACGCTTGGGCTGGGTGGCCTGTGGTTGATGAGCCTCCCCGCAGTGGTGGAATGGGGCGCCCGCGCACTGGAGCGCGATCAACCCTTGTCACGCGAGCAATGGGCGACACTGGCGCAGCAGGCTGATGCCATTGTGGTTCTTGGTGCCGGGCGTGAGCGCAATGACCTGGCCTGGGGAGCAGACGTTCCTACGGGGGTCGGACTGGAGCGGCTGCGTTTTGCTGCGCACCTGTCGAAGGCATCCGGATTGCCGATCCTGGCGACCGGTGGCTTGCATTTTGGCGAGCCGCCAAGTGAGGCCGCGATCATGGCGCAATCGCTGCAAGAGGATTTCGGGGTTCCGGTGCGCTGGCAGGAAGGGCTTAGCCGCACCACCTGGGAGAATGCGACGATGACGGCCGAGATGCTGCAGCCGTTGGGTATCAAGCGGGTCGTGGTGGTGACTCAGGCCTGGCACATGGCGCGTTCACGCTGGAGTTTCGAGAAGGCCGGATTTACCGTGGTGGCAGCACCGGTCGGCTTTCTGGGACGCGCCAACGACCAGCCACTGGGTGGCTGGCTGCCTGACGCCACGGCCTTCATGCAGAACCGCTGGTTGATTAATGAAGCAGCAGGATTGCTGCTTTATCCGCTGACTTATCGCTGAAGCAATTCGCTCCTGCCCGTGCAGGAGCGAATCCATTCGCGAAACAGGTGTACCCGGTCAAACCGTCTTGGAGATGCGCCCCGCCATCAAGGCCCAGCCGAACAGCAGCACGCAGACAATGATCAGTGGCCATGAGCGCCAGTGCAGATACGGTGTCAGTTCCTGCATCGGCACCACTTCGCCATACAGCACGCCCCGCTCGAATTGCGGGATCTGCACTGTGATCTTGCCGAACGGGTCGATCAGGCCGGTGACGCCGTTGTTGGTGGCGCGGATCATCCAGCGGCCGGCTTCCAGGGCGCGCATCTGAGCCATTTGCAGGTGTTGCAGCGGGCCAATCGAGGTGCCGAACCAGGTGTCGTTGCTGATCGTCAGCAGCAGGTCGCTTTGAGCCGCCAGACCGGCAGCGAACTCCGGGTAGACCACTTCATAGCAAATGTACGGTGCAATCTGATAACCCTTGGCCTGCAACATGGGCTGGTCGCCCGGGCCGCGGGCGAAATCCGACATGGGCAGGTCGAAGAACGCGATCAGCCCGCGCAGGATGTCCTGCAACGGTACGTACTCGCCGAACGGTACAAGCTTCTGCTTCAGGTAGGTGCCATCCCCTTCGCCGGTCACGGTGATACCGTTGTAGTAACGAGATTCGCCGCGTCCGGTCACTTCACGCACCGGTACACCGGTGATAAGTGCCGAACCTCTCTGCGCCGCGAACTTGCCCATCATTGTCAGGTAGCCTTCAGCAGACTCCTTGAGTACCGGCACGGCAGTTTCCGGCCAGACGATCAGGTCGGCCTGCTGCGAGTTGAAGGTCATGTCGCGGTACAGCGCCAGTTGAGCATTCAACTGCTTGGGGTCCCACTTCATGCTTTGTTCGATGTTGCCCTGAATCGCCGCGACCTTCAGTGGCGCGCCGGCAGGCGAGGTCCAGGCGTGACCTTTGAGCGCGATGCCGATAACCCACGGTGCCAGCAAAAGCACCACGCCTGCAGCGAGAAAGGATTTGCGCGCGCGCAAGCGGTGCAGGTTGCTCAGCAAGGCGACGGTTAGCGCCAGAACAAAGGAAATCAGCCAGATACCGCCGACCGGTGCCAGCCCGGCCAGCGGGCCGTGAAGCTGGCTATAGCCGGAATACAGCCACGGAAACCCGGTCAGGAACCAGCCGCGAAAGGCTTCCTGCGCGGTCCACAGCGCCGCGAAGGCCAGCGCATCGGCCAGCGGTGCTTCATTGCGGCGAATCCAGCGGGCCCACAGCCAGGCGGGCAGGGCAAAGAACAGCGCGATCAACGAAATGAACAGCAGCATCAACAGGCCGGCCAGCAGTGGCGATGCACCACCGTAGGTGTTGATGCTGACGTAGATCCAGCTGGTACCTGCGCCGAACAGACCGAAGCCGTAGCACCAGCCCCGTACAAAGGCCTGGCGCGGGCTTGGCTCACGCAGACCCAGGTAGAAGATCGCCACCGCCACCAGTGCCAGAGGCCAGATGTCGAAGGGCGCCAGGGCCAGGGTGGTGAGTCCGCCAGCCGCCACGGCCAGCAGGTTACCGGGCCAGCCGGGGCGGGTTATCCAGCGCATGCAGATTCCTTGAACGTTACGGGCGAGAGATAGGGCTCAGGCGCAGCAAGTGAATGCGACGGCTGTCGGCGCTCAGGATGCGGAAGCGATAGGCACCGATCTCGGTGATTTCGTTACGCTTGGGCAAATGACCGAAGGCATTCATCACCAGCCCGCCGACCGTATCGAATTCGTCATCGGAAAACTCGCTGTCGAAGAACTCGTTGAAGCTCTCGATAGGCGTCAGGGCCTTGACCAGGAAGTCGCCGCTTGGCAGCGGTTTGATGTAGCTGTCTTCCTCGACGTCATGCTCGTCCTCGATGTCGCCGACGATCTGTTCCAGCACGTCTTCGATGGTCACCAGACCTGCGACACCGCCGTATTCGTCAATGACGATGGCCATGTGATTGTGGTTGGCGCGGAACTCGCGCAGCAGCACGTTCAGGCGCTTGGACTCGGGGACGAAAGTCGCCGGGCGCAGCAGGCTCTTGATGTCGTCGCTGTCGCCGTTGGGCTTGAGAATCAGTGGCAGCAAGTCCTTGGCCAGCAGCACGCCGAGCACGTCGTCGTGGCTCTCGCCGATCACCGGATAGCGCGAATGCGCGGCATCGATGACCGCAGGCAGGAACTCGCGGGGTGTCTGGTTGGCCCTGATGCTGATCATTTGCGAGCGCGGCACCATGATGTCGCGTACTTGCAGGTCAGCTACCTGGATGGCCCCTTCGACAATGGCCAGCGCTTCGCTGTCCAGAAGTTTGTTCTGTTGGGCTTCGCGCAGCAGCTCAAGCAGCTCCTGGCGGTTTTTCGGCTCGTGGACAAAAGCCTGGGTCAGTTTACCCAGCCATGACTTTTGTCCGTTGCTCGATCGGTCTTCGCTCATAGCCCTTACTCGTGGTCCTTGCTTGGTGTGTCTGAATGTGGATGTTCGGCGCTTTCATCGTCGGCATAAGGATCCGGATAGCCCAGTTCCTCAAGCAACGTTCGTTCCAGTGCTTCCATTTCTTCGGCTTCTTCATCGTCGATATGGTCGTAGCCGAGCAGATGAAGGCAGCCGTGAATGACCATGTGCGCCCAGTGCGCATCAACGGCCTTGCCTTGTTCCTGTGCTTCGCGATTGACCACTGCCACGCAGATGACCAGATCGCCCAGCAGCGGAATGTCCAACATGTCGTCAGGCACGTCCGCGGGAAAGGAGAGCACGTTGGTGGCGTAATCCTTGTGCCGCCATGTGTGATTGAGTTCGCGGCCCTCAGGTTCGTCGACCAGACGAATGGTCAGTTCCGAATCGGCGCTGCGCTGGCGCAGGCCCATTTCACACCAGAGGCGGAACTGGGCTTCGCTGGGGGCTTTTGCTTCACTTGCCAGTTGCAGATCCAGCTCAAGCATCGCGGCGGCTATCCCGTGAGGAATTGAAGCTGCTGGTCTGCGAGTCGCTGAAGCGGTCATCGAAGCGCTCATAGGCTTCGACGATGCGCTGCACCAGCGGATGGCGAACCACGTCCTTGGGTTTGAAATGGGTGAAGCTGATGCCCGGTACGTCCTTGAGGACATCGATGACATGCGTCAGGCCCGACTTGGTGCCCTTGGGCAGGTCGACCTGAGTGATGTCACCAGTGATCACGGCGGTGGAGCCGAAGCCAATACGGGTCAGGAACATTTTCATCTGCTCGACGGTGGTGTTCTGACTCTCGTCGAGAATGATGAAGCTGTTATTAAGGGTGCGTCCGCGCATGTAGGCCAGCGGGGCAACTTCAATCACCTGTTTCTCGATCAGCTTGGCGACATACTCGAAGCCGAGCATTTCGTAGAGCGCGTCGTAGAGCGGGCGCAGGTACGGGTCGATCTTCTGTGCCAGGTCGCCGGGCAGGAAACCGAGCTTCTCGCCCGCTTCCACGGCCGGACGCACCAGCAGGATGCGGCGGATCTGCTCACGCTCCAGCGCATCCACGGCACAGGCAACGGCCAGATAGGTCTTGCCGGTACCCGCAGGGCCGATGCCGAAGTTGATGTCGTTGCCGAGGATTTCCTTGACGTAGCGCTGCTGATTCAAGCCGCGAGGGCGAATCATGCCTTTCTTGGTGCGCAGTGCCACGCCGACTTCCGCAGCCGGATGATTATCCAGCCCGTCGACGCCCGATTCCTGCAGGAACAGGTGAACCATGTCCGGCGTCAGGTCAGTACCTTTGGTTTCCCGGTACAGACGGAGCAGGAGGTTTTCAGCCGAGGTGGTTTGTCTGGACTCGCCAATGAGCTCGAATTGATTGCCGCGATTGCGGATCTCGATGTCCAGGCGTTGTTCGATCAGGCGCAGATGCTCGTCGAGTTGCCCGCACAAGTTGGCGAAACGATGGGCCTCGAAAGGTTCGAGGATAAAGCGATGAGGTTCTGTAGGAGCGTTCAAGGTCGTTTTTAGCCGCCCGACGGCAATTGATATGAATTGAAGAATACCCCTAGAGAACCCTGGGCGAAAGGTCTGACTTGCTAAAGGGGATAGGCGTGAGGTTTTCGCGAATGAATTGGCCCCCACAGACGGGGCTGTGGGGGCCAATCGGGCGGCGATCCGCGTATGTGCGAAAACGTTACTGCAGCAGGGATCCGCGCAGTGAATGAGGCTGTGCGTCGTCGATGTGCACGTCGACAAACTGCCCGATCAGCTTGGGGTTGTCGCAGCGGAAGTTGACGATCCGGTTGTTCTCGGTGCGCCCTTGCAGCTCGCCAGGGTCCTTTTTCGAGTAATCGGTCACCAGAATGCGCTGGGTGCTGCCGACCATTTGTCGGCTGATCTCGAAACCTTGCTGGTTGAGGCGATGTTGCAGGGCCGCCAGGCGTTCTTTCTTCAAGGCTTCCGGGGTGTCGTCTTTCAGGTCTGCGGCCGGTGTGCCGGGGCGCGGGCTGTAGACGAACGAGAACGAGAAGTCGAAGCCCACGTCCTGAATCAGCTTCATGGTGTTTTCAAAGTCTTTCTCGGTTTCACCCGGGAAGCCGACGATGAAGTCCGAACTGATGCTGATACCCGGCACGGCGGCCTTGAGCTTGCGCAGCTTGGACTTGTATTCCAGCGTGGTGTGATTGCGCTTCATCGCCGCGAGAATACGGTCGGAGCCCGACTGCACCGGCAAGTGCAGATGCTTGACCAGTTCCGGCACTTCGGCGTGGGCCAGGATCAGGCTGTCGGAAAACTCCAGCGGATGCGAAGTGGTGTAGCGGATACGGTCGATGCCGTCGACGGCGGCCACTACGCGGATCAGATCGGCCAGATCGGCGACGCGCCCGTCATGCGTGGTGCCGCGATAGCCGTTGACGTTCTGGCCCAGCAGGGTGATTTCACGCACGCCGTTTTCAGCCAGGTGAATCACTTCGCTCAGCACGTCATCGAACGGCCGGCTGACTTCTTCACCACGGGTATAAGGCACGACACAGAACGTGCAGTACTTGCTGCAACCTTCCATCACCGAGACATAGGCACTTGGCCCGTCGACGCGAGGCTCGGGCAGATGGTCGAATTTTTCGATCTCCGGGAACGACACGTCGACCTGCGGCAGGCGGGTGATGCGTGCGGTGTCGATCATTTCCGGCAGGCGGTGCAGGGTCTGCGGGCCGAAGACCACGTCCACGTAGGGTGCGCGATCACGAATCGCCGCACCTTCCTGACTGGCGACGCAGCCACCGACGGCAATGACCATCTCGGGATTGGCCAGTTTCAGTTCGCGCCAGCGACCCAGCTGGGAATAGACCCGATCCTGGGCGCGCTCGCGAATCGAGCAGGTATTGAGCAGGATCACGTCGGCATCTTCCGCGCGAGCGGTGACTTCAAGGGCCTGATGTTCGCCCAGCAGATCGACCATGCGCGAGCTGTCGTACTCGTTCATCTGGCAACCGTGGGTTTCGATATAAAGCTTCCTGGTCATGCGTGATCATCGGCGGATTCAAAGAACCGCGCATTATAGGGATGATGCTCGCGGGTTCCTAGCGTTGCCTGTCTGGAGTACATGCTATAGTTCGCGCCCTTTTTTCATCCCTGATCGTTAACCGCCCGTTATGACCAAACGCGAAGCTCCAATCTACAAGGTGATTTTCCTCAACCAGGGCCAGGTGTTCGAGATGTACGCCAAGCAGATCTACCAGAGTGATCTGTGGGGGTTTCTGGAAGTGGAAGAGTTCGTCTTCGGCGAGCGTACGACTGTCGTGGTTGACCCCAGCGAAGAAAAGCTCAAGGCGCAGTTCGAGGGTGTGGTGCGCAGTTTCGTACCGATGCATTCGATCGTGCGGATCGATGAGGTCGAGCGGATGGGTACGCCAAAGATCAGCGAAGCGCGTGGTGGTGGCAATGTAATGCCGTTCCCCATGCCGATGCCGGAAAAGTAACAGCTAGCCAATAGTCTGTTTTGTTGCCCTGAGGCGATTCGATCAGGGCAGTGGCGAAAATGGACTGCGCCCTTCGGCGGTCTGCAGTTCCATCAGGTATTTGCGGAAAATCTGGCCCAGAACCTGAGTTGCAACTTCCAGTTCATCGCGCTTCATTTTTGCCGACACTTCGTCCGCCGCATCCAGGGCTTCTTCCGAGCCGTTGACCGCAGCCATCTTCAGCACGATATACGCCTGAATATTGTTGGCCTGCACACCTTCGCCGCGAGCGAACATCAAGCCCAGTTGATACTGCGCCTGGGCATGGCCCAGCAATGAAGCCTGCTCGAAATAATTGAGCGCCTGAGGCAAGTCGCGAGGGGTGTTCTGGCCCTCGTAATAGAACTCGCCCAACTCGTATTGCGCTTGCGCGTCCCCCGCTTGTGCAGCTTGCTGGCATGCCGAAAGCGCAGCCGGAAGATTCTCGGGCTGAGTATTGAGGGTGCAACGACCCACCGCTGGGATTAACAACGAGTTGCCGCCTGCATTGGTCAGCAGGGGATAGACAAGCAACAGGCAGCCCAATGCAAGGGTGCGGCCGGTGCGGTTCATGGGAGTCGACTTACCTCTGAAAAAGGTGCGGGCGTACCCGTCCAGCGGAACGTGCTGGCTGGCCATTATGAAATAAGCGGGGCCAACCTTACAAAGTCTTTACGGATTTTCTGCTGCACGGGTCCGATTTATCTCGTTCAGACCCGCAGGAGCGAATTCATNNNCGAATGAATTCGCTCCTACATTAGCTTATTTCAGCGCTGCGAACGCTTTTTCTGCTGCATCCAGGGTCAGTTTCAGCTCGGCTTCGCCATGGGCGATGGAAGTGAAGCCTGCTTCAAATGCGCTCGGTGCCAGATAAACACCGCCTTCGAGCATCAGATGGAAGAAGCGTTTGAAGCGGTCGGCATCGCTGCTCATGACATCCTGGAAGGTCACGATTTGCTTGGCGTCACTGAAATACAGGCCAAACATGCCGCCTGCCTGAGTGGTCACGAACGGAATGCCCGCAGCGTCGGCCCGTTGTTGCAGGCCTTCAAGCATGCGTCGGGTGTAGTCGCTCAACTCATCATGGAAGCCTGCGCGACTGATGAGGCGCAGGGTGGTCAGGCCGGCGGCCATGGCCAGCGGGTTGCCCGACAGCGTACCGGCCTGATAGACCGGCCCCAGTGGCGCGATGTGCGACATGATTTCGCGTTTGCCACCAAAGCAGCCGACCGGCATGCCGCCGCCGATGATCTTGCCGAAGGTGCTCAGGTCCGGGGTAACGCCGTAGTACGCCTGTGCTCCGCCGAGGGCGACGCGAAAACCGGTCATCACTTCGTCGAAGATCAGCACCACGCCATGCTCGTCGCACAGCGCACGCAAGCCTTGCAGGTAACCCGGCGCCGGTGGCACGCAGTTCATGTTGCCCGCTACCGGCTCGACGATGATGCACGCCACTTCCTGGCCGACATCGACCAATAGCTGGCGAACCGCATCCAGGTCGTTGAAAGGTACGGTCAGGGTGTGTTTGGCAAAAGCTGCCGGAACGCCAGGCGAACTTGGCACGCCCAGCGTCAGGGCGCCGGAACCGGCCTTGACCAGCAGGCTGTCGGAGTGACCGTGATAGCAGCCCTCGAACTTGATGATGCTGTCGCGGCCGGTGTAGCCACGGGCCAGACGAATTGCACTCATGGTCGCTTCGGTACCGGAGCTGACCATGCGCACCATTTCCATGGACGGCACCAGCGAGCAGACCAGCTCGGCCATTTCGGTTTCCATGGCGGTCGGCGCGCCATACGACAAACCGTGTTCCAGCTGGCTGCGCACAGCGTCGAGCACTTGCGGATGGCTGTGACCCAGAATCATCGGTCCCCACGAACCGACGTAATCGACATAACGCTTGTCGTCTTCGTCAGTCACGTAAGCGCCGGCAGCATGCTTGAAGAACAGAGGCGTGCCGCCAACGCTCTTGAAGGCGCGAACGGGCGAGTTGACGCCGCCGGGGATATGTTTCTGGGCGTTGGCGAAGAGTGTTTCGGAACGGGACATGATCGGGTCTCTGCTTTTGAACCGGGAAGTCGTTTCTACGCTGAGTGTGCAGCTCTGTGCCTGGCTGCTTCGGTGACGTCACGAGGCCTGAAGGCGTAGGGAGCCGCACTATAGCAAATGCCATCTATGGCTGCCGGATGCACATGTCCGAATTCAGCCAGACTTTTCTCCGTTGCTGGAGTAGGGTCTGCTTCATGAAAACTCTCGACCCAGAAGTGTGCTATGCGGCCTTTATCGCCCGGGACCGCCGTTTCGACGGCTGGTTTTTCATGGGCGTATCGACGACCGGGATTTATTGCCGACCGATGTGTCCGGTGCGTGCGCCGCTGGCCAGAAACTGCAGCTTCTATGCAACCGCAGCGGCAGCCGAGCAGGCCGGGTTTCGTCCATGCCTGCGCTGTCGCCCGGAACTGGCTCCTGGTCATGGCCTGCTGGATGTTTCCAGCCGTCTGGCCCAGGCCGCCGCGCGCTTGATCGAGGAAGGGTTCTTGAACGGCAGGAGCCTGGATGCGCTGGCTGAGCGGGTCGGCGTGACGTCGCGGCACCTGCGGCGGATCTTCGAGGCCGAGTTCGGCGTTGCAATGATCGACTTTGCCCAGACTCAGCGCCTGCTGATCGCCAAGCGTCTGTTGACCGATACCGGGATGTCCATGGCTGAAGTCGCGCTGGCTTCAGGGTTTGGCAGCGTCAGGCGTTTCAATGATGTGTTTCAGGCACGCTATGGGCTCAATCCTCTGCGCTTGAGAAAGAAAACCCATCAGGCCGGAGCTTCAAGCCTGCGCTTCGAGCTGTCGTATCGCCCGCCTTTTTCCTGGGATGGCGTGCTGGAGTTTCTTGCTCACCGTTGCATCGGCGGAGTCGAGCAGGTCACGGAGCAGGCTTACACGCGGGTCATCGCGCTCGAACATGCGGGGCGGCGTCTGGCCGGTTGGCTGACTGTGACACATGCGCCATCGCGACATGCCCTGGTGGTAACGGTCTCGGCCTCCTTGCAGCCGGCTATCGCTCAGGTGCTGGGTCGAGTGCGGCGAGTATTCGATACGGGGTGCCGGCCTGATCTGGTGGATGCGCACCTCGGGCCATTGGTGGCCGAATTGCCGGGCATGCGTGTTCCGGGCGCGTTCGACGGGTTCGAGATTGCGGTTCGGGCGGTGGTTGGCCAGCAGATATCGGTGACTCAGGCACGGCTGATTCTGGGACGTATCGCCGAGCGCTTCGGTACAGCGGTGGAAGAGGCGCCTGGCGGGCTGGCTCATGCTTTCCCGACGGCCGAAGCGATTGCCGATTTGCAGCCGGAAGAGCTTATTGCAACGGGTATTCTGCGGATTCGCGCCGAAGCCATCATCGCGGTCGCCCGGGAAGTGGCGGCAGGGCGTATCACCCTTGAACCGCTGGTGCCGCTGGATGAAACCCTGTCGGCCTTGCGACATATTCGCGGGATCGGTGAGTGGACCGTGCAATACATCGCCATGCGTGCGCTGGGTTGGCCGAATGCGTTTCCCGAGGGCGATGCAGTGCTTAAAAAACATCTGGGCTGTACAACGGTCGCCCAGCTCAATGAATACGCCAGCCAGTGGGCGCCCTGGCGCGCTTATGCGACAGTGCATGTCTGGCGGCAACGTGAGGAGGCCAAAAAATGATTCATGGCTATCTGCTTTCAAGTCCCCTCGGCGACATTGCCTTGCGCGCCGAGGACGATACGCTGACGGGTGTGTATTTCGTTGGTCAGAAATACTTTCCGCAACTGATCATGCTGCCCGACGATCATGCCGTACCGAAGGTGATCCGTCAGGCTCAGGAGCAATTGACCGAGTTCTTCAGCGGCGAGCGTCGATTTTTCGAGGTGCCATTGAGTTTTCGTGGCACCTCTTTCCAGGAACAGGTCTGGCGCGAGCTGGCGCGTATTCCTTACGGTGAAGTGCTGTCCTACGGCGCGATGGCCAGGAAAATGGGCCTGAGCCCCGGACACTCGCGCGCAGTCGGCACCGCCAACGGCAAGAACCCGATTTCGATCATCGTGCCTTGTCATCGGGTGATTGGTGCCGGAGGCGATTTGACCGGTTACGCCGGTGGCGTCGACCGCAAGCGGGCGCTACTGGCACTGGAAAACGCCAATGGCATGCCGACCTTTGAGCTCAAGGTCGTGGGGGCGTTGTAGGGCTTTCGCGAATGAATTGGCTCAAAACCGTATTGCCCTGTCGCGGGCAAGGCCCTTACACAAGGATTTGCGCTTCAATCCTGTGGTAGGAGCTTGCTCGCGACAGCTTCATTACAGGCAACAAAATACAGCCAGATCATTCACGAAAAAGGTCATTGAACGCCTTCGCCCGGCGGGTCACTTCCTGGGTGCTCTCGGCCCCGAACAGTCCATGTACCACTGCCAGCAGATCAGCCCCATGGGCCAGCAGTTGCGGTGCGTTTTCCAGGGTAATGCCGCCAATCACGGCAATCGGCAGAGGCATTCTGGCGCGGACCTGATCCAGCAGGTCAAGCGACACTGCCGGTGCGTCGGGTTTGGTCCGGGAGTTGAAGAAGCGCCCGAATGCCACATAGGTGGCGCCGTCGGCCCGAGCCTTTTCCGCCAGTTCGAGTGTGCCGTGGCAAGTCGCCCCTACAATCGCCTTGTGCCCCAGCAGCGCCCTGGCATCCGGCAGCGAGCCATCGGTTTGTCCAAGGTGCACGCCAACGCCCAGGCGTGCGGCCAGTTCAGCGTCGTCGTTGATGATCAGGCGGGTCTTGTACTGTTCGCACAGTTTGAGCAGCTCGCTGGCTTCGCGCAGGCGCCGCGACTCGTCGCTGGTCTTGTCCCGGTATTGCAGCAAGGTCACGCCGCCATCAAGGGCGGCCTGAACGTAGGGAAGGAACTTGCCGGTCAACAGTGCGCTGTCGGTAATGGCATACAGGCCACGTAGTTTCATCGAATGGGCCTCATGGCGTGACGTTACGAACAGAAATCCAGCGGTAAGCGGCGTGGCACGAATTGCCCCTTGCCCAACTGCTCAGCGTCACGCAACGTTCGCCAAGTGTAGTCCAGTGCGGTTTGCACAGCGCTGATCAGCGCTTCTCCCTGAGCCAGTCGTCCGGCCAGGGCGCTGGCCAGGGTGCAACCCGAACCGTGATAGCTGCCGGGCAGGCGCTGGCAGATAAAGGTGTGCGATTGGCCGCCGCGAATGTACAGGCGATTGTGCACTTCCTGTTCGTCGCCATGCCCGCCAGTGATCAGCAGGTTTGCACAGAACGGCAGCAGCTTCTGTGCGCATTCGTCGGCAGTGCCCTCAGGCAGCTCGGCGAGGATTCGCGCTTCCGGCAGGTTGGGAGTGGCAATGGTCGACAGGGGCAACAGCCGCTCACGCATCGCGTAACCGACCTCGTCCTTGCCCAGTTGGCCACCGCCGCCAGCGCGCAGTACCGGATCGCAGACCACCGGCAAATCCGGGTGCGCCGCCAGCAACTGAGCCACGGTATCAACCATTTCCAGAGAACCCAGCATGCCCAGCTTGACGGCTGCTACGCTCGAATCATTGAAGACTGCATTGGCCTGGGCCAGGACCCATTCACGGTCGAGCACGCGAAAATCGCTGACATTGACAGTGTCCTGAACGGTCAGGGCGGTCACTGCCGGTGCGGCATGACAGCCTTGTGCAAGCAGGGCTTCGATATCGGCCTGCAGACCGGCACCACCGCTTGGATCGTGGCCGCTGAGGCAGAGGACTACGGGACGGGAGCTATAAATATTCATGGTGCGCGAGCTTATCATTAAACCCTCACGGGGCCGCTGGTCGTGGACGGTTTTTCCGGAGCAAGTGAAAAATTAATCGCCGTGCAAGGGCAAAAAAATTTGAGTTTGCTCTGCAATGACCGAGATAGAGCTATCGCTTAAATTTCAAAGCGATAGTGACTAAAGGCCATTAACCGCTATGCTTGGTTATTCGTGACGCCTGATTTGTTCTGGTGATTTTTTATTGCCACGAGTCAGACATATCAGCCTGAGCAGGGTCCACACTAACGTAGCTGTTTGAACCATTGCCTGTTTCAAGGAAAGAAATTTTCGGGGCGTCGCCATCAATGGATGGAAATGACAGCGGCGGCCTACCTTGGGGCTTTAATGCGCTATTTGCTGATCATGCTGGTTGCCTGGTTTCCATTGCTGGCCCATGCCGTCGAGTTTGATGAAAACACTCGCAGCCTGCCATTGGGGCGCGCCATTCAAGTGTTTGAAGACGTGAGTGGCAAGGCAAATATCGACAGTGTCGCCTCCGGGGCAACAGGTTTTCGTGCGCTCGATAGCGAAACCTTCAATGCGGGCTATTCGCATTCGGCGTTCTGGCTGAAAGTCGATTTGCTGTACAAACCCAGCTCCCGGGCAAAGCATACCGACTGGTTGCTGGAACTGGCCTATCCGCCGATGGACCATGTCGACGTGTATCTGGCGGATGGCAATGGCCGCTATCAACTGGCCTGGAAAACCGGCGACATGCTGTCTTTCTCCAGCCGCGATGTTAAGCAGGGCAATTACGTGTTCGGCCTGGATTTGCAGCCCGGCAAGACCAGTACCGTCTATCTGCGTGTCGCCAGCCAGGGGCCGATCCAGGCGCCGCTCAATCTGTGGTCCAGCCACGCCTACATGGAAGAGCAGCCTTCCAAGGTCTACATCCTCGGGCTGATCTATGGCGTGCTGCTGGGGATGCTGGTCTACAACCTGTTCATCTACATCAGCGTACGCGACCCCAGCTATCTGTATTACATCCTGTATATCACCTCGTTCGGCCTGTATCAGCTATCGATCAATGGCGTGGCCATCGAATACCTGTGGCCGGACAGTCCTTCGTGGGCCAATACCGCCACGCCTTTCCTGATGGCGATCTCGGTGCTGTTCGTCAGCCAGTTTTCCCGCAGCTTCCTGCAGACGAAAGCTCTGGCGCGCTGGCTGGACAATCTGTTGCTCATGGTGATGGCCGGCGCCGTGGTGGCCATGCTGCTTGCCCTGTTCGCCGATTACGGGCCGGCATTGCGCACGGTGACGATGCTGGTGCTGGCCTGTTTCCTGGCCATGCTGGCCACGGGTATCACGGCAGTGCTCAAGGGCGTGCGCATCGCACGCTATTTCCTGGCAGCCTGGGTCGTATTTTTGATGGGCGGGCTGGTCAACGCGGTGATGTTGTTCGGCTATATCCCCAATACCTTCCTTCATCTGTACGCCAGCCAGATCAGCTCGGTACTGGAACTGGCGCTGTTGTCGCTGGCGCTGGCTGACCGGATCAACCATATCCGTGAGCAACAAGCACAGACGCTGCTGGAGGCGGGCCAGGATCTGGAACGCCTGAATCGCCAACTGGCGACCAGCAACCGGCTCAAGGACGAATTTCTGGCCACCCTCACGCATGAACTGCGCACGCCGATGAATGGCGTCATCGGTTCGCTGGAGTTGATGCAGACGGTGAAAATGGATGGCGAACTGGAGATGTATCAGCAGACTGCTGCCTCTTCAGCCCAGGACATGATGAGCATGATCAACGGCATCCTGACCCTGACCGAACTGCAGGCTGGCGTGCTGTATGCCGAAAGCGATGCCTTTGATCTGCTCGACCTGTTTGTCTCGTTGCGTGAGCGTTTCCGTAGCTCCGCGCAGTCCAAGGGGCTGGAGCTGATCTTCGAGCTGGACGAGCAATTGCCCGAAGGTGTGCGTGGCGATGTGCACAAGTTGTATCAGTGTCTTGAATGCCTGCTGGACAACGCCATCAAGTTCACCAAGCGCGGCACGGTCAAGGTTCGGGCCATGGCCCAGCGACATGACAACGACGTCCTGTTGTTGCGGGTCGAGGTGATGGACACCGGCATCGGTTTCAGCCAACTGGATGAAGCCACGCTGTATCAGCGTTTCTTCCAGGTCGACGGCTCCATGACGCGCGAATACGGCGGGTTGGGCATTGGCCTGGCGATCTGTCGGCAATTGGTCGAGTTGCAGGGCGGATCCCTGAGTCATCGTTCCGAGCCTGGTCGGGGCAGTTGCTTCACTGTCAGTCTGCCTTTGCTGATGGCTATTCCGGGCGCTGTGCGCAGGGCGCCGGCCGCCAAGGCGCAGTGGGGCATCTGAAACGCGGAAAAAAGCCCCGCTGATTCGTCATGAACGGCACTGTTTAAAGCTCTGGTTGCGTGGTTCACTGCTGCACATGGCACGCCAGCGTGCCCGCAGACAGGAGGCCACTCATGAACCTGCATCAGTTTGCCGAAACCCATCAGGTGACCAACCAGCCGCCCTCGCTGGATGGCGTCAATCTCTACCGTATCGACCTGCCTTTGCAGATGTGGATAAAACGTTTCGATGCCGGGTGGGCCGAACCGCGAATTGACACCTACGGCGCTTTGGCGGGCGGGCCGCTGATGGAGGCCGGTTTCCTCGCCAACCAGAACAAGCCGAGCTTTGCCAGTCATGACCGTTACGGCCATCGCATCGATCTGGTCGAATTTCACCCGGCTTATCACCAGTTGATGAATACCGCCATCGAGCATGGCATTCCCTCCTTGCCCTGGACCGATCCGCAACCCGGCGCCCATGTGGCACGTGCTGCAATGAGCTATCTGCATACCCAGGCCGAGCCCGGCAGCGGTTGTCCACTGACCATGACCTTTGCCAGCGTGCCGGCGCTCCGGCTGCAACCTGAACTGGCCGAACTCTGGTTGCCGAAAATCCTCTCCACTCGATACGACCCTCGCAATATCGGCATTGCCCATAAAACCGGTGCGACCATCGGCATGGCGATGACCGAAAAGCAGGGCGGCACCGATGTTCGTGCCAATACCACGCGGGCTTATCCGGTGGGCGCCAGTGGGCCGGGTCAGGTATATGAACTGGTTGGCCACAAGTGGTTCTGCTCGGCGCCGATGTGCGATGCCTTCCTGACCCTGGCGCAGACCGACAAGGGCCTGAGTTGTTTCCTGCTGCCACGCCATCGTCCGGACGACAGCCGTAACGAGTTGTATATCCAGCGCCTGAAAAACAAGCTGGGCAACTGCTCCAATGCTTCCAGCGAGATCGAGCTGCGCGGTGCACTGGCGTGGATGATCGGCGAAGAAGGCCGGGGTGTGCCGACCATCATCGAAATGGTCGCCATGACCCGCTTTGACTGCATGATCGGTTCCAGCGCCCTGATGCGTCAGGCGCTGACCCAGGCCACTCATCATTGCGCTCATCGCCAGGTCGGCGGGCGGGTGCTCAGCGAGCAGCCCTTGATGCAGAACGTGCTGGCCGACCTGGCGCTGGAAAGCGAAGCCGCGCTGGCGCTGACCTTGCGTATGGGCCGGGCGCTGGACCATCTGCAGGACGATCACGAGGCGCGCTTTGTGCGGCTGGTCACGGCGGTAGGCAAGTACTGGATCTGCAAGCGGGCGCCGGCGATGATCAACGAAGCCGCCGAATGCCTGGGCGGCGCGGGCTATGTCGAAGACAGCATCCTGCCTCGGCTGTATCGCGAAGCGCCGGTCAACTCGATCTGGGAGGGCTCCGGCAATGTGCAGTGCCTGGACGTATTGCGTGCGCTTTCCAAAGAGCCGGGCGTGCTCGATGCGCTGTTCGACGAACTGGGCGATGGCCATGGCGACCGGCATCTCGCCGCGCACATCGGGAAACTGAAGGCCGCGTTCAGGGACACCCACGATATTCAGTACCGTGCCCGGCAATTGACCGAAGATATTGCGCTCGCCTTGCAGGCCGGATTGCTGCTCGAAGCGGGTAATGACGCCGTCAGCGATGCGTTCATCGCCGGTCGGCTGCTGTCTTCCGGGCGCGTTTATGGCGCTTTGCCGGTGGGCGTCGATGTAGAAACTTTACTGGCCCGTGCCTCGCCGCAGGTGGCATAAACACGCGAACCCGTTAGGATGCAGGTCTGCAAGTTCAGACAGGACCTAAACCGTGACGCAAGCCTTTGTTGTTGTAGAAAACGCCGAGCAAGCTGTGGAGCGGCTCGCAGAACTGCATGACCGCGCAACCAGCGCCTTGAGCCAGGCGCTCAAGCGTTACCTCAAGGACCGGGTCGAACCCGACGCCGAACAGCGTGCGCTGTTCCGTTACCCCGAATTGCGCCTGACTTACGCTTATCAGGGCGATGTGCCGCTGACCACTCGCGCCTACGCCAAGGTGCAGTTGCCTGGCACTTACAGTGTCACCGTGACCCACCCGACCGCATTCCGCAAATACCTGCTCGAACAGCTTCGCCCGCTGATGAGCGACTTCACCGTCACCATCGAAGTGGGTGTCAGCGAGCAGAACATTCCTTATCCGTATGTGGTCGAGCAGGGCGATGAACTGGCCGGCTCCGGTGTGACGGCCGCCGCGCTGGCGCGGGTTTTCCCCAGCACCGACCTGTCCGCCGCGACCGATGGCATCGCTGACGGCCTGTATGACTGGGCCAATACCGATCCGCTGCCGCTGGCGTTGTTCGACGCGGCACGGGTGGATTTCTCGCTGCGGCGTCTGGTGCATTACACCGGCAGCGACTGGCGACATGTGCAGCCATGGATTCTGCTGACCAACTACCATCGCTATGTCGACCAGTTCATCCTGCACGGCCTGGAAAAACTGCGCGATGACCCGCGCTTCGTGCGCATGGTGTTGCCCGGTAACGTGGTGGTCGACAAGAACATCAGCTACGAAGAGGCGCAGGCCATCGTCGCCAGCGTGGTCTGGCACCGTTATCAGATGCCGGCCTATCACTTGATCGCCGAAGATGGCCATGGCGTTACGCTGGTCAACATTGGCGTCGGCCCGTCGAATGCCAAGAACATCACCGATCACCTGGCGGTATTGCGTCCGCATTGCTGGCTGATGATCGGCCACTGCGGCGGCCTGCGTCAGTCGCAGACCATTGGCGATTACGTGCTGGCGCACGCCTACATGCGCCGTGACGGGATTCTTGACCGGGTACTGCCGCCGCATATCCCGATTCCGGCCCTTGCCGAAGTGCAACTGGCCTTGCAGGAATCGGCAGCGCAGATCACCGGAGAGCGTGGCGAAGGGCTCAAGAAGCGCCTGCGTACCGGCACGGTTCTGACCTACGATGACCGTAACTGGGAACTGCGCTGGGCTCAGGAGCGTCCGCTGATCAACCTTTCGCGTGCCGTGGCTGTAGACATGGAAAGTGGCACTATCGCAGCTCAGGGCTATCGCCTGCGCGTGCCTTACGGTACGTTGCTGTGTGTCTCGGACAAACCGTTGCACAGCGAAATCAAACTGCCGGGCTCGGCCAATGCGTTCTACGAGCGTGCCGTCAGCCAGCATTTGAAGATCGGCATCGCCGCGCTGGACCTGCTGCGCACCGAGCTGAACTCGTTGCATTCACGCAAACTGCGCAGCTTCGATGAGCCGCCATTCCGTTAAGTGATTGGTATTTATACCGAGGGCCACTTAAAGTGGCCCTTTCTGTTTCCACGCCCTTGAAGTCCTCATGTCCCGCACTCAACGTCCTGTTTCTCGCCGCCCGGCCCCTAAAAGCACTGGCGCGGTCCGTCGCGTCGCCAAAGCGCCTCCGGCCGAACCGAAGCTTATCCTGTTCAACAAGCCTTTCGATGTCCTGACGCAATTCAGCGATGGCGAAGGCCGGGCGACGCTCAAGGACTTTATCGATATTCCCGGCGTCTACCCGGCCGGGCGCCTGGACCGCGACAGTGAAGGGTTATTGCTGCTGACCAACGACGGCCAGTTGCAGGCGCGGATTGCCGACCCCAGGCACAAACTGCCCAAGACGTACTGGGTGCAGGTCGAAGGCGAGCCGAGCGAGGAACAACTGCAACAGTTGCGCAATGGCGTCGAACTCAACGATGGCCCGACATTGCCCGCTCAGGCCCGGCAACTGGACGAACCGCAACTCTGGCCCCGCAATCCGCCCGTGCGCTTTCGCAAGAGCGTGCCGACCAGCTGGCTGGAACTGATCATCAAGGAAGGCCGCAATCGTCAGGTGCGGCGCATGACCGCGGCTGTCGGCCTGCCCACCCTGCGGCTGGTACGAGTCCGGATTGGCGACTGGACGCTGGATGGCCTGGATCAAGGGCAGTACCGGGAAATAAAGCCCTGATTTGTGCCGACTGTGTGGGAGCGGATTTATCCGCGAAAAAGCTTCCAGGCGACACATTTCTGCCAGCTTCACTGGCCCCTCGCGAATAAATTCGCTCCCACCGGTTCTCAGGAGCCATTTTCGATATAGGCGATCACCAGGCTCTTGATCACGAAGGCCAGGATGCCCAGGCCCAGCACGAAAAACAGGATGAACGTGCCGAATTTGCCGGCTTTGGATTTCTTCGCCAGATCCCAGACGATAAAACCCATGAAACCAATCAGGACGGTGACCAGGATGGTCATCATCCATTCTTCAAAAAGCACGGGATCCATCATTTGCTCCAGTCGGACGGCAATAGTGGGCGACCACCAGCGCGTCGGGATGCCGCTTAACTGCGCAGGTGGGTCAAGGGGAGTTCAGTGCTGGCCAGAACCTGATTGAGCACGAAGCTCGACTTGACGCTGGTGACGCCTTCGATGCGGGTAAGATGGCCCAGCAGCAGTTTCTGATAGTGATCCATATCAGGAACCACAACTTTCAATTGATAATCGGCGTCCATCCCGGTCACCAGGCTGCATTCCAGTACCTGCGGCAGGTTGCGGATCTGTTGCTCGAAATGCTCGAACCGCTCCGGCGTATGGCGATCCATGCCGATCAGCACATAGGCGGTCAGGTTCAGGCTGAGCTTCTTGCGATCCAGCAGGGCGACCTGGCGCACGATATAGCCGTCGTCTTCCAGCTGCTTGACCCGTCGTGAGCAGGGCGAAGGTGACAGCCCGATGCGTTCTGCCAGTTCCTGATTGGAAATGCGCGCGTCGCGTTGCAGTTCGGCCAAAATGCTCAGGTCATATCTGTCGAGCTTGCTCACGATGTTCCCCTTTATGAGATGAATTGCGCTGAATTATTGATGAGAAGTGAAAAATTGCGCAAGTAGTGTTTTTGTGAGCAATCTTCGCAATCTTTTGTCGGTCCCGCAGGCCTATTCTTTTCAACAGAATCACTGCCCGGACACAGCGTCCAGCGCGGCTCCCCAATCAGGCCAGCCGCGGCCTCCCACCCGACAGGGTGGTCAGGCCCCCGGGCTACATACTGTCCAGAAGACGGAATGAGGTGAGCCGACGTCATAAGCGTTGTGCCAGGACGAAGTATCCCAAGGGGGCCAGTCAGGTCCCCTTTTCTTTGCGTCCTGATAAAGTACTCAGAACGGCGCGTCTCTATTACAGTCTTAATTTACGTCTACCTGCGTCCTAGTGAGGAAAGCATGAAATCTGGCATCTGGAAGCTGACGGGGTTAAGTCTGCTGTGTTTGAGCATCAGCGCCCATGCGTTGGCCGATGATGATTCCTTCAAGGACCAGTATCGCGGCAGCTCAGGCGACAATGGTCAGCAACGCAGAATCCAGCAACAGCAGCAGAATCAACAGTTCCAGGGCGATCGTCAGCAACAGCAGCAGATTCAGCAACAACAGAATCAGCAGCGGCAGGTCGAGCGCCAGCAGCAACAACAGATCTACCAGCAGCAACAGAATCAGCAACGCCAGATTCAGGAACAGCAGAACCAGCAGCGGCAGGTCGAGCGTCAGCAGCAACAGCAGATCTACCAGCAGCAACAGAATCAGCAGCGCCAGATCCAGGAGCAGCAGAACCAGCAGCGACAGATCGAACGCCAGCAATATCAGCAGCACCAGAACAACCTGCCGATCCAGACCGCTCCCCGCGAGTCCTGGCAAACCCAGCAGCCACGCCAGGGGTATTACCAGGATAATCCGCGTGGCAATCGCAACTGGCAGGCCGGTGGTGGCCGCTCCAACGATCATTGGGAAGGCCGGCCCGACGGGCGCGGCAATGGCTGGGGCCCGGGCCCGCAGTATCGACCCGGTTATACGATAGACCGAGTCCCCGGCGGTTACTCGCGTGTTCCGTATCGCGGCCAGGATTATTTCTATTCCCAGGGTTACTGGTATCGCCCGCAGGGACCGCGCTATGTGGTGGTCACGCCGCCTTATGGCGTGCGCGTGCGCAGCCTGCCGTCCTACTCGCAGGAAATCTGGATCGGCAGTTCATTGCTGTTTCTGGCCGCCGGGACCTACTACGCCTATCAGGCCGACAGTCAGGATTATGTGGTGGTCAATCCGCCGCAGAATCAGCCGACCTATAGCCAGGTGCCTGCGCAGAACGGTTACGATCCGGAGTTCTATCCCCGCAACGGCCAAAGCCAGGAGCAGGTCGAGCTGGATCGTTATCAATGCTACCGCTGGGCCGTAGACCAAAGCGGCTTTGATCCGGCCAATATCACTTCCCAGCCACAGGCCGAGGTCGTCGACCTTTATCGCCGTTCGATGGGCGCCTGTCTGGCCGGGCGCGGCTACAGCGTCAACTAGTTGTAGCCTGTTTCACCACTTCCTGTGGGTCGGCATGCACCAGCACTTCCGCTTTCGGATACTGCTGGTGTATGGCGTCGGCAACCTGATCGCACAGCGTATGGGCGACGCTTAGCGTCAGGCTTCCCGGCAATTCCAGATGCAACTGCACGAACCAGTGATTGCCGGAGATCCGTGTGCGCAGATCATGCGCGCCCATAACTCCCGGCACGCTGCGCGCCAGTTCCAGCATGCGCTGGCTGACATCGATTGGCAGTTCCTGATCCATCAGCACCGATACCGTTTCGCGGGCGATCTGAAAGGCGCTCCACAGAATGTAGACGGCAATTCCCAACCCGAAGTAGGCATCCAGCTGTTGCCAGCCGAAAAAGGCCAGTGTCAGCGCCAGTAGAATGCCGAAATTGAGCAAGAGATCGGAGCGATAGTGCAGCGAGTCGGCGCGTATGGCGGCCGAACCGGTTTCCTTGATGACCCGGTGTTGCAGCCATAACAGCGCCATGGTCAGGATCAGCGACAACAGCATCACCGCGATCCCCAGACCTGCCGCGCCCAGCGGTTCGGGATGCTGGATGCGCCCGATGGCCTGAAAGGCGATCAGCCCGGCACTGACGGCAATGAACAGCGCCTGAGCCATGCCCGACAAGGCTTCGGCCTTGCCATGGCCATAACGATGGTCTTCATCGGCCGGGCGTAGCGCGTAATGCACTGCCAGCAGATTGAGAAAGGAGGCTGCGCCATCCAGCAGCGAATCGGTCAGCCCGGCCAGCAGGCTGACTGAACCGCTGAACCACCATGCCACGCCCTTGGCCAGGATCAGGGTGCTGGCGACCAGCAGCGATGCTCGCGTCGCAAGGCGCAGCAGGCGGGCGTGTTCGGTGCTGGTGCTCATGGCGCTTCCTTTCGCTCAGCCTCAGGCTGCCGGGTTCAGGCCCAGTGTTGCCAGTTGCTCGACGCTGCCCTTGTACTGAATCAGACGCGGATCGTTGAGCGGCAGCGAGTGGCCCAGCTCGGTTTCCAGAATGGCTTGCAGCTTGCTGTTGTCGACGCTGCCGTCAGCATTGACTGCCGGTTGCAGTTTCTGTGGATCGATCTGCGCGTGGCCGGTCGGGGTGTAGTAGATCGCGCCGGTGGTGAAGTCCACAGCCAGGGCAATGACCCCCGGAATCACATAGAACAGCAGGCCTACGGCATCCAGAGCGAGAATCGCCGGATCGATCTTGCCTTCGATCTGGCCGCGACGATCAGGATAGAAAATGCTGCCGCACGCCGAAATCTGGGTCAAAAGCGTGGCGACCAGAACGCCGCCGATAAAACGGGATGGAATGCGCATGGAGAACTCCTGAAGTGAAGTGGCAACTATACAAGGCAAAGGCTACGTCGCTAAGACTATTGCGTGTTCGGGTGGTTCTTCGACTAAACATATATTCACGGTAGCCTTGGCTCCTGAGGGGTGGACTCACCTTGTGTGAGGGCGCTTGCCCGTGACGAGGCAAGACAATATCCATCAAGCTTCTGCAAACCCCCGGAAGGCTTATAATCGGCCGCCTGTTCTGGAGCCGCCATGATTTCCTTGCCCATCGATGCTGTTCTGCCGGCCTTGCGCCAGGCCTTGACCACCTGCCATCAAGCCATCCTCGAAGCACCGCCCGGCGCCGGCAAGACCACCCGCGTGCCGCTGGCGATGCTGGATGAGCCGTGGCTGGCCGGGCAGACCATTCTGATGCTGGAACCGCGCCGCCTTGCTGCCAGAGCAGCAGCCGAGCGCCTGGCCAGCGAACTGGGGGAAAAGGTCGGGGAAACCGTTGGCTACCGGATCCGCCTGGACAGCAAGGTCGGTCCGAATACCCGCATCGAAGTGGTCACCGAAGGCATACTTACCCGCCGTTTGCAGGATGATCCGGCACTGGAAGGCGTGGGCCTGCTGATTTTCGACGAGTTTCACGTTTTGCCGATTACACAGAAATCATCAATTTCTCGTCAAAAACTCTCAAATCTCTCCTCACCGTCTTTGGGCTGAATCTCCTCTCTACTGAGGCCGTCGTATACTGCTTCCCTGATTTGGGAGCCTCGATGATTTTTCTACCTATTGACCTCGTATTGCCAGACCTACGAGAGGCCTTGGCCAACCGCCACGAAGTAATCCTTGAAGCGCCACCTGGTGCGGGCAAGACCACTCGAGTACCCCTGGCGCTCCTGAACGAACCTTGGCTTGGTGACCAGAAGATCATCATGCTCGAGCCCCGTCGATTGGCTGCTAGGGCTGCTGCTGAGCGCTTGGCAAGTGAACTGGGTGAGAAGGTTGGTGAGACTGTCGGCTACCGCATTCGCCTTGAAAGCAAAGTAGGCCCGCGAACCCAGATCGAAGTGGTCACCGAAGGCATCCTGGCTCGCCGTCTCCAGGATGACCCCGCGTTGGATGGTGTGGGCGTAGTCATCTACGACGAGTACCACCTTCGAAATCTTGACTCTGACCTTGCTCTGGCTCTGTGCCTGAGTGCTCGCGAACTGCTGCGTGATGAGCCGCCGCTGAAGCTCCTCCTGATGTCGGCAACGCTGGAGGGTGCTCGTCTTTCAAAGGTGCTGAATGATGCGCCTGTGGTCACCAGTGAAGGGCGGATGTATCCAGTCTCGACGGTTTGGGGTAGCCCCTATCATCCGGGTGAGCGAATCGATGCGCGAGTCACAGACACCTGCTTGGCCGCCATCAATGAACAGTCTGGAAGCGTTTTGGTTTTCCTTCCGGGGCAGGCAGAGATTCGGCGGGTGGCAGAAGACCTCAAGGAGCAGCTGATCAGTCGTCCAGAAGTGATCGTATGCCCGCTGTACGGTGACCTTGATCTGAACGCCCAGCGTGCTGCTATTGACCCAGCACCCAAAGGCTCCCGGAAGATCGTACTGGCTACGAACATCGCCGAGACCAGCTTGACCATTGAAGGCGTCAGGGTGGTGGTGGACAGTGGTCTCGAGCGAGTGCCGAAGTTCGATCCTCGCAGTGGCATGACCCGACTCGACACGCAGCGTATCTCGAAGGCCAGTGCTACCCAGCGTGCGGGGCGGGCAGGGCGCCTGGAGCCAGGTGTCTGCTACCGCCTGTGGTCGGAGTCGCAGCACGAGCAAATGGCCGGCTACAGCACCCCAGAGATCCTGCAGGCGGATCTCGCAGCCTTGGCACTCCAGTTGGCCCGGTGGGGAGTGAAGCCGGAGGAGATGACCTGGCTCGACCAACCTCCGTCAGCCCCTTTTGGCCAAGCAAGAGACCTGCTGAAGCGCCTGGGCGCACTCGATGATGCTGGGCAGCTCACACCACACGGGTCGGCCATGAGCGAGCTTCCAGCGCATCCTCGGATCTCTCACATGCTCATCAAAGGCAACGCGATGGGACTGGATGACCTGGCGTGCAACATCGCGGCGCTGCTCGGTGAGAAGGACATCCTACGTGGAGCCGGTGCCGACCTTCACACCAGGCTGAGTGCCCTGTCAGGCGAGCAACATTCACGTCGTAGTGGTGGTTCCCTCCAGCGGGTGAAGCAGTCTGCTCGGCAGTACCGATCCCTGCTGCGCGGGAAGGCCTCCAGCCCTGTCAGCGAGCCCGATCACCCACTGTGGGTAGGGTGCCTCCTGGCGTTTGCCTACCCTGACCGAATCGGCCTGCAGAGGCGTGCAAGCTCATCCGAATACCGTCTCTCCAACGGTCGTGCTGCGGTGTTCTCAGAGCCCGATGCCCTCACCAAACACGAGTGGCTGGTGGTGGCCGACCTGGGTAGCCGGCAAGGGCAGCGTGAGGAGCGGATCTACCTGGCGAGTGACCTCGATTCGGCTCTGTTCGATGACGAGTTGGCCGACCTTGTGAGGTCTGTCGATGAGGTCGACTGGGACGAAAGGGAAGGTGTTCTGAAGGCTGAGCGGCAGTTGAAGGTTGGGCAGCTGATCTTGTCGACGAAAGCCCTGCCGAGTCTTGATGAGCAAACCCGTTCGCTGGCCCTGGTTAACCTAGTGAGGCGTAAGGGCATCGAGCTCCTGCCCTGGAACCCGGAGCTTCGGCAGTGGCAGGCGCGGGTCGACCTACTGCGTCAGCTGGATATCCAGTGTGGCCAGGCAGAAAGTAAGTGGGCTGATCTCAGCGATGCCAACCTCCTCGACACGCTGGAAGAGTGGCTCGCGCCGTACCTGGGTAAAGTCACGAGGCTCAGTCACTTCAGCCAGTTGGATCTGTCGTCGATAGTCAGAAACCTCCTGCCGTGGCCGCTTCCGCAGGAGCTGGAAGTCCAGGCGCCTCAGGCGATCCAGGTGCCGTCTGGTTCGAACATCCGTATCGACTACTCACAGCATCCGCCGATCCTCGCGGTGAGGCTTCAGGAGCTGTTTGGGCTGGCAGAAACCCCTCGTATTGCCCAGGGGAGGCAGCCGCTGATTCTGCATCTTCTGTCGCCGGCCCGCAGGCCTGTGCAGGTCACCCAGGATCTTGCGAACTTTTGGCGTAGCACCTACTTGGAAGTGAAGAAGGATCTTAAGGGCCGATACCCAAAGCACCATTGGCCTGAAGATCCATTAGTTGCTGAGGCGACGGCTAGGGCGAAGCCTAGGAAGCCTTGAGGATAGGGCGTGCCTGACGGGTGGCTGTCGTGAACCAAGCCGCCTTTGCGTCTTGGCCCTGACGGGCTTCCATCCTCACGCCTTCAGCCATCCTGGCTTGCGCGCTCCGCTTGCTCTTCAGCGTGGCGCTTAGCCTAGGCAGCTAACGATCACGGAATAGCTGCTCTTGTAGCTCCATGACCGGGATAGGCGGGTTGGCACGATGCAATATAGCGTGGCAGTTTGGGCAAAGCGGCTTCATATCTTTGACCGGGTCAACATTCTGGGGGGGCGCCCAATGCATGCAAACCTTACAGTTGCAAACCTTTGCCATCACGTCTTCGGTTGTGCCTGGTGACACTCCAGCAAAAATAGACCAAGTGCGCCGGCTACATTGACGCATAGCGCCGCCTCAGCGCTTGTAAGATTCGAGGAATTGTCGCTAGGGCCATGAGCATCGCCATGCTCGTTCCGCACCTGTGCAAGGCTCAACAATAACTTGTCGATATCTTTAAGTAGGCCGGACATCGAAGTCCCCTGTTCGGCCAGACCAACCTGCTGAAGCGTCGCAGAAAACAGCCTCTTACGATCTGAAATAGAGCTACCACCTTGCTCCAAAATCCATTTTTGAGTGGACTCCAGAAAGCTCCTCGCGGCTGTGATCGCTCCGCTAGGGTCGGACTGACGTCGACTCAATGCCTTATCCCATTGTGAACGCAAGTGTTGATCAGGTAGCTGGCCCAACAAGCCATTCAGAGATCGGTCAGCGGGAGTTAGGTGGCCTTGTGCTTTTTCAAGGAATTGTCTACCTCGATGAGTGAGGTTGCCCGTGATGATTACTGTGCTGTATTCCAGTTTGCCCGCGTTGGATTCTTTCATCGGCATGATGCCATCAAAGTAGCCTTGTCTGTGAGCCTCCACCAAGGCGCAGGCTACGGGTTGGAAGTCTTGAAGAGACTGCTTTGAGGAGCCTGCCGGATCAAAGGCAGTTTCTCCAGCTTCGATGCGCCTTAAGACTTCGACCAATTTCCAATCCGGTTCCTTATCCATCTGAACACACCTCCTTTCGGTCAATGTGCTGATCATACTGGAGCTCAGGGGCATCTAGTCCAGGCACGCCGATGGCTGGTGACAAGTATTTTGGTAACAGGGGCCGGGAAAAAGGGGTCTCTGTACCAACAAAGCGTGACCGGTCACAACGTTGATTTTTTTGACGTGAGAATCACGCTTAGGTACTATGAACTTGTCGCCACAGACCGGAACCTCGAAGGAGGGGTGGTGATGCCGGGAACGAGCTTAGGCGAGTTCCTCCCAGCCAGTGAGCGGGATTTGAAAGGCTAGGCCGATATCTGATTCAGCAAAAAGCCCTGTGGTGTGAGCCGCAGGGCTTTTTTGCTTTCTGTTTGTCCGATGAGCGACCGGCCTTAGAGTTTCACGCCTTCGTTGCGTTTCTCCAGCACGTAGCGCACGTTCCAGATCGGCCCTTTGGTAGGCAGGCCCGACCGCCCCCAGTCGTTGACCTCGTACGCAGAAACCACGTTCAGTCGAAGTAGATTCTCGACATCCTGAGGTTTACGGATTTCGAAGAAAATCGCGTATTCGTGGGCATCCAGACAAAAATAGCGCCTGTTGTCCCCCGCAAAATGAGCCCTTACCTTCGACTCAATGAAGCGCCTGTCGATGTAGTCGAGGAGCTGCTTTGATAAGTCGTAACGTGTAGGGCAGAAATATCGCTCCTCCTTGGCTTTCGGATTAACTATCAGCGGCCCGTTTTCCTTGTTGTCCGTAAAGCAATGGAATCCGAAGGTGAATTCAACGCTAACGCCGCGATCTCCTATCTGGAATGTCCGCACGGTCGGCTGGAGGTGCGCCATGCAGACTGTTCTTCCATTTATCGTCAAATCGTTCCAGCGCATACTCGTGGCCACATCTTTTCGGCCCACGAGAATATTCGATTGAGGCATGATGTCAACGTACTGGCTCCTCGGTGGCCCAACGCTTGATGCTAGCGCTTCGTGATGTGCTCACAGGTATGCACCGGAACCACGGGAGACCTAAATCTTATTGCTCGCCGGTGAGCACTCAAACCTCTAGGGGAGTAGTGTCCGGCGCTAACATCCGGCTGTGAGATAGACGTTTAATGGACTATTCAAAAATCATCGGAAAAGACGACGGGCAAAGATTGTCTTTCGAAGAGCTCGTCTGCCAACTTGCCAGGCGCGACCGCCCCGAGAGCGCCAAAGAGTTCAGGCGGATCGAAGGCTCGGGAGGAGACGGAGGGATCGAGAGCTATTGGCTGCTTCAGGACGGTTCTGAGATCGGCTATCAGGCCAAGTATTACCTCAGGTCACGGGAGGTCGATTGGGGCAAAATCGACGAGTCAGTCGAGCAGGCTTTGAAATCTCACCCTGGGCTGAAACAGTATGTGATTGCCATTCCCTGCGACCTTACTGATCGCAGCGGAGCGCAGGGCGCAGGGAAGAAAGGGTGGGAGCACTGGAATACGCACAAGCTTGCCTGGGAAGCGCTTTGTGCCCAAAGCAGTATCCCCACGGTTGAGTTCGTGGCCTGGACGGCGTCTGACCTGACCGACAAATTGTTACACCCTACAGCTGAGGGCCTACGGAAGTTCTGGTTTGGCGAGCTGGAAATGTCTGGGCAATGGTTCCACAAGAATGTGGAACTCGCCGTAGATTCACTCGATGAGCGATATCACCCAGAAGATCACGTAGAGGTTGGAATCGAGAGCCTCTTCAAAGTGCTCCTCCGGGACGAAGAGGTCATAACCGAGCTGAAGTCTGCTTTTTTCGCTATCGCAAAGACCGCTAGGTTTAACCACTTCATAAAAAATGATTCCGACGCCAGCCTCATCGCTGGTATCCAGCGTGTCGAGCAGGAGGCATCCAAGGTTGCGGCATTCGGCAGCAGGTTTGGCTCTGACTCTTGGGGGGCTTGGCCCATTGTTGATTGCGTCGCTGCTTTGTCAGACGCCTCTAATAGCGTCCATGAATTGAAAGCCTGGGCTTGGCAAAATATGCCAAAGTCTGAATCCAGAAGGGAATACTCCTCTTCGGACATGAACTACCTTAGCCATAAGCTGGACGAGCTTTCAAATGCCCTCTACGGATTGAGTTCAAAGCTGGAAGGGAAATTCTATTCCGCTGAGCAAAACCGTTTTGCCCTTCTGACAGGGAAGGCCGGCACAGGCAAGTCGCACACACTCGGTTCCGTTGCTCAAAAAGCGATTTCAGATGGGCATCCGGTGGTTTTACTTTTGGGGCAGCAATTAGGCTCTCAGGGGTTTTGGAGGCAAGCGACAGAAATACTCGGGCTGGGGACTGTTGAGCCAGAGATATTCTTGCAGGCTATGAGTTCTGCCGCTGAGGCCGCTCAAAAGCGCGGACTCATTCTCATCGATGCCATCAACGAAGGTGCGGGTGCGCAGCTATGGAGGAATGAACTTCCCGCTCTGATTGCCCGAGTCAACGCTTACGAGAACCTCGTTCTTGTCGTCACCTGTCGTACTGAGTACACGCCGTATGTAGTTCCGCCTAAGGTGATGGAGACGACAGTTGCCTTCACCATTCGTGGCTTCGTGACGAATGAAGAGCAATCGAGGGCCGCGAAGATCTACCTGCACAAGAGAGGCATTTCCCAGCCGGATACGCCTTGGCTCTCAGCTGAGTTTGTGAATCCGCTGTTTCTTCGCAGTGCGTGCGTTGCCCTTGCCCGAGACGGTTGTAAGCAATTCCCCAAGGGGCTGCATGGCACGAAGCAGGTTTTTGCATTCTACATCCGCAGCGTTGCACGAAATTTAGGTGTCGGAAGAGACGGCAGCGAAGATCTGGTCGCTCCTACTACAGCGGCAATCTCGGCCATCGCCAGGCTGATGGCCACAGAGAGGCGCGATTACGTGGTTTTGGCCGATGCTGTGCGAATTTCAGCGGAGGTGTTTTCGAATTTTTCTTCACCACCTTCCAAAACCTGGTTTGACGTCCTGCAGAAGAACGGAATTTTCCGACTCGACCCACCACCGCGCCGGCTTGAAATTGATCCATTTGCTCCGGTCGAGGATATCGTGAGGTTCAGTTTCCAGCGACTCCAAGACCACCTCATGGCGGACGCTTTGCTCAAGAGTGTGACGGATCCAGGGCTCGAACTGGAGAATGGAGTTTTGAGCTTCATTCTTGACGGCGACAGATTCAAATGGGAGTGGGCTGGTCTCGCTGAAGCCTTGTCTATCCAAGTGCCTGAGCGTTTCGGCTCAGAGCTTTTGGATGCGCTTCCGAGGGATATAGATATCTGGATCAACGACGACCCGGTTAGAGGCGCCTTCCTAGAGAGCTTGCGTTGGCGTAGCTCAAACGCCTTCACGGAGCGCACTTGGCGATATTACCAGGCTATCTTGGATGTCGATGATAGCCAACTCTACGTGCTGATCGAACTCTGTGCCAACGTTGATCACCCTTGGAACGCTGAACTACTCCACGACATTCTGATTACTAAAACGATGCCAGAGCGTGATGCTTCCTGGACGGTGAAAATTAACGACTTCGATATGGCGGATGGCAGCACGATCCGCCGCCTCCTGGACTGGTGCTTGACCAGTCAGACCGAGAAAACGGATCGACAGGTACAGCTTCTTTGCGGGCTTGCGGTCACGTGGCTAACGGCGTCATCGCATAGAGAAATCAGAGACAAAGCGACCAAGGCGCTATCCGCATTGCTGCTTTCGAAGGTCGAGCTCTACGGTGAACTGTGCGAGAGATTCGCTGGCCTTGATGATCTCTACATCATGGAACGGTTGCACGGGGCTGGTTATGGCGCATGTTGTATCGATCCATCTCCAATGCGGTTGAAGCATTACGCCCCGGTAGCTTACCGGATGGTTTTCTCTGAGCAGTGCGCTCCGCTATCGATCATGCTTAGGGACTATGCATCGGGGATTATTGAGCTGGCTGCCCACTATCGTTGCCTGCCTATCGAGGTCGATCTCGGTGCCTGTAGGCCACCTTATAAATCTCAGCCTGTTCAATTAACTGTTTCACAAGCTCTTCTCGATGATGTCGCCACAAAAGCCGGAGGTGACGAAATCAAGCGTTCTTGCACTGGCGGAATAAGTGAGTTCGCTGATGAGATCAAGCATCGTGTCAGCTCATTTTCGAGCGTTGCTTTGACTTCTCAAATGCCCCACACGCAATCCGAGATGAGCGAGCGATTCGATGCAGAGGTAATTGCCCCTTACCCAGACAGGCAAGAAATCGTCGATGCGATCAGTGCTCTCCAATTTAATCCATTCCGATTCTTGCTCCGACCATTTGAAATACTCGAGGAGCTTGATGAGCTTGATGAGCTTGATGAGCTTGAGGAGTTTGAGGAAGCCGAGGGGGTAGAGGCGGTTGAAGAGCTCGAGGAACTGGAGACGCATGACCAGTCCGAGGAGCTTCAGCAGCTAGAGAAGAGGCTTGTTGATCTACTGGATGTTGACGAAAAAAGAAGATTTACCGACGAGTTCAGATGGTGCATCGTCCGCTCGGGAAAGTACCCGCGCACGTTGGAAGGCGTCGACACGGAGGCGGCCAAACGGTGGGTGGCCAAGCGCGCCTATGACTTCGGATGGACAGAAGAACACTTCCCATCGGATAGCTCTCACCGTCATAGCTATTCCCGCGAGAGGCCACTCTATGAGCGCATTGGTGCCAAATATGAGTGGCTTGCGCTCGATGAACTCCTTTGCCGGCTAGCCGATAGTAATTGGCTCTCCGAAGCGCGAGTCGATGGAACACGTGATTACCGTTCATCCATCGATCTAGGTTTCCATCGAGACATCGACCCTACAGTTCTTCAAGGGTTGTCCGATGCGGGTTCTGACTCTGTAGATATCTCACCAATTGTTCTCGAGGAAATATCCGAAGACTGCCTACAGCAATGGCCGTTTAAGCTTGACCCTAGCCTCGGGATGCCTAGTCTCGTAGGCCGAACCGACAAGGCTGGGGAAAAGTGGCTAGTCCTTTACGAGCATCGCTCCGTGACGAATCGTTACGACGATGGGGAGAGCCGAGAGCACGGGCTACGTCAGCAGGAATGGCGTTTCCTCATGCCTGTCGTTGTCAGGAAAAAAGATCAAAAACAGTTAATTCGCTTTCTGAGCAATCAGCGTTCTCTGGATGTTTCGAGTTGGTCGGGACGCAGTTGCACGGACGACGGCTATCTGCTTGAGGCCCCGTGGCGCTTTACCTGGGATCAGTTGATGTGGACACCTGCCAGCTTTCATAACCAAGGTGAGCTCGAGGTAGCATTTCCCTGCGTTAAATATCATTGGGAGTCCCATTTGGATGCCTCCCTTCCAGAGGGAGCCTCTGCGCATTTACCAGCCCCTTGGTTGGCAAATCAGCTGTCCATTACCCCGATGCTCTCAGATCCACGTGTCTATGTGGATGCGCTAGGGAAGCCCCAACTGATCTGCGGCATGGGCCCTGACGATGGTTCACACGCTTTCATACGACAGGACATATTTGAGCGGATGTTGAAAGAGAAAGGATTGGCGTGTGTTTGGACGTTTGTTGCGGAGCGAGGCGTGTGGCCAGGCGGAGGGAACTCTCATGCCGCATCGAGAAGGTCTGAGGGTGTAGTTTGGTTCGAGCGAGGGAGGCCAAAAATGGAATCATGGAAGGAGGATCGCTGTAACGGTACTAAGGATGAGTGAGCGCGGAAGGTGCCACTACTCTGGGCGCAAGCGCAATCTTTTAGCCTATGCCCCCCAGTTGTGGAGTGCGCTTAACCCCGCCGCATTACCCTCCCGACCGACAACCCATGGGCTGTTCCATGCCAGCGTTTCGTGCAGGGAGGCTTTGGGTGATAGCCTAACGGTGTGCCTTAGCTACCACCTAGTCACCGGAGCCCTACATGATCAACCTCTATCGCTTAACTAGCAGGCTGTTTCCTGACCGCCGCCCCGAGCGGGAGAAAGCGCGTGAGCGTGAGTTCATCCGGGCAGCGAACAGCTTCAAGACCCTCCGGGTGACTCAAGAGGGAGGGATTTTCATCGATCCAGAAGAGCTCCGTGAACAAATTGTCGCCTCCCGTGAGCAGTTGAAGCATCTTGTCCACAAACCCGGAGCGTCTAGTGGGCTATGCCAAGCAGTGGCAGCCGTTGAGGTGGGGCAGGAGGCTGATACCTCTGCTGAGGCCACTGTAGAGCTGCAGGACGGTATTGAGGTAGTGGCTTGGCGTCGGCTCTCTAGTGGCGCTGCTGTGCGCTACGTGTGCCTTCAGTCTACAAGTACGGGGCGATTCGCTGTCGCTACAGCCAGTCTGTTCACAGAAGCGATAGAGAGTCTCCCGACTTGGGTCGAAGCCAACACAGCCAGGCACGTCGCCATTGCCATACAGAACGATCATCTCCGCTGGTTGGCTACCGTGAGCGAGGCGATGGATGCATGGGATGCAGAGCTCTGATTGTCGTCGCTTGACCATTGATTTCACGGTCTTCGATGCGGTGGGATCGCATCAGGTGCTGTTCGGTTGTCACTCATAGTGCAGCTCTCCGAACAAACCGATCATGAGATCTCCTTCCAAGATTTCGAACGGAAGGGTGACATATTGATCTCGATGACGAAGGAGAGCTTTTCCGTCATGTGGCGCGTTCTTCGTGTGCCCTTGCACCCGCTCGCCATTTTCCTTGATATATGGAAGCACTACGATCCGACCATGATTCTTGGACAAAATGGTGCCTTCATGCCATAGGGTCGTACCTTCTTCGCTATTGGACTCGCCCCCGGTGTTCTTGATGACCCACCTAGGCTGCCCATCATCCTCGAGCCAGAACACGAAACCTCCACAGACCAACACCCTCTGGCCGCGCATCCTGGCTTCGGCAAGCATTTGTTTGACGCTGGCCAGTTGAAGCAGTTGGTTAGCTCTTGGAAGCAGCAGAGCACGAATCTGTGCCTTGGTTCTTCCCCAGTGATCAGCTGCCGAAAGACCAAAACCCTTGGCCGTAAATTCTCTAAGGCATATCTGTGAGCGCTTCGGGGTTAGAGCGCCGATCTCTTCCCATTCCATGTCTCCGGTACGACGAAGACAAGCGTTAAACCTTGGGATTGCAACCACTTGCAAATATGGGGCGCGTATAAGCTGTTCGTGTAGCGGCTCCCGCAAACTGTCCATCTTACTGGGCAGATTTAAATCTCGGATGGCTGGGCGGGGCAGATGAGCATTACGTTTGATCGCCTCGCGCTCCATTAGCTCCTCTTCGTCCTGAATGCGGCGAGCCGCAGTCAAAGCCTTGTCGACCTTTAGGATGACTGAGGCTTGGAGCACGGGATCAAGCACCGCTATGCCTATGCGCTCGGCGGTGGTCTGGTTGAACGCATCTGCCGCAATCATGGCTTCTGCAAAGGTGCTAAATGAGGAACCACGTGCATGCCCCTGGCCGTTATCGTAGAAATAGCGTTTCCAGGCGAGCAGGGAGTCAGGGAAGAGCTTCAGGGCTCGCAGTTGCCATGACCAGCCGATTCCAAATTGACGGAATGGGAGTACGGCTAGAGTAGGCATCGAGTGGTACGGCATCTGATCGAGGCGCATGGTTCTTCCTTGCTGATAGGCATTGGTCGCGCCGATAGATGCGCCCCGGTGGGATACCCTGTTTTCAACGATAGCGTATATACCCAATGGATAGCACATCGCCAGGATGATTCAACCTACTAGGGAGTCTGATACGAAACTTCTGACGCCCTGTGACGATGTTAAGTATCGATGGGCATCACTCAACGCTTGTGCCACATGCCCCAAAACCTAATCAGATGAGGCCGTAGCATGGCGCAGGCGCTTTGCCTGCTACCAAGACATGTCCGTCATGAGTTTTTTTCACATCCACCGATGGTGTCTTTGTGGTCTTGGTAGCTACTCTTGCATTTCACCACCACGTGCTGGGCTGGAACATGGACGCGCGCTACCACTATCCCCCTGATGTCTTTAACCTGCTGGTCGACACCATCCCGCTACTTTGCAGAAGTAAGGCTGACGTGCTGCTTTTTTTACGGGGAGCAGGAGTGCCTCATGATGATCTGGCGCTCATGGACGTCACGGTTAAAACAAACCGTGATTCAGTCAGTACATTTGCCATAGTTCGCGACGTCCTTGAAAAGCTGAATAAGCGAGGGGATGGGGGCTTGGCGGCTAGGCGCGAAATCATCAAACGAGTGGTGGAGTTCGAGGAGTTTTCAGGATGCTGGCCCAACAATGTTCACAAGGCTAAAGCTAACGTGGGAGACCTGGCGCGCATCGTCAATGTTAAAGACTCGTTTACCCGAATGAGCCAGCAACGAGAGGCCGCTCAAGCCGAGGTCGCCGCCAAGGCACGAGCCGAGCGTGAAGCGGCTGCAGCGAGGGATCGTAAAGTTGAAGACGTGCGTGATCGGCTGAGTGCTCTCTTTGGTATGGATAGAGAACCTCAAAAGCGCGGCAAGCTTTTGGAAGGAGTATTGAACGACCTGTTCAGGGCACACGGAATCCTTTTACGAGAAGACTTCAAGCGACTTGATCAATCTGGAGGCGCCGTCGTTGAGCAAATAGATGGAGTCATCGAGTTTGAAGGACACATTTACCTTGTAGAGATGAAATGGCTCAAGGATCCAGTAGGAGTGCATGATCTCGCGGCGCACATGGTTAGACTGTTTGCGAGAGCTGACGCTCGAGGAATCTTCATCTCGAACTCAGATTTTGCCTCTACCACTATTGCCGAGTGCGTCACTCACTCAACCCAGAAAACGATGGTGCTTTGTACGCTAAGGGAAATCGTGGTGCTGCTCATGAACAAAAGCGACTTGGTCAGTCTCCTGCGAAGCAAGGTACGTGCTGCAGTGATTGATAAGAAGCCCTACCTCGAAAGCCTATAAGAAGGCGATGTGATTAGCCCGGCTAATTCTGGGGGTGACGTATGAGATGGTTTTCCAATCGCATTGATCGCCGACTCCTGTTGCGGCAGGACGTTGGGAGCGACGTGCAGAATCGATCCTAGTTTCATCCCAAGGCATTTGCACATAGGTAGTAAGCGTCCAGCCAATGCA
>NZ_RBRE01000102.1:19990-38329 GCF_003700275.1 Pseudomonas cichorii | reverse complement strand
AAAAAGTTGACCACTACAAAGATCAAGATCGTCGGCGAGCTGCCCAACCCCCTCGACCCGCCGAGCGGCTGCGCCTTCCACAAGCGCTGCCCTTATGCGACCGAACGTTGCGCCAAGGAAGAGCCAGCCTTGCGCACGGTGGATAACCGTCAGGTGGCCTGTCACTACGCGGAGCAGTTTGTAGCGGCGTAGGCCTTTTTCGCGAATGAGTTGGCTCTGTCTGCATTAAGTGTTGCAAGTCCGTCAGAGGACTGTGGGAAACACCACAACACTTGACGAGGACAGAGCCCATTCATTCGCGATTGCTCGTCTACCGTCAATAAACATCCCGTCGGTAGCGCCCCTGCTCGATCAGCCCTGTCACAGCCTGTTCACCCAGCACATCCTTCAAGACCTGATCCACACCTGCAGCCATCCCCTCAAGACTGCCACAGATGTAGATCGCCGCCCCTTGATCCAGCCAAGCTCGCAATTCATCGGCGGCTTCGCGCAAGCGATCCTGCACGTAGATTTTTTCCGCCTGATCGCGGGAAAACGCCAGATCCAGACGCGCCAGAGCGCCGCTTGCCAGCCAGCCTTGCAGCTCGGCCGAGCAATAGAAATCATGCGCGACATTGCGCTCGCCAAACAGCAGCCAGTTGCGTGACTGCCCTTGAGCAATACGCGCCTTGAGCAGGCTGCGCAGCCCCGCCAGCCCGGTGCCATTGCCCAGCAGAATCAACGGAAGCGGTTCGGCCGGCAAATGGAAGCCGCTGTTACGGCGTAGACGCAGGCTGATGGCGCCCTCCAGCGAAGCATGCTCGGTCAGCCAGCCGGAGCCGAGCCCCAGGCTGCCATCCGGATGCTGCTCCTGACGCACGATCAGTTGCAGCACGCCGTCCTCGGGGATCGAGGCGATGGAGTATTCGCGAGCGGCCAGGGGCACCAATGCATTGACCAGCGCCTGAGCGTGCAAGCCGACCAGATGTGCGCGGTGTTGTGGCAACTGCCGAGTCGCCAGCGCCTGTAGCAGGGTTTCCTGCAAGCCATCGACACTGACCGGCGTGTCGTGGGCAATGCCCAGGCCGCTCAGGAAATGCTCAAGGACCGCCGTGCCGTTACGCGGCAACACTTCGACCAGATCACCGGCCTGCCAGCTTGCTGCGCCCGGCGCAGCCAGATCCAGCAGGAAGACTTTTGAACCGCTGCTACCGGGGTTCAACAGCTCGCGGCGCGTCAACGTCCAGTTCTCGAACACCGGGGCCTGCCAGGTTGTCGTGGGCTGGCTGCCTGTCACTTGTCCAAGCTGCTGCTGCCAATGCTGCAAGGCGGCAGGATCGGCGCTGTCGACCTCCACCGGCGCAAACAGCGTGCGACCGCCGCGCTCGGCCAGCCAGTCATGCAAGCGGTGGGCGAAAGCGCAGAACTGCGGATACTGACGGTCGCCCAGAGCCAGCACGGCATAGTTCAGGTTCTGCAGGGCCAACGGACTACCGAGCAATTTACGCTCGAAACCACGGGCGCTGTCCGGCGCTTCGCCATCGCCAAAGGTGCTGACCACAAACAGGGCATTGCTGCTCTGGTTCAGGTCCTGCTCGGTCAGCTCGCCAAGGCGCTGCACGCGCACCGGCAAGCCGGCAGATTGCAATTGCCCGGCGGTCTGCCAGGCCAGTTGCTCGGCAAAACCGCTCTGGCTGGCAAAGCCGATCAGCCACGAGGATGCCTCGTCGCTGGCCACAAGCTCACCCCGGGCGAGCCTGATCTCTCGTTGCTTGCGACGCCGGTCCAGGTACAACAACCAGCCGGTGATGAAGAACAGCGGCATCAGCAGCGAGGCCGCGGTCATGATAATGCGCCCGGCGAGGCCGAAATAGCTGCCCACATGCAACGCGTAATTGCTGATCAGCAACTGCGCGCCCAGGCTCTTGTCCGCGTATCGCGAATTGAAATTGACCTGGCCGCTGGCCGGATCCAGGTTGAGGGTGTTGTAGGCACGCGGATGCGGTGAACTCTTGAGCAGGTAGAACACAGTGGCAGGCTGCCCACCGCTGGCCGGCAGCCTCAGGTTGTAGGCGCTCAGTTCAGGCCCGGCCGCTTGCTGGATGCTGGCCCAGACGGCATCGTAATCCACCACCAGCGGACCGCGCGGCTGCGCAGGCTTTGCAACGCCCTTGCGCTGTTCGACAGGCGCGGGATCGGCGAGCAGCCGGTTCATGCCGTTGCTGAACCAGTCATACGACCAGCTCAGGCCGGTCACCGCGAACAATAGATAAAACAGCAGGCACCAGGTGCCGAAGATCGAGTGCAGGTCCCAGTTGAAACTGCGGCCTTTCTTTGCCCAGTCCATGGTCAGCCAGACCCGCCAGTCCAGTGCCTTGCGCGGCCAGCGCAGATAAAGGCCGGACAGGCAGAAGAACACCAGGATCAGGGTACAGGCCGCAGTGATCTGCTTGCCGACCTCGCCCGCCGCCAGAAAGCGATGCAGGTTCAGGACAAAATCGAAGAAGCCTTCGCCAACACCGTTGCCACGGATTTCTCCGGTGTAGGGATCGAAGTTGCGTTTGGGGCCACGTCGTTCGCCCGGTTCGGGAGTGAAATACACCTGCGCAACACGATTACCGACCGTCTGCACGCGCAGGATCGCCACCTTCAGACCGGTAGCGGCTTCCAGCCGGCGCGCCAGTTCCGGCGCAGGCAAGGTGGCCTCCCGCTCCTGGACGAGCAGCACATCGGGATTGAGCGCATCGAGAATCTCATCCTCGAACGAATACAGCGCACCGGTAATGCCCATCAAGGCCAGCACCAGCCCCGCCGTGATCCCGAAGAACCAATGAACCTGGAACAGGACTTTCTTCAACACACTCACTACCTCGCAGGCATTTTGCGGGGCGCATTATGCGCTAAATGTTATTTATTCTCATCTTTAGCGTTAAGGATATCCAGCCACGAACGTGGCTGGGGATACCAGCGGGCAAAGGCGTATGCGTGAACCTCGATGAGAAGATATTCCAAATGTAAATATGGATCACTTTTAACCTGTTCACGCCATAAACCAGAGCGACTTAATCATCGCAATATACTTATACATCCATATTACTTCTGCATTCACTCCTTACCCAAACCAAACATATATCCTACACATCACGACCGCCTTTCGCCTTTGACACTCATGATCGAAGCCCCCTAACCTTTATCGAAAGCAACAACTGAAACATACAAAACCGGGGATCCAATAATGATACCCCTGGAAAATAAGGACATACCCAATGACCGCAATACTCGACAGATTAGTCACCGACAACACCACCACAGGAGATACTGTTACCGACGAAGCGATAAAGGCACCCGAAGTATTCTTTGATGTTTCTTCTGCCAATGATTCAGATGTTCAACGCACGCCCGGCCTGATACTGACCAAGCAACAGATCGTCAATCTCAAGCAATATGAACTGGTCGGCCTTTCCTTGCCGACCGAGATAGAAGAAGTCATTGCCTACCTGGGTTACAGCAGCGGAGCCGGCGCCGGACTGGAGCCCGAAGATTTTCTGAAAAGTTATAAACTGGTGCATAACCATGCCCGGCGCTGGAGTCCACTGCGCAGTCAGTTACTGGCGGTCGGTAGCAAACTTAAAGTGTTTGCTGGCCAGATGCTGGTGTATGGCAAGAGCATGGAAGACATTTACAACGATATCAAGGGCGGGAAAATCCTCGATCAATTCGATATCAAGACCCTGGAGGACGTCAAACGCCTGAAGCTTGAACTGGGCGATCAGTTCCCGGGCATAGAGTTGAGCCCCGAAGATCAGGAAACCGTGCGGGACGTCGGCTTCTACCTCGATGAAATCCTGCGCAAGGTCAAGGAAAACCAGGAAGACGCACAAGACATCAAGGAAGAGCTGGAGAAGTTCGGCCATGATCTTGCGCTCTACGTCACACCGGAAATCCAGCGCAAGGTTACCGCCATCGATAACAGCTCCTTGCCAGCCGATGTCACAAAGTTGAATGAGGCCATCGAGCGCCGCGCGAAAGATATCGACGAAAAGAACAAGGAATATAAAGCGGCCGTCGAAAGATCGTTGGGCTCGGTCAGCAAACTGAATATTGTCGGCCTTGCATTGGGCATTTACTTTGGCGTCGAGGCCGAAAGTGTTCGCAAGGAAAGAAACCGGCTGATCGAACTGCAAGACCAGGACATCAACGACCTGCAACTTAAAAACAAGATTCTGGGCTCTTTGAGCCGCGTCAAGTTTGACCTGCAAAACCTTGTGACCGTCGTCATTGACGCCGACATCGCCACCAAGAATCTGATTACTGTCTGGAGCAAGTTGTTTCTTTTCATCGAGGAATCGGTAAGGGCCTCGACCGACATTACCAATGCCTTGTCGCTGAGAATATTCATGAATCGCTTCAGGCAGGTTGTACAACCCTGGAAGACCATCGAACAGGACTCCGATGCGTTACTGGATGTCTTCAAGGAAGCGGACGATGAATTCAAACGGATTTATGGAAAATAAAAAATGACTACGACTATTACCCCCCTCGATAACTCTCTGAACATCAAGGCGCCAGACGTGCAGGTCATGTCCAGTAACCTGGGCAGCATGAACAGCACCCTGGTCACTGCCGATGTCCTGTATGCCAAGACACTTTACCTGCCCAATCTCTATGCACGCTTCAAACGTATCAATAACACCATGGTCATCGAGCATCAGCGCCTGGGCGGCGCTTGCATGCGGCTGATGAGGGATATCGAATCTCGCATCGAACTGCTGCGAAAGTACGATCAGGAACTCATCGAAACCAACGACCAGACAGATGTCGATGACATCCAGACCGAACGCGCCTACACCCTGAAAAACGCCATGAGCATGGCAAGCGCCGAAGCACTGAAGCTGGCCAACGCCCTGAGCGCGATGAAAGAAGCTGCCAATCGCCAGCAGACCCTGGAGTTCAAGAAGAGCCTTGAGCAGGACGTGATCAGGGCAACAGCCGGACTCGACGAAACCCGCACCCGGCTTGCCGGCCTCCAGGAGGAGCGCCGGGTATTGAGCGAAGCCATTGACGCTATCGAGAGCAAAGGCTTTGCCAACATTGCCCGTGACACTCTTCTTACCGCAGAAAAGATCATTGCGCTGGGCTTGCAGCCACCGCAGATAGCCGTCATCACCCTGGCGATCGAGCAGATGAAAGCGACCCTGGAACAGGGCGCCGAAGGGATCAACTTCATTGGTCTGCTCAAACGTCGCGACAGCCTGCGCGAGCGAATAGACAAGCTGTTTGAACAGTTGAGCCAGCGGGAGAAGGAAAAGCAGGCGCTGGCTCAACGTATCGAGCTGATCGAATGTTTCCATGCCATGGACGACCAGCGCACTCTTTACGTTGAGCAATATCAGAAAGTGGCCCAGGCAGTAGACAGCTTCATCGCCATCAACCAGGCAGTCGCGGCGGACGACAAGCAGCGCAGTGCGCGCTTCGTCAGTGCCGGGCTGCAAATGGTCAGCTACCTGCAACCTATCCGCTGATTAGCCCGCATGCAGGCAAGGGAGATGGCCTGTGCCATTTCCCTTGCCTGCATTTGAATTCCGACACGACTCTATCAGGGACTCAATAATGACCGGGAATCTGATCCAACAAAGCGACCTTACCGGGCTCGACAACCATATGCGGGTCTTGCAAAAACTTCCGGAGTTCACCCGCTCATTCAAGGTCAACCTTGATCTGGTTCCGGCAAGGGAATACGGCTCTTATCGCATACCGGAAATCGCCGCCCTGCTGAGCAAGGCCAGCGATCATCTATCGCTCGGCTCGAAAGTTCTGCCTGCTCTCACTGCCCTGCACAGAGAACTCGAGGCATTTCTGGAGGACATTATCCCGTCCACCGAAAGCATCAGCGGCAGCCAGGATGTCACTCGGCACTTCATCGAGCAGAGCAAAAGCCGACTGGGCATGTTCATGGAAACCTTCGATGACCATCAACGAACGCTGCAAACCCTGACCCGCGGTATCTATACGATACTGCCACGTGTCATCGATTTCCTGAACGGCAACATCTATCGCCACGCCCATCAATACGACCTGATGGAAAGGAACGGCGAGCAGAATGCTGCGATGCAGAATCTCACCGCCTCGATCTCCTTTGCTGAAACAGGTCCTGCACTTTCTCCACAGGCCCGGCTCAGGAGCGCGCGCAGCTATGTTGTCATCGCCCAAAGGCAATATGCGGAAGCTCTCTGCGCAGCCACCAATATGGATGCCTATATCACCCGAGTATGCGATGTGCTCGGGCTTTCTTTCGCCCATACCCTGCGCATGCGCAAAACCGATAATCCTTCGCGTCCCTATCTGGAAACGAGGCTGATGCTTGTCAGTCTGAAAGAGGTCCAGCGTTTCACACGCTGGTTCAACAGCCTGACGGCCAACCCTGTATAGGCACCTGCCAGTCTGGCGCCCACAAAAAAGCCCGCAATCGCTTGCGGGCTTCAGTCAACGCAGAGCGTTTAGACGTAGTACGACTTCAGCGGCGGGAAGCCATTGAACTCAACAGCGCTGTAGCTGGTGGTGTAGGCACCGGTGGACAGCCAGTACAGGCGGTCACCGATGGCCAGGTTCAACGGCAGGCCGTACTTGTAGTTCTCGTACATGATGTCGGCGCTGTCGCAGGTCGGGCCGGCGATGACCACTTCTTCCATCTCGCCCTTCTTCTCGGTCCAGATCGGGAACTTGATGGCTTCGTCCATGGTTTCGATCAGGCCGGAGAACTTGCCCACATCCGTGTACACCCAACGCTCGACGGCGGTACGCGACTTGCGCGCAACCAGCACGACTTCGCTGACCAGGATACCGGCGTTGGCGATCAGCGAACGGCCCGGCTCCAGAATGATTTCCGGCAGGTCATCACCGAAGTCTTCCTTCAGGAAGCGGATGATTTCCTCTGCGTAGGTTTCCAGGCTGTTGGTACGGGTGATGTAGTTGGCCGGGAAGCCGCCACCCATGTTGATCAGCTTGAGCTCGATGCCGTCTTCCTGTTTCAGACGCTCGAAGATCACCTTGACCTTGGCGATGGCAGCGTCCCAGACGCTGATGTCGCGCTGCTGCGAACCGACGTGGAAGGAGATGCCGTAAGGCACCAGACCCAGGTCACGGGCCAGGATCAGCAGGTCCATGGCCATGTCGGTCTGGCAGCCGAACTTGCGCGACAGAGGCCAGTCAGCCGTGGTCGAGCCTTCGGTCAGGATACGTACGTAGACTTTCGAGCCCGGCGCAGCCTTGGCGATGTTGCGCAGGTCGGCTTCCGAGTCGGTCGCGTACAGGCGCACGCCCTTGTCGTAGAAGTAACGAATGTCCTTGGACTTCTTGATGGTGTTGCCGTAGCTGATGCGATCCGGGCCTACGCCGCGATCCATCACCTTGTCCAGCTCATAGATGGAGGCGATGTCGAAGCTCGAACCCTTGGCCTTGAGCAGGTCGATGATCTCGACCGCCGGGTTGGCCTTTACGGCGTAGTAAACCTGGGCGAATTCAAAACCTGCGCGCAGGTCATCGTAGGCCTGGCTGATCACATCGGTGTCGATGACGACAAACGGGGTTTCTTGCTTGTCAGCGAACGACTTGATCTTCTTGAAGGAATCGGCTGAAAAGTAGTCTTCGACCTTGATCGGCATGCTCGGGAACTCCACTTGGCAAACAGATGAATATAAATGGGTGCAAATGAACGCCCTCCGTATCCCCACTTTGGTTCGCCTACTTCCCAAGGCATGTCGCCGAAAGCAAAAAGGCCATGGGGATCATGCCCCTTGGCCTTGCTGTCTCGTCGTCAGTACTTGAGCCGGATGGATCGTTTCCAGCATGGACGTTCGGCGCGAACTTTAGGACCTGAGAGGCTTGAGATCAACAAAAAATGTCGCGTTTTCACACACGCTCGGCAGATAGCCAAATTGACCGCCTTTATAACCGACCCTGATGACAGGCTGATGTTCCCCTGATCGCCTGACTCGACAGGCAGGCGTCATATCACCAGATGCACTCATTTTGGCTATCGAGCCCTGCAAAACGGTCTCAGAACTGGCATTTCCTACAGGTGCGAGGTGCTGCGGAACCCGCTGACAATCTGGACAAACCTCCTATCAGGCGATCCCCATGACAGAGCATCCAGAATCCGACAGTCCAGCACGCAGTGGAGACATCCCCACATCCGGCCCGTCAGTGACCTCGCATTTCCGGGAAAGCACGGCCGAGTTGATCTACGTGGAACAATTCGTGCCCAAAGCGGGTGACGCGGTTCACATTTACTGGTCAGGCTGCAATTTCTATTTCGGCCCGCGAGGCGGTTACGCCGGCATTCAGCACCAGAACAACAAGTTGATCGATGGGCAAATATTCACCTACAACAACATCTGCTCGATCTGGGATCTGGCAAGCGATCCGGCCGAGGCCGAAGTGCATCTGGAATATGGGCTTGAAGGCCTGTACACCGCCCATTTCGGCGGTGAAGGCACCGGCTTGCACACCTCTCATCCCATGCCATGGTCGCTGGATAAGTGGTATGGAATGGTGATAAGGCGCTGGTTCATTCCAGGGCAAAGCGTGACGCACATGGCGATGTTCATGTACTCATACACGGATGGACGATGGACGCACTACATGTCAGCGTCCGTACCAGACGGCGATGTTTCCTTTACCGGTACGAGCTGCAACAGCTTTCTCGAGCGCTTTGCGGGCGATGCCCTTGGCTACTCCGGGATCTACGGCCAGCACTTCCGGATGAACAAGGACGGGTCCTGGCAAAAACCCACTTATTACGAAGCGAGCGCCGGCGGTGATCCACACACCTGGAATGCCACGCTGGTAGGCAGCGGGGACTCTCCAGGAGATGCCAACATCAAACTCATTGCGGGCGGGCGCTTTGACAATGACAAAACCAGCATCAGGCTGATACCCGATCAATTCGACAGCAAGCCCAAAGTCGTCAAGGCATCGCAAGTGGATTGGCTCCATGCAACCTACAAGTCATCAGTCGGGGCAGTGTCAGTCGAGTGGGGCATACCCTCTACCTCGCCTCCGCAACTGAGCTACTGGATCGATATTCGTAAAGACACGTCCTCAACCGTGATTGCATCCAACTCGAATACACGCCCGGAACAGCGAACAACCACGTTCCAGACCGGGATGCTGGCTGCGGGAAACTACTACGCTACGCTTCTCGTCATCAATATTTTCAATATGCGCTCAATGAACTATTCCGCTTCATTCAGCGTGTCCTGAAGCTCGAAGAAGCAACGAAACCGCTCAGGAGCGCCCACGATAATGCCCGGGCGGTACCCCAAACCAGCGCAGACACGCCTTGTTGAAACTGCTCTGGTCACGAAATCCCAGAAGCGCAGCGATGTACTTGAGGCTGCGCATGGAGTTGCGCAAAAAACTGTGGGCCATCTTCAGGCGTGCTTCGTCCTGTAGCCCGGAGAAATTCACGCCCTCACGCTCAAGACCGTGTTGCAGGCTGCGCTTGCTGATATGCAAGGTCTGGGCAATATCATCCAGCCCGCAGGCAATGCCCTGGGTCAGATGCTCGGACAATGCGCGCCGCACTCTGGCCGCCATGGAACCGCGGACCAAATCATCGAGCCGGGCCCGAACGTGTTCGGCATGCACCATATCCAGCTGTGAGTTGGCGGTCGGCAGCTCGATGTCGGCCACATCGGTCTTGAATGTCATGCTGTTGTACGGCGCATTGAAGATCAGGTCATTGCCCAGCAATCTGGTCAACGAGCCGATGTCATCCGGCTCGGGATAGGTAAAAGTCACGGCCAGCGGTCCGGGCTTGTGCTCCGGCAGCAGCCAGTGGATCAAACCGAGGATCTGCGCCATGGCCGAATCGATGACGGGCCTGGGGGTCAGGGAACCGTCACGGGTCAGGTCGAAACCGAGCAGCGAAACCTGATCGCTCTTGCGCTCAAGACAAAAGCAGAAGCCGTTGCCGATCAACAGGTGATAGTCCACCAGTTTTTTCAGCGCCGCGCCCAGGGTCGAGCTGGACATGATCGCGTAACCCAGCAATTCGAGATTGGCCGGGTGCGCTTTCGAGTACGCCAGCAGGCCGTAATCCGGACAGCCACTGCGCAGTGTGACCTCAGCCATCAAGTGGTAGACCAATTCCATTCTGACCCCTTTGGGATCACTGTAGAGGTCACGGCCTTCGCAGCCAAAATCGGCAAACAGGGCATCCATGTCTACCCCCGTTTCAGCCATGGTCAGCACCAAAACCCTGAAGCTTGCACTGGTTATTCTGTACATGCCTATCCGCTACCTCTCGACCATCACCCGTTGATCCTGGTGATTGCCATAGAACACCTTGAGCAAGAGCGCTCGCTATCTGACCACTGAGTCATGGGACAAGCGAAAAGGGTGTCAGGACACTCCTCTAACCCTCTTCAATGCCCGATCATGGCCCCATTTGAAAACCCGAATAAACAGTCGATGCGGGCCAGGGCTCTGATCCGGGCATCACGACATCGACGCTCGCTCTTTCCCTTGGTTATACGTTGATCCCTGCCCATGAAAAATTTATCCGTAAAGCTCAAGTTGATAGCCGGCTTTTCTACCGTGCTGCTCGTATTGGTCATCACCACACTGGTTGGCCTGCACAGCATCCAGTCCATGACCGACCGGGCCACCAAGTCGGTTGCAATCAACCGGATCATCGATGAAGCGAACATCGTTCAATCCTCCCGACTGCGTTATGAGGCCACTCACGCCAATCAATACCTGCAACAGATCGATGAAGCATTGGGCCGCGTCAACAAACTGATTGCCGACAACAGAAAACTTTTCTCGAGCCCCGAAGACTGGAAACGCTTCGATGAAATAAACAACAGCATGGCCCGCTACTCGACAGCTCTCAAAGCGCTGGTCGAGGCCACGCGCCAGAACAACAGCGTGCAGGTCGATGCAGCGCGCGTCCCTCTGGAAACCCATTTCAAATCGGCTTTCGGCACCATCCAGACCCTGATCGAAAGCCAGAACGAAAAAAGCATCGAGGAAGCCTCTTTCGCCCGACAACAACTGCTTAGCCTGCTGGTAATCGCCCTGCTTATGGGGCTTGGCGTGACCTGGCTGATTACCCGGCAGATCCAGCAGCCGCTCAACGCAGCTCTGGCTATGGCCCGACGGATAGGCGAAGGCAACCTGACCGGGCTCTCGGCCCCCGAGCGCAAGGATGAGTTTGGTGTGCTGCTGTCGGCACTCGAACAGACCGGCCTGAACCTGCGCAAATTGCTCGGCCAGGTCAGCCAGGTCACCGGTGAACTGCAGAGCGCAGCCGAAGAGCTGTCGGCCGTGACCGAACAAAGCAGCAGCGACGCGAACTCGCAGCGCACAGACACCGATCAGGTCGCAGTAGCCATGAACGAAATGGTCTCGACCGTCCAGCATGTAGCCATGAGCGCTGGCGAGGCCTCGAACGCGGCCCAGTTTGCCGATCAGAAAGCCAGCCAGGGCAATCTGGTCGCCCAGCAGGCCTTGACCCAGATCGAGTTGCTCGGCCAGGAAATCAACAGCTCCAATCAGGCCGTCAGCCAGTTGTCCACCGAGAGCGAGCGTATCGGCGGCGTGCTCACGGTGATCAACGGGCTGGCCAGCCAGACCAACCTGCTGGCTCTCAACGCGGCCATCGAGGCGGCTCGGGCCGGAGAAGCCGGACGCGGTTTTGCCGTGGTTGCCGATGAGGTTCGCGGGCTGGCGTCACGCACCCAGCAGTCGACCGCCGAAATCGAGTCCTTGATTGCCTCGCTGCAAAGCAGTGCTCAACAGGCCACCCGACGCATGAGCGCCAGTTGCCAGATGGTCGAGAACACGGTCGACCTGACCCGCAATGTGCAGACCGAACTCAATGACATCAGCAAGTCGGTGGCCACGATCCAGGTGATGAGCATGCAGGTCGCCAGCGCCTCTGAACAGCAGGACAGTGTGGTCGAGGAGATCAACCGCAACATGCACGGCATCAAGGATGTTACCGAACAGTCCGCCACCGCCACTCAGCAGATTGCTGTCGCCGCTACCAACCTCGCCCGCCAGGGCAGTGAGCTGCAAGGTTTGATCAGGCGTTTCCAGCTCTAAAACGCACCCCGGAGCAAAAAACCGCAATGCAACGAGTGAGACATTTTTACCGGGAGCTGGCCGCGGGTCGGCTGCTGATGGCCTTTCAGCCGGTGGTAGCACTTCCCGATTTCGGCCAGGTGCTTTATCACGAAGCGCTACTGCGGCACTCAAGCGTCATCCGCCAACCCTTCGCGCCGTTTTCCAGGCTCGAGAAGCAGGGCATGATGCTGAGGCTCGATTTGAGCGTGATGAGTACCGTGATTCAAAGGTTGCGACTGCATCCAGGTTTATCCCTGGGCTGCAATATATCTGCGCAAAGCGCGATTCTCGTCGAAGACTGGCAACCCGTGCTGCAACAACTGGCCGCCGAACCGGAAGTAGCTTGCCGACTGGTCATCGAAATTACCGAGAGCGCTGCCACGCCGAACATTACGAGGGCGGTGGACTTCGTTAACACCATGCGGGCAAGCGGTTGCCGGATCGCGGTGGACGACTTTGGCTCCGGTTACAGCACGCTGGAATTCATCCTGCAGTCCAGCCCGGACATCATCAAGATCGATAAGGGCTATATGGAACGGGCACGGATAAATCCGCTCGGGCGCACAACCCTTTCGCACTTGTTGCCACTGTGTAAAAGCCTGGCGCCCTGCGTGATCGTCGAAGGCATCGAAACTCACGCCGACAGCGAAATGGTCAATGACCTGGGCGGCAACTGGGGCCAGGGCTATCTGCTGGGCAGGCCTTCACTGCAAGCGCTGGGCTCGCCCTGTAAAGTGCTCGCCCCGCGCCAACCGTCCATGTCCAGGCACTGGCCGCCACAACATGAGGCGCCAGTGCTGAACAACGGTTAGGCCACTGCTTCGGCCGGCGAAACGATGCTGGTCTTGCCGCCCCGCGAACGCCCCGAACTCAGGTACTCGGCAATCGATTCCTGAGTGACCTCACCCAGGAACACGTTCTGCGCATCCAGCACCGGCAACCAGGAGCGGTTGAACTCGTACATGCGCGACAGCAGGATGCGCAAGTGTTCGTCGTAAGCGGCAGTGGCGTTGAACTCGCGCAGGAACTGGACGCAGGTGCCCTGCTGACGATGCAGGTCGCGACGACGGACATACCCCATCGCCTTGTTCTCGCCGTCGGTGACGACGATGTAGCGGCGGTCGTTTTCGTCCATCAATTCCAGCGCATCGGCAACCGGGGTTTCCGGGCTGACCGACGGCGCGTTGTCCGCAGCATCTTCGGCCTTGACCAGCAGCAGGCGCTTGAGGGTGCTGTCCTGGCCGACGAAGTTGCTGACGAACTCGTCTGCCGGATGCGCCAGCAGCGTGTCCGGATGATCGATCTGCAACAGCTTGCCGGCCCGGAAGATCGCAATCTTGTCACCCAGCTTGAGGGCTTCGTCGATGTCGTGGCTGACCATGATCACGGTCTTGTTCAAGGCACGCTGCATCTCGAAGAATTCGTTCTGGATCATCTCGCGGTTGATCGGGTCGACCGCACCGAACGGCTCGTCCATCAGCAAGAGCGGCGCCTCGGCAGCCAGCGCACGAATCACGCCGATCCGCTGCTGCTGACCACCGGACAGTTCGCGCGGGTAGCGATGCAGATACTGTTTGGGCTCCAGCTTGATCATGCTCATCAGTTCGCGGGCACGATCATGGCAGCGTTTTTTGTCCCAGCCGAGCAGCTTGGGCACGACCACGATGTTTTCCTCGATGGTCATGTTCGGGAACAGGCCGATCTGCTGGATCACATAGCCGATATTGCGACGCAGGGTCACTTCGTCCAGTTCGGTGGTGTCCTCACCGTTGATCAACACCTTGCCGGAAGTCGGCACGATCAGGCGATTGATCATTTTCAGCGTGGTGCTCTTGCCGCAACCCGAAGGCCCGAGGAAGACGCAGATCTCACCTTCATTGACAGTCAGGCTTACCGAATCGACGGCTTTGACGTCTTTACCGTTGGAGGTGAAGGTTTTGGTCAGATTCTGGAGTTCGATCATTTGAGCAATCCTTTTGGAGTCAGGCTGCGTTGCAGCCATTGCAGGAGCAGGTCGGCGAAGATGGCCAGAATGCTGACCAGCACGGCGCCGACGATCAGCATCGACATATCGCTGCGGCTGATTGACGCGAGAATGAGTACACCCAGGCCACCGGCACCGATGGTGGCGGCGATGGTCATGACACCGATGTTCATCACCACCGCGGTGCGGACGCCGGCCAGGATCACCGGCACGGCAATCGGCAGCTCGACCATGCGCAGGCGCTGGCCGAAGGTCATGCCGATGCCTTTGGCAGCTTCGCGGATCCCCGCGTCCACGCCGGTCAGCGCCAGGTAGGTGTTACGCATGATCGGCAGCAGTGAATAGAGAAACACCGCGGTGATCGCAGGCAATGGACCAAGGCCCTGGCCGAACTTGGAGTAGAACGGCAGCAGCAGGCCGAACAGGGCAATCGACGGCACGGTCAGCAAGACCGTGGCACTGGCCTGCAACGGACCGGCAAGGGCCGGAAAGCGGGTCATCAGCACGCCCAGAGGTACACCGACCAGAATTGCCAGGCTTACAGCAACTCCGACCAGCGTGATGTGCTGCCAGGTCAGGTGTATGACCTGAGCCCAGTCCAGATGGGAGAAGGCGCTCAAGAAACTCATATCGTCTCCTTCCTTAATTGAGTGGATGCTTGCGCAGGAAATCTGCGGCAACCGTGGCGGGGCTTTCGTGGTCGACATCGACCCTGGCGTTGAGCTCGATCATGGTCTGGTTATCCAGCAGATCGGCCAGCGGCTTGAGCAGCGTGGCGATTTCCGGATGGGCATCCAGGTATTCCTGACGAATCACCGGGGCGGCGGTGTAATCCGGGAAGTAGTGCTTGTCGTCCTCCAGCACCTTGAGCTTGAAGGCGTTCAGGCGGCCGTCGGTGGTGTACACAAGCCCGGCGAACACTTGCCCGTTACGCAAGGCGGTGTAGACCAGCCCGGCGTCCATCTGCCGGGTATTCTCGCGACCGAGATTCATGTCGTAATGCTTGACCATGCCGTTCAGACCGTCGGAACGGTTGGCGAACTCGGTGTCCAGCGCTACGACATGACCCTCTTTGGCTTCATCCTTGAGCACCTTGGTCAGGTCGCTCATGGTGTTGACCTGCGGATAGCGGTCCGCGATCTTCTGCGGCAGCGCCAGAGCAAAGGTGTTGTTGAAGCGCGACGCTGAAAGCCAGACCAGGCCTTTCTTCGCATCGACTTCCTTGACCCTTGCGTAGGTCTGTTCGCTGTCGAGTTTTTCATCGATATGGTTATAGGCAACCAGCGACACACCGGTGTATTCCCACAACAGATCGAGCTGACCGCTTTCCTGGGCACTGCGCGCCAGGTTGCTGCCCAGACCACCGGTGATCTGCACGTTGTAATTCTTGGTGCGCAGGTATTGCGCGGTGAGTTCGGCAAGCATGGTCTGCTCGGTAAACACCCGGGCGCCAATGCGCAGCAAAGGTTTCTCGGCGGCCTGGACCAGGCCCGAGAACAGCAGGCCGAAACCCAGTAACAAACATAATTTTTTCATGGGGTGTTCCTTTCTCTCAGCAGCTTTCTCTCAGCGGCTCAGGCCGCGCTCAAGCCAGAGGCGACTCATCAGAGTGACCAGGCCATCGAGCACCAGGGCGAGCAGCGCGGTACATGCCGCACCCAGCAGCAATTGCGGCTGATTGTTCAGGGCGATACCGGGGAAAATCAGACTGCCGAGACTGTTGGCGCCGATCAGGAACGCCAGCGGCGCGGTACCGACGTTGATCGCCAATGCCACTCGCACACCGCCGACAATGATCGGTACGGCATTGGGCAGCTCGACCCGCAACAGCACCTGACGCGGTGTCATGCCGATGCCGGTAGCGGCTTCCTTGAGTGAACCCTGGACGTTTTTCAGGCCTTCGTAGGTGTTGCGCACGATGGGCAACAACGAAGCGAGGAACAAAGCGAAGATGGCCGGACCACTGCCGATCCCGAGAATCCCGAGAGCGATGGCCAGAACCGCGAGAGGAGGAACGGTGTTGCCAATATTGAAGATCTGCATGAAGCGTTCGGCTCGGCCAACCATGTTCGGTCGGCTGAGGGCAATGCCCGCCGGGATACCGACTGCAACAGCCGCCAACATTGAAACCAGAACCAGAACCAGATGCGCCTGCAGGTAGAACAGCAGGTCATCCTTGTACTTCATGAACGTATCGATGCCGATCCAGTGGACCAGCAGGGCCAGGAGGACGATGGCAACCGTCCCTCCCAATAGCCCCTTGCCATAGCGATTAGCCACGGGCGGACTCCTTATTTCCGTCGGCGAACGCATCGTCTATGACGCCTGGGAAGAGGCGCCTGCAATAACGTTCGCGAAGAGCAGCGGGTGGATCGCCAGTGAGGAGTTTTCCTCGGCGAATACACAAGCCATGAGCGCAGCTTCGTCAAGCTAACTTGCTGATTTATCAGCTCTTGATACTGGCCTTACATGACCTGTTACAAGAGAGTGGACGTCTCCACGGCCTGAAAGGTTCCCATGCGAGACATTATTTGGCCACCCCAAATTGACTGAACGGTTCGGTTATTGCCTGGAGTTGAGCTATAATCTGCGCCCATTTTTTCACTCTCTTTCAGGCGATTTCCCATGACCCAACAGGCCGCCGAAGTCGCGAAACGCCGCACTTTCGCCATTATTTCCCACCCGGACGCCGGTAAAACCACCATCACCGAAAAGCTGCTGCTGATGGGCAAGGCGATTTCCGTCGCCGGTACGGTCAAATCCCGTAAATCCGATCGTCATGCCACATCCGACTGGATGGAAATGGAGAAACAGCGCGGCATCTCCATCACCACCTCGGTGATGCAGTTCCCGTATCGCGAGCACATGATCAACCTGCTCGACACCCCGGGCCACGAAGACTTCTCCGAAGACACCTACCGCACCCTGACCGCCGTCGACTCGGCGCTGATGGTGCTGGACGGCGGTAAGGGCGTAGAGCCACGGACCATCGCCCTGATGGATGTCTGCCGCCTGCGCGACACGCCTATCGTCAGCTTCATCAACAAGCTCGACCGCGACATCCGCGACCCTATCGAGCTGTTGGACGAAATCGAAGCGGTCCTGAAGATCAAGGCGGCGCCGATCACCTGGCCGATTGGTTGCTACCGCGACTTCAAGGGCGTGTACCACCTGGCCGACGACTACATCATCGTCTACACCGCCGGTCACGGTCATGAACGCACCGAAACCAAGATCATCCAGAAACTGGACTCGGACGAAGCCCGCGCCCATCTGGGCGACGAGTACGACCGCTTCGTCGAGCAACTGGAACTGGTACAGGGCGCCTGCCACGAGTTCAATCAGGAAGAGTTCATCAACGGGCAACTGACCCCGGTGTTCTTCGGTACTGCATTGGGTAACTTCGGTGTCGATCACGTGCTCGATGCCGTGGTGAACTGGGCTCCGAAGCCACTGGCACGGGTTGCCAACGAACGTAGCGTGGAGCCGGTCGAAGAGAAGTTCAGCGGTTTCGTGTTCAAGATCCAGGCGAACATGGACCCTAAACACCGCGACCGTATCGCCTTCATGCGCATCTGTTCGGGCCGTTACGACAAGGGCATGAAAATGCGCCATGTACGCCTTGGCAAGGATGTGCGGATCGGCGACGCCCTGACGTTCTTCTCTTCCGAACGCGAGCAACTGGAAGAGGCGTATGCCGGTGACATCATCGGTCTGCACAACCACGGCACGATCCAGATCGGCGATACCTTCACCGAAGGCGAAAGCCTGGGCTTCACCGGTATCCCGCACTTCGCCCCGGAACTGTTCCGCCGGGTGCGTCTGAAAGACCCGCTCAAGTCCAAGCAATTGCGCCAGGGCCTGCAGCAGCTCGCCGAAGAAGGTGCAACGCAGGTGTTCTTCCCGCAGCGCAGCAACGACATCATTCTCGGCGCCGTCGGTGTGCTGCAGTTCGATGTGGTCGCCAGTCGCCTGAAGGAAGAGTACAAGGTCGAATGCGCCTACGAGCCGATCACCGTCTGGTCGGCACGCTGGATCGACTGCGCAGACAAGAAGAAGCTCGAAGAGTTTGAAAACAAGGCCGTGGAAAACCTGGCACTGGACGGCGGCGGTCACCTGACCTACCTGGCCCCGACCCGCGTCAACCTCGCCCTGATGGAAGAGCGCTGGCCGGACGTGAAATTCCGCGCAACCCGCGAACACCACTGATAAAACGCCCCAACTCCGGCAGGAGCCAATTCATT
>NZ_RBRE01000102.1:0-19983 GCF_003700275.1 Pseudomonas cichorii | reverse complement strand
GAATTGGCTCCTGCCGTGAGCAATCACTTGCAGGCGTATTGCGCCAGCTTGTCCTGCATGAAATCCAGAAAACACTGAATCCTCAGCGCCAGTTTCGAGTTGCGGTAGTACACCGCATTGATCGGCTGCCGGTAGCCGTTATTGGCTTCGGTCAGCAGCACTTCCAGGCGCCCTTCGCGAATGTCTTCATGGGTCATGAAGTGCGACAGGCAGACAATCCCCTCCCCCGCCAACGCCAGATGCCGCAAGGTATCGCCACTGGATGCCGACAGGCTGGGCCGGATCGGCCAGCTATCGCCTTCGGCATGCCGCAGCGGCCAGTTGTTGAGGGTGTCACTGTGGGAAAACCCCAGCAGCGTATGCTGCGCCAGCTCCCCGACCGAAACGGGCCTGCCCCGGCGTTGCAGATAGCCCGGACTGGCGAGAATATTGAGCGGGCAACAGCCCAGAGAACGGGCATGCAGGGTTGAATCCGCCAGGGCCCCAATGCGGATGGCAATGTCAGTGTTTTGCTCAAGCAGGTCGATGTACAGGTCGTTGCTGTTGAGTTCGAGCTGAATGTCCGGGTAAAGCTGGCGAAACTCGGCCACGTAAGGCACGACCGAGTGCAGCATGAATGGCGAAGCGGCATTGACCCGTAAACGGCCGGACGGCGTTTGCCGGGACAGGTAAAGATGCTCTTCCAGATCCGCCATCTGTTCGAGAATCTGTCGGGCGCGTTCCAGAAAGAACTTGCCCTCTTCGGTCAGATCCATGCGCCGCGTGGTGCGGTTGATCAGCGTGGTTTCCAGTTTGGCCTCAAGGCGCGACAGGGTCCGGCTGATCCCGGAAGGTGTTTGCCCCATGTGTTCGGCGGCGGCAGAAATCGAGCCGTTTTCGATCACCGAAACGAACACCTGCAATTCATCGGATCTGGCTTTCATGCTTGCTCCCGGCCCAAAACAGGACTGAATATTAGCCCTGTATACAGGCCGTGCAGGAGCGAATTTATTCGCGAATGAATGCGCACTTACACGTTGAACACACTGGCCAGATGCGCTTCATAACGCTGCACATCATTCTCGATATCCGGGCGCTTCATCACATCCACTGCCAGGAAGGTCGGCAAGCCGGTCATGCCGAGAAACTGGTTAGCCTTGTGGAACGGGAAGTACACGGCATCCACGCCCTTGGCTTCAAAGAAATCGGTCGGGTCGTCGAAAGCCTGCTGCGGGGCGTTCCAGGTGGCGGAAATCATGTATTGCTTGCCGTGCAGCAAACCACCGCTGCCGTATTTCTGCGAAGCATCGGAGCGGGTCCGCCCGTCGTTGGCGTACAGGCTGCCATGGCCTTCGGTAAAGACTTCATCGATGTACTTTTTTACCGTCCAGGGCGCGCCCATCCACCAGCCCGGCATTTGCCAGACGATCACATCGGCCCAGAGAAACTTCTGCACTTCCTCGGCCAGGTCGTAGCCGCCATCGATAAAGGTTTCTTTCACGTCATGACCGGCGCGATCCATGAACGCCACACCGGCTTCATGCAGGGTTGCGTTGTAACGGCCTTCGGAGTGAGCGAATTGTTTGCCGCCATTCAGGAACAGTATTTTCTTCATGCCAAGCCTCATGGATGCTCGACCCGGCAGTCGTTGCCAGCCGGATCGCAAATCAGTAATGAATGGCGCGCAGGATAAAGAAGCACGAGGCATTGAGTAATGCGGTGGCAAGCAAAATACCTTTGCCTGAAAAGCACGAATTGGCTGCTTATTGTTGATTTAAATCCCTCAACCTGCGATCAGCAAATGCAGCCCCAATGCGCCCATTCCGATAAAGAACACCCGCTTGAACGTCAGCGCGCTGATCCGCTGCCGCAACCATTGCCCCAGCAGCATGCCCAGTAACGCCGGGATCAGCGCCAGCAATGAAGCGCCCAGTTCTGCGCCCCCCATAGCGCCGTTCCATAGCAGACCGGCCGCCAGCGCCAGGGTCGAAACGGTGAACGACAGGCCCAACGCCTGCACCAGTTGGTTGCGCTCCAGCCCCAGCGCCTGCAGGTAAGGCACCGCTGGAATCACGAACACGCCGGTGGCCGAGGTGATGATCCCGGTAATGAAACCGCATAGCGGGCCCAGCCAGCGCTCGGTTCTGGCCGACACCCTGAACACCGGCAGAAACAGTCCGCTCAGTGCATACAGCAACAATGCCGCGCCCAGGGCCCGGGTCATCGAATGCCCGCCGCTCATGCCCAGCCAGAAAGATCCCAGGCAAGTGCCGATGACGATCAGCGTCAACATTGGCCACAGACGCCGAAGCAGCGCCCGCAAGTGCCCTCCCGTCGCCAGTTGCCAGAGATTGGTGAAGGTCGAAGGAATGATCAGCAAGGCCGCAGCCTGCGCCGGCAACATCGCCAGGCCCAGCAACCCCATGGCCACGGTCGGCAAGCCGAGGCCGATCACACCCTTGACCGTTCCGGCCAGCAGAAAAGTGCCGATGACCAGTGCGCTAAGGCCCCAGCCGATGGTTTGATAAAAATCCAGGAATGTATTCATGGGCAGGTCCTGAGTCTGTGTTTTCTGACCCGAAGCTGGACGCACCGCCAGGCAGTGCGTCCGGTTCTTGCCAGGTCGTTACTCAGTAGCCCAGCGACAACCCGGTATTGCGCCGAGGGTCATTGGCACCGTAGAAACGGTTGTTGCCCACCGGTTTGCCTCCCAGCGAAGGCGCACCGACCAGAATCGCGGCGACGTGGTTGAGCGGTTGCGGGCCGGTGAATTTATGCCCCCAGCTTTCGAGGATCTTCTGCGTGTCGGGGCTGACCGCGAAGGTTTCCAGGTTGGTGGTTTCCGGCTGCCATTGCTGATGGAAGCGTGGCGCATCGACGGCTTCCTGAATGTTCATGCCGTAGTCGATCACGTTGAGCATGGTCAGCCAGGTCGCGGTAATGATCCGGCTGCCACCCGGCGTACCAACCACCATCACTACCTTGCCGTCCTTGGTGACGATGGTCGGGCTCATCGACGACAGCGGCGTCTTGCCCGGTGCGATGGCGTTGGCTTCGCCCTGCACCAGCCCGTACATGTTGGGCACGCCGACCTTGGTGGTGAAGTCGTCCATCTCGTCATTGAGAATGACGCCGGTCTTGCTGGCCATGACCCCGGCACCGAACCAGTTGTTGAGGGTGTAGGTCACCGATACCGCGTTACCCCATTTATCGACGATGGAGTAATGGGTGGTGTTATTGCCTTCATGGGGCGCGACACCCGGCTTGATCTTGTTGGAGTCACCGGCCTTCTGTGGCTCGATGGCGTTGCGCAGTTTGGTTGCGTAGTTCTTGTCCAGCAGGTGCTCGATGGGGTTCTTGACGAAATCCGGGTCACCCAGATAGCTGTTGCGGTCGACATAGGCGTGACGCATCGCTTCGATCTGGTAGTGCATGCCCTGGGCCGAGCGATAGCCCAGCTCTTTCATCGGGTAGCCTTCGAGGATGTTCAGCATCTGGCAGATGACTACGCCACCGGAACTCGGAGGCGGGGCCGAAACTACGTGATAGCCACGGTAGTCGCACTCGATGGGCGCCAGCTCGCGGGGCTTGTAGTGATCGAGGTCAGCCTGGGTGATGATGCCCTTGCCGGCCTGGCTGGAATCCACCAGAGCCTTGGCGACCCAACCCTTGTAGAAGCCATCGTTACCCTTGGCGGAAATTTCCTTCAGGGTCTTGGCCAGATCCTTCTGTACCAGTTTCTGGCCGACCTTCATCGGCTCGCCCTTGTCGAGAAAGATCGAACCCGAATCGGCCATGTCAGCCTTGAAAACATCGGTGGCGCTCGACAGCAGGTCCACATCGCCCTGCTGCAGTGCAAAACCGTCTTCGGCGAGTTTGATGGCCGGAGCGATAATCTCCTCACGCTTGCGGGTGCCGTATTTGTTCAGCGCCATTTCCATGCCGGCAACCGTACCCGGCACCGCCACGGACAGATGGCCCTTGGCGCTGAGGTCGGGAATGACATTGCCCTGCTTGTCCAGATACATGTCGGCAGTAGCCGCCAGCGGAGCCTTCTCGCGGAAGTCCAGGAACGTCTTGCGCCCGTCGGCCAGTTGAATGGTCATGAAACCACCGCCACCGAGGTTGCCTGCCGCGGGGTAAACCACCGCCAGCGCATAACCGACCGCCACGGCGGCATCGACAGCATTACCGCCGTTCTTGAGTACATCGACGCCCACATGGCTGGCCAGATGCTGGGCGGTGACCACCATGCCGTTTTCAGCGGCAACCGGTGCCTGGGACGCTGCGTAAGTCGGGGAGTAAGCCAGAATCAGTGCTGTCGCGATGAGCGACTTGGCGAGGGGTTCAAACTTCATGTCGTTCCTTCTTTTTTTTCTGAGTCAGGGGACGTTCGATGTGAATTACGCAAAGCACCTCATGGCAGTACCCGGGCATCCTTGCGGTGGTCACACGCGCTCAAAGTAGCGGTTCCTGGCGCCGCTGCCAACAACCGGTCCCGGCAGGACATGCCACGGCCCGGGTGTTTCTGGGATAAGATCGCATTTCCCAATGATAATCATCCATATCGCCATGCACTCAGCCGCTCCACAGGAAACCCGATGACACTCGCTGTCGCGTCTCTATCCGCGCCACGCATCCTGGTGGTCGACGACCACCGCAAGATCCGCGACCCGCTGGCCGTGTACCTGCGCCGTCATCAGTTCGAGGTGCGCACGGCGGAGGATGCTGCGGGCATGTGGCAATTGCTCCAGCAGCAGACGTTCGATGTCATCGTGCTGGATGTGATGCTGCCCGATGGCAATGGCTTTGATCTGTGCAACACCCTGCATCGCCGTGAAAACATTCCGGTGATCCTGCTGACCGCCCGCGATACCTCTGCCGACCGGGTCCGTGGCCTGGATATCGGCGCCGACGATTACGTGACCAAGCCCTTCGAGCCCCGCGAACTGGTAGCACGCATCAACAGCCTGCTCCGCCGGCGCGGTACGGCCATGAGCAGACCGGCCACTGCGCCACCGTCCGCCGGTATTTCGGAGCTGACGCAACGCTACGAGTTTTCCGGCCTGAGTTTCACCTTGAGCAGCAGCACCCTGATACGCCGCGATGGTTCGGCTGTGCGCCTCAGCACTGTGGAGAGCCGCCTGCTGCTGGTCTTGCTCGCCAACCCCAATATGATTCTGAGCCGCCAGCGCCTGATCGATCTGACGACCCGGCCCGGCAGTGAAGTGTTCGACCGCGCCATCGACCGGCAGATCAGCCGCCTGCGCCGCAAGCTCGACGACAACCCGCTGGAGCCGGAATTGCTGCGCACTATCTGGGGCGACGGTTACCTGCTGGCCACCGCTGTCACTCTGCTCGACACATGAAGCTGCTGCGCCGTCTTTGGCCCAGGCGCATGGCCCATCAACTGGGCGTGCTGTTGCTTCTCGCGCTGCTGGCTTCCAATGCGATTGCCATGCTTTACCTGCAACGTACCGGCGCCCTGATTCATCCGCTGTCGCGCACGCTGGCCATTGAACGATTGATCACTGCCTACCATGTCGCTCAAGGCTTGTCCGCCGAAGATGCATCGCGCCTGCTGGCCTCCATGCAGACACCCGACGCGCACTTCTGGGTCGCCAGCCGTGCCATCGCCGACAGCCACGATATGCGCCCGGAAGAGCAGCGTCTGCTCGGCGAACTCAGCAAGCGCATCACCTTGCCTGCCAACACCCGCATCGGTATGCAACTGGAACGCATCAGCGGTGGCCCGGCCCGCGAGCATGTTTTCGTCGCAGCCGGCTGGGCGCCATTGAGGTTGCGCACCAGCATTGACCTGCCTAATGGCCAACAGTTGAATGCCATCCAGCATCCGGCCGGCGGTTACGAATGGGGGCGCATGCTGGCTTACACCTTGCCGGTCACGACCATTCCGGTGCTGCTGATCGTGATCTTTTTCATGCGCCGCGTGGTGCAGCCGGTCAAGACCCTGGCGCAGGCCACCGAGCGGGTCAGCCGCGGCGAATGGATTTCGCCGCTGCCGCTCTCCGGTCCGCAGGAAGCCCGTGATCTAACCAGGGCCTTCAATGTGATGCAGGAACGCATCGCCCGGCATGTCGAAGGCCGCACCCGGATGCTGGCCGCCATCAGTCATGACCTGAATACGCCGATCACCGAGTTGCGTCTGCAAATGGAGTTGCTGGAGGAAGGTCCGGAACGCGATGACATGCTCGACAGCCTCGACGAACTGCGCGCCATGGTGCGTGAGACATTGAATTTCGTACGCGGCGATGCGGTGCAGGAAGCGACGCTGAGGATTTCCCTGACCGCCCTGCTCGACGATCTTGCCCGCCGCTATCAAAGCATGGGCCAACCGATTGGCTGGGAGCCTGGGCCGCAGGTGTATTGCACTTGCCGCCCGCTGGCGCTCAAGCGAGCCCTGACCAACCTGATCGACAATGCCCTGCGCCATGCCGGAGATGCCACGGTCAGCCTGGCGGTCGAAGACGACACGGAAATCCGCCTGGAAATTCTCGACCACGGGCCGGGCATCGAACAGGACTGGCTGACCCAGGTGTTCGAGCCCTTTGTGCAGTTGAGTCACACCGGTACGGACAACATCCAGGGCGGTCTGGGCCTTGGCCTGGCCATCGCTCGCTCCTGCATCCAGGCCCATGGCGGAGAACTCACCCTTGAGAATCGCCCACCGGCAGGGTTGTGTGCGGTGGTGAAGTTACCCCTTGTTCGCGAATGAGCGGAACGCCGCCCGATTCGCTCCTACCGAGGCGTGGGCTGTGCCAATTGTGTGGGAGCGAATTCATTCGCGAAAGGCTCAGAACCGAACAGTGGTACTCGCCCACAGCGTGCGGCCATAGTTGACCGTGCCGTAGGTTTCGTCATCCAGCCGCTTGTCGTTCAGGTTGTACAACGCAGCATTGAGCGACACGTTCCTGGTCAATTCATAAGAGCCGCCAACGTCCGCCGTGGTGTAGCCCGGCGATGCTTCGTCGTTGATGGTATTGCCGTATTCCTTGCCGTAGTAATTGGTCGCCGCCCACAGTTGGGTGCGGTCGTTCAATTGCCATTCGGCGCGCAGGTTGGCTTTACGCTCAGGCGTCAGGGCCAGTGGAGCACCGGCGTTGGCACCGCTCTTCTGCTCGGAATCGGTATAGGTGAAGTTACCCTTGATCGCCACCGCAGAGGTCACGTCCCAGCGGCCATTGAGCTCGACGCCCTGAATCACCGCCTTGTCGACGTTGACCCGGTCCATCACGGTAAAACCGTTCCAGCGCTCGGTGGTGGTCACCGTCGACAGCTTGTCCTGGAAGTCGTTGTAGAACACTGTCGCGCCGGCCGAAAGGTTATTGCGATTGGACCAAAGCGCCGACAGTTCATAGTTGGTGCTGGTTTCCGGCTTGAGGTCCGGGTTGCCGAACATCACGAAGGTATTGCGCCGCAGGTAGGAATAACCGGGAACCACTGCCCGCACTTCCGGCGCCTTGAAGCCGCGGGCGACACCACCCTTGAAGGTCCAGTCGTCGGTCGCACGCCATACGCCATAGACCCGTGGGCTGAAATGCACGCCGTACTGTTCATGATGGTCCATGCGCAGGCCGGTGGTGAGCGAAAACGTATCGGTCATCGACCATTCGTTTTCAGCGAACAGCGCTTTCTGCACCACGGAGAACTCGTAGTTTCTCCGGTCGCCCAGGCCCTGGTTCCAGTCGGTGACCGTGGTGTCGTTCCATTGCATGCCGACCGTGGTGATGTTGTGCTCGGTCGGCATCACCAGCTTGGCGTCGAATACCGTGTTCTCGACCTCCGGCTTGCGGCCCAGGACATCGCTCTGGGTCGAACTGGCCAGGCCTTCACGGCTGGATTTCTCATAGGCCAGGGAAACATCCGAAGTCGCCCAGCCCCAGCGGCCCTGATGGGAAATCGACCAGTGATCGCGATTGTTTTCCTGCTCGCGGGTCGCCCAGTTGGCACTCACGCCATCGCCGTTTTTCAGGCGGGTGGCACCGGCTTCCAGCAGGATTTCATGATCGCTATTCGGCGTAATCGCCAGACGCGCCGTGAGGTCGCGATGATCGGCCTTGCTGAAACCATTGGTTTGCTCGACGTCGTCATCCGCCTGCCGATCCAGATAACGGCCCCAGACCTGCAAGCCCAGCAGATCTTCCTTGAGCGGGCCACTGAGGTAGAACTGGGTCTGGCGCGCATTGCCCTGATCGCTGTGCTGACGCGCCGAGTAATCGTAAGTGACCGAACCGCCCCACTCCGGCGTGACCTTGCGGGTGATGATATTGATCACGCCACCAATGGCATCCGAGCCATACAGCGACGACATCGGACCACGCACCACTTCGATTCGCTCGATGGCTTCGGCAGGCGGAATGAAGCTTTGTTCGTAACCGCTGTTGCCGTTGACCCGCGATTCGCGAGCGCTCTGGCGCTTGCCGTCAACCAGAATCAGCGTGTAATCGGCGGGCATGCCGCGAATGGAAATATCGGTTTCGTTGGCGCCACCGTTGACCGTCACGCCTTCGACATCACGCACCGCATCGGTCAGGTCGCGAAAGGATTTCTTGCGCAGCTCATCGCCGGAAATAACCGTCATCGAGGCCGGTGCATCCTCCAGGTTCTGCTCATAGCCCGCCGCAGTGACCACCACGTCTGCAATCGACAGCACATTGGCCGACGCCGGGATTTCGCTCGGCTCTTGCGCATACGCCTGACCCGAGGCCAGAACGGCCAGCGCAAGTTTGATCATCACAGCCGCAGGCCGCAGACGGAAGGGAGAATGCATGGAACGTCCTTACGATTCAAATAAGTAAAAGAGAATCGTATGCATCTGCATTCATGAAGGTTGGACAAGATGTGACAAGCAGGGAGGACAGCACTCTATTGGCCAGATACTGCCCGCCTCGCCGCGCGCTTCATTCCTTGCGCAGATAGCCTTCGATGATCGCCGAGAAATCCTTGTTACCGTCACCGCGCAGGCTCATCGCCTGATAAAGCTGCTGGGCCATGGCACCCAGAATCACCGGCTGATGCGCCGCCTTTGCCGCTTCGGTTGCGAGCCCCAGATCCTTGAGCATCAGTTCGGCGCCAAAGCCGCCGGTGTAGCCCCGCGAAGCCGGAGCGGTGTCCACGATGCCCGGCCATGGGTTATAGAACTCCGAACTCCAGCAGCGGCCGGTCGAGCTGTTGATGATTCCGGCGAGCACCTGGGTGTCGATCCCCAGCGAATTGCCCAGCGCCATGGCTTCGGAAATGCCGATCATGGAAATCGCCAGCAGCATGTTGTTGCAGATCTTGGCAACCTGCCCGGTGCCGACCTCTCCGCAATGGACAATATTCCTGCCCATCTGCGCCAATACCGGCTTGAGCACGGCAAAGTGTTCGCTCGTACCGCCGACCATGAACGTCAGCGTTGCGGCCTGCGCGCCAGCAGTGCCACCGGAAACCGGCGCATCGCTCACCACAACGCCTTGTCGGGCGGCAATGGCGGATATTTCACGAATGGTCTGCGGATCGATGGTGCTGCAATCCACGGCGGGAACCCCGCTGGCGATACCTTCCAGTACGCCGTCCTCGCCCAGATACACACTGCGCACATGGGCGGCGGCGGGCAGCATGGTGATCACCAGCTCGCTGCCCTGGGCCGCATGCCTGGGGGTTTCGCGAATACTTGCACCAGAGGCGGCAAGCTCGGCCAGAATGGTCTTGTTCAGGTCGCACACATGCAACTGATGACCCGCCTGGATCAGATTGCGCGCCATGGGCGCACCCATGTTGCCCAAGCCAATAAATGCGATTTTCATTGTTGTTCTCCTTGGCAGGTTTTGCTTGCGATAGGGTCGCGTCAAAACACTTGAAGTATAGAAGAGGCCTGCCAGGAGGACAGCGCCAGAATGGCGATGAAATCCTTTATGCCGGGAGAGAAACCGACAGGGCCTCGGCATGGTCATTACTGAGCTTGTCCGCGAGTCACAATCTCAATTGCGCCAGTGTCTGCTGGGGGAACACCAAATGAATCAGTCCACGCTGTGGAAATCCTGGCTACTGGCTTGCTGCCTGTTGCTCGGCAGTTGCGCCAACATCGATGTCGGCCATTACCGTAATGAGAAACCCGAGCTGGATCTGCCCGTTTTTTTCTCGCAGCCGGTGAAAGCCTGGGGCATGTTTCAGAAACGATCGGGCGAAGTGGTCAAACGCTTTACTGTCACCATCGAAAGCCGCAGGCAAGGTGAGCAGTTGATCCTAGACGAACATTTCGTCTACAGCGACGGTACGTTGCAGCGCAGAGTCTGGACCCTGACGCCTGACGGGCCGGGGCGCTGGAAAGGCACGGCAGGCGACGTCATCGGTGAAGCCGTGGGCGAAGTCGCAGGCAATGCCCTGCGCTGGCGCTATACCCTGAACCTGGAGGTCGATGGCAAGTTCTACCCGGTGCAGTTCGACGACTGGATGTACCTGATGGACGAGGACACGCTGATCAATCGCTCGTTCATGTCAAAGTTCGGTGTAGAACTGGGGCAAGTGACCTTGTTTTTCAGGCGCGGCGCCGACAATCACTGAGGTATGACTGGCAGCGCCGGGCCGCAGCGCTAAAGCCCCAGCATCAACCCGCTCAGGCGCTTCACCTTGCGGCGCAGCGCCTCTTCAAACACACCCTGGCGCGGCTCGATCAGACTGAACCAGTGTTTGGCGCGGGTGATGCCGGTGTAGATCAACTCCTTGGTCAGCACCGGGTTCAAGGCTTCGGGCAGGATCAATGCGGTATGGGCGAACTCCGAGCCCTGGGATTTGTGCACGGTCATGGCGTAGACGGTTTCCACATCATTGAGCCGGCTGGGCAACACAAAACGCACGCCATCGCTGCCATCGTTACGCGGGAAGGCGACACGCAAGACCTTCTTGTCGCCTCCGTCGCGCTCGGGTAGCAACAAGGTGATGCCGATGTCGCCGTTCATCAGCCCCAGACCGTAATCGTTGTGGGTCATCAAGACGGGACGACCTTCGTACCATTGCTGGTCCCGCTCGATCAGCTCCGCATTGGCCAGCGCTTGAGTGATGCGCTGATTCAAACCCTCGACACCCCATGGCCCCTTGCGCACCGCGCACAGCAACTGGAACGCATCGAAGGCCTGCAACACGGCACGCGCCCAGCGGGTCCAGCATTCATCCTCCAGCGGCGAACCGTCGACAGGACGCTGTTCGGCCAGTACGCCAAGGTAGTGGCGATAACCCTGCGGCCCACCGCCATGGCCGTCGAGCAGCAGACGTTCGAGACGCTGATCCTGTTCGCCCTTGAGCGCCAGACTGAACAGATCGTCATGACTGCGAGCCGCCAGCAGCGCACGCGCCGGGTGATCCTGTTGCTGGTTGACCAGTCGTGACAACTGGCCAATACCACTGCCCTGCCCAAAGCGCCGCGAGTGGCGCAACATCACCACTTGTTGCGCGAGCGGATGCAGCTCCGCGTCACCCGGCTGCAGGGCGCTCTTGCTCAAGTTTTCGCCGCTGATCGCTTCCAGCCAGGCCTGGGTCTGCGGGCTGTAGAAACCCTGCTCGGCGTCACGGCACAAATCGCCAAGCACCGCGCCCGCCTCGACCGATGCCAGTTGGTCCTTGTCACCGAGCAGCACCATACGTGCATCCGACGGCAGCGCATCGAGCAGGTTGGCCATCATTTCCAGGTCGATCATCGACGCTTCATCGACCACCAGCACATCCAGCGGCAGTGGATTACCCGCGTGATGCCGGAAGTGTCGTGTCCCCGGCCGACTGCCCAGCAAGCGGTGAACGGTGGTGACTTCACTGGGAATCCGTTGCCGCACTTCATCACTGACCTTGAGGTTCTGCACCTGCTGGCTGATGGACTCGGTCAGACGAGCAGCCGCCTTGCCGGTGGGCGCGGCCAGACGAATGCGCAGCGGCTGACCGCTCTGTACCGCAGGTGCTTGCAGCAGGGCCAGCAAGCGCACCACTGTGGTGGTCTTGCCGGTGCCCGGTCCGCCAGTGATGATGCTGAAGCCACGGCGAGTGGCCAGGGCACAGGCCAGTTTCTGCCAGTCGATCACCGCATCCGCTGCCGGGTTGGCCGGACCGAACAGCGCGTCGAGACGTTGCGCCAGGTCTTGCGGTGCACTGTCCGGCTGGGCCAGCCGCTGGCGCAAGGCTGCTGCGATGCGCCGCTCATAGGTCCAGTAACGGCGCAGGTACAGGCGCCGGTCGGACAACACCAAGGGCCTCTGCGCAGCTTCCGGGCTCAGGTCTTCGATCCGGGCCACCAGAGGGCTGTCAGCCAGCGCCCGGCACCATGTCGCGCCATCCAGCCCGGTCAGCAATTGCGAAGGCAACAGCACCGGCACACCTTGCAGATCGCCTTCCGGTGGCAGCGACAAGGCAAAGTCCGGCTCCTTGAGGGTTTCGTAAAGATCCAGGCACACATGCCCGTGCCCCAACTGGTGACTGCTCAGGGCCGCCGCCAGCAACACCCGCGAATCGGCTTGTGGGTCCAGCTCACCGAGGAAGGCTACAAAAGCCCGGTCCAGGGCACGCAACCAGCCGCGCTCGACCCAGCGCTCAAGCAACAGCAGCAGGTCCGCGACACGGGTCAGCGGGCTGAGTCTGGCCAGACTCTCGTCGTCCAGTGGCACAGGTAACAGTTCGGCAAACGAACGGCTCATGCGAACGCTCCTGGCTCGACGGTTTGAATGGATTGCCCCTGGAACAGCAGGTCCAGGCTCTCGATCAGTTCACGCGGTGGTCGGGTGAAGTAGACGCCTTGTGTCGCCGAGCGGCTGCCACGCAGGAACAGGTACAAGGCACCGCCCATATGCTGGTCGTAATCGTAGTCGGCCAGCCGCGCCTTGAGTTGGCGATGCAGCGCCAGCAGGTAGAGCACGTATTGCAGGTCGTAGCGGTTTTCGAGAATCGCCGCTTCCATGCTCTGCTCGGTATAGAACGTCTCGTCGCCGCCCAGCCAGTTGGATTTGTAATCGGCCACGTAATAGCGCCCTTCATGCTCGAAGGTCAGGTCGATGAAGCCTTTGAACATGCCATTGAGCGAGGTGGTCTGGGTCACCAGACGCGGCGCATTGCCGTGGGTGTAATGGCGCACGAGTTCATCCATCTGCGCCACGTTGACCTGGCTGCTGGCGAACCAGAACTCCATTTCAACCCGGTACTGGTTGGGTTGGTCCAGCTCGCCCAGGGCGACGGGTGTCACGTCATGACCCAGAGGCAAAGGCATGTTGAGCAGGTGTTGCAGCCAGCCGCTCAGGGTATCGATCCAGCCTTGCCAGCCACGCCGATTGCAGCGACGAGCCACCGCATCCTTGAGCAACTCGGGATCATGGGCGGCCGTTGCAAAGCCTTCGTTACCCGCCCACTCCAGCAGACCATGCAGAAAGGTGCCGGGATTGGGGCCACGGGGAAAACGGTGGATATCGTCGCCGCTGGCCAGCAGCTCACGTGGCGCCTGCGGGTCCAGGCGCTCGTCGTCGAACAGTTTCTGCGCCTGTGGGCTGTCGGGGGATGTATCGCCGCTGGTGCTCAGGGTGTCGCCGATACGCAATGCGCTGTATGAAGCGATCCACCAGTTTTCCGCTGCACGACGTTTGGGCACCAGCGCCTTGAGCAGCGAGGCGTCGTTGCGTGGCGGGCTGAAGGTGTCGCCAGTCGGCTCGGGAACCGGCTGCAAGGCAATGCTTTCACAGCCCTGGCTCAGGTCTCGCAGCCACAGTTTCAGGTCCGCCGACTCGCCAAGCGCAGCGCCGCCGCCCAGCAGATAACCGAGCGCCGAGCGATGCAGCATCGAACTGTTGAGGTTACCGCGCTTGAGGTCTGCGACACCCAGCCAGCAGGCATGCTCGGAACGGGTCAGGGCTACATACAGCAGGCGCAGGTCTTCGGCCAGACGCTCGTCGTCAGACCGTTCGATCAGCTCTGCGGTGGGTTGCAGGCTGATCTGCGCGTGGCCCTCGGCATCGTGAAACTGCAGCGGCAAGCGGCTGCCATCCACCGGCTTGGCCGAGCAGATGAACGGCAGAAATACCAGCGGATACTGCAAGCCCTTGGACTTGTGAATGGTCACGACCTTGACCAGTTGCTCATCGCTTTCCAGGCGCAGGATCTGTTCTTCCGCAGCCTGGCCGGACAATGCCAGTTGCTCGCCCAGATGCCGGATCAAGGCCTGCTCGCCATCCAGCTCGGCGGCAGCCTGTTGCAGCAACTCGGACAGGTGCAGCAGATTGGTCAGGACCCGCTCGCCGTCGTTGCGGGCGATCAGGGTCTGCGGCAAGGCGAAATCGTGTAACAGACGACGCAGCATCGGCAGCACGCCCTGCTGTCGCCACAGAGCGCGATAGCCACGGAACTGCATGACGCGTCGCTCCCAGGCCAGTTCGTCCTGATTCAGACGCTCCAGCTCGGCCAGCGGCAGGTTCAGCGTAATGCAGGCCAGCGCAGCGCGCAGGATGCGTTCGGCGTCCGGCTCGGCACACGCCTTGAGCCAGGCCAGCAGGTCATGGGCTTCCTGGGCCGCGAACACCGAATCCTTGTCGGAGAGATAGACGCTACGCACACCTCGGGCCGATAGCTCATTGCGCACGGCCTGGGCTTCCTTGCCATCACGGACCAGAATCGCGATGTCGGCGGGCAGCAAGCCACGCAACGGTTTGTCGGCACTCGCAAAACCGCTCAGCCCTTGTTGACCGCCGTTGAGCAGACGCACGATTTCACTGGCGCAACTGGCCGCCAGTTGCTTGCGGTAAACGCTGCCGGATACAGGATCATCGCTTGGCAGATGCCAGACCGTCAGCGCCGCCAGCGGCGCACCATCGACTTCGAGGCTTTCCTTGCGGCCCTGGGCAAGCGCCTTGGCGAACGGCACAGGATTGTTGCCATCGCCATCACGAAACAGAAACGCACCACGCCCTTCGGCACGCTGCTCGGCCTGGGCGAAGATGTGGTTGGCCGACTCGACCATCGCATGGCTGGAGCGATAGTTGGTGTCCAGCGTATGCCAGCGGCCCGTGGTGGCAGTGCGCGCTCGCAGATAGGTGTAGATATCGGCGCCACGGAAAGCGTAGATCGCCTGTTTGGGATCGCCGATCAGAAACAGGCCGGTGTGTTCGTCGTTTTCTTCAAGGCGATAAATACTCTCGAAGATTCGGTACTGCACCGGATCGGTGTCTTGGAACTCATCGATCAGCGCAACCGGAAACTGTTCACGAATCAGGCTCGCCAGACGCTCGCCGCCTGAGCTGTGCAGGGCCGCATCGAGCCTGAGCAGCATGTCATCAAAACCCATTTCTGCGCGGCGGCGTTTTTCTTCTTCAAAGCGTGCACTGACCCATTGCGCGGCATGTTGCAGGACGGCGGCATCGGGTTTGGGCAGCGCATCGAGCGCGGCTTTCAGTTCGGGCATGGCTTCCAGCGCCGGGTGCGAAGGTGCATCGTTTTTCCAGGCTTCGGCAACGCCGTCGGGGGTCAGGCGGGTGAAACCGGTGCCCAGCTCCAGGGTTTCCTGAGTCTCATCTGCGGCCCAGGCCTTGAGCTTCTCGAACCAGGGCGCGAAGTAACGTTCCTGAATCTTGCGACCATCGACCACCTTGCGTTTGACGCCATCCTGAAATATCGCCTGCAGCTCGTTGGCCCAGTCGGTCCAGGGCGCTTTCAGGGTTTGCAGTGCTTCGCGACGCTGTTCCAGAGAGGCCAGAATCAGCTCTGCGGGCTCTTGCGTCAACGTGCTGCGCTCGCGACCGAACAGCCCGCGTATGCGTGGCAACAAGGCCGCCGGGCCACCCCATTTGTCACGCACCCAGTCCAGGGCATCGCCGCTCATGGGGTAACAGAAACGTCGCCAGTAATCGCGCAACACTTCGCCCAGCAGATCGCTGTGATCGGTTTCCAGGGTTTGCGTGAACAGGCTGCCGCTGTCGAAAGCGTGCTCGCGCAACATGCGTTGACACCAACTGTGAATGGTCGAAACCGCAGCCTCGTCCATCCACTGCGCGGCGATATCGAGACGGTTGGCGCAGCCCGGCCACAGCTCGGTACTGAATTGGCCGCGCAAGTCGGCAATCAGGTCGTCAGGCGCGGCTATTTCATCTCGGAAGAAACGTGCGGCATCGGCAAGGCGGGTGCGAATCCGGTCGCGCAGCTCCTTGGTCGCGGCATCGGTAAAGGTCACCACCAGGATCTGCGGCGGTAGCAGCTCGCGACCGAACGCCGAGGTTTCATCGCCGTGCCCAAGCACCAGCCGCAAGTACAGCGCCGAGATGGTGAAGGTCTTGCCGGTGCCGGCACTGGCTTCGATCAACTGGCTGCCGCGCAATGGAAAGCGTAATGCCAGTGGAACGCTGTGTTCTTGCAAGGTGCTCATGCGCTGGCCTCCCCGCCGGACAGAGACTGCCAGGGCGCCTCGTGAATCGGTTTGTAGAGCGCTTCGCACCAGCCGACAAACTCCTCGCTGTCCATCAGCGCATCGAAGTCCGGAAACTGACGGGCCAGCGCAGTGCTTTCACGACGTTCGCCATCGCTGGTCTGCCCATCGCCTTCATAAGCCTTGCGCGCAGCGGCTTCGGCCTTGTCCAGTGGTTGTCCCAGCCAGGCGAAAGCGGTCTTGACCGCAATCGGCAACGGCTGCTGCATGCCACACATCCAGGCAGTCAGCAGGTCGCTCAGCAACGTGTTTGCAGCGTCCTTTTCCAGCGGGGCCAGCATCAGCGTTTCATCAGTGGCCACCAGCGCGGTATTGAGCGGCAAGCCGCAAGCGCTGGCAACCAGATGAGTGACCCACGGACGAATCATCCGGTGCCATTTGCGTGTGCGTTTCGAGCCAATGCTGTTGGGAATGACCGTGATGCTCAGCAACTGGTGTTGCGCATTGCCATGCAGGCCGCCGAGCCAGCCGTCGAGGCTCACATCGCCATGGGTGAAGCTGACCGGCAAGGCACTGCTCAACGGCTCAGGCCACAGGGTCAACAATGCCTGATAGCGATTGAGTACGTCCGGCAATGGCTCGATCAGTTCAGCCTGTAAACGAGTACCGAAACCGGCCATCGGCAGCAGACCGCTGGCTTGTAGCCTGAGCGCCTGAGCCTGCAAGGCCGAATCGATGTCATCCGGGCTGGCCAGCGCCGCAGTCAGCAGACTTTCACTCATGCCATAACGCTCAAGGGCGTCGAGCACGAAAGGTTCTTCGTCAGGGACAGGCGCTTCGGCAGTCTCGAAGTAGATCTTCAAACGCTGGCTGAAGAAGTGCTTCACCGGATTTCTCAGGAAGTCCTGGAGCTGGGCAATCGTCAGCGGCTCGTCCTGCTCATGGGGCGGCAAGGCCGCCGGGCCGGACGGAGCAATGCGCTCTTCATGCAGCAGGCGCCATTCCTGGGCAAAGCTGAAATAGCCGGTGCCCGCATGAAAATAACTGGCACTGAAAGGCTGGAGCGGGTGGTGCAACGTCAAGGCCTCCAGCAGCCGTTCGCCGGAGTCCTGTTTGCTGTCAGGCTCCGGCGCCGAGGCGAGTTTCCAGCCGCTGGCCAGATGATCGCGCAACTGGCCGATCAGCACCGAGGCCGGCCGTTCACTGTTATCGCGAATACTGTGGCCGACCCAACTGATATACAACTGATCGCGGGCCGAGAGCACGGCTTCCAGCAGCAGGTAGCGGTCATCTTCACGCCGCGAACGGTCACCGGGCCGGTAATCACTGCCCATCAGATCGAAATCCAGAGGCGGCTGGGCACGTGGATAATCGCCATCGTTCATGCCCAGCAGACACACCACCTTGAAAGGAATCGCACGCATCGGCATCAAGGTACAGAAGTTGACCGAGCCCGCCAGAAAGCGCTGGGACAGACGGCCCTGATCCAGGCCGGCCAGCCAGGCTTCACGCACCACCGTCAGTGGCAACTCATCGAACAGCTCTACCGTTTCACAGGTTTTCAGCCAGTTTTCGCGCAGTGTCTCAAGCTGGCCCAACAGGTAGTCGTCATGCTCGCTTTCGGCCTGGAAGAACACCTGCATCAGCGCCTGCAAACGTGCTCCCCATTCCTGGGGCGTCGCGGGCAGCGACAGTTCGGCATGGGCGATCTGCAGCGCGTCGATCAGGGCAACCAGCGGGCCGATCAATGCGGCATCCAGCCCGCCGATCTCGTCATAAGGTTCAATGCCTTCATAGGCTTCACCAGCACCGACGGCATAACCGAGCAGCATTCGGCGCAGACCGAAGTGCCAACTGTTCTGCTCCAGTTGTTCGGGCAATCCCAGACCGGCACGCTGCTGTGCATTCAGGCCCCAGCGCACACCTGCGCCTTCGATCCAGCGATGCAGGGTCGGTAAGTCATGCTCCTGAATCCTGAAGCGTGCCCGCAGCGCTGGGACGTCGAGCAGGTCAAGAATCTCACTGACCGGGAAACGGCTGTCGGGGAGCTTCAACAAATGCTCGACCGCAATCAGCAACGGCTCGCGACCACGCTGGCCCTGGTCGGCCAGCGTGAAGGGAATGAAGCGTTGGTCATAAGTATCGATCTGGCCGAATACAGCCCGAATGTGCGGGGCATAGCTGTCGATGTCCGGAACCATGACGATCACATCGCGCGGCCGCAGGTTCGGGTCCCGGCTGAAACGCGCCAGTAACTGATCGTGCAGCACTTCCACTTCGCGCTGGGCACTATGGGCCACATGGAAGCGGATGGAGCGATCCTGCAAAGCATCGACTGCCGGCCACTTCTCGCGAGTTTCATCTAGGGGGCGCAGTTCGAGAATGTCATCCTGCAACTGATTGAGGATGGTTGCAGGCTCGCTCTCACTGAACAGGTCAATGCGCTCATCCTTGAAAGAAGAGCGGTAGCTGCTCGGTTCATCATGGCTGTCGAGCAGGTTGATGTAGTCACGGCCTTGTTTGCCCCAGGCAGCCAGCAAAGGATGGGCGTGCTGATGCAAAGCCTGTGGATCAAGAACAATCGGCATGCCGCTCTTGCGCGCCTGACGCTTGTATTGATGACGCAGCAGATCCTTGTCGGCGACGATATCGGTCCAATGATGGCGACAGGGATTGTGCACACAGAGCAGCACCTGGCTGAACTTTGACAGTCCGGCCAACGCTTCCAGTGCCTGTGCGGGCAATGATGAGATGCCGAAGACGATCACCCGCGCAGGCAAGCCTGGTGGAGCCTCGACAAGGGAGTTGATGCGCTGGAGAAAGCGCTGGTGAACACCGGCACGACTCTGGGCCATGCCTTCGGCCCCGACATCCTCCAGCAAGGCACGCCACAGTTCCGCCTGCCAGCAATTGGCCGCGTTCAGCGCCTTGGGCTCACCGCGAACATTGCGCAGTTGGTGATGCCCTTCCGCCCAATCCTTTAGCCAGTCGGCACGGTAGACCTGATATTGGTCGAACAGGTCAGCCAGCCGTTCGGACAACTGATAGCGCTTGCGCAGATCGGTATCGGCCGTAAGGAAGCGCTGCAACGGCTCGAAATGAGGCTGATCGATCAATTGTGGCAGCAGGCGCATCAGCCGCCAGGTCAGCGGTGCCTTGTCGAGCAACGAGACTTCGGGGATCTGGTCACGGCCCAGTACCGAACGATACAACTGCCACATGAAACTGCCGGGAAGTTGAACATCTATAGCGGCTGCGATACCGCAGCCGCCCTGGTCTTCATCCAGTGCATCTTCGGCCAGTGCCAGCTTGAGCCATTGGGCAATGCCGTTGCTTTGCACCAGAGCAATCTCGTTTTCCAGCGGAGCCAAGGGGTAGCGGCGCATCCAGGAGACAACCAGGCTGCGCAGTTCATCCGGGCGGTTGCCATGAACCACCATGAAACCGGCGCTAAGAGAGGTTGTGACGGACATGTACGCTTCCTTGACTCGAACGAGTAAAACCTGAGGCCAAACCTTAAGGGCAAGCGCCTGCGATTGCCATACGCAATCAAGCACAATTGATGTGACCGGACCGCAGGCCGATGAGCAGACTTTTTTCGGTCCACAAAGACAAAACCCCCA
>NZ_RBRE01000054.1 GCF_003700275.1 Pseudomonas cichorii | reverse complement strand
GTCATTAGACCAGCTCAGCTTGCTGGCGTCGCGGGCAAGCTCCCTCCAATAGATTCACTTCAAAATGTGGGAGGGGCCTTGGCCGCGACGGCTTGCTGACAGGTCTTAATTTCTTTTCGCATAAAAAGCACCCTCACCCTTCTGCATTGGCTCTTGCCGCGCAATACCCCGGCAAACGCCCGAACAGCAACCAGTAGAGCACCGGAATCAAACCCAGGGTGATCAGGGTGCCTAACGCTAGCCCACCCATGATGGTGATCGCCATACCTTTCCAGAGCGGGCCGGCAAACAGCATCAGTGGAATCAGGCCGATGATGCAGGTTAGCTTGGTCATTACGATGGGGCGAAGGCGCATGACCGCAGCGTTTACCACTGCTTCCTTCAGCGCCAGACCGGCAGCCGATTCAGCCTCGATCCGCTCCAACAGCAAGACCGCGTTATTGACGATGATGCCAGCCAGCGACAGCAGGCCAAAGGTGGCCATGAAGCCGAAGGGATAGCCAGTAATCAGCAGAGCAAGCGATACGCCGATCAGGACGAAAGGAACACTGCTGACCACGATCAGCAGTTTGCGGAACGAGTTGAACTGCCAGATGAACAGCAACAGCATCGCGATCAGCGCATGAGGCAAATACTGCAGCAGCGCCTGGTTAGCAGCGGCAGAGTCCTCGATCTCTCCACCCATTTCGATGCGATAGCCACTGGGCAGGTTGATCGCAGCCACTTCCGGAGCCAGTTTTTCCACGATGGAGCTGGCGGTCATCAAGGGGTTGTGGCCTGTGACGGTTATCGCCCGCTCCAGATTGCGTCTCTGAATGACCGACGCCTCTACGGCAGGCTCAATCGCGGCAATGGCTGAAAGAGGCAGCGCATCGCCTCCGTTCGAGGGATAAATCAGCGTACTGGCAATATCATCGCCTGGCGCTATGGCTGTTGCCGGCTCCCGAACCAGAATCGGCACGTTCGCTTCACCATCCTGCATCGAGGAAACCTGCAATCCTCCATTGCGCAGTTGCAGGGCCTGAGCAATCTCTTCACTGCCGACGCCTGCGCGCCGGGCAGCATTCTGATCGACCACGATGTTGTAACGCATCAGCCGCAGCCGCCAGTCGTTTTGTACATCCAGGGTTCCGGGCAACGCCAGCATGGCTTTTTCGATACGCGAAGCAATATCCCGCAGTACGGATTCGTCCAGACCGATCACTCTGTAAATGGCAATACCTGCCTCGGTGGTTCCCAGAGAAAACCGCTTGGGTTGCGCCTGCACTTGCGGATGCTGGCTCAACAGATAGCGACGGGTACGTTCGATCACCGCATCGAGATCGGCTCCCTCTTTGATGCTCACCGTAAAGTAGGCCGTATCCGGGGCTGCCAGAGGTGGATTGAGGCCCAGGACGATACGCGGTCCGCCATCAGCAACATAACCAATGCTGCTCACCACATCACGATCGGCACTCAACCATTGGCTGATATCGCGCACGGTCTGCTGCGTCATGCCAGATGCAGTACCAGGTTCCAGGGTGACGGGTATCTGGAATTGCAGGCGATCGGATTTGGGCAGGAAATCGTAAGGCACCTGAATCAGCACGATCACGGCACAGATCAGCATCACCAGCATGCAACCCAGAAACTTCAGCGGATGCCTGAGCAACCCTTTGATGATCCTGCGATAGCCACGATAGAAAGCCGAATCGTAAGCCTGCTCCTCATTGTGGCGCTCATCTGGCTGCGGCGCCTTGGCAAAGTAGAAACACAGCAACGGCGTTACGGTCACACTCAGCAGCCAGGAGCCCAGCAAGGCAATGGCCAGCACGATAGCCAGTGACCTCAGGTATTCGTTGGTGCTGGTCTGGCCCAGGAAGAACGGTGAAAAGGCCAGAACGATCACCAGCGATGACGTCAGCAAAGGAATCATCAAGGTTCGCCCCGCATCCTCGCAGGCCTCTCGACGCGCTTCCCCGGCTTCCAGCCGACGTTCGATATCTTCGGCAATGACTATGCCGTTATCCACCAGCAGCCCCAGAGCCAGAATGATCGCGGCAATGGAGACGGTCTGCAGCTCGACGCCCAGTGCGCGCATCACGATCAATGTTCCAAGGATCGTCAACGGCACGATGGCACCCACCACCAGACCGGTTCGCCAACCCAGAAACAGCATGACGACGACCATGACAATCACCACGGTCTCCATCATCACATGATTCATTTTCGACATTTCGTGATGAACCACATCCGACTGAAACGTCACGACATGCAACTCGAACCCCATGGGCAATTGCGTTTCGAGTTGCTCCAGACGCGAGCGCAGCTGTGCCCCGAACGCCTCGATATTGAGCCCTGGCTTCATCGAAACGGCCAATACCACAGCATCCTGTCCCTGATAAATCGCCGCTGTATCCGGTTGTTTGTCGAGTGCTACCGAAACCTTTGCCAGCGTGCCGAGTTCGATGATTTTTCCGTCAGTAAGCCGTATCGGCAGCGTCTGTAACTGGGATTGTCCCAGCACTTCACCGCTGACGGTCATGGTCGTGCTCTGGCCGCCCACCACGGGGCTGCCTGCCGTGACAATCATGTTCTGGTCTTGCAACTGCTGCAGGATCTGCCGGGCCGACATGCCTGCGGCAGCGAGCCGCGAACGATCAATATCCAGGTAAAAACGTTCCTGCTGCATACCGTACAGCGAAATCTGCTCCACTCCCGGCAAGGCATAGAGCTGGTTGCGCAACCGGGTCAAGGGTCCACGCATTTCACTCATGCTGTAGCCCTCGGCGGTTACGGCAATGGAAGCCACGGCAACGCGCCCGAAATCATCATCGACAAATGGCCCCGACGCGCCTTTCGGAAAGCCCGCACCGGCCTCGGCAGCCTTGGCCCTGACACGCTGCCAGAGCACGCCCAGATTCGAGACTTCGTCGTAGGCAGTTATCTGAATGACCGCGCTTCCCGGCCGTACCGTTGTGACCAGATTCTTTATCTCTGGCAGTTCGCGCAATTTGTCTTCCGTCGGCTTGACCAGTAATTCCTCGACCCGCTCGGCAGGCAGACCGGGGAAGGAAACACTGACCAGCGCATCACGGATAGTCACGGAAGGCTCCTCCTGAGAGGGAAAGCCAAGAAAAGTGAAGACTCCGGCGGCGAGCACCAGAAAAGCAGCGAATAGCGTCAATCGGCTGAAGCCGAGGGCATGGCGTGTAAGGTTCATGGTCTAGTTCTGGGTAAGGCGTGTGGAAGGCTGAAACAGGCTGACAGCCTGGCCATCGGTCAGAAAGGCGACGCCGCTGACAACAATCTGCTCGCCTTCGACAAGCCCGCTGTCGATCACCGCCCGACCTTGCCAGACGCCCTTGAGCGAAACATTGCGGGCCGACACCTTGCCTTGTCCGGGCTGATAGACAAATACCTGGGCTTTGGAGTATTCGTCGCCCACCACCAGAGCCTGCATCGCAATGGTCATTGCACGGGAAGACTCGGGACTGAGTTGCACCAGCACCGATACACCACTGGGAAGCGGCTCACCTGCATCCTCGACACGGAAGATAGCGGTCTGTGTCAGACCGTTGTCGGCGCGCTGGGAAAGGCTTTCCAGCACCAGATCAAGCGCGACTGTCGGTTGCGAAACCATCCACGCGGCAGCACGCTCACCTGGCGTCATCTTCAGTGCCTGGGCCACAGGCACGGCGGCTACGATCTGACGGCTATCGTCGGACTCGATCTCAAGCACCACCTGCCCTGATGCCGCCTCGCTGTACGGCTCGACCGGCCGCGCCACGACCCGACCGGCAAAGGGGGCAATCAGCCTGACACGCTCGACCTCACGCTGGGCCAGGGCAAGGTCGGCTGAGGCCCGGCGCTGCTGGGCACTCGCATCCTGCCAGGCCGTTTCGGCCTGTTCGACAACACTTTGTGCAACGCTGCCTGAGGCGAAAAGGCTCTGCTGGCGCTGATAATTGCGTTTGCGCTCCAGCGCTTGCGCAAGACTGGTGGCGACACTGGCCTGGGCCTGTTTCAGACGCAATCGTGCAGGTTCGTCATCCAGTTTCGCCAACACCTGCCCCGTCTGCACGTGGCCCCCCACATCAACACCCAGCGACATCAACCTGCCTGAAGACTCAAAAGCCAGCGCGGCGCGCTGCTGCTGGCGAACCACACCCGCCATGCGCATCCCGTCCCCTCGCCCGGCGCTGACAGTTTCGACCTTGACTGCACGAACCACAGGCGGCACAGCAGCCTCTTGCCCGGAACACCCGGCGAGTTGCAGGGCCACAAGACAGACCACACAAAGGCCGGTGAAAAACCTCCTGGTCAAGATTCCCTTTGTATTGAAATGCCAGCGCATGCTCGATACCTGCCCTTCAGTCAAAAACTGTAATTGATTGTGGCCAGGCCAGTGGCCTCGGCGTGGGTCTGCACCAGCGGGCTATTACGCACCTGATCGGTGTAATGAGTGACACCGACTGAAGTCAGCGCTGACCAATGCGCATCGAAGGTGTGTTGCCAGTTGAGCGCGGCAGAATACGAGTAGATCCCGCTGTCGGCCTGGAAGCTGCTGAAACGTGAAGTGCGGCTCTGCGCCTGGGTGACACCGAAGTAGGTCTGGTTGTAACGCCCATCGCCTGCATGGGCATCGATGTCCAGAGCGATGGTGTCGTCATTGCTGTGGAATACGATGCCCTCGACACCCAGGCGGTAGCGATTGCCGCGGTCTTCACCGCCGGTTCGCAGCTCGGCTTCGCCATTGAGGGAAAGCCATGGCAACAATTGCTGGCTCACATTGATATCCGCAACCGTTGCCCCTTCTACCGTTCCCATGCCTTTGAGGTCGGTGGAACCGTAGCGACTGCCGTTGTTTTTAGTGCTGCGACCCATGTCGTAGTTGAGCGCCGCACTGGCACTGAAACCTGACGCCGATTGCCATTGCAGGCCCAGCCCCCGAAGGCTGTCGGCAAACAAAATACCGCGCTGAATACTCAGCACCGGCAGCAATGTACTGCGGTAATGGTCAGACCCCATGTAACGCGCAGTGACAGCGGCACCCAGTCCCATACTGATATCGGTCTTCTTGCCCAGAAGACTGTTGCCCGACGTGTCGTCAGCCGCCTGGACACTTCCGGCACAGCTGGCGACAAGAGTCGCACACGTCAATAAAGCCTTCAGGAACACACGGGAATCGAAAGTGGCGTATCGGTTATTCATGATGAAGCTCCGGTTTGAGGTGTGGTTTGTGCGGGAGCGGCGTCAGTGCCATTGAGCACGCGATAGATATCCAGGCGGTTCAGCAGCAGGTCATGGCGAACCTGACGCCAGGCCATATCCGTCCGGGCGATCAGAATCCTTGAAGAGAGCAGTGAAAGACGACTGGCCCCGCCGACATCCAGCGCTTTGGAAATACGCTGGGCCTTGCTAGTGGCAAGGGCGATGAGGATCTGTTGACTGCGCAGGCGCTCAAGCACCAGTTGCCGCTGTGCCAGCACATCGGCAACTTCGCGAAAGGCGGCCTGAATGGTCTGCTCGTACTGAGCGACGGCAATGTCCTTGCGCACCTGCGCCAGATCGAGATTGGCGCGGTTGCGTCCAGCATCGAACAGCGGCAGTGAAATCTGAGGACTGAACAGCCAGGTACCGGAGCCGGCATCAAACAGTGAACGCAAGCCATCGCTGGCCAGGCCGGCCCCCGTACTGAGCCGCACAGACGGGAAAAAGGCCGCACGCGCTGCACCGATATTGGCGTTGGCCGCTTGCAAATGCTCTTCGCTCTGACGCACATCAAAGCGCTGTAACAAGCGTTGTGAAGGCATGTCCGCCAGCCACGCGGGCGTCTCGGGTGCATCCACACGGTCAGCAAGCACTTGCAGGTCGGAAGATTCAGACTCGGGTGCAACCTGTGTGACATAACCAGTCACCAACATCAGTGCCTGGGTGGCACGCGAGTGGTCGGTAATCGCTTCCTGCAACTGAAGATGGGTGTCTTGCGCCCGCACGTGCTCCTGGGCAACATCGTCGAAAGAGATGGCGCCAGCCGCCTGTTGCTTTTCTGCCATACCCAGCAGTGTCTGCTGCGCTTCATCGATACGTCGGATATCACCTTGTCGGGCAGCCGCCAGACGCTCCGCCAGATAGAGCCTGGCAACCTCGACGATCAGCGCGCTTCGTGCAGCCTGCTGACCATAGGTGGTTGCCAGATAGTCATGACGTGCAGCCTCGGAAAGGCTGCGTACACGACCAAAGAAGTCCAGTTCAAAATCCGAAATACCTATCGATGCGTATTTAAGATTTTGTCCATAGCGTTCGTTGAGGACCGCATTATCGAAGTGTTGCTTGTCGTGCTCGACGCTGGCGGCCAAGGTCGGCAACCGGTCTGCCTGTGCAATCCCCGCCAGGGCCTGCGCCTCCTTGACCCGTAGCGACGCCAACTGGAAGTCCCGATTGAACCCGAGCCCCTGTTGCACAAATCGCAGCAACTCACCATTGGGCTCCAGCTCTGTCAACAGACGGCTTTCATCAACCGAAAGCAGCAGCTCGGTCGCCATCGGATGAAGCGCTACTTGCACACTCACTCCCTGTGCCACCGGCACGGGCAAGGAAGGTCTGCGGTAATCGGGAGCCAGCGAGCAACCGTTGATACTCAGGGCCAGCGACAGCACCGACCAGCAGATCAGATTCGATCTTTTAGATTTGGACAGCGGTATGTTTGGCGGCATAGGATCTGTTCGCGGTAATGAAATCTGGAGCGATCCTATGTGCCGTCTATCAATAAACCGTTCGTGAAATATCAAGATTTCATCAAGAGGCATCCCTGTGTCGGAAAAACGTATTCTGGTGGTCGAAGACGATGCTGACAGCGCCAGTATTCTGGAGGCTTACCTGCGCCGGGATGGCTTTGCAGTGACACTGGCCGAAGATGGACAACGCGGGATCGAACTACATCGCCAGTGCAAGCCGGACCTGATTCTGCTGGACGTGATGCTTCCAAAGGTGAGCGGCACCGAAGTGCTTTCAGCCGTCAGGCGTTGCAGCGACACGCCGGTCATCATGGTCACGGCCATGGGCGATGAACCGGAAAAACTCGGTGCCTTGCGTTATGGCGCCGATGATTATGTTGTCAAGCCCTATAACCCCAAGGAAGTCGTGGCCAGGGTACATGCGGTGCTGCGCCGCTCGGGAGGATCCGGGCTCGCCGAACGGCATCTGCGCCATAAGAACCTGTTGGTGGATCTCGACGCCGTCACTGCAAGAATCGAAACGGATATCGACGAGCCGGTGCTGCTCGATCTGACACCTACCGAGTTCAAGATCCTGTCCACCCTGCTGAAAACCCCGGCCAAGGCCTTCACCCGCGACGAACTGCTGGAAATATGCCTGCCGGACAGCGATGCCCTGGCCAGAGTCGTGGATGCTCATGTCCACAACCTGCGGCGCAAGCTGGAAACCCATGGCATCGAAGGCGTTCTGGTTACCGTACGTTCCGTTGGCTATCGATTCCGGTGAACCCTGTGGCCGATCTTTCAAAGAAACACCCCAACCCGTTATGGCGCTGGGTCGGCATACGCATGAGCCTTCTGGCCATGGCCGCGATTGTGCTGATCGCTCTCAGCATGTGGGCGCACTTCCTGTTCCTGGAATGGCAGACCCTGCAGCGCATGCCGGTCGAGACTCGGATTGAGCTCGAGCAACTGCGCAGTGATCCGCGCCTCAACGAAGCACGCCTCTGGGAGATATCCGCCCAGTACTATGACATCGAGGATCTCGTCGCCGGCATCAGCAACAAGGACTGGATCCTGCTGGCAGTTCTCGTTGTCGCTGCCCTGCCTGTCATTCTTCTCTGCGGCCTGCTTTTCTCACACCCACTGTCCAGCCAGTTTTCGGCCATTGCAAAGGTAGCGCGCCTGGTTGCCCAGGGCGATTTCAATACCCGGCTTCCCGTTACCCACAAAGGCCCTGAGGAACTGCAAACGCTGGTCAGCGACTTCAACAGCATGACAGCGCAGTTGCATCGATACGAACAGGAGGTCCACGAATCCAGTGCCGTCATCGCCCATGAGCTGAGAACACCGCTGAATGCGTCCATGGGCCGTGTGCAAGGCATGATCGACGGTGTCTTTCCCTGCGATACAGAACAACTGAATATGGTGAAAAGACAACTGGATCAATTGAGCAAGCTGGTGGATGACCTTCACCTGCTGTCTCTGGCCCGTGCCGGCCAACTGCAACTCGACAAGACCCGCTTCGCGCTGGGAAAACTGATCGATGAACGTCTGACCTGGTTCAGCGACCCGCTCGAAAACGCCGGTATCCAGCCCACGGTCGATATTGCGCCAGACCTGTACATCGAAGCCGACCGGGACCGTATGGGTCAGGTGGTCAATATCCTGATAGACAATGTAGTGCGCTATGCCGCGCAAGGCGGGGAGCTGCATATTTACGCCCGGGCAGACAAAGACCAGGTGTCGCTGGCATTTGCAGATCGCGGCCCGGGCTTTGAGAAAAAAGATCTGGACCTGGTATTCAACCGATTCTGGCGAGCCGAACGCTCAAGGGCGCGCTATAGCGGTGGCAGCGGCCTGGGTCTGTCCATAGCCCGCGCCATCTGCAAGGAACATGGCGCAAGCATCGACGCTGAAAACCGGGATGGGGGTGGTTCGCTCATAACGGCAGCGCTTCCAAACGCTCAGGGATGAAAATTCTGCCGTTCAATGCGCCCAGCGCCGATGCAACCCTCGCGCCGCCGCATCCAGCATGAACCCCAGCACACCGATCAGCAGCACCATGGCCATCAGCTCCGAGTACGCCAGTCGGTCACGGGTATCGAGGATGAAGTAACCCAGCCCGGCGCTGACACCCAGCATTTCGCAGGGCACCAGCACGATCCACAGGATACCGATGGACAATCGGGTGCCGGTCAGTACGTGACCGAGGATGCCCGGAATGATGATCCTGCGCAGGGTTTCCCAGCGGGTGGCGCTGAGGCTGCGGCTCAGTTGCAGCCAGCGCGGGTCGAGCTGGCGTACGCCGGCCACGGTATTGAGCAGGATCGGCCAGACTGCGGCGAAGGTCAGCAGGAAGTAGATCGGCTGGTCGCCCACGCCCATCAACATGACCACCACCGGCATCCACGACAGCGGCGAAATCATGCGCAGCAGTTGAAAGGCCGGGTTGGTGGCAGCTTCCAGGGACCGGGAGCTGCCGATCAGCAAACCCAGCGGAACACCGATCAGCAGCGCCAGCAGCAGGCCGACGAAAATCCGCTTGAGGCTTACCCCTACGTGCTCGTAAAGCTCTGCCCGCCCGAGCAGTTCCCACAGGCTGGCAAAGGTCGATTCCGGCGAAAAGCGCTCTGCAAGACCGCCCGTTTCAGCAAAGGCACTGACACCCAGCCACCAGAATGCAAGCAGGCATAGCAGACCGGACACGCCCAGAAGCGCATGCCCGGTGGTCGAACCTTTTACTTCGCTCAAAAGCCGAACTCCTCGGTACGCTCGAAGTTATCCGCTAGCCCGAAGGCTTTCAGACCGCCAATGGCGCCAATGCTGTTGCGCACAAAGCGGTCGTCCACCAGGTCCTGTGCGGCATATTTGGGGTCGAGGCTGGCAAGAAAGCCCTTATCGCCTTCGATCAGGGTGTCCTTAAGGCGCCGCACCAGTTCTTCGGTGTAACTGGGGAACGGGTACGGCTGGAAGTCGATGCGCTGCTCGTCCCATTGAGTGTGCTGGATGGCACCGCTGGCCAGATAGCCCTGCCGCTCGCTGACCTGTGGCGCAAGCACCCGGTCCAGCACCGATTGCGCATGGGGCGTGTAGCGGTTCGCGCCGTCCCTGGACAGCAGCTTCGCCGCTTCGGCACGGTTGTCCCGGGTCCATGCCTGGGCCTGAACGATGGCGTTGACCACTTTTTGCGACCAGTCGGGTCGATTGTTCAGGTCGTGCTCGTGCATGAACACCACGCAGCAGGCGTGATTGCGCCACAGGTCGCCGGTAAAACGCTGGATGCGCCCGACCTTGAGGTCTTCGGCCAGGGCATTGAAAGGTTCGGCGACGATGTAACCGGCAATGCGCTTGCTCGCCAGGGCTGGCGGCATATCGGAGGGCGGCAGCACGATCAGGTTCACTTCGTTGGCGGCCAGCGGAGCCGTGGCCGCCTTGCTCACCGGCACCAGGCCGTTATCACGCAACAGCTTCTGCACTACCACGTTGTGCACCGAGTACCAGAACGGAATAGCCACCGTCTGCCCGCCCAGTTGCCGGACCTCGCTGATCTGCGGCGCCACGGTCAGGCCCGAGCCGCCGACATGATTCCATGCAACGACCTTGGCCGGTACTTTACTGCCGTAACGCGCCCAGACGGTCATCGGTGATAGCAGATGGATAACGTTGACCTGTCCGGAAATGAAGGCTTCGATGACCTGCGCCCAACTGCGCAGCAGCACGGGGCGTTCAGCCTTGATGCCTTGCGCCTCGAACAGGCCATTGTTGTGCGCCACCAGCAGTGGCGTCGCGTCGGTAATCGGCAGATAACCGATACGCACGGGTGCATCCGGTTCGGCAGCCGCCCTCGCCTCCAGGCTGTTGAGTAATGGCAAGGCACCGGCAGCCGTCAGCATGGCGCTGAGTTTAAGGAAGTCACGACGTGTGTGATTGAAATCGTCCAGGCACATGGCCATTCTCCGGCGAATCGAGCGATTGAGGGTGATGTTGCAAATTGCGGCTCGCCCGCCGAAGGGTTTTAAGAATATCGATACGCAGTGCGCCCAGTTCATCGACCAGCTCGGCACGCGGCTGAGGCAGGTCGATACGCCACTCGCCAAGAATCCGCGCCGGGGTGTTGCCCAGTAGCAGGATTCGGTCGGAGAGCAGCAGCGCTTCATCTATATCGTGGGTAATCAGTAACGCTGCGGTGCCGTGCAGCGCGATCACCTTGAGTAACAACTGTTGCATGTCGCTGCGGGTGATTTCATCCAGCGCGCCGAATGGCTCGTCCAGCAGCAATACCTGCGGTTGCCGCGCCAGGCAGCGTGCCAGCGCCGTACGTTGAGCCATGCCGCCGGAAAGCTGCTCCGGGAAATAGTTGCGGGCATGCTGCAGACCGACTTCGGTGATGGCCTGATCTATCCGGGCCTGGCGCTCGCTCTTTGTAAGGTGCGGCTGACGCGCAAAGTCCAGGCCAAATGCGACGTTCTTCTCCAGGCTCAGCCACGGCAACAGACTCGGGTCCTGAAAAGCCACGGCGACTCGTGGATGAGGGCCATGCAGCGGTTCATCAAGAAGACTGACCGTGCCTTCGCGAGGCACCTGCAAGCCAGCCAGCACTCGCAGCAGACTCGACTTACCAACCCCGCTCGGGCCAAGGATTGACACGATTTCGCCTTTGCCCAGTTGCAGGTCGAAATTTTCCAGTACGTTTTGCCAGCCATTGTCCCGCTCGTATCCCAGGACGATGGCCGAGGCCTGCAACAGAAGCTGACTCATGCTGCGCTTTCCTCGGCCTGACGCCGCAACTCGGCACGCAGTTGCACCAGGCTGGGTGTGACAATCGGCAAAAAGGCCGATTCGCGCCAACGCCGTGCAAATGCACTGCCGTACTCGCAAAGAAAAGCCTTGCCACCGCTGGCCTGAAGTTCCAGTTGCACTGCATTGGCGGCGGACTCGGCCAGGGCAATGCGCAAGCGAAACAGGGCAGCCGGCTGGGTCAGGAAGCGTCCCTCGAGCAGGCCACGCTTGAGGTCACTGACGGCGTTTTCCAGCAGGAACCGGTATTCGTTCAGCTCGCCGCGCAGCACAGAGCGTGAGCCTTGCAAATGACTGTCGACTTCCTTGAGGGCCCGTCGAGCCAGGCCAATCGACATCCCGCATTGCAACCCCAGAAATGCCGGCCGCACGGCTGGCAGAAATTGCCGGGCATCGTCATGCAGCAACCAGTCGTTGCTCAAGTGCACATTCTTGAAATCCAGAGCCGCCGTGTTGGTCGATTGCAGCCCCATCAATTGCAGATCATCCGTGCGCTGCAAACCGCTGACCGATTGCGGAATTGCCAGGATAAAGGGCTTGCCACCCGGCTCATGTTCGATGGCTGCCGCCACGACGAAACCGCTTTTGCGCAGGTTGGTAACCCAGTGCAGGCGACCGTTCAGTTGCCAGTCTTCACCCTGCAGACGAGCGCTGACCTGCAGCGACTCGATGCCGGAAAGAAACTTCATCGCGTTGGAAAGCCCGGTCGCACCGGCCAGTCGACCACTCAGCAAGTCCGGTAACAAGCGCTGACGCAATGCCAGGTTGGGGCTATGCAGCAAGTATTCGATAAAGGCCCGCTGCCCCCACAGCACGAAGGCTGCGGCCAATGAGTGCCCGGCAACCTCGGCAACGGCTTCCACTGCATCGCTCAGATCACCACCATGGCCACCTTGAGCCGTGTCGATCCCGACACCCAATACCTCTCCAGTCGCCAATTGCACAAGCACCTGCTCAGGATCCTGGCTACCAAGGTCAAGCGCATTGGCATGCGTGTCCAGCCATCTACTTGATTCGGAGTCGAGCATGGTGTTTCTCCCCTGTAGCGTATTAATGTTCAGGCCCCTGCCATTGGTACTGGGCCAGTTCAGGATTGAGCGGTGTTCTGGCAAAGACATTGGCAAAGTTGCACAAGGTCGCCAGGCTGACGCCCAGAATCACTTCCAGCGCATGCCCCTGGTTGTAACCGGCGGCCAGGAATGCTTCATGGACGCTATCGCTGACATTTCCTCGGGTCGCGATAACGGCGCGGGTAAAGTCCGCCAGCGCTTCGAGCTTTTCCTCAGGCAGTTCGCTGCGCTCACGCAGGGCATCCACCACATCCCTGGGCAATCGAGCCTTGTTGAGAGCCACTGCGGTATGACCTGCCACGCAAAAACTGCATTCGTGGGTCGTGGCGGCAATCAGTTGTACGACTTCCCTTTCAGCCAGACTTAGCTCAGCCTTGGCGTTGAGTGCCGAAACCGTGAGGTAGGTTTCCAGTGCCGCCGGTGCATTGGCCAGCACGCCTAGCAGATTGGGAATGAACCCGGAGGTCGCCTGAGCCTTTTCCAGAAAGACCTTGGCCGCTTCGGGGGCGCTTTGCACAGAATGAACAGTGACACGAGACATGGAGTGGGCTCCTTGGTACAAGACGGGGCCAAGTCTGTTGGTTATAAGAATTCCAATCCATATTCTAAAGTCGCAATTACTTGCTCCTGAGTGTTTCCCTTAGATGATTTCATCAAGTCCTGTTATCGATTGGTTATTAGAAAGCCTGGAACTGGATGCCAATCTGTTCCATGTGGGCCGCTATTGCGGCGGCTGGCATGCCAGTACTCACGGCATGGCGCGAGCCAGTTTTCATCTGGTGGTCCAGGGTAATTGCTGGCTGCATATCGAAGGGGATCAGCACCCGAAACGGCTCGATACAGGTGATGCCGTATTCCTGTTGCGCGACCTGAACTATCGACTGTCGAACGAGGCGCAACCCGAAAACGCATGTAGCCAGCCTCGCATCGAGATGCAGGCCCTGGACATTAGTGCAACCGATGGCGTCGGACTGGTCTGCGGCTTTTTCCATTTTCAGTCAGGCCTGTCCTCGCTGCTGATTGAAGCCCTGCCCGACTGGCTGATACTGCGCGCCGACGAACCTTCATCCGATGCCGCCCGCAGCCTGTTCCAGTTGATCCTGCTGGAGTGCCAACGACTGCCAGCACCGTCGTCATCAATCCTCGAACGCCTCAGCCACCTGCTGTTTCTGTATGTGCTGCGCCAGCACGTTGCCGACAACCCGGCACTCGGCGGCATGGTTGCCCTGGCCAGAAACCCGGCTTTTGCAGGGCTGCTGACAAAAATGATCGAACATCCCGAACAGCCCTGGGGGCTGGAAAGCATGGCCGCCTGCACCGGCCTTTCACGCTCGGCCTTTTTCAAGCGGTTCAATGAACTGGCCGGCCAGTCGCCAGGTCAGGTACTGCTCGCCTTGCGCATGCGCCACGCCTGCCACTTTCTCAAGGCGAACAAGACAGTTGAGCAGGTGGCGACTGCGGTGGGGTATCAATCGACGGCGGCGTTTACCCGGGCGTTCAATAAAGCGATCGGGGTCCAGCCGGGGGCTTATCGCAGGCAGCATGAGGCAGGTTGAGAAGCAAATTGGTGTGCTACAGGCAGGCAGTGCTTATTCTTTTTAATTCCGTAAGCAGGTTTTTTATTATTTCTAACCATTAAAGCGGATTCTTATAGTGGACCTCTTTATTGATGTCACTGCAGGAACCCTCGATGTTGCCACGCTTGTTAATACCCGGCCTGCTGACACTGCTGGTCGGTTGTTCTGCCACGCCTCCGCTGGCCGTGCATACAACCAACCCAGGCACTTCCACCTTGCAAGGCGACAGTAGTCGGCCAGCGCAGGCATCATGGCTGCGCACGGAGTTGTACTTTTCGTTGGGGCTGCTGGACAGCGAGAAGGATCAGGCCAATGCAGCCCGCTGGCGCGAATTTCTCGACAAGGAAGTCACGCCCCGCTTTCCCGATGGTTTTACCGCGCTGGATGCCTATGGCCAGTGGCGCGACAAGGGCGCCGCGCAGCCGGAGCGGCTGAATACCCGGGTGATCGTGATCCTGCACGAAAATACCGCCAGGAACCGAGAGAACATCGAAGCCATTCGCCTGGCCTGGAAGCGTGTAACCGGCGATCTGTCGGTGCTGCGGCTATCGCAGCCGGCAGAAATCTCCTTCTGAGTCGACCATCGTGAAGCCAGCGCCGTCCATTGCAGACGGCGCTGATACTCAGAACCCGTAGGTCACACGAGCGTAGTAATAGGCACCATTGGTGCCAATCGGGGACAGGACGTCATACGGCAGGTTGCCCCCATAGTTGATCTCGGAACTGGAGCGCTCCGGATAATTGTCAGTCAGGTTGTTGCCGCCCAGGGCAATATCGAAGCGGGGTGTGAATTTGTATTGCACTTCGGCATCCAGTTGCCAGACCGCGTTATAGGTCTGCTCAGGCTGGGAGTCGCCAAAATCGAAGACCCGAGTGGTCTTGCCTTGCCGGGTCAGACGACCGAGCAAGCCCCAGTGCTGGCTGGCCCAGTTGGCAGAAAATACGAAGCGGTCCCTGGGCGTTGCATCGGTCAGGGTGTTGCGCTCTTCCACACCCACCAGTGCATCGCTGCCGATCCCCAGATTACCGAGCTGTGACGGCGTGCCCCTGGTCTTGGTGACTTTGCTGTGGTTCCAGGTATAGGCCGTGGTCAGGCCCAGTTGCCCGTCGAGAAACGGCTGGCGATAGTTGAGGACCAGTTCTGCACCATCGGTACGGGTGTCGGCGGCGTTGGTGAAGAAGTTCACGTCATGGACCCCGGCGACACCGAGGTTGTCGTTGACATACTGCTCCAGCGCATCGCTGCCGATGCGTTGCGACAGGGTAATGCGGTCCTTGACGTCAATCCGGAACACATCCAGGGACGCATCGAAGCGCTCACTCAACTGCGCTGTCAGGCCAAGGCTGAAGTTCTTCGAGGTTTCCGGTTTCAGGTCCTCGGCGCCCAGGGCGCGGGCAATCGGATCGTTGACCGACAATACGCGGATATCGGTGAGCGTGCCGCCCGTGCCGAAGTTGCTGGTGGTGTTCTGAAAGCCTATCTGCGCCAGCGACGGCGCGCGGAAGTTGTTCGATATTGCGCCACGCAAGGCCAGTTTATCGGTCAACCGATAGCGGCCGCTCAGCTTGCCGGTAAGTTTGCTGCCGGCATCGTCATAACGCTCCCAGCGCGTCGCCGCACCGACAAACAGCCGGTCGGTCAGGTCGCCGGACAATTCGGCATAAGTGCCGAAGACGTTGCGATCCAGATCCACCTCTTCGCTCGGACGCAGGCCGTTGGCACCATCGGCACCGGTCCCGAAGTACGAAGCCTCGTCGCCCGCGTAGGTCAGGTAGTTTTCGTAGCGGTATTCACCGCCCAACGCCAGTACGAACGGGCGCCCTGCCAGGCGCAGTTCCCGGGTGAAATCCAGGTTGGCGGTGGTCTGGCGCAGCTCGTACTCGCCAGTGTCGAAACGTGTCGGCGAGTCAGCACCGAGAGCAACGTTGAGGGTACGCTGGGTGGCCGACTCAAAGTGGTTGCGGCCATGAGTAAGGCTGCTGTCGAAGTCCCACTGCTCGCCGATCAGGCCCTTGAAGCCGACGGTGGCCGACAGATCCTTGTTATCGCCCAGGGATTGCGGCAGAAAGCCGTTGGGGTAGAACTGCGGCTGTTCGCTCGGATAGCGATAGAACTCGGCACCGGTGGTGTGTCGCTCGTTATAGGTGCCAAACGAATAGGCCTTGCCATTGCCCACAGGCAGCTCACTGTTGAACCAGGCATTGACGTCTCGCGCTACCCCATCACCCATGATGTAGTTGCGCTGGCCCGGCGTATCGGCAAAACCGTCAAAACCGGAGCGGTTGGTAGGATCGCGATCCTTGTACTCGGTGCCACCGCGAATGAAACCACCCTCTTCGCCCAGGCGCGTGCCGATCTCGGCGGTAGTCTGCGTGTTGCGACCGTCCGTGGAGGTCTTGCCGATGGCGTCCTGATGCGTGTGGTAAGCACCATATGTGCTCGAAACTTCACCGCCCTCCGGCGCGTCGTCGAGGATGATATTGATCACTCCGGCAATGGCGTCGGAGCCATATTGCGCACCAGCCCCGTCGCGCAGTACTTCGATGCGTTTGATCGCACTGATGGGGATCGAGTTGAAATCCACCGGTGCGGTTCCACGGCCAATCTTCGATGAGTCATTGACCAGCGCCGAGGTATGCCGGCGCTTGCCGTTGACCAGCACCAATACCTGATCGGGACTCATGCCCCGCAGTTGCGCGGCTCGCACGTGATCGGCACCACCGGAGTTGGACTGGCGTGGAAAACTGAACGATGGCAGCAGGGTCTGCAATGCCTGACCCAGTTCGCCGCCGCTGGCACCGGCAGACTTGAGGTCTTCTGCGGTCAGGACGTCCACCGGCACCGGCGAATCCAGCACGGTACGCGCCTTGCCCCGGGTTCCGGTCACCACGACAGCGTCGAGACGTGGATCTTCATCGTTGTTCAGGGAAGTTTCTTCGGCTTGCGCGGGAAGTTGAGTCATTGCCGCCATTACAGCGGCAGCCAGCAGTGACCGTGAGCGGTAATACATGGAACAGCTCCTTTGCGGCGCAGAAATACCTGCCGACAATCAAAAGTCGCGGCGGTTTTCTGCTGTAGTTTTTCAAATCCGGGCAAGTAGCGAGATCAATGCAAAAAGACAAAAAGAGTCAAAATCTCTTTGAAGACAGGACATTAGACGAGGCGACACTCAATGCCAAAGAACCAATAATACTTAGGTTATATCGGCATTAAACACTGTTCCCCGTGCAACATTAGTTGTTGGGCAGGCAACAGTTACATTGGCTTTTCGCGGATAAATCCGCGCCTGCAGAGGAACGAATTCATTCGCGAAAGACATTCATTTTATTTGGCCAACGGAATCCATGGCGAACGGGCAACTCCTGCTGCCTCACCAAACGCCGGGACTTTTTTGGCCAGGTCTCGCACATTCCTTACATCCAGATCCAGCAACTGCTGGCGGGTAATCAATGTGGGTGGCACCAGCACCTGTGCTCCCGGATCTTCACCGGCAATGCGCATGGCCAGACTGCGTACACTGATGGCCCCCGCCACTTCCGGGTTGACTGCTGCAGTGGCAACCCAGGCGCTGTCGGGCTCTTTCATGATCTGGATATCTGCAGTGGAAATATCGGCACTGTAGATCTTGATCTGCTTGCCAAGACCGGCTTCATCGACCGCAATCTTGGCGCCTTTGGCGAACTCGTCGAAAGGCGCGAAGATCACCTGCAAACCAGGATTGGCGCGCAGTACGGCACTGGCCTGATCCGCAACCGAGTTGGCAATCGGCGGATTGAGTGTGCCGAAGCGTGCTTTCTCGATAATGCCGGGATTGGCTGCCTTGACCTCCCGCCAGACTTCATCGCGGCGCTCCATGGGCGTAAAGCCGCCGATGAACACATAACCGGCCTGAAAAGCGTTGCCGTTATCCTTGAGCGCCTGCCCCAGGGCCAGGCGCGCCAGTTGATGGTGATCCTGCTCGATACGGGTGACTTGCGGGTTCCCCAGGTCGATGTCGAAGGTAACGACCTTGATGCCTTTGGCAACTGCCTTGGCTACGGTGTCCTTGAGGGTTTCCGCCAGGCCCAGTTGCACAATGATGCCGTCGACACCGAGGTCGATAGCCTGCTCCAGCATCTCCCGTTGCGCCGCCGCCTGCTGTCGCGCGTCGAACAGGCGCAGATTGACACCCAGTGCCCTGGATTGTTTTTCAACGCCGCGCAGGTAAGCCTCGGGGAAATCGCCCGAGAACAGATAGCCCACCAGTGCGATATTGACCCCGCCCTTGTCGAATGGCGCCGGAGCCCCGGCGATCCCGTCAGCACTGGCACCGCTGACCAGGGAAACGACCAGCGTTGCCGCGAGCAGGCCACGAGTAATGAATCGATGCATCGAGTATTCCTTCTCTGACAGGATGGCTCAGCGCGCCCGTTGCGCGAGGCCGAATGTGAACATCAGCGCCAGGACCAGTACCGCGCCCTTGACGAAATCCTGGGTGTAGTAAGGCGCATTGAGCATGGTCAGACCGTTGAGCAGGGTTGCCACCAGCAACGCCCCGACCAGCGTGCCAAAGGCATTGGGTTTGCGGGCCCCGAGCACTGCGAAACCAATCAGTGCCGCGCCCAGCGCATCCAGCACCAGGCCATTGCCGGAGCTGACATCGCCACGCCCCAGCCGGGCGGCCAGTAACAGACCGCCAAGGGATGCGAGCAAGGCCGAGAGCACGTAAGCCAGCAGCTTGTATTTTTCCACGGCAGCACCGGCCAGCCGGGCTGCCCGCTCGTTGCCACCGATGGCATAGAACACCCGGCCAAAGCGGGTCAGTTCAAGAAAGCCCCAGACCAGCAAGGCGACCAGCAGCATGACCAGCACCGGAACCGGCACCGTGTCCCACAACCGCGCCCGCCCCAACGCCAGGAACGCAGCACTGAAACTGCCGGACGCTTCGTCGCCGTTGGGCAGGGTCATGCCGACCGCAATCGAACGGCCGCCAGTGGGAATCAGTTGCAAACCGATAATCAGGAACATGCTGCCCAGGGTCGCAAGAATGTCCGGTATGCCCATGCGCACGATCAGAAACCCGTTGAGCAGTCCCACCAGAGCACCGCAGGCCAGACTGATGACAATCGCCGGTAACGGCCCCCAGTCCAGAACCACCATCACGTAACTGGCGCACATCAGGCTCATGGCCGCCACGGCACCGATAGACAGGTCGAGCCCGCCCACCGACATGCTCAGGGTCACGCCAAGGGCCAGCAGCGCAACAATCGAAACCGATTGCAGAATGATGAACAGGTTACCGACCCGCAGAAATGCAGGCTCCAGCACGGAAAACAGCACCACCACCAAAGCCAGGAGCAGCAACAGACCGTAGTGAACAGCGAAGCTCAGCAATGCATCCCATGGCTTCATGAAGTTTGAAGAAGTCGATTCAGACAAGCGTGGCTCCCTGGCGCTGCGGGTAATTGGCTGGAGATGGCGATGCAACGCCTGCCAGTTGCGCGACCAACAGCTCGCGCGACAGGTCGGCACACAGATAATCAGCGACCACACTGGCATCACGGACCAGCAGAATCCGGTCGGCGATTTCCAGTGCCTCATCGGGATCGGAGCAGATCACCAGCGTGGCTCGCCTGGCGGCACTGGCCCGGATCCGGGCACCGATTTCGCGGCGGGCGCGGATATCCACGCCCTGGAATGGCTCGTCGAGAATCAGCAGGCGGCCATTACCCAACAGCCAGCGGGCCAATACCACCTTCTGCTGATTGCCTCCGGAAAGCGTCTCCATCGGCACATCAATGCCTGTGCACTTGATGCCCAGTGCCTGTACCTGCTCTTGCACCGCTTCACGTTCGGCAACGGTCTGCATGAAGCCGCCCCGGCTGAAACGCTGCAGAAACGGCAGGGTCAGGGTTCGCGCCAGGGAGAAACCGGGCACCAGCGAACCACCTGCACGATCCTCGCTGGCCATGAACACTCCGCCCGCGATCGCCTGACGTGGTGAAACAGGCGCCCATGGCCGGCCATCCAGTTCGACAAGACCGGCAACCGGTTGGCGCAGGCCGTAGAACAGTTCGGCGATCTCGCTCTTGCCAGCACCCAGCAGGCCGGTCATGACGACCACTTGCCCTTCATGCAGATCCAGATCGAAAGCCGCGCTGCTGTCGCTGAGCTGACAGCCACGCACCCGCAATACCTCGGCACCCTGCCCGGCCGGTTCGTGAACCACAGGCGCAAGTTCACTACCGAGCATCGCTCGCACGGCAGCAACAAGATCCAGTGGCGCGGCGAACTCGCCTGCCAAACGCCCATCACGCAGAACAACCGCGCGGTCGGCAATGCGCTGCAGGTCCGATAAACGATGGGAAATATAGAGAATGCCGACTCCGCGCCCGCGCAGCACCTCGATCAGTTTGAAAAGGCGCTCGGCTTCGACAGCCGACAACGATGCCGTCGGTTCGTCGAGAATCAACAGCCTGGGATCGAGCGCCAGGGCACGCGCCAGCACCACCAGTTGCCGCTCCGCCGTGCCGAGACTTTCGATGGCGGCTTCCAGCGGCAATTGCAATTCCAGGCCTGCCGCAATTCGGGCGGCCCGTTCATTCAACTGCCGCCGCTGACTCCAGATCGAACCTCGCGGCTGGCACAGTTCGTCCAGAAGCAGATTCTCGGCCACGCTGAAACCCGGAACTATCGCGTCGTCGACGTGCTGGTGAACCGCCACGATACCGGCTCGACGCGCTTCATGAGGCGACCCGAAACGAACCGCCCGGCCCTTGACCAGCAGCTCGCCAGCATCATGGCCATGGCTGCCGGCAAGAATCTTGACCAGCGTCGACTTGCCTGCGCCATTGGCACCGAGTAGCGCCGTTACTTCACCGGGATAAAGCTGCAGGTCAATGTCCTGCAATACATGGCTTGGGCCGAACCACTTGCCCAGCCCGCTGGCACTGACCAGGGCATCATGGCGGAGCGTGACGGGGACGTTCATGGAGATCTCAACGCAATAGGTCAGAAAAGGCAGATCAATACATAACGTCTGCAGTCGAGACGGAATGACATATAGCCTAATGGACTGTAAAGCAGCCGATAAATAACTAATGGAGATATGTATAGAAGTACTCGCACGTCGACTCGACAAGCCATTGGTTAAATCCGGCACGATTGACCTGACGCAGGATGACAAATAGTCGCACCCGCCAAACCTGTGTAACCGGCGATTCCTTCCTCGGAAACATTTACATTCCCCGATCAAATACGGCTAAATACCGGCCTTCCTGCTTTGAGCCCACTCATGGCTTCTCTGAAACGCATCAGTCCCTGGATCGCTTGCCTGGCCATGTTGCTCAACATGCTGGCCATGCCGATGAGCCGCGCCATGCAGACGCCGGATGCGCAGTTATTGCTGTGGGGCGGGTTCTGTGGCGGCAGCGGCTCCATGGTCATGCCGGCCGACTTCAAGAAGCTGATCGATACGCTGCAACCCTCGCCCTCGAAAACCAGCATGCAACATGGTGACTGCTGCTGTGGGCATGCCGGCCTGGTCGCATTGCCTGCCGACTACTATCGGCACTTTCTGCCCCGCTACACGCCTGATACGGCACTCGACAACCCCGAACACCCCACGCTGTTGCCCAGGGCCCGCTGGCCCAGTCTGACACCCCGCGCTTCACCCTTCGCCTGACCGCCCTTGCCTGCCCGCCAATCCGGCGCGGTACGGCTTTTCTTGCCTGGCACTGGAATGCCCTGACCGGGCCATTCCATGCCCTTGAAGTTTCTTGGTTATCAGGAAGTAACAGTCATGCCTGTTTTCTCTACATTGCCACGTGCGATGTCTATCCCCGTGTCCCGTTGTTTCTGGCAGGCGCTGAGCTGCGGGATATTTGCCCTGACGCCACTGGCGGCAGCCCTGGCCGACAGCCAGGTTGAAGATTCGACCCTGACCCTCGGTTCGGTAATGGTTCAAGGCACCAGCAGCGGTCCGTTGAGCACCAGCAGCGTGCTCAGCTCGGTGGATATCCTCGGCGGCGACATCCTCGAAAAGATGCCGGTCAACTACAGCTGGGAGCTGTTCAGCCGCACTCCCGGCGTGATGCTCACCGAATTCAATCAGGGCACCACTTCCGGCAAGATTTCCTTTCGCGGCTTTAACGGTGAAGGCGAAATCAATGCGGTGAAGCTGTTGATCGATGGCATCCCGAGCAACAGCAACGACGGCAACATGCCGTTCATGGACATGATCTTTCCCATGGAGCTGGACAGCATCGAGGTGGTGCGCGGCACCAGCGATGCACGCTACGGCCTGAACAACATCGCCGGCAACGTGAACATGCTGACCCGCAGCGGCGGCAACTACACCAAGGCGCGGGTTCGCTATGGCAGCTTCAATACCCGGGAAACCCAGCTGGCCAAAGGCTTCGAGAACAGCAACTGGAGCCAGAACTACTTCTTTGCCTACCAGAAATCCGACGGTTATCGCGATCATTCCGATGCCGAGAAATTCTCGATGTCCGGCAAATGGTTCTATACCCCAGACGATGAAAGCTATCGCATCGGCCTGATTGCCCGCCATTACGAAACCGAAGCCCAGGAACCGGGTTACCTGAGCGAAGACAATGCCCGTCATCACCCCGAGATGACCAATAGCTACAACGCCACCGACAAAGGCACGCGGCGGATGAATCAGCTCAGCCTGCACTTTGATACCGATCTGGCCGAAACCCTTGCCTGGTCGGCGAAGACCTACGTCAACACCTTCGACGACCGGCGCTGGACCCAATACTGGAGCACCACTTCACAACAGGAGCGGGACACCTACGAAACCCAGTATGGCGCCCTCACCTCTCTGACCTGGCGCCCGGAAGTCAGTTGGCTACATGACTTCGCCCTGGAAGGCGGAGCCGACATGCAGCAGCAGAACAACCAGAGCGAGCGCTATCGAACCCTGAACCGGGCACGTCAGGCCCAGACTCGCGATCAGCAATTCGATTTCGATACGTACGGCGCCTATGTGCAGGCCGAGATCAAGCCTTTCGAGTCGTTGAAGATTGTTCCGGCCTATCGGGTCGACAAGATCCAGGGCGATTTCAGCAATGAAATGACCGGCCTGGATTACGACATCAACGACTATGGCCTGATCAAGCAGCCAAAACTCAGCGTGGTGTATTCGCCCTGGGATGTGGCCAGTTTCTACGCCAACTGGGGCCGTACCTTTCAGGTCGGCACGGGTGCTGCGGCCTACAAGATTCCGCCGCGGGATACCGACCTGGCCCCCTCGATCAACGAAGGCTGGGAAACCGGGATCAAGTTCACCCCCGCCGACTGGGTCGATGGCCGGGTCGCCTATTGGCAGCAGGAAGCCAGTGGTGAAGTCAGCCGCCGACTCAATGACCCGAGCGGCGAATCGGATAACGTCGGTGAAACCCGGCGCTGGGGTTATGACCTGCAAGTGAACCTGCATCCGAACGAGCGCACCGAGATCTGGATGGCTTACTCCTGGCAGTACTCGAAGATCCTTGAACCCAGTGCAACGCTGCCCAACAGCAAGGGCCGGGAAATCGACCATGTGCCTCATCATTTGTACAACGCCGGCATGAGTTATCAGGCCACGCCAGCCTTGCAACTGACCGCCTGGATGAATGGCCAGACCAATTACTATCTGGAGCGGGAAAACACTCAGGGCACCTATGGCGGCTATGTGCTGATGAACCTGGGCGCGACCTGGAAGGTCAGTGAATCGGTGAGTGTCGACCTGCAACTCAAGAACCTGACCAACCGCTACTACGAGTACGTCTGGTATGACCCGGACGGTGCCGTCGACTCCCTGCACTCGCCGGGTGATGGCCGCGCGCTGTATACCGGCGTTACCCTGGACTTCTGATTGCCTCGTCGCCAAAAGGAATGCGAACCCTCGTAGGAGCCGAATTCATTCGCGAATTCGCAAATTGCGTTTTCGCGACTGAAGTCGCTCCTGCAAGCTGCTTTAATAGACATTCCAACAAACCCGACAGGAAGCCTGCAGATGGATCGTCTCACCGCCAAAGACTTTGCTCCTGAACTGCTGGAACTGTATGACTACTACGCCCATGGCAAGATCAACAGGCGAGAGTTTCTTGACCGTGCGGCGCTGTTTACCCTCGGCGGCATGACCGCTACAGCGCTGCTTGCGTCGCTGAGTCCGAACTATGCACTCGCCGAACAAGTAGCCTTCACTGACCCGGACATCATCGCCGAATACGTCAACTACCCATCACCCAAGGGCCATGGCCAGGTACGCGGCTATCTGGTCCGGCCAGCCAGGGCCACCGGCAAGCTGCCGGCGATTGTGGTTGCTCATGAAAACCGCGGGCTCAATCCCTATATCGAAGATGTCGCCCGGCGGGCGGCCAAGGCCGGGTTCATAGCGCTGGCTCCGGATGGCCTGTCATCGGTGGGCGGTTATCCCGGCAACGATGACAAGGGTCGGGAACTGCAGCAAAAGGTCGATCCTGAAAAGCTCATGAACGACTTCTTTGCCGCCATCGAATGGCTGATGAAGCATGACGCCACAACCGGAAAAGTCGGCATAACCGGTTTCTGTTATGGCGGCGGAGTTGCCAACGCTGCCGCCGTTGCCTATCCCGAACTGGGGGCTGCCGTCTCCTTCTATGGTCGCCAGCCCAAGGCCGAGGATGTGGTGCGAATCAAGGCCCCGGTCATGATTCACTATGGCGAGCTGGATACCCGCATCAATGAAGGATGGCCGGCTTATGAAGCGGCCTTGAAGGCAGCGGGCACGACATACGAAACCTTCATCTATCCCGGCGCCAACCATGGTTTCCACAACGACTCCACGCCACGATACGACGAAGCTGCCGCCAAACTGGCCTGGGACAGGACCGTAGAGTGGTTTCGCAAGTATCTGCTGTGAATGTTTTTCGCGAATGAATCCGCTCCTGCACAGCCTGCAGGAGCGGATTCATCCGCGAAGATGCTTCTACCGGGTCCTGATTCGTTCAAGCATGACCTGCAGCGGATGCCGCACCACTTGCCCGTCCTGGCGCTTGACCTGGCTGCGGCATGAGTAACCATCGGCGACCAGTCGGCCCTCGCCATTGTGGCGCGCCACCAACGGCTGCCACGACTGGCTGTAGATCGTGTCGGAGTGCCTGGCGTTACGGGTTTCGTGGCCATAGGTGCCGGACATGCCGCAGCAACCGCTGGCCAGTACTTCAAGCTTCAGGCCGGTGCGGGCGAACGCCTTCTGCCACAGGCCGACGCTGGCCGGTTCATTGGTTTTCTCGGTGCAGTGCGGCAGGAAGTAATAGGTTTCGCCCGACTGAACCTGCTGCGCGTCCTCAAGCTGTGCAGCCAGCCATTCCTGCGGCAATAACACGCTCGGGGCATTCTCGCTGCCCAGGGTCTTGCTGTATTCCTGCCGGTAAACCAGGGTCATGGCCGGGTCCAGGCCAACCAGCGGAATACCGTAGGCCTGCAGTTTCAGCAACGACTGGCTATTGAAACTGGCGGCCTTTTCAAAGGCGGCCAAGAACCCCTGGACCTGAAGCGGTTTGCCGTTTGGCGCAAAAGGTGCCAGATAGACCTGATAACCCAGGCGCGAGATCAGCTCCAGCCAGTCGGCAGCCAGATGCGTCTCGAAGTAGCGCGTAAAGGCGTCCTGCACCAGGATCACGGTACGCTTGCGCTGTTGCTCCGACAGCGCGGCAAGACGTTGCGGCGTGGCGATACCGACATTCCAGCGCGCACAGGCGGCACGGAAATCCATCAGGCTCAGCAGCGGGCTGTCGACCATGCCGGCCACATGTTCCAGCAGGTAACGCACCGGCCTGGCGCCCATCATTGCGTTGTAGAGTTTCGGGAAACGCGCCAGATACGGGATGCTGAACTCCAGCGAGCCGATCAGATAATCCTTCAGCGGGCGCAGGTAGCGGCTGTGGTAAAGCTCCAGGAAGCGCGAACGGAACTCAGGCACATTGACCTTCACCGGGCATTGCCCTGCGCAGGATTTACAGGCCAGACAACCGGCCATGGCGTCATAGACTTCATGGGAAAAGTCTTTCTGCCCGCCAATCCTGGCCAGCGTATTGGCGGTCTTGCCCACCAGGCTCCTGATGACATTGGCCGAGCGGGCACGGGCGCTGGCGGTCAGGACGTCGACATTCTGCTCACCTTGCAGGCGCAGCCATTCGCGAACCAGCGATGCGCGACCCTTGGGTGAATGTATGCGGTTGCGGGTGGCCTTCCAGGACGGGCACATGGCGTCGTCGGGGTCGTAGTTGTAGCAGGCACCGTTACCATTGCAGTGCACGGCGCTTTCGTAGCTTTGCCAGACACGCTCATCGATGCGACGGTCCAGATCGCCGCGCAACTCCACTTCGTCCACCAGCGTCAGCCTGGCTGCCGGCACGCTTGCGGGCGTGGCTATCTTGCCCGGATTGAGCTGGTTGAACGGATCGAAAGCTGCCTTGAGCGCCTGCAGGGCCGGATACAACTCGCCGAAGTACTCCGGCACATACTGCGAGCGCAGGCCTTTGCCGTGTTCGCCCCACAACAAGCCGCCATAGCGTTTGGTCAGCGCGGCGACTGCATCGGAGATCGGCCGGACCAGCGCGGCCTGGGCCGGGTCTTTCATGTCCAGGATCGGCCTGACGTGCAACACGCCGGCATCCACATGACCAAACATGCCGTATTGCAGCTCATAACTGTCCAGCAGTGCGCGAAACTCCTGAATGTAGTCCGCGAGGTTTTCCGGCGGTACGGCGGTGTCTTCGACAAAAGGCTGAGGCCGGGCTTCGCCCTTGACGTTGCCCAGCAGCCCTACCGAACGCTTGCGCATGGCGTAGACCCGATTGACTGCCGCGCTGCCCACCGCCAGCGTATGCCCCAGCCGGACCACCGAAGTGTCGCTCTGCAAATGCTCGATGAAGGCATGGACCCGCTGTTCCACTTCGTCCAGTTCGTCGCCGCTGAACTCGATCAGGTTGATGCCCAGGGTCGGCGTGTCCGGGTTCTCGGGAAAGTACTCGGCCACGCCATGCCAGACGATGTCCTGCATGGCGAGCCGCAATACCTTGGAGTCCACGGTTTCGATGGACAACGGTTTGTGGGCCATGAGCGCCTTGGCATCGCGCAAGGCATCCATGAAGCCGGCATAGCGGACGTTGACCAGAATCGAATGCCTTGGAATCGGCAGGACATTGAGTTTGGCTTCGACGATAAAGCCCAGAGAGCCTTCCGAACCGCACAGCACGCTGTTGAGGTTGAAGCGTCCATCCGCTTCACGCAGATGCGCCAGGTCGTAACCGGTCAGGCAGCGATTGAGTGGCGGAAAGATATCCTTGATCAGTTGCGCCTGGGTATCGGCAATCTCGCGTGCACAACGGTAGGCGTCGCCTCCCCGGTCAGGGCGAGTTTGCTCAGCGTCGAGTTGATCGTCCGCCATCGCCAGACTATGTACCCGCGACCCACCGAGCAGCACGGTCGTCAGTTCCAGCACGTGGTCACGGGTCTTGCCGTAGGTGCAACTGCCCTGCCCGCTGGCATCGGTGTTGATCATGCCGCCAATGGTGGCGCGGTTGGAGGTAGAAAGCTCCGGGGCGAAGAACAGCCCGTGTTTTTTCAGCGCCGCATTGAGCTGGTCCTTGACCACGCCAGTCTGCACACGCACCCAACGTTCCTCGACGTTGATTTCCAGAATCCGGTTCATGTGCCGTGAAAGGTCGACCACCACGCCATCAGTCAGGGATTGCCCGTTGGTCCCGGTGCCGCCGCCGCGTGGCGTCAGGACCACCTGTTTGTGCTCAGGGCGAGCGGCCAGTTGCGCCAGGGCTTCGACATCGGCACTGTCGAGTGGAAACACCGCCGCCTGGGGCAAGCGCTGATAGATCGAATTATCGGTGGCCAGTACGGTTCGCGAGCCATGGTCCCGGGCTATTTCGCCGCGAAACCCTGCCTGAGTGAGGGCATTGAGGAAGCGGTCATAGTGATCGACCTGCTCGGAGGTCGGATTCAGAAGGGCAATCATGGCGGCGTTCCTGACTGGTTAGGCTTTTTATATGCAAAACACGTATGCTTCAGAAGTACTCTGAAACAAGGCTTATCAACGGTTAGTGTTGATTTTCATGCTTGCGGGCCAAGAGAGCAAATGTAAAACCTGCCGCTTTTCCATGAGTTTTATGAATGAACCCGAGAAGACTCACGCCTTCCATGTCGCTGCTCATCGCTTTCGAGGCGGCAGCGCGTCACGGCAGCTTCACCAAGGCCGCCGATGAGCTGGCCCTGACCCAGAGCGCAGTCAGTCGCCAGGTCCAGGCGCTGGAAGCACAACTGGAGGTCGAACTGTTCAAGCGGGATGGGCGACGTATCGAACTGACCACCGCCGGCGCGCTGTATCAGCATGAGCTGGCCGCGGCCCTTGGGCGAATCCGCAGTGCAACCTTGCAGACCATTGCTCACAAGTCAGAAGGCGGAACGCTGCATCTGGCAGTTCTGCCAACATTCGGCTCGAAGTGGCTGCTGCCGCGAATGCATGACTTTTATGCCCGACATCCCGACCATGTCGTGCATGTCCATTCGCGTATCGTGCATGCCGACCTGACCCCGGCAACCAGTGAGATGAACGCCGTCATCTGTGCAGGCACGGGCCATTGGCCGGGTTACGTCGCACATCCGCTGATCGCTGAAAAGCTGGTACTGATTGCCAGCCCGTCGGCCCTGCCCGGCCATCAGGCGATGACGCCTGCCGAGGTTGCCCAGCACTCGCTGCTGGGCGTGGTGTCGCGGCCCAATGCCTGGTCCGACTGGTTCGACAGGAATCAGCTCGACCATCACATCATGCGCCCCGGTCCCAGCTTCGAGCTGACCGCCCACCTGATCCAGGCGGTAGCAGCCGGGATCGGCATCGCTCTGGTGCCGCGCATTCTGGTTCAGGATGAAATCAGCAGCGGCGAACTGGTCACGCTGTTCGAGCCCATGGACAGTGGCCGCAATTACTATCTGGTGTATGCCACACGCTTTCAGAACCTGCCGTCACTCTGTGTGTTTCGCGACTGGCTGCTGTCAATCCCGTTCCCCGACGGCCTGTAGGCACACACCTCGTCTAATGGGCGTTATGGTCCCAGATCCAGTTCCATATGCCCGGCAAGCGCACCAACCGGCGTTTTCGATCAGGTCGGACAGGCGATAGTGCCGTTATCGAGGCCTTGCTTGTGGTTTTCGTAGTCCAGCGTGGCCTTGCCGTTGACCCACTTCAGGGTTATGACCAGCACCGAGTCGAAGTCCGAACCTGTCCAGTCGTCCACCAGAGTCATTTTCTGGCCCGAAGCTTCCTGGGCAACCTTGTTGATCAGTTCGGGCAGATAACCGTGTGACCAGGCGGTGTAGATAGTCGAGTTGTGATACTTGTCGTGCATCAACTCATCAGCCAGCGCGCTGGTGTCATTGGCACCGAAGTCGATATTGACCGGCAACCCCAGTTTGATGGCGCTCGGCCCGACGGTCATCAGTGGTCGCAGGTAGCTGTAGGAAAGATCGCCTTCACCTTCTTCTACATGACGACTCGGATTGGCGGCAAAGATGAAATCGGCCTTGCCATAGGTCCTGGGCAGCAGCTCGGACAGATCAATGGCGCGGTTCAAACCCTGGCAATTCAGTTGCCCCAGGCCCATCGAAGGCTTCTCTGCGTGACGCAGAAATACCAGCGTCTGCGTTCCGTTCTTGGGTTCGGCATGCACTCCGCGGCCAATCGAGAACCAGAAGCCGGCGCAGAAAATCAGCAGGGCCGGAAAAAGAAACCAGGCGTAACGGCGGTAGATACGGCCTATGAAAGAGAATCGGGATGTGTTCATTGTCTGAAATCCGGCACGTGTTAAAGGAAGTCAGCGGTCGCTGACGCGAATGTGCCACCATGAGCGGGTTCGCGGCCCCCCGGGAAATCCTTTGTGGATCAGTCGAATACGTACCCTTGATCACGCTTAAAGACTAATACCGTTATGTTTCGATATGAAGAAATCGGATGATAGGAGTCAAAAAAAGCCGTGAGGTTGCACACGGGAGGGAAAAACCGCCGATGAAAGGTTTCAGAACGTTAAAAAGCAAGCTGCCGCACTGTGCGTGCTCACAGTACGGCAACTGACCAGAGAGGTTGTTGCGAGAGAATCAGGCCTTCAGATCACGAACCGACCAACCATCGTATTCAGGCCGACTGCCAGGCGCGACAGTTCATGGCTGGCAGCACTGGTCTGATTGGCGCCCGCCGCCGACTGGTTGGCCAGATCACGAATGTTGACCAGATTGCGATCAACCTCGCGAGAAACCTGAGCCTGTTGTTCGGAAGCGCTGGCGATCACCAGGTTACGTTCGTTGATCTGCGAGATGGCATCGGTAATCTGTTCCAGTGCATCGCCTGCGGCCTGAGCCAGATCCAGGGTGGTGCGGGTGCGCCCGGTATTGAGCGTCATGGACTCTACAGCCTGGCCGGTGCCGCTCTGGATACCCGCCACCATCTGCTCGATTTCCCGGGTCGACTGCGCAGTGCGATGCGCCAATGCCCGTACTTCGTCGGCCACCACCGCAAAACCTCTGCCCGCCTCGCCAGCCCGCGCAGCCTCGATTGCCGCGTTGAGGGCCAACAGGTTGGTCTGCTCGGCAATCGCGCGAATCACATCCAGCACCTTGCCGATCTCACGCCCCTGCACCGCCAGCCCTTCGACCAGGCTGGAAGTGCTCTGCACGTCGTGAGTCATGGTCTGGATCGCCTTGACCGTCTCGACCACCTTGTCACGCCCCTGACGCGCTGTTTCGTTGGACTGCTGGGAGGCTTGCGAAGTGGAGACCGCATTGCGCGCAACCTCTTCGACGGCAGCGGTCATCTGGTTGACCGCAGTTGCCGCCTGCTCAAGCTCGTCATTCTGGCGCTGCAGGCCACGGGAGGACTCTTCGGTGACCGCGCTCAGTTCCTCGGCAGCCGAAGCCAGTTGCGTCGCCGAACCGGAAATCTGCTCGATGGTCTTGCGCAGGTTTTGCTGCATCAATACCAGCGCAGCCAGCAGGCGTGCAGGCTCATCCTTGCCATCCACTTCGATATGCCGGGTAAGGTTGCCATCGGATATTTCCTGCGCGGCACGAACCGCCCGGGCCAATGGCATGACAATACTGCGGGTCAATAACCAGGCCAGCAATACTGTCAACAGCGCCGCCAGTACCGAAACAAGAATGATTGCAGTATTGGCATTACCAAAGTGAACACTGGAACGATTGGAAGCGTCCTGTGCCGACTGTTTATTGATATTAATCAACTGCTCAAGTTGCGAGGAAATCAAATCCGTGGCGACTTTCATCTGGCCATTGATCAGTGTTCTCAGCGCGTCCAGATCATTACTGCGCGACAGCGCCATTGCAGTTTGTTGAATACTCAGAAAATCGACCAGAGCAACCTGAAACTTTTTATAGACTTCTTTCTCTTCACCGTCCGAAGGCAGGGCTGCATAGCTGGATTCGGCTTTTTTGAGTTTTTGAGTCAACAGTTGAGCACGCGCTTCGGTTTCCTGTACCAGCTCTGGCTCGCGGTTTATAAGGTACCTGAATGACATAATGCGCAATAGCAGCAGGTTCTCATCCACTTCCCCCAGATAACTGATGCTGGGCAGCATGTTGGTTTCCAGATCGGTGGTGGCCTGGCGAATGATCGACATGCGGTTGAGTGCAAAAATGCCCAGCCCTATGACCAGAATGGCAATAAAGGCAAAGCCCAGGAAAGCACGAGGAGCAATATTTATGCTTCTTAGTGACATGGAATCATTCTCTCGGAGATACAACTCGATGCGATCCATGCATGACGAAACGAGAGAGTCGTAACTCTCGTCAATTTGAGGCGCGAAAGCGTAGAAGCTTTATGCCATAAATCAGTTATCGGTCGTTCTTGAGAATAAGTAGAGTCGAAATTGAAAAATTTTTTCTGACGTCAAAGTGCCGACTTAAAGTCGGCACCTTGTTGTTATATACAAAGTATTAGTTTGATCCCGAACGCTTCAGTTGCCTGCTTTAGTCCGGGTCCAGATCCGGGTACGCAGTTCTTCGATTTTTACCGTAACCGGTTCGAGAACGAACATCCGGCTGACCATTTCGGCATTCGGATAGACGTTGGTATCGGCCCAAAGCTCGGGATTGATCAATGCATCGGCCTTTTCATTGCCGTTGGCATATTTGACCTCATTGGTGATATTGGCCATTACCTCCGGACGCAACAGGTAGTTCATGAAGGCATAGGCAGCCTTTTCATTGGGGGCGTCGATGGGCATGGCAATCATGTCGAACCACATCGGCGCACCTTCCTTCGGAACGGTATAACCGATCTGAATGCCGTTACCGGCTTTATCTGCACGATCCTGGGCCTGGGCCATATCGCCGGAGAAGCCCAGCGCCATGCAGATCTTGCCGCTGCCCAGGTCTTCGATGTATTTCGAGGAATCGAAATAGGCAACATACGGACGAATCGCCTTCAGCACCGCATCAGCCTTTGCATAGTCATCGGGCTGTTCGCTGTGGGGAGGCAAGCCTAGGTAGTTCAAGGTGATCGGCAGGACTTCCGGTCCGTTATCCAGAATCGCAACCCCACACTGGGCAAGTTTCTGCATGTTCTCGGGCTTGAGAATCAGGTCCCAGGAGTCCAGTGGCACGCTGTCGCCGAGCACTGCCTTGACCTTGGCCACGTTGTAGCCGATGCCGGTGCTGCCCCATAGATAGGGAAAGCCATGCTGGTTACCGGGATCGTTGACCTCCAGCGCCTTGAGCAACACGGGGTTGAGATTCTTCCAGTTGGGCAGTTGATGCTTGTCCAGCACCTTGAGCAGGCCACTGTCGATCTGCCGCGCCATGAAGTGCACCGACGGCACGACCACGTCATAGCCCGAATGACCGGCCACCAGTTTCGCGTTCAGTACTTCATTGGTTTCGTAGGTTTCGTAGCTGGCCTTTATGCCTGTGGCCGCCTGAAAATTCTTCAAGGTGTCAGGCGCGATGTAGTCGGACCAGTTATAGATATTGACCCGTTCTGCCGCATGACTGGTAGAGGCCAGCAACATCAGCGCAGCAATGGATTTTTTCAGCATTTTTTTCAACTCTCCGGGTCAATGCAATCAGCTTGCCCTATACAGCCTGTACATCTCAATACATGGATCAGACAGATTGGCAGGTCAGGCGATTTTGACGTACATCAAGGAATTTAAAAAATTCAGCCAATGCCTGAAAATATTTTCCAGCTCGGTGCAAGCAGGTGCTATTTTTAGGTCTCGTCAGACCGTTCAGATCATCCCGCAGGAAAGCAGTACGATCACACAGGATTCTAGCCTGTCTGATCTCTCCGGCTTTTATCGGTCACATCTCGATTGGTCTTCCTACCCATTGGGGCTGAAGGGATTGCTCAATTGAATCAGGTGGGCCACTTCCATGAACAAAGTCACGTTCCCCAATGCATGCCAACTGATGCGCTGGCACTTTCATCCGGTCGGCTTTGAAGCCACCATGGATGCCCCCAGCAGCATGATTGCCCGCCTGTTCGATCGCGCCAGTGGCGAAACCGTAGTGGCGATTGCCGGCCTGCCCTGCGCCACTGTCATGAATGCCACAGACGTCGAACGGATCATCGAGGCCATCGAAGCCGAACTGGAACTGTTCGGTGACCATCAGCTAGCCGGCTTCATGTAAGCCGGCGGTACTTCGACTCTCCGCCCATTTCCTTATCGTCTGGTGCGCAAGTCCGCAAAGAAGGGCTTGTCCTGGGCAACCCTGTCTGACGCTCTCGGAACCTTGACGCCTTCACTCCCGGCGGCACTGTCGTCGATATACCAGTAGCAATGGCGTACGGCACGGGTGATTGCGACATACGCCAGGCGCAGGATTTCCTCTTTCTGCGCATTGTCGAACGATTCCGTATCGCTTGCGTCTCCCAGACCGGCCAGACGATAGACCTGATTCTTGTAAGGCGACAGCGTCGAGTGCTGGCAATCGCCCAACAGAAAGACCGCATCGGCCTGCAGGCCCTTGGAGCTGTGATAGGTCAAGACCTTGATCCGCCGCGCCTGAGGCGCCAAGGCTGCATCAGTATCCAGAAGTGATTTCAGCTGTTCGCAAATCATGCCCTTGTCACTGCTCTTTCGATACAGCAACAAGATCGAATCGCCATCCTCGTAGTGCTCGGCCACCCGCCGGGCCAGCTCATCGTCGTTACGACTCAGCACCGTCACCGGTAGCAGTTCCTGGATTGCGCCACTGGCCCTGGCCTTCTTGCCGGCAATGGCAGGTGCGGAGCGCACGATATGCTCGGCAGCATCGATGATGTGCTGATGACTGCGAAAGTTATCGCTGAGCATGACTTTTGTGGTTGCAGGTGAAGAGAACTCCCGGGGAAATTCCATGAAGTACTTCGGCGAACTGCCGCGCCAGCCATAGATCGATTGCCAGTCATCGCCGACGCACAGCAGCGATGAATGCCGGGCAGTCTGCCCGCGGTGCATGGCGGCGCCACGGCGACGGATCTCGCGCAGGCTGGCACGTATCCAGGAAACGATCTGCGGCGAGACATCCTGAAATTCGTCGATCATCAGATGAGAGAGCGGCCTGAGCATCTCGTCACTGACCTGCCGGAGGTTTTCCGGGGAGGTTTCGCCAAACAGGGCGAACATCCGGTTGTAGGTCATGATTGGTGGCGTCTGGTCCAGCAGGTGGTTTTCAAAAGCCTTCCAGAACAGGCTCAGGCCCTCGAAGAAAAAACGATCCGGATCATCACTGGCAAAGCTCATCTCGGCCACGGCACCGGGGACATCAAGCCCCAGGTTCTCGATGAAACTGGCGGCTGTGACAAAGCAGTCCAGCAGCGGTGCCGATCCCAACTCGCCCTTGATCCGGTAATCGAAGCCAGGACCGGCCACCGCGGAGCCAGCCAGTGATTTCAGCACCGTACCTGCAGCTTCGTAGTTTTCAAACCAGATCAAAGGCTTGCGACAGAAAGCCTGAAACAGGGTGCGCTTGATTACCCACTCGGCCCAGACCGGCAACTTGGCGCCGGGACGCTTCATCTGCTGGTCTTCGCGGGCATCCAGCCCTAGCACGACCCAGGCATCCAGCTCGGCGATGTAACCATGGACATGGAAGGCAAAACCATTGATTTCAATGGTCTGGCGCATCGGCTCAATGCCTTTTATCGGCCATGCTCTGGCCCGCACCCACAGGTCTTCGATGATGTCGCACAGTTCTTCATCGCGCTTGGCCGACAGATCGGTCACCGTGATGCGCTTTTGCACATCCGGATGATCGCGGTCGAGTTCCTTGAGCTGCAGCGCGTGCCGGTACAAAGGCGCAATGACCTCGCGAAAGCGCTCATTGCTGGCGTAGAGGTCGCGATAACACAGGTTCAACTGCTGGCGCTGGGCATCGTTGATGCGCAGATCGAACGGATTGCTGTCGGCATCGTCACCCGCAGGCGCTGCACTGCCCAGATTTTCAAAGGCTCGCAGTTGCTCGAAGCCCGGCAGGCTGCGTACCAGTGGCAGGATCCGCGAGTGGAAAGTACGCACCAGATTGCGCGCCTGTGGCTGGCTTAATGCATGCCCCCATAACCCCATGATCTCGATCAGCTTGTTGATGAAGTCCTTGCGCGACTCACGGGTGAAGGTGACGACCGTCATCGCCTCCAGCTCGAAACCCAGATAGTGATTGAGCAACAAGACCCGCAATACCAGTGATGTGGATTTGCCAGCACCCGCACCGGCAATCACGTACGTGGAAGGCGTATCGCTGAAGATCATTTTCCACTGCGCAGGACTGGGTTGAGCGTGGGCTGGCAGCTTTTGCGCCACATCGTTCTTGATGCGTTTCTTCAGTTCGGGGGTCAGCGGCAGGCGCCAGTCATCGAACAGATGGTCATCGACTTTCGGGCCGCGATGCTCGCTGGGGCGCGTGTCGCGAATCAGCAAGGTATGGCGGCCCTGCTCCAGTCCATCCAGGCGACCTTCGGCATAACCTTCGTTGACGCCTTCGATATGCCCGTTCAGATAGCCGTCGGCATGCCCCTGAAACCATGAAGGAGCATGCTGCGCGCCCAGCCCCGTCATGCCTCGACCGATCAGGCGCGCCAACAGCCGTTTGAACAGCGGCAGGCGCTCGGAAGGGAGCAGTTCGACATCCAGATCGGAAGGAAGAGCAGAAGGCAGATCGTCAGGCACGCAGGCTCCGGGTAATGATTCAGCGGACGCCTATGGTCGCCGGATTCGCTCGCAAGCTCCAGCGAAATGCTTTTCTTTCAGTCCCTTAGCCGATCAACTGCATGTTGCACCGCAGTTTCGCCATTAAAAACACGTGCTGAAACTTTCGATGACCTGCAGGTTTTCATCGACCAGACAGCCGACCCGCCACTTGTCGAACGTCAGGCACGGATGGGAAGAGCCGAAGGAAATGATGTCCCCGACTTTCAGTTCGCAGCCCGGCGCAACCGTCATGAAAGCATGCTGATCCATCAGCGCGGTGACCTTGCACCCGCTGACATCATCGCCCCTGGCTGCCGACTCGCCGGCCTTGTAACGCAGCAAGGGATTGGGCAGGCCGGCATCGTAGGCAATATCCCGCTTGCCCAGGGCAATGACTGCAAACCCCGGCTCGGGCATCGACTGCACATGCGCCCAGACTTCCATGGCCGGGCGCAGGCCCTCGTCGAGATCGCTGCGACGGTCCAGCACACAACATTGCGCAGCCTTGTAGATGCCATGGTCATGCACCACATAACTTCCGGGGCGCAGCACACTGAGAAACCGCTGGCGTACCGCCTGGGCGTCGAACGCCTCGGCAATCAGGTCGTACCAGGCCGAGCCCGACGCAGTCACGATGGGCCGATCCAGCGCAAAGGCTTGCCGGTCCTGTAGCTCGACGGCCAACTTCACAAGGGATGCGGCAAACGCCTTGATATCGTCGACGGCCTGATCGCCATGGATCACCCCCTCGTAGCCCTCGATACCGGTCAGCGCCAGGGCGGGCTGGGCGTTGATCGCCTCGGCCAGCGCCAGGACTTCCTGTTCGCTACGGCAACCACAGCGCCCGCCGGGCACGCCGTACTCGATCATCACATTCAGGCGCAACCCACGAGCGGCGAAGAACTCGCCCAGGGCCGCCACGTTATCCGGATGATCGACCATGCAGTGAAAGTCGAACATCGAATCGGCCAGCATCTGCGCAATGATTGCCATGTTTGGCGCGCCCACCAGTTGATTGGCCATCAACACACGACGCACGCCATGAGCATAAGCGGCGCGGGTCTGCACGGCAGTGGCGAGGGTCATGCCCCACGCGCCCTCTTCCAACTGGCGCCGAAACAAGGCGGGCACCATGCTGGTCTTGCCATGCGGCGCCAGTTCAGCACCGCTGTTGCTGACAAAGGTCTGCATCCAGCGAATATTGTGCTCCAGCGCCTGATTGTGGATCACCAGGGCAGGCAGGCTTACATCGCACAACAGGCTGTTACCCGGCTCGGCAGCTCCTTTTTCAATGACCGCAATGCTCATGATGCTCTCCTGCTGCTGTTGGGTCGCCATTTCGGCGCAAGCCTTTAACGCTTTTTATAAGCGACGCAATCGATCTCGACCTTGCAATCGACCATCATGCTGGCCTGCACGCAGGCTCTGGCCGGTGCGTGTTCGGGACTGAAGTATTCGCCGAACACCTTGTTGAAACTCCAGAAGTCACGCGGGTCTTCGAGCCATACACCGACACGCACCACATCCTTGAGCTCGTAACCTGCCTCGGTAAGGATCTCGACCAGATTCTGCAGGGTCTTGTGGGTCTGCTCGACGATACCGCCAACAATGATTTCGCCATCCTGCGCAGGCACCTGGCCCGAAACATACAGCCAGCCGTCAGCCTCCACAGCACGGGCAAAAGGCCGTGGCTGGCCGCCTCCAGCAGTGCTGCCGGCACCATAACGAGTAATGCTCATAGGATTCTCCCTGTTGACCTACAGACAGGTGGCGATGGCCGCAGCCCGCAACGCGGAATGGCTATCGCCCTGCGGGGCATAGAATTCGATGTCGGTGGCCGGACCGTTGCTGCGCACATCGGCGAAATACCTGGCCTCGGTGGTAAAGACCGTGAACCCGCCGCCGGAAAGCTTGTGCAGGAACACGTCCGAAGAAGTGCCGAACATGGCTTCGTTCTGCCAGGAAACCTGGATGCACTGGGCAACGGCGGCGTCCTGCTTGTTGCTGGACAGAACCTTGGTCGGCCCGGCCGAACGGGCCGAGTCGGAGGGAGCCGCGCATCCGGCCAGCAACAAGGCTGCCGCGATGATAGAAACCGGAAATTTCATGACATGCCTTCGTCGAAAAAAGCCGATTCTAGCACCGCATGACAGAGGTCAAGCCTCGACCAGCTCGAAAACCACATCCTGAGCCCCTTCCCACAAGGTCTTCACGCCCAGTTTGCGCAGGTTTTCCTTGCCCTCGACAATGGTCAGGAAGTGATTGCCCGCCAGTTGCCCCATCTTGCTGGCAAAACAGCACGAACCGTAGGCCAGGATAATTTCGGTTTCGCTGTAGCCGCCCGGATAAAACAGAATGTCCCCCACCGAAGGATGGCTGGTGGCATTCTCGAAACCGATCGGCTTGTCGTCGAGCATGAGCTGGTAATCATCCAGCGGCACCCAGCAGCCCTCTCCGCTCCAGCGCACATGAATGAACTTCTGCCGGTAAGGCAGCAACTTCAAGAAAGCCGCAACGGTCTGCGGCGCATCGGGATTGGCCTCGGCCAGAAATTCATATCCGCCGGCGCTTATTCTGATGGTGGTCACGACTGCATCTCCTGTCTGCAAAGGAATTCTGTGAATGGCCGGTCACGGAGTGCCGTTTCTGCCATACAGCAGATAACCGGGACGCTCGCTCAAGCGCTCATAGTAAGCCGCAACGGCAGGAAAATCGGGATGATCCAGCGGCGTTTCAAACCAGCGATTGACGGAAAGACCGATCGGTATATCGGCAAGGGTGAAAGTCTTGCCGCTGACATAAGCGCCAGTCGATTCGAGCTGGCGATCCAGTATCTGCATGTGCCTGGCCCAACTGCTGCACGATGCATGCAATGCATCGGGGTCCTGAAAATCGGCCGACTGCCTGACCAGCGACATGAAAGCATAGCCCCAGGACTTGTTGAGATCGGTTGCCTGCCAGTCGATCCATTGATCTATTCGAGCCCGGGTTCTGGGCTGCACCGGGTAGAAATCCTCGCCCGCATGGGCCGCCGCCAGATAGCGAATGATGGTATTGGATTCCCAGAGCACAAAATCGTCCTCCAAAATCACCGGCACCATGGCGTTGGGGTTCAAGGACAGGAATTCAGGTGTCTCGGTTGACTTGAAACCGCTGCCCCAGTCGTCCCGCTCAAAAGCCCTGCCGGTTTCGGCGCAGGCCCACAGCACTTTTCTGACGTTAATTGAGGATGCCTTACCGAGTATTCGCAACATGCCGGGCTCTATCAGCAAAAGAAAGAGCCTGACATTATCAGTTGTTGCCTTGGCTGGACAAACCTGCACTCATCACTCGGCAGGTACTATTGAATTCTGGTCCCCATACAACTATTGCTCGATCATGAGCGTCTAGTAGACTTCAATGCCCTTTGCCATGGAGGCCTATCATGAAGCCGCTCGCAACGATTAACGCGACTCTGTTTCATCGTCACTATGGAGAGCGTGCATTTAATAGTTCTCGCCCCAAGTCCGTCAGGGACTTGACCATCATCACCTATGCAGATGCGTCAAACCTGAGTTCACTTTTTGGGTATCTGAACAAAACATATATCAACAAGGCTACTGGAGCACCACCGCGGATCATTATTGGCCTGGCCGGCATTGATGTTGTCCAGGACCAGATATTGCGCAAGGCTCTGATCAAAATAACCGAAGAGATGCGCGACGGCGTTCAATTACACCTGCACGCGGCATGCCATATCAAATTACTTGCTCATAACGACATTGCCTGGCTCGGCTCGCAAAACATCACCCGTGGTGCAGAGCCCTGGTTTTCAGGTATCCGCTTCTCCTGGAAAACCTACTTCAACCGTTATCATGAGGCCCTGATCAAAATAGATCCGGCGGACTCGGAATGGATCGATGCTCTATGCGAGCAGGTATTGGCCGATCAAGCGCTGTGTACCCGCGTGGAAAAAACCTCTCTGGCCTCAAACCTGGTCAGGGCACTCAAACGTGCTGCCAATGTAAATACCACCATCGAAAACATGCATGCAGGCCAGCGGCTTCGCACGCTTCTCGATAGCCAGCCTGTGCTGGTAGATGCAAAGGGATACAGCAATGGCCCAGCAGAAGCTTGCCGTATGATCTACGACATCGCCCGAGGCCACTCTCCCACCGGGCGAATGTCGGCACTTCTGGAAGAGCTATACGGTGATGCGGATCTTGAGAACATCAAAAGCGACACTGTCTACGAACTTATAGAAGTAGCCGAGGCAATCAGCCTGAATATTCCGGCTTGTGATGCATTCCTGAATGTACTCAAAGCGTCACCCAGGCAAACTGAACAGGCCGAAGCTGAGCTTGCTGAAATCGTTCAGGAAATTGCTCATAACCATGGATTGAGTGATCTTGAAGACTTTGTAGCGCATCAGCGACACTCAATTATCCAAAAGATAATGCAGTCTTCCGACTCCTCAGCCAGCTATCTGGCAGGCGCCATGGACAACGACGGCAAAATCGACGCAGATTTGCTTGAATTACGCCTGTCGCAAACGAGTGGCGGTTTTTCCATTCCTGCGCATTACCAACTCGACTGGGTGAATATGGGTCCTATCCTGAGAGATCTGGACCAACAGGTAGACAGGTTCGTGAAGCAAAATTGGGCGCAACATGTGATTGCGTCAGGAAGGGCGTTGATTCATGAAATTGACCGATTGTATGAGCGAGAACGACAGGACCGTGAGTTTATGGACGTTTACGACAAACTGATGGTTGATCCGGATTCGGAGTTGCGATTTTACGTCTAGCAGCAGGGCACGAGACTGGAGGGGAATCCGAGATCCAGAAACGATGATCCCCCGAAAAATCCAGTCTCTGCAACAGGTTCGTATCAGGCAGAATGCCCAGCTGGAGCTCAATGCTAAAAAAGATGCTCCTTGGCAGCCTTGATGCGTTTTGCCCGCTCCTTGAGCAGATTATCAGCCAGATCGGCTGCCGCCTCGACCGCCTGCTCTGCGGACTCGGCATTGGCGATCATGGCACTGAGAGCGGCCGAGGCATATAGATCCCATGCCTGGACTTCGTCATTAAAGAGCGGTGGTTTGCTCGCCATTGGGCTACTCCTTTGATACAAGGGCAGGAAACAGGTGTCCGGCCCGTCTGGAGAAAAAGACTAGGTTGTAAGGCGCAATTCGCAACAGGCACACAGCATCGCTTGCAGAGTTGCCGATGGTCGGCTCCTTTGCCGGACAGGAATCTGCCCGGCATCGCAGCAACCCTGATCCTATATCCCCCATATGACTGCCGCCCCAGCTATGCGACAATGCGCGCCAAAGTCTGGCATGAACCCCGCATTCATATTCCGGCAACCCGTCCATGACAGGCTGGTTGCTATCGACGTATGCCTCGCTGGAACCACTCAAGCTCCGACTGGAGCGAGCCGCCCTCATGGGGTGCGGCTCACATCGGCATTTCCCAAGTTATTGATAGGTAAGGCAATTGATCTCCACAGCTAACATCACCATGCAGTTCGGCCCAAAACCCTTGTTCGAGAATGTCTCGGTCAAGTTTGGCGCCGGTAACCGTTACGGCCTGATCGGCGCCAACGGCTGCGGCAAGTCCACGTTCATGAAGATTCTGGGTGGTGACCTGGAGCCTTCGGGTGGGCAGGTGATGCTGGAGCCGAACGTGCGCCTGGGTAAATTGCGCCAGGATCAGTTCGCCTACGAGGAATTCACCGTTCTCGATACCGTGATCATGGGTCACGAAGAGCTGTGGAAGGTCAAGGCCGAGCGCGACCGTATCTACTCGCTGCCGGAAATGACCGAAGACGACGGCATGGCGGTTGCCGAGCTGGAAACCGAATTCGCGGAAATGGACGGTTACACCGCCGAATCCCGTGCCGGCGAGCTGCTGCTCGGTCTGGGCATCGGCATCGAACAGCACAACGGCCCGATGAGCGAAGTATCGCCGGGCTGGAAACTGCGCGTGCTGCTGGCTCAGGCGCTGTTTTCCGATCCTGAAGTGCTGTTGCTCGACGAACCGACCAACCACCTGGACATCAATACCATCCGCTGGCTGGAAAACGTTCTGACCCAGCGTAACAGCCTGATGATCATCATCTCCCACGACCGTCACTTCCTGAACAGCGTGTGCACCCACATGGCTGACCTGGATTACGGCGAACTGCGTCTGTTCCCGGGCAACTACGACGAGTACATGACCGTGGCGACCCAGTCCCGCGAGCAGTTGCTGGCCGACAACGCCAAGAAGAAAGCACAGATTTCCGAGCTGCAATCGTTCGTCAGCCGCTTCTCGGCCAACGCCTCGAAAGCCAAGCAGGCCACTTCCCGCGCCAAGCAGATCGACAAGATCCAGCTGGCCGAGGTCAAGCCTTCCAGCCGTGTCAGCCCGTTCATTCGTTTCGAGCAGACCAAGAAACTGCACCGTCAGGCAGTGGTCGTCGAGCGTATGGCCAAGGGTTTCGATGGCACGACCCTGTTCAAGGACTTCAGCTTCACCGTCGAAGCCAGCGAGCGCGTGGCGATCATCGGCCCGAACGGTATCGGCAAGACCACCCTGCTGCGCACCCTGGTCAACGAGCTGACGCCGGATGCCGGTTCGATCAAGTGGACCGAGTCTGCAGAGATCGGCTACTACGCTCAGGACCACGCCCATGACTTCGAGGACGAGTGCACGCTGTTCGACTGGATGGGCCAGTGGACTCAGGGCGGCGAACAGCTGGTTCGCGGCACACTGGGCCGCATGCTGTTCTCCAACGACGAGATCCTGAAGTCGGTCAAGGTGATTTCCGGTGGTGAGCAAGGCCGCATGCTGTTCGGCAAGCTGATCCTGCAAAAGCCGAACGTACTGGTGATGGACGAACCGACCAACCACCTGGACATGGAATCCATCGAGGCGCTGAACCTGGCGCTGGAAAACTATCCGGGCACGCTGATCTTCGTCAGCCACGACCGTGAGTTCGTATCCTCGCTGGCTACCCGCATCATCGAACTCAGCCCAAGCGGCGTGATCGACTTCAGCGGTACTTATGACGACTACCTGCGCAGCCAGGGCGTGGTGATCTAAACCGCTATCGCGAATGAATCCGCTCCCGCACAGACGGTGCAGGAGCGGATTCATCCGTAAATCAAGGCTGGCTCAGCATCTCGATCCACAGCGCACCCTTGCCGGACGGCGCCTCACCAACCCGCTTCAACACCCCCTCGGCACCTATTGAATAGCTGCCTACCACTTCACTCTTCTCTCCCGTCACCAGCAACCAGTGCCCATCGGGCGATACTGCGATATTGCGTGGCTGTTTTTCCTGCACCGCATAGTTTTCGAGGTAGGTCAGCTTGCCGCTGGCAGGTTCGACCTTGAACGCCGACACGCTGCTTGAAGTCCGCTCACTGATAAACAACAGCTTGCCATCGGGAGCGATGCGAATGTCTGCCGCCCAGATTCTTGGGGTCGGATCGTCCTTGAGGTCATTGTTGCGTGCATCACGCACTTCGCCATGGGCCAGTTTCAAGCGCTCGGGAATACCGGCGGCCTGGGTGACCTGGGTCAACGCACCGGTCTGCTGATCGATGGCAAAACCCGTCACGCTGCCGCTCATCTCACCGACTACGTACAGGAACTTGCCGTCCGGCGAGAAAGCCAGATGGCGTGGTCCGGTATTTTCTGCCACGGTGACATGACCCGTGCCAATCGGGACCAGCGTGCCGTCTTTCTCCAGCCGGTATTGCAGGACGCGATCCACGCCCAGGTTGCCGGCGTAGGCAAAACGGTTGCTCGGGTCTGTGCGTACCGAGTGCGCGTGCATGCCGGTCTTGTAGGTCTGGATGCTGTCACCCGGACGCTGCTGCGCATCGATAGGCTGGACACTGAGCAGGTCGGCGCCATAGGACGCGCCCATCAGGAAACGGCCACTGCGGTCGGTAGACAGATACGCCAGGCTTTCGGCCAGCGGCCCTCGGGAAATCGCCTTCAGGTGCCCGGTTCCCGGCTCGATGCTAAAACCCAGCACTTGATAGGGCTTGACGCGCAAGGCGGCAAACAAAGTCTTGCCATCCGGCGAGAGCGCCATGGGGTTGACCTGATCGCCAGCCTTGGTCTGCTCTACCAGACTCAGGGCACCGCTTGTCGCGTCCAGTCGGTACTGGGAAATGAGCCCGTCAGCCGGACTGGAGATATAGGCGAAAGTGGCTGCCTGGGCAGACAGGCCGAACGAGCAGGAGACCGCAGCCGCCAGCAGGAGGTTTTTTCTCATGCAACACCTTTTGTTATTGTGTTTATGGTCAGTCATCCTATGACTGCATGAGAAGAACAGCAATACACCCAATCAGATTGTTAGCCAGCTTTCATTTATGCCGCTGGCACGCCATGATGATTCCACACTGCCCGCCCGCCAGCGAAAGAGTCCGATGCCTGCCGCCTCAAGCCAAAAGCCTTCGCCGCCCAGTTCCATGACGATCACCCTGCAGATCGTTTCCATCGTGTCCTACACCTTCGTTGCCTTCCTGTGTATCGGTCTACCGATTGCCGTGCTGCCGGGTTATGTGCACGACCAGCTCGGTTTCAGCGCCGTAGTCGCCGGATTGACCATCGGCTCGCAATACCTGGCCACCCTCCTCAGCCGCCCGTTTGCCGGTCGGGTCACGGACAATATGGGCAGCAAGCGCGCCATCGTCCTGGGACTTTGCGGCATAGCCGTCAGTGGCGTGCTGACGCTGCTGGCAACCCTGCTGGAGAGCATTCCGCTGGCCAGTCTGTGGATTCTGATCGTGGCCCGGCTGTTCCTCGGTGTGTCGCAAGGCATGATCGGCGTCGGGACCATAAGCTGGTGCATCGGCAAGGTCGGCGCGGAGCATACGGCTCGCTCGATTTCCTGGAACGGCATCGCTTCCTACGGCGCGATTGCCATCGGCGCGCCACTCGGGGTGGTGGTGATCGATCACACCGGTTTCAACAGCCTGGGCATTGCCTTGATCGCCATGGCGGCCCTGGCCTTGCTGATGATCCGCAAGAAACCGTCGGTACCGGTGATTGCCGGGGAACGCCTGCCTTACTGGTCGGTGTTCGGACGTATCGCGCCCTACGGCCTGGGGCTGACGTTATCGTCTATCGGCTACGGTACCCTGACGACCTTCATCACTCTGTTCTACATCAGCCGTGGCTGGGAAGGCGCCGCGTGGTGCCTGAGCATGTTCGGGGTGTGCTTCATCCTCGCCCGCCTGCTGTTTATCGGCGCCATCAATCGCCTGGGCGGCTTCAACGCGGCGATGCTGTGCATGGCGGTGGAAACCGTCGGGCTGGTCATGCTCTGGCTGTCCCCAGACACCGGTTTCGCCCTGGCTGGCGCGGGCCTGACCGGACTGGGGCTGTCGCTGGTCTACCCGGCCCTGGGTGTCGAGGCGATCAAACAGGTGCCTACCACCAGTCGCGGCGCCGGATTGAGCGCCTATGCGGTGTTCTTCGATCTGGCGCTGGCGATTGCCGGGCCGGTAATGGGAGCCATTGCTCTGGGCCAGGGCTATGGCTGGATTTTCTTCTATGCCGCGCTGCTTTCAGTGACTGCCCTGGCACTGACTTTCTGGCTATCCCGCCGGACCAGACCGAACAACTGAGCAGGTCTGTCAGCGCTACTGCTGCCGTCGGTCGGTCAACTAATTGACGCACCTCGCAATCGGATCTTGACTTAGCTCTGTTAGCCATTGATCAGGCTTATAAAAACCTTCATGGATGTCATTTGCGTGGGGGTCGGCCTGTATTGGAAGCATGAATCGCCTCCCTGACCACGTGTCCAGAGAGAGCAGTCATGAGAATCAAGCCCCGGTTTCCTCTGCGCTACACCATCAGAATCCTTCCCTTGGCAGCCCTGCCCTTCATCTCGCCCAACGCCCATGGCGCCTGCGATCTCGCGTCCACCCTCGGCAGCGACATACAGATCTGTGACAGCGGCAGCAGCGGCTCCTTCAACAACCCTGGCGGTAACAACACACTCATATTCCCGGCAGGCGGTACGGGATCGATTCTCGGCAGCGTCACGTATGGCGCAGGGACCGACAGGATCGAGATGAACTCCGGCAGCATTGTCGGCAACTTCAATCAGGGCTCAGGATCGGATCAGTTCCGCATCACAGCCGGAAGTATCACCGGCGATGTGAATCAGAGTTTCGATCCCGACGACTTTGTCATGAGCGGTGGCAACATGCGCTCCCTGACCCAGGGCGATGGACTGGACACCTTTCTGATGACCGGCGGCACCATCAGTAATGCCTTCGAGGATGGCGACCTCGCCAGAATGACCGGCGGCACCATTGGCCGCGTGGACATGAAGCTGGACGACAACACCTTCGACATGTCAGGCGGCACCATCGTCAATAATCTGGTAGCCGGCTTTGGCCGCGACACCATCATTTTATCGGGCGGCAGCATTGGTGGCCTGGTCAGCATCAGCGGCGGTAACGACCGGGTCACGGTCAGCGGCGGTGAGATTCGCGGCGGAATACGTACCAGCTTCGGCAATGACACGTTCACCTGGCAGGATGGCGGCACCATACGCGGCAGCATACTCATGGAAGCCGATAACGATACGGCGACACTGCGTAATCTGGACGAGAGTTATCTGGGGCCCAATCCCTTGCTCAATGGCGGGCCAGGGACCGATCTGCTGACCTTCGACGCTACCCGCTCCACGACGCCCGGCCGCTACAGCAACTGGGAAACGGTCAATCTGAACAACGCTTCGCAACTGGACCTGGCCGGAGCGTTCGTATTGGGTGACAGCGTCAGTGGTACCGGGGTCATGAATATCGACACCAGCAGCACTCTGACCTCCGTGTCGGGCAGCCTTGTGCCGTTCACCAGTGGCCGACTGGCCACAGTCAACAACTCCGGCACCCTGGACATGAGCAGTAACAGCAGTGCCACTGACACCCTCACCGTCCAGGGCAATTACCTGGGCAATAACGGGCAACTGTTGCTGCAGTCGGTACTCGGCGACGACAGCTCACCCAGCGACAAACTGGTGGTTTCGCAGGGAACAATCGGCGGCAACACCCGGATAGTGGTCAACAACCTGGGCGGCAGCGGTGCATTGACCTTGCAGAACGGCATCGAAGTGGTGCAGGCCAGTAATGGCGCGACCAGCGACAATGCGGCCTTTTCATTGCAAAACTCATTATCGGTGGGGGCTTATCAGTACTACCTGTTCAAGGGCGGAGCGACTGCCGGCTCAGAGGAAAGCTGGTTTCTGCGCTCGTCGGTAGTCTCCGCACTGCAATCGTTTTCAGAAGCCACCGAGGTACCCGAACCAACACCAACACCAACA
>NZ_RBRE01000079.1 GCF_003700275.1 Pseudomonas cichorii | reverse complement strand
GACCGAAGCCCTTCTTCGCTGACCGACCTGACTAAACACTTGTAAATTATTGATCTACAAGGCTTTTTCAGTTCCGCCTGCGCCGGAAGTGGGGCGAATTATAGAGAGATTAAATCGCCCGTCAACCGTTAATTTCGTTTTGGTCAAAAGAGATGCGCCACGCCCTCTCTACATAAAGAAAAGCCTCCACGATGCGCAATATATTGCCCATATCTGTATCATGGTGCATCACATTACCCATTACCACCTGCTTAAACCTGGATACACAACCGAAATGACTGACAAGACCCGCCCCGCCTCCATCATCTTTCCCCTGGGATTGCTGATGATCGCGATGGCATCCATTCAAAGCGGCGCGTCACTGGCCAAAAGTCTTTTCCCCGCGGTAGGAGCACAAGGCACCACTACTCTCAGGCTGATCTTTGCCAGCTTGATCCTGCTGGTGATATTGCGCCCCTGGCGAGCACGCCTCACGGCGAGGTCGCTGCGCACGGTCGTCATTTATGGCATCGCCCTGGGCGGGATGAACTTCCTCTTCTATATGTCTCTGCAAACCATACCGCTGGGCATTGCCGTAGCGCTGGAGTTTACCGGGCCATTAGCGGTCGCCCTGCTCTCCTCGCGAAAGAGCATCGACTTTCTATGGGTGGCGCTGGCTGTTATCGGTCTGCTGCTACTCATCCCCACCGTACAATCCAGCGCCAGTATCGATCCACTCGGGGCCGCCTACGCACTCGGGGCCGGAGCATGCTGGGCGCTCTATATTCTGTTCGGTCAGAAGGCAGGGGCAGATAACGGCATCCAGACCGCCGCACTGGGGGTCATCATTGCCGCCATTTTCATCGCGCCTATCGGAGTAGTGCATGCAGGTTCGGCCTTGCTCGACATTTCGCTCATACCAGCTGCCCTGGGTGTCGCGATACTTTCGACAGCCCTGCCCTACAGCCTGGAGATGGTCGCCCTGACCCGCATGCCTGCCCGCACCTTTGGCATGCTGGCAAGTCTTGAGCCGGTTTTCGCGGCATTGTCCGGCATGCTTTTCCTGCACGAACACCTGACTCTGATGCAGTGGCTGGCGATTGCCGCCATCATTCTGGCATCGATTGGCGCCACTGTGACGTCATCTCCCGAGAAAACCCGGCTAGTACCTGCCGATTAAGCCCATCAGAAAGACCAGTAACGCTTTTGCGTGTCAGAGCACTAGCATTTGTCACGCACATGAGCCATGTTTACGACTTAGTTGATTCTCGTTTCGTGGAAATCACGACCGGAACTCACATTACGACGTCATTATCCAATTACAAGGACTCAGGCCAGACGCTTGACTTTGAATAATGACCAGTTAAGGAAAGGCATGAAATACATCTTTATCGTACTGGCGCTAATCACCGTCGCGGGATGCGCGGCAACCTCCAAGCCTGTCACCCAGGGCAAACGAGGCATCCACATCAATTGCTCGGGCCTGTCCTCGTCCTGGGAAAAATGCTACGAACTGGCAAGCAACGCTTGCGTGTCGAAAACCTACAAGGTGATCGCCAAATCCGGAGACGCCGTGGAGGATCCGGGCGACTATCCGTTCGGCCTCAACCCGGCAGGCTATACCAGCCGCAGCATGATCATCGTGTGCCGGAAAAGCTCACCGATAAGCGAATCAGCGTCGAAGCCCTGAGGCCTCGACGCCAGCAGTCAGTGTCAGACCGCTGCTGTGCGGACCTTCAGCCACTGAAGCGCCGCACCCTGCAGCAGCGGACTCAGACGCTCATTGACGTGAGCGTGATAGCTGTTGAGCCACTTGCGCTCATCCTCGCTCAACAGGCTGATGTCCAGACAGCGCGTATCGATCGGGCATAGCGTGAGCGTCTCGAACCGCAGGAATTCACCGAACTCGGTTTTGCCTGCTTCCTGGTTGATAACCAGGTTCTCGATTCGCACCCCCCAACGCCCCGGTCGGTAAGTACCCGGCTCAATCGACGTGATCATCCCCGGCAGCATGGCCGTCTGTGGCGTGGCAGCCGCCTGATAGGCAATAACCTGCGGCCCTTCATGCACATTCAGGAAGTAACCGACGCCGTGCCCGGTACCATGCCCGTAATTGACTTCATCGGCCCAGATTGGCGCACGGGCGATGGCGTCGAGCAATGGCGACAGGATGCCCTTGGGAAAGTGAGCACGTGACAGCGCGATCACGCCCTTGAGCACCCGCGTACAATCCTGCTTTTGCTCGGCGCTGGGCGTACCCACCGGCACCATGCGCGTAATGTCGGTCGTGCCGCCCAGATACTGGCCGCCGGAGTCGATCAGCAGCAGGCCGTCTCCCTCGATCAGCGCATGCTCCTCTTCAGTGGCACGATAATGCGGCATGGCACCGTTGCCGTTGAATCCGGCGATGGTGGCAAAACTTGGCGAAACATAGCCGGGACGTCGTTGGCGCGCCTCGGTCAGTTTTTCATCGATGGTCAGCTCGCTGATCGGCAGCCGACCGGATGCGCCGTCCAGCCAGGCAAAAAACTCGCACAGTGCCGCGCCGTCCTGCTCCATGACCTGACGGATATGCCCGGTATCGGCTTCAGTCTTCTGGGATTTGAACAAGGTGCTCGGATTCAGCCCTTCGACCAGGGTCACTTCGCTGTCCAGGTAATCGAGCAGGCCACAGGTCACCCGCGCCGGATCGACCAACAAGCGCGCATCCCTGGGAACCTCACGCAACGCCGCACCGATCTGGGTGTACTCCAGCAGGTTGATGCCATCACGCAACAGGCTGAGGCGCACCTCGTCGCTGACCTTCTCCGAAGCCACGAACAGCGTGACACTCTGCGGTCCGATCAGGGCAAAGGAGATGAACACCGGGTTATAGGAAACGTCTGTCCCGCGCAGATTGAACAGCCAGGCAATGTCATCCAGGGTCGCGATGAAATGCCAGTCGGCGCCGCGCTCGACCATGACCTGACGCAGCCGGGCCAGTTTCTCGCCCCGTGGCTGCGTAGCATGCGGTGGCAGGTGCTCGAACACCGGATTGGCAGGCAAGGCAGGACGGTCATGCCATAGCTCATTGAGCAGATCCATGTCCGTACGCAACCTGGCTCCACGGGCGTACAACTTGCTGGCCAGACTCCGCGAAGAGGCAACGGCCAGTACCGCACCATCCACTGCCACGACACTTTCAGCCTGGGCCTGATCGGCGAGCCATTCCAGAGGCCCCTGCTGGCCGGGAAGCAGCTTGACCAGTTCGATCCCGCTGCCCGCCAGTTCCTTGGTGGCCTGTTCCCAGTAACGACTGTCGGCCCAGACACCGGCGAAATCCTGAGTGATTATCAGCGTCCCCACGGAACCGTGGAAACCGGAAAGCCATTGCCGCCCTTGCCAATAGCCAGGCAGGTATTCAGAGAGATGGGGATCGGCCGAAGGCACCAGATAAGCGTCGATCTGTTCCCGGCTCATCAGCGCGCGTGTTTGCGCCAGACGTTCAGCCACTCCTGTACCGGCTTTGGATTGCGTACTCATTGACTCTCCTGCTGACCCTGAATTGACAGTTATAGCGGGTCAGATAATGGAGCACCGATCAAGACTGAGCAACCGCCCAGAATGCAGGCTGGATCAATGAAGCACGAATAAGCCCGGCGGCGCGGTCGATATCCTGCTCGCGCGTGAAGCGTCCCAGGCTCAGGCGAATGGTCTGGCCAGCCGCCTGTGCGCTGTGTCCCAGCGCCAGCAATACATGCGAAGGCGTGTTCTTCGCGGAGTTGCAGGCCGATGTGGAAGAGAACGCCAGGCTGTTGCCAAGCGCAGCGATATTGAGGTCATTCTTGCCGAAGGTCAGGCTCAGGGTATGGGCGATGCGTTGCTCCTGACTGCCATTGATGCGCAGGCCGGGAATATCCGCCAGATGCTCACGCAGACGCAGGTTCAGGCGCTCGATATGCGCGATTTCCTCTTCGAGCGAATCGGCGGCCAGGGCGAAGGCTGCGCCCATTCCGGCGATCTGGTGAGTAGCCAAGGTGCCCGAACGCAGGCCGCACTCATGCCCGCCGCCATGGATCTGGGCCAGAACCCGTTGTTCGGCACGCGGACCGACATACAGCGCACCAATGCCTTTGGGACCGTAGATCTTGTGAGCGGAAAACGACATCAGGTCAACCGCCAGCCCGGCAAGGTCGATCGCCAGCTTGCCGGCGCCCTGAGCCGCATCGACATGAAACAAGGCTCCGTGCTCGCGAACCCGCTGGCCGATTCCGGCGATGTCGCTAACCGTTCCCAGTTCGTTGTTGACCAGCATCAGCGACACCAGCAAGGTATCGTCGCGCAGTGCTGCACTGACAGCCTCGGGCGTGATCAGGCCATCGGCGTCGGGAGCAAGATAAGTGACCTCGAACCCCGCCGCTTCAAGTTGCTGGGCCGTGTCGAGAATGGCCTTGTGTTCGATCTGGCTGGTGATGATATGCCCGCCGGCTTTCGCCGTGCGCAGCGTATGCGCCTGAGCCACACCCTTGAGTGCCAGGTTATTGGACTCGGTCGCACCGGAGGTCCAGATAATCTGCCCGGCTTGCGCACCTACCAGCCCTGCCACTTGCTCACGAGCGTATTCAACGGTCAGGCGCGCCTGCTGGCCATATGCATGAGAACTGGACGCCGGGTTACCGAAATTGCCGGTTAACCCCAGACACTTGACCATCACCTGAATCACGCGCTCGTCCACAGGTGTGGTAGCGGCGTAATCGAAATACAGCGCAGAATTTTGCATGAACAGCCCTCTGAATTGCCCAGCCCGGCATTGCGAACTGCTTACCTGATCGACCGACCCAGTCCATTCCCTGAAGACCCTTTTCAAGGCCCGGTACGTTACAGATCCCGCCATTAATGATGCATGAAATTTGATAGAACCAAAAATTATTAATTATTATTTATATATTCCATTTAGAAATAAAACACATTGACAACAGTCAAGGATGCAACCATCAAGCCATCCTTGCCTGCCAAGGCAATGTCCATCGTCTTCAGCTCGGGACGGGCTCTGGCACAACACTATCAGCCGGGATTGACCACACGGCAGTCACGCCGTTTACAGACTCGCTTGTGTAAACCCGCCCAAAAAATGGCATTTCTCAGCTCGCGGGAACATGCTGTTTTTTTGACTCTGTTTAAAATCAATCACTTAGTTATTTCGTGAAACTGTTTATCAATTATTTAACAGAAAGCTGACGAAATAATTTGACAGAATCGCTGACGCTACCAATATATAGCTCTGTCAGACCCCTCCTGGACTTTACGTAAATGCCACAGAGCACAACGCAGGATTCGGTCAAGCCGTAGTTTCTGTTCTGCCCACGATGTTAGTTGTTTCCACGGTGCCTTGTCCTCGCCCCGCTGGATGTCTGTTGACTCATGAAACCCTTGAAAATTACTGAACGTGTTCGGTGTGGCGGTAGCTTTGTCTGAAGCAATCGCTCCCCTGGCAGGTTCAGTCAAGCGGGTGTGGGTGCCGTCTGTATAAGGCCTGAATCACGTTTTTCGATCTTGATCGCTCGCAATGCAGTCGCGAGCCAATGTCCAGAAACGATGGATTCGGGCGGTAGCGTGCCCAGATATCGAGTAGTCAACAAACCAGGCCAGCAGTTTCGCTTTTGGTTTTTCGTCTCCACCTGCCCAGAGGTGTAATTGAAATGCCACTTATTCCCGCTTTCGACTCACAGCACATTCAGCACCTGGCCGACGATATCGATGCCAATGGCTTCACCCTGCTCAAGAATATGTTGAGCAAGACCGACCTGGAGCAATTAAGGGCATTTACCGATAGCCGCGCAGAGAAGCATCCCGGTGAATACTTCGCGTATCACGGTGAAAGTGCACTGGCTGAAAGTTTGCTGGCCAGCCTCTGGTCGGATCCGGCATTCAAACAGTTGATGGCCGGTCTGTATCGGCACGCGGCCCGGCAGGACAGCCCCAGCGAGCAGATATTCCCGGTGTTGCGTTGCATCCAGGGTTCGCAGGGCATGCGCGAATCCAATTGCTTCCACTTCGATGCCAGCCTGGTCACCGCTCTGATTCCGATCTACATCCCGCTCAACGGCGAGGAATGCGGCGATCTGATGCTGTTTCCCAATGCCCGCAAGTTGCGCAGCAGTGTGCTGCGCAATGTCATCGAGAAAGCATTGCTGCAAAACCGCTTCAGTCGCTGGATGACCTGTATCGCCATCAAGCGCGGCTGGATCACCCCCAAGGTATTGAAGCTGGAGCCCGGCAATATCTACCTGTTCTGGGGCTACCGCTCCCTGCACGCCAACCAGCCCTGCAGTCCTGGCTTGAAACGCGCCACGGCCATCCTGCATTTCGGTGACCCGCACAGCGGCAGTACGGCAACCAGCATGATCCTTGGCATCAATCAGGGCCGGGCCGCACGTGTCAGTGCCAGGACCAGCGTATCGCCTCCGGAAACGTCCGCGCCCTGATTCCCGCAGCAAACAGCCGCTCACCCGCAACAACACGACCCGACGACAGACATGGAGGCTTCGATGATTAACGTAACCAAGACGTACCTTGGTGATATCGACAAGTTCAAGGCGTATGTCGAGGGTATTTACGCGCGAGGCTGGCTGACCAATCACGGACCACTGGTAGGCGAGCTGGAAAGCCGGCTCAAGGACTATCTGGGGGTCAAGCACATTATCCTGACCAACAACGGCACGCTGGCCCTGCAAGTAGCCTATCGCGCCCTGGGTCTTAGCGGCAGCGCCGTGACTACGCCGTTCAGCTTTGTAGCGACCACCAGTTCCCTGCAATGGGAAGGTATCCGGCCAGTCTTTGCCGATATCGATCCGCAGACCTGGAATATCTCGCCACAACACATCGAAAGCTGCATCAGCGAAGACACCAGCGCCATCGTGGGCACCCATGTGTTCGGCAATCCTTGTGCGGTCGACGCAATCGAGCAGATCGCACGCAAGCACCGGCTCAAGGTGGTCTACGACGGCGCCCATGCATTTGCGGTGCGACATGCTGGCCAATCCGTGCTCAATCGCGGCGATATCAGCACCCTGAGCTTTCATGCGACCAAGCTGTTTCACACCATCGAAGGCGGCGCGATCATTACCAATGATGACGAACTGGCACGGCGCGCCTACCTGCTGTGCAACTTCGGCATCGCCGACGTCGACAAGATCGACGGCATCGGCATCAACGCCAAGCTCAACGAATTCTCGGCCGCCATGGGGCTGTGCATTCTGGACAATATCGAGAACATTCTCGAAGAGCGCGCCGAAATTGCCCATCGCTACACTTCGCGTCTGGAAAGCTATCTGGACCTGCAACAACCCGAAGCCGACAGCGAACTGAACCACAGCTACTTCCCGGTGGGCCTGCAGGACGAACAGCACTTGCTCAGAGTCCGCGCCGCGCTCAATGCGCGGGGCATCAATCCGCGTCGCTACTTCTACCCGTCGCTGGACACCCTCGAATATCTTCAGCCACAACCGGGGCAAGCGGTATCGCGGGCCTTGAGCGAGCGGGTGCTGTGCCTGCCCATCTACCCCGGCCTGCAGCGTGAGGATCAGGACAGGGTCATTCATACCCTGATCGAAGAATGCAGCCTGGGCAGCGTCAGCTATCAAAGCCCTGTCATTGCTCAGGCCATCTGATGGCCATGGTCAGCAAACGCTCCGTCATCGGCAATACCGCGCTGAATTACGCCGGGCAGGCTTATGTGATGCTGGTGGGAATTCTGATCATGCCGTTCTACCTCGGCCATCTTGGCGCCGAGGCTTACGGCCTGATCGGATTTTTTACCGTCATGCAGGCCTGGCTGCAATTGCTCGATGCGGGCCTGTCGCCCAGCCTGGTGCGCGCCGTGGCCCATCACCAGGGCTACCCGGCAGGTAACAGTCATCAAGGGCGGATTCTGCGCTCGTTCGAGATCATGTTTCTGCCTCTGGCAATTCTCAGCGCCCTGGCGGTATATGCCGCCAGCCCGTGGATTGCCGTGCACTGGCTCAACGCCCAGACCCTGCAACCACAGACGCTGATCAACTGCATCGGCCTGATGGGCGTGGTGATTGCCCTGCGGCTGTATTCGACGTTGTACAAGAGCGGTATCCAGGGTCTGGAACAACATGCCTGGCTGAATGCCGTCAATATCATCATCGCAACCCTGCGCTATTTCGGCGGACTGTTGCTGGTGAGCAGCTTTTCCCAGGACCCACAGGATTTCTTTGAATTCCAGGTCGCTATCGCCGCACTCGAAACCCTGATATTCGCCAGCCGGGCCTGGCGGCAAATGCCGGTGGCCCGCTGGCTGACCGGCATCGACTGGCAACTGGTCAGGCCGATCCTGCCATTCGCTGCCAGCATCTCGCTGAGCAGCGTGCTGTGGATCGTGCTGACCCAGATCGACAAAGTGCTGCTCTCGGAAATCCTGCCGCTGGATCAATACGGCTATTTCTCGCTGGTCGCACTGATTACCACCGGCATCATGATGCTCACCAACCCGTTGGTGCAGGCTTTGCTGCCGCGCCTGACAGTGTTGGTGGCCGAAGGTAGCCATCAGGACATGCATGCCCTGTTTCTGGCCGCCAACCGTTTCGTCTGCACCTTTCTGTTCCCGCTGGCAGCGATTGTCGCGCTGCACGCCGAGCCGCTGATCTATGCCTGGACCGGCGATCAGGCGGCGGCCCAATGGGGTCGCTCGGTGCTGTGCTGGTACGCACTGGGCAGCGCAATCATGGCGGCCAGCGCCTTTCAGTTCTATCTGCAATACGCCTACGGGCAGATGCGGTTGCACATCTGGTACAGCGTCATTTCCGCGCTCGTCACAGTGCCGGTCATGTTTCTGGCGATTCATTATCAGGCGGCGTATGGCGCAGCCCTGGCGTTCTTTTTCCTCAGGGCAGTGTCGTTCGCGATCTGGCCGATGATCGTTCATCAGCGCCTGGCACCGGGGATTCACGGCCAATGGCTGCGCGACATCCTGCGGATCAGTGCCATGACCGCGGTCGGGCTGGTGTGCAGCGAACCGGTGTTTCAACTCATCGCCGGGCAAAGCCGCACCACCGTGCTGCTGGGGCTCGCCGCCAGTGGCCTGATCACCCTGGCGCTGGTGGCGGCAAGTTACAAACCCCTGGCGATGAAAATCTACTTTCTGTTCAGCAAACCGAGTACATGAGCCATGGATGCCACGACAAAAAACCTGCGCCCTGACAACGCCGAACCGTTATTGAGCATCGTCTGCCCGGCCTATAACCAGGAGGCGTTCATCAGGCAGACGCTGGATGGCTTTCTTTCCCAGCAGACAAGCTTCAGCTATGAAATCCTGATCCATGACGATGCCTCGACCGACGCGACCGCACTGATCATTGCGCAATATGCCAAGCGCCATCCGAACATCATTCGGCCCTTCTATCAGGAAGAAAACCAGTACCGTCAGGGCAAGCCCTGTGTGCCCGAACTGTTCGGCAAGGCTCGCGGCCGTTACATCGCCTATTGCGAAGCCGACGATTACTGGACCGATCCACGCAAGCTGCAACTGCAGGTGGACTTTCTGGAAAGTCACCCCGACTACGCCATCACCTATCACGATGCCATCGCCTTCGATGAGCACGGTCAATATGGCGTGCAGTTGCAAGGCAAGTTGCGCGCCGACGCCAGCGCCCTCGAACTGCAGATGGCACGGCCGATTTCCACCCTGACGGTGTGTTTTCGCAACGTATTCTCCAGCATGCCGCCCGAACTCAAGCCACCGATTGCGCCGCTCAACGACCTCTGCTGGTGGTCGCTGCTGGGGGCGTTCGGCAAGGGCAAGTTCATCGCCGAGATCAAGCCCGCCGCTTACCGCCTGCACCCCGGCGGAATCTTTTCCATGCGCAGCAACAAGCGAAAGATCCACATGAGCCTGCTGACCTTTTCGAGCCTGGCCAACTACTACAACCGACTCGGCAATCAACAGTTGTACGAGCACTTCCTGATGCAAGTGGTGGGCCTTTCGCTGTCGGCGCTGGTGCCGCGCAACAAGTTGCAGGCGCTGCTGATGGTGGCGCGCAACTTCATCGTCAATCTGGGCAAGCGACTGATGCCCTCCGCCGGCAAACACCATGTTCAATAACGTACTGGTGGTCTGCGTCGGCAATATCTGCCGCAGCCCCATGGCCGAAGCCCTGCTTCGGCATCGACTGGCATCCCCGGGGATGCTGATCCACTCGGCGGGCATCAACAGCCTGCCCGGCTCATCCATCGACCCGCTGGCAAAGGCCGTGTTGCAGTCGCACAACGTCCCGGTCCGTCGCCATGAGGCGCGTCAGGTGAGTCGACAACTGCTGCGCCAGGCAGAGCTGATTCTGCTGATGGAGCAGCCGCACATTCTGAACATTCTGAAACTGGCGCCGGAAGTACGTGGCAAGACGTTTCTGATCGGCAAGTGGCAACCCAAGCAGGAAATAGCCGACCCCTACCGGGGGCCCCAGTCAGCCTTTGAGCAGACCTATGAGCATCTTTCGCGATGCGTCGACGACTGGCTTCCTTATCTTCAGTCAGGAGAAACAAGATAAATGACCGTCATGAACCGTTCTTCCCTGGATTACTACCAGGACACCCGGGTCGATTTGGCAACTATCTTGCGCATGCTGTTCGACCACAAGGCTCTGATCATCTGGACCGTCAGCCTGTTCTTCCTGGTCGGTCTGGCTTACGCAATTCTTGCCACGCCGGTATTCCAGGCCAACGCCATGATCCAGATCGAGCCCAAGAAAGTCGGGATCGAAGGCACGCCTGAGGTCAGCAACAAACCCATGTCGGTTTCCCAGGCCATGACTGAAATCGAGCTGATCAAGTCGCGGGCCTTGCTCGGCAAGGTGGTCGACGACCTGAAACTCAATGTGATCCAGAAGCCCGATGTGTTCCCGGTCATAGGCCCTTATCTGTATCGCACGTTCAAGCCGGAATACGAAGGCGCTCTGGCCGAACCCCTGTTCGGGCTGGACCAATACGCCTGGGGTGGCGAGAAGATCGAAGTCTTCCAGCTGGAAGTCCCGGAAGACCTGCTGGGCGAAAAGCTGACGCTGGTGGCGGACAAGCCCGGTTCGTTTTCCCTGTATGACGAGGACCATACCTTGTTACTCAGCGGCGCCACCAATCGCACCGTCGAAGGTCACGGGGTGAAAATTCAAGTCGCCAACCTTGTGGCTCGCCCCGGTACGGAGTTCACCGTCTCTCGGCTACGCACCCTGAGTGCGGCGCTGATTTACCAGAATCGCCTGAAGATCACCGAAGCCGGCAAGGACTCGGGGATCATCTACCTGTCCATCGAGGACGATGACGCCAGGCAGGCCAACCAGATCCTCAATGAAGTCAGCCGCCTGTATGTCCGGCAGAACGTCGAACGCAGCTCTGCCGAAGCCGCACAGCGTCTGGAGTTCCTGCGCTCGCAACTGCCGATGGTGCGCAAACAGCTGGAAGAGTCGGAAGTGGCCCTGAACAACTTTCAGACCAGCGCCAAATCGGTGGACTTGAGCATCGAGACCAAAGGCGTGCTCGACCAGGTGGTCAAGCTCGACTCCATGCTCTCGGAACTCAAGCTCAAGCGGGTCGAACTCGAACGGCTCTATACCCGCGAACACCCGACCTACCGCAGCCTGATGAACCAGATGACCCAACTGGAGCAACAGAAACAGGGCCTGCTGAAAAAGATCGAAGCGTTACCGCTTACCCAGCAGGAACTGCTGCGCCTGACTCGCGACATGCAGGTCACCAGCCAGACCTACACCCTGATGCTCAACAAGAGTCAGGAACAGGACATTCTGCGCGCAGGCAGTATCGGTAACGTGCGGGTGATCGACAATGCCGATACCAACGTCGAAAAACCGGTCAAGCCGATGAAGAAGCTGATCGTGCTGATTGCCACGCTGCTCGGCGCGTTGGTCGCAGTTAGCATCATCTTTGTCCGCCAGGCTTTCTATCGCGGAGTGGAAAGTGCCGAGTTCATCGAGAATATCGGCATGCCGGTCTACGCCTCGCTGCCCTACTCGCGCCAGCAGGAACGTCTGGAAAAGAACCTGCAAAATCGTTCTGCCAGCAAGGACTCGAAGCTGCTGAGCATTGCCGCACCGACCGAGCTGGCCATCGAATCGCTGCGCAGTCTGCGTACCAGCCTGCACTTCGCCATGCTTGAGGCGCGCAACAACGTGCTGATGATTTCCAGCCCGTCACCCGGCGTCGGCAAATCGTTCGTCTCCAGCAACCTGGCAGCAATCATCGCCCAGACCGGCAAGCGAGTCCTGTTGATCGATGCCGACATGCGCAAGGGTTATCTGCACCGGGTACTTGGCCTGCAGCCCAAGCACGGCCTGTCCGACACGCTGGCCGCACGCCTGAAATGCACCGAAGTCATCAACCACACGCAGATTCGTCATCTGGATTTCATTTCATGCGGTTTCGCAGCCCCCAACCCTTCCGAACTCCTGATGCATGACAACTTCAACAAAATGCTCAGCGAGCTTTCACCGCTGTACGACCTGATTCTGATCGATACCCCGCCCATCCTTGCCGTGACCGATGCAACCCTGGTGGGACGCCAGGCGGGCACCTGCCTGCTGGTCGCCCGTTTCGGCCTGACCACGATCAAGGAAATCGAAGCCTGCAAACGCCGGCTCGGGCAGAACGGCATTCTGATCAAGGGCGCCATTTTCAATGCCGTCGTGCGCAAGGCATCGAGTTCCGATTACGACTGCGCTGCCTATGGATACAACTACAACCCTGTCCACAAATGAAATAACCGAAGCCGCCCTTACCTCTCAAACCATCCACACCAAGGAGTTACACATGGCCAGGACCATAGCAATGATGCAGCCATACCTGTTCCCTTATCTGGGTTACTTTCAACTCATCGCAGCAGCAGATGTCTTCGTCCTGGGCGACGATCTGCAATATATCCGGGCAGGCTGGGTCAATCGCAACCGGATCCTGTGCAACGGTGAAGCCAGGCTGATTACCTTCCCGCTGAAGAAGGACCACTTCGAGCTGCCGATCATGCAGCGGCATCTGGTCGACAATTTCAGCGAAGAAGCCAGCCGTGTCATCAATCTGATTACCCAGTGCTACCGCAAGGCGCCGTACTTCGCTCAAGTCATGCCCCTGATCGAGCGCCTGATCCGCTTCCCGCAGCAGAACCTTGCGCTGTATGCCGAACACTCGATTCGCGAGCTGTGTGCATACCTGCAGATCATCACGCCGATATTGCGCGGTTCCGACCTGAAACTGACGTCGTGCACCGACAAACAGGACCGGGTCATCAATATCGCGCACACCTTTTCGGCAACCACCTTTCTCAACCCGATTGGCGGCCAGGAGTTGTACGACCGCGACCGCTTCGCCCGCAACGGCTTGCTGGTGCGTTTCTTCAAGATGGATCGGATCGTCTATCAACAGTCTGCACAGCCGTTCGTGGCCAATCTGTCGATCATCGATGTGCTGATGTTCAACAGCCTGGAGCGCGTTCAGGAACTGCTGGGGCATTACAGCGACAATGAAAGCGTTGCCGCCAACGATCCCTATCTTCAGCTCGGCACGGAAGCGGTAGCGACCCTGTCTCCACAGCTTGCGGCGGAGTGAACTCATGACGACCTCCCATGATCCCGCCCGCTGGTATCTGATCCAGACCAAACCCCGACAGGAAGCACGGGCGCAGGAGCATTTGCAGCGCCAGCATTTCGAGTGCTACCGGCCACTCACTGCGCATGACAACCGCAAGCGCATCAAGACTGAGGAAGAGCTGTTTCCGGGATACTTGTTCATCCGCATGCATCAGGTGCATGACAACTGGTACCCGATTCGCTCAACCCGCGGTGTGGCGCGCATCGTCACCTTTGGCGGGCATCCGGTGCCGGTTCAGGATCACCTGATCGAACAGATTCGCCAGCGCCTGCTGGCGCCCAGGCCCAGGGCGATGTTTACCCAGGGGGAGCATGTGTTGATCACTGCGGGAGGCCTCTGCGATGTCGAGGCGATTTTCCTTTCGGCAGACGGCACCGAGCGCGCAGTCATTCTGCTTAACCTGTTGCAGCGCCAGCAGAAAGTGGTGATCCCCATCAGCAGCCTGTCATCGATGCAGGCCAGAGCCTGAATCAATCGGCTCCTGCCCAGAGCGGGTGACAACGATACAGAACCTCCATCCTGGAACCTCACCATGATCAACCGAACCACACTGGTGACGCTCACCTACGGTGATCGTTTCAAGTACCTGCACACTCTGGTCAGTCGTTCACTGGAAAGTCCGCTCATAGAGCGCGTCATCATCGTCAGCAATGCTTCGGTGGCGCCGCTTGAGTCCTTGAGCCAGAAATGGCCCGGGCAGGTCCAGGTCATCCATCTGCCCGACAATACCGGCTCGGCCAACGGCTATTCGGTAGGCATCAAGGCTGCGCTGGAGGCCGGGGCCGAGTACATCTGGCTGATGGACGATGACAATGCGCCCACCATCAATGCCATTGCGATCCTGCACAAGTACCTGCATCAACAGGAGCAGATCCACGGCAAGGACCAGACCGCCATGCTGGGCTTTCGTCCCACCCATCAGGCCGACATCGCCTGCGGAGTGCCGCAACGTTTCGCCATCCAGCGCCGTTCGAGCTTTTTCGGCTTTCATATCGCGCAACTGCCCTACAAGATCTGGCGCCGCCTGCCCTGGGGCAAGCCTCAGGCACTGCAGGATGCGCCACTCATGGTGCAATTGCCGTTTGCAACCTATGGCGGCCTGCTGGCCCATCGCAGCCTGTACCAGAAGATCGGACTGCCGCTCGATGCCTTGAAACTGTATGCCGACGACAGCGAGTACACCTGGCGCATCACCGCCGGCGGCGGGCGGATTTTCCTGGTGCCCGAAGCCCTGCTCGACGACCTGGAAGACTCGTGGAACATCAAGGCCCGCAGCAGCAATGTCTACGAGAACTACCTGCTCGGCGGCTCGGACTTGCGTGCGTATTACGGCGCACGGAATCAGGCCTGGTTCGACAAAAATGTCTGGGCGTCTTCATCGCTGCTTTACCGGCTCAACCGCTGGATATTTTTCTGCCTGCTCAGGCTGATCGCCAGACGTTGCGATGCGGCACAACGCCTGAACCTGATCGAAACTGCCATTCGCGACGGTGAAGCCGGCGTACTGGGCCTGAACAGGAGCTATCCATTATGAAAATCCTGTTCATCAGCAGTCTTTATGCACCGGATATAGGCGGTGGCGCAGAGATCATCCTGCAACGCATGGTCGAAGGCCTGCAGCAGCGCGGCTATGGCGTGACGGTCCTGTGCACTACCGCACAGCCGGGGCTGCACATGGACGCAGTCAACCAGATCAAGGTCTATCGTGCCGGCCTGCACAACACTTACTGGCATTTCACGGCCCAGCGTCCGGGACGTCTGGCCAGACTTGGCTGGCACCTGCGCGATCGCTACAACCCCGGCATGCGCGGCCATGTAAAGCGTGTGCTGGAACTGGAGCAGCCGGACCTGGTGATGTGTCACAACCTCACCGGCTGGTCGGTTTCGGCCTGGGACGAAATCAGTCTGGCCGGGCTTGCGGTGGTGCAGGTGCTGCATGACATGTACCTGCTTTGCCCGAGCAGCACCATGTTCAAGAAAGGCCATAGCTGCCAGCGTCAGTGCGGCCTCTGCATGCGCTTTCGTACCGGCCACGATGAACGCTCCTCGCAAGTGGACGCGGTGGTCGGCGTCAGCCGCTTCCTGCTCGACAGCTTGCAGAAGCGGGATTATTTCAAGGGCACGAAAAGCTACGTCGTCTATAACGCCAGCCCGTGTCCTGCACCTGCCGCAGAACCCTGTGCAGATACGCCAACACCGTCCGATGCGCCGCTGCGCTTCGGCTATATAGGCACCCTGTCGGACCCCAAGGGGGTGGGCTGGCTGATCGAACAGTTCCAGCATCTGCCCTTCAACGCCACCTTGCAGATCGCCGGGCGCGGGCAGCTCAACGACGAGCAACGCTTCAAGGCGATGGCCAGCTCACCGAACATCAGCTTCGTCGGTTACCAGAACCCCGAAACCTTCTACAAGCAGATCGATGTCGCGATTGTGCCGTCCGTATGGAACGAGCCGTTCGGCATGGTCGCCGTGGAAGCCTGCGCCCACTCGCGACCGGTCATCGCCAGTCGCATGGGCGGGTTAACGGAAATCATCAAGGATCAGGTCAACGGCCTGCTATGCAGCCCGGACGACCCGGATTCACTGGGGCTGGCCATGCTCAAGCTGCACCAGCAACCCAGGCTGCTGGCACGCCTTGGAGCACAGGCGCGCGACAGTGTCCGCGAGTTCCTGAGCCTGGAACTGATGCTCGACCAGTATGAAAGCATCCTGATCCAGACCCTGCAGGACAGGATCGCATTACCCCGGCTGCAGTCCCTGCCCGATACCGCGTAGTGACATCCATCGGCCCGTGCCCCACTGAGCAAGTGCTCCGGACCGCGCCTCTTGATTGAGACAACCCATGTCAAGAACACCTGCATCCTGTTCAGACGGTGTGAAAACTGCTGCGCTCGGTCCGGCTTCGTTTTCCCACTCTCTGTGTTGGCGCAAACTGTTGATGGTTTTGCTGTCGTGGCTGCTTTCGATTCGTATCGCACTGGGAGAAGAGACATTCATCATTGGCGTCGACACCCAATTGATGAATGACAACGGCTCGTCGGCCAAGGTCCTCAGACTGCTGGAAGAAGCCGGAGTCAACTCGGTTCGCGACGATGCCTACTGGAGCACAGTCGAACCCAGGCGCGGCTTCATGCGTATCGACCCGGCCTGGCGAGAGTACTTGAGCAAAACCCAGGAACACCGCTTGCGGCCCCTGCTGGTACTGGGCTACGGCAACCCGTTTTATGAAAACTATGCCAAGCCCCGTCAGCCGCCCGTGAGTCTGGCCTTCGGCAATTACGTCAGCTTTGTCAGCCGGGAACTGGCCGACAGCGTCGATCTCTACGAAATCTGGAACGAGTGGGACCGGGACAACCCTGTCGATGCCTGGGCGACCAAGGACTACAGCAACCTGATCGAAGACAGCGTTGCGCACATTCGCAAGCAGAAACAACCGGTGACGATCCTGGCCGGCGCAGTGACCAGCCTGGGCATGGAGCTGGGGTTCGCCGACCGGCTGATCCAGAACGGCATCCTCAATCAGGTCGACGGTTTGTCGCTGCATCCTTATGTGCATTGCCGTCACGAAGAACGACACACCCCGGAACGCTGGATCGCCTGGCTGCGCTGGATCGATGCGGACCTCAGAACCCTTGCCGCACGCCCGGTGCCGTTGTACCTGACGGAAATGGGCTGGCCCACCAATACCGGCAAGTGCGGCATCAGCGAACAGACCCAGGCGGCCTTTCTGGCGCGCAGTTTTTTCCTGGCCCAGACCGTGCCGGATATCAAGGGCCTGTGGTGGAACGGCCTGATCGACAGCGGCAGAGACAGCAATGACCCACAACAGAATTTCGGCCTGCTCAAGTATGACCTGAGCCTGAAGCCGTCCTACCTGACCCTCAAGGCCATCAGCAGCACGCTGCTCGAATACCGCTATGACGCCGAAAAGAGCCGCGAACTGGGAAGCACCTATCTGCTGAGATTCGCCAAGGGCGCAGAACAGATACTGGTGGCCTGGACCACAGGAACACCGCGGCGGACCCACGTGGAAGCCAGCAGCATGCAGCACGGCACTGTCCGGATGATCGACAGTGGCCAGCCCGAAAGAGGCCTGTTCGACACGGATATCGTCTGGAGCTGCAATGACGCGCGCTGCTCGGCTCAGGTGCCGATCGATGAGTTTCCAAAAATAATCAGTCTGGGCACAAGACCAGCGCTATTCGCTCACGACGCGCACTGAGTTGCAGTCATCCAGTCGTTACCCGCGCCAGGCGGATTCAAATCACTCACTACCTTGCAGGATGCACTTAATGATTTTTATCAATGCTCGATTTCTTACCCAGGAAATAGGCGGGGTCCAGCGCTTCGCAGAGCAGTTATGCCTTGCACTCAAGGAAATACGCAACGATCTGGTTTTTGTCGCCCCTCACGGGATCAAGAGGCATGAAAGCGCCAAGGCGCTGGAGGTACGCTGCATTGGCCGCAACAGTGGCCACCTGTGGGAACAACTCGACCTGCCGCTGTACCTGCGCCGCCAGGGCAACCCGTTGCTGCTGTCGACCTGCAGCACCGGGCCGATGCTGTACAGCAATCATATTGCGACACACCACGACATTACCTATGTACGCTTCCCGCACAGCTACACCCGCATGTTCAGAACCGTGTACCGGATCATCACGCCGATCATGCTTTCGCGGATCAAGACTCTGGTCACCAGCAGCAGCTTTTCCAAAGGCGAGATTTCCCGGTTCTACGGTTTTGCGGAAAAGAAAGTCCTGGTCCTGCCTGCAGCAGTCAGCGATGCATTCGTCCCGGCCACGCCAACAGAGAATGTCGGGAAATACCTGCTGGCCGTGTCCTCGCCCAGCGCACACAAGAACTTCCACCGCATGATCCAGGCGTTCATGAGCCTGCGCGGCCATGAAGACGTGCAGGCGCTCACGGGGTATTTGCCGATCCGGATCTGCAACGCCTGGCCTGTCGGGACCCTCGAATCCGCTTTCTGGGACGGCTCAGCGATGCCGAACTGATCAAGCAATACCAGGGCGCGACGGCTTTCGTCTTTCCGTCGCTGTATGAAGGTTTCGGCATTCCGCCGCTGGAAGCACAGGCCTGCGGCTGTCCGGTACTGGCCGCCAATGCGGCCTCGATTCCCGAAGTGCTGCAAGCCAGCGCACTGTATTTCGACCCTCTGGACGTCAGCCACATCGCGGCCGCCATGCAACGCATGCTCAGTGATGCGCCGCTACGCAAGGCGCTGCGCCAGCATGGACTGAACAACGTCACACGCTTTTCCTGGGAAAGCTCGGCAAAACGCCTGTCTCAACGAATCGACGCCCTGCTGAGCACATGCCCGCAGCACGCAGCCAGCACCCGCCCCGTGCCGGAATCCCCTTCGGGAAAAAGCTGAATCTCACTTACTGCCACGCCAAGACGCGATCAGCCTGCGCCTGAAGTAGAGCGAGCTTACAGAGCAAGGAATCTCCATGAGAATTGCTATCGTCCACGACTGGCTGGTGACCTATGCCGGTGCCGAGCGCGTGCTGGCTTCACTGATCAACATCTGGCCCGAGGCCGATCTGTTTGCGGTCATCGATTTTCTCAGCGATGAAGACCGCGCCCACCTGGGCGGCAAGGTCGCTACCACCACGTTCATACAGAACCTGCCCAAAGCCAGGACCCGCTACCAGCGCTACCTGCCGCTGATGCCGCTGGCCATCGAGCAACTGGACCTGTCCGGCTACGACCTGATCGTCAGCAGCAGTCATGCCGTGGCCAAAGGCGTGCTCACCGGTCCTGACCAGTTGCACGTCAGCTATGTGCACTCGCCGATTCGTTACGCCTGGGACCTGCAGCACCAATACCTGCGCGAGTCAGGCCTGAACAAGGGCCTCAAGGGCAAGCTGGCGCGGCTGGTGCTGCATTACATGCGCATGTGGGATCAGCGCACTTCAACCGGCGTCGATGATTTCATCGCCAATTCCCGTTTCATTGCGGCACGGATCAGCAAGGCCTACCGCCGCGAGTCCACGGTGATCTACCCGCCAGTGGACACCCAGAACTTCACTTTCAACGGAGGCACCCGCCAGGACTATTACTTCACCGCCTCACGCATGGTGCCCTACAAGCGTTTGCCGATGATCATCGAGGCCTTTGCCAGCATGCCGGACAAACATCTGGTAGTGGTCGGCGATGGTCCGGACCTGGCCAAGGCGCAGGCCATTGCCAGCAAGGCGCCCAACGTCCGGCTGCTGGGTTTTCAGCCTGCCGCCGTACTGATTGAGCACATGCGCGCCGCCAGGGCGTTCGTGTTCGCCGCCGAAGAGGATTTCGGCATCAGCCCGGTGGAGGCTCAGGCCTGCGGCACGCCGGTGATTGCCTTTGGCAAGGGTGGCGTGCTGGAAACCGTGCACGGGCTGGACCATCCCCACCCAACCGGGGTGTTCTATCAGCAGCAGACCGTGGCTTCGCTGATCGCTGCGGTGGCCGAGTTCGAGTCCGCGCAGTCGCTCATCAGTGCCCAGGCCTGCCGGGCCAACGCCGAGCGTTTCTCGATCAGGCGCTTTGAGCAGGAAATCCGCTCGTTCGTCGAGAGCCGCCTGAGCGCCGCGCATCAGCCTCCGCTGCCGACCCGGCACTGGCTGAATCAGAACGCCACGAGCCTGATCAACAACGAAGTGTCGTCCCGAGTCGTTCCAATCGAATCCGTTTGAGCGAGTCCTTAAATGCGCACCCCCGTACGCGGCATCCTGCACGCCCATCAATCGGCCTTGTCGGTGGCACATCGTCTGCTGGACCTGACAATCATTGTTCTGATCGGGTATTGGCAGAGTCGGAACCAGCCAGCCGCCAGCACTGCCGAAATATGGTTCCAGATCATCCTCGCCGTGCTGGTGTTCCACTGGCTGAGCGAGTTCCATCAACTCTATGGCTCATGGCGTGGCGAGCGCATTCTTCGCGAGCTGACCAAGGTCTTCAACTACTGGGCGCTGACCTTTGTCCTGCTGCTGTCCGTGGACTACCTGTTGTTCAGCCGTTCACAGATGCCCGATAACAGCCACATGAGCTGGTTCGCGCTGGTGCTGACGGCCTTGTGCGGCTACCGGCTGTTGATTCGCCGGGTCCTGCACGGTTTGCGGCGCCATGGTTTCAATACCCGGCGAGTCGCGATTGTCGGCACCGGCCAGGTCGGCGCACGACTGGCGCATTCGATTTCCAGTGCGCCCTGGATGGGCCTGAATCTGCTCGGCTTCTACGACTCGCAACCGCGGCAGATGGACCTGGACAGCCAGGGCTACCATGTGCCAGTGCTCGGCAACCTCGAACAACTGATCGAGGACGCCCGTGAAGGCAAGGTCGACAAGGTTTACATCACCCTGGCTTTCAGCGGGGAAGCACACCTGCGCGAGCTGATTACCGGTTTGAGCGATACCACGGCGTCGGTGTACCTGATCCCGGATATTTTCATGTTCGAGTTGCTGCATGCCCGCAGCGAGAGCATCAACGGCCTGGCCAGCATCAGCATTTTCGACTCGCCCATGGACGGTGCCTGGAGCCTGGTCAAGCGCGCCGAGGACATTCTGCTGTCGAGTCTGATCCTGCTGCTGATCGCCCTGCCCATGCTGCTGATCGCCATCGCGATCAAGCTGACTTCGCGTGGCCCGGTGCTGTTTCGCCAGCGCCGTTACGGCCTGGATGGACGAGCGATCATGGTCTGGAAATTTCGCAGCATGAATGTCCAGGAAAACGGCGCCGTGGTGCTTCAGGCCACACGCAACGACGCACGTATCACGCCGCTCGGCGCCTTTCTGCGGCGCACCTCGCTGGATGAATTGCCGCAGTTCTTCAACGTGCTGCGCGGCGACATGTCCATCGTCGGCCCGCGCCCGCATGCCGTTGCGCACAACGAGCAATACCGCCGGCAGGTCAGCGGCTACATGCTGCGCCACAAGGTCAAGCCGGGGATTACCGGTTGGGCACAGATCAACGGCTGGCGCGGCGAAACCGACACGCTGGACAAGATGCAGAAACGGGTCGAGTTCGACCTTGAATACATCGAGCACTGGTCGCTCTGGCTGGATCTCAAAATCATCCTGTTGACCCTGTTCAAGGGCTTTCTCAACAAGAACGCCTTCTGAACGACTCGACAGACCCTGGCCAAAACCCAAACACAGGATTCCGGGCGCCCACACCCGGCGGGAGGTACGTGCGCACAGAAAACATGAATCAGCAGAAACACGCTGGAAAGGGACGCAATGAAATCATCGTGGTGCCAGACGCACCGTCAGCAAGGAACACTCATATGAATCGAAACCTAGTTGTTGTGCTGCTCTCCAGTCTGATATTGCATGGATGTGTGTTTGCCCCCGGCCAACACATGACTCCAGGCGATATTACGGCGGAAGATCCAAATGGCCCCAAGGCTCAACTGGTCGACATCACCCCCGCCAGTCTGCAACAACAGCAGCGCCTGGCCTCCAATGGCGGAACGTTACCCAGCGAGCTGCTGAACTACAAAACCCCGGAATACGCGGTCGGTCCGGGCGACACCCTGCTGGTCACGGTCTTCGAGCACCCGGAACTGACTGCACCGGGCTCGCAGGACCAGTTGGACGCCAATACCCGGGAAGTGCTGAGCGACGGCACGCTGTTCTTTCCCTATGTCGGCAAGATCAGGGCCGGCGGCAGAACCGTCAGCCAGATTCGCGAACAATTGCGCATGGGCCTGGCTCCGCAGTACACCGAGGTCAAGGTTGACGTCAAAGTGCTGCGCTACAACAGCCAGCGCGTCCTGCTCTCGGGCTCGTTCAAGACGCCCGGGCCGCAATCGATCACCAATATTCCCTTGAGCCTGGTGCAGGCGGTGAGCACCGCCGGTATCGACCTGACCGACGCCAACCTGGCCGGGCTGACTCTCAGGCGCGATGGCAAGGACTACCTGATCGATATCGATTCGCTCAACCGCCGAGGTTCGCAACTGAGCAAGATATTCCTCAAGGATGGCGATTACCTGCACCTCAACAGCAACTCCAAGAACAAGATCTATGTGCTGGGCGAAGTGCGTAACCCGCAGGTCATCTCTTTCGGCACCACCAGCGTGACGTTGCTTGAAGCCCTGGGCAACTCCGGAGGCCTGAGCCCGGAAAGCGCCGATGGCGACGCGGTGTATGTGATTCGTGGCGTCGAGAATCAGGCCAACTCGGTTTCGACGGTCTATCACCTCAACGCCGAAAAACCCACCGCCTACCTGCTGGCTCGCCAGTTTGAACTCCAGGCCCAGGATGTGGTGTTTGTCGGGCCTGCCAATATCACCCGCTGGAGCCGCTTCATCAGTCAACTGCTCGGCTCGGCCAGTGTGGTACAGACAGGCGCAGCGTTCAGGAACTGAACCCGGCCGCAAGACATCCCTGCACATGGTGCGGGGATTTTTTTGCCCGGACAAACTGTTGCCGCAGCAACAGTGGTTCAACACTTGCCGGTCGGATCAGCATCCGTGGTCGCTGGGCACGGCTCTTTAAATAAAAATAAATCCTTTAATTTCAATAGCTTGAAAAATAAAGACGACTGGCACAGATGCTGCTTTGCAGGTATACGCTTATCGCAAGGAATTCCGCATGCTGGTCGTTTCGCTTTCAGGCAGTCCCTCCCCCAAATCCCGTTCCGGCGTCGTGCTGGCCCACGCCAGTCGCTGGCTGGAGAATCAGGGCGTTGAGGTCAAGACACTACGTATCCGTGACTTCGCGGCCGAAGACCTGCTCTTCGCCCGCTTCGACAGCCCACAGGTGCAAGACTTCATCGAGGCCGTCCGGCAAGCCGACGGGCTGCTGATCGGTACGCCGGTCTACAAGGCTTCATTTTCCGGTGCCCTGAAGACGCTGCTGGATCTGCTTCCAGAGCGGGCACTGTACGGCAAAGTGGTCCTGCCACTGGCCACCGGCGGTAGCATCGCGCATATGTTGGCGGTGGATTACGCACTCAAGCCGGTGCTGTCCGCACTGAAATCACAGGAAGTGCTGCACGGTATCTTCGCCATCGACAGTCAGATCGGCTACAGCGATAACTCACTGGGCGGTGAGCTGGACGAGATTCTCACAGAGCGGCTGCGTGAAGGGCTGGAGCATTTTCTGCTGGGCTTGCAGCATCGCCTGCAGGCGCGCCGCAAAAAGGAAGGTGGGCATTTGCAACTGGCGTTATAGAAGGTTTTCACTCTGGTCACGGGCAGGCGCATGTCTTGCCCGAAACCAGCCTTCAGCCGCGATTACCTTCCAGCAATGCACCTCGCTCAACACTGACTTCACCCTGTTGGTCAAACTTGCGCACCTGCTGCAAGGTAGGATCAGCCATCAATTGGGCCTTGCGGCTCTGGTATTCGTTGAACGACAGACCGCGACGGTTCAGGTCTTCAAGTGCCAGTTGGTGAGTCTCTTCAGCCGTGTAAGGACGCAGTTCGACGGAGTGATGCGTGGAGCAGCCGCCCAGAAGGACAACGCTGAAAAAAACGACAAGACCAAGAGCGAAAACCTGATTCATGGGAGCCTCCAGACTGACTCGTTGCGGGAATGAACAAAGGTTAATCCCCGCCGCCGTCTGTCAGAAATCATCCGTCGTGATAGTAGCTATCGACCTTTTCGGCGTAGTGAATCAAAACCTCGCGTAACGCATGGGCGGCCGCAGACAGCTTGTGGTCGGCGAGCATCATCAGACCGATACGGCGCTCGATGCGCGGTTCGACCAGCGCAATGCAACAGGCACCCAACTCCTGCATCTGCTGAATGCACAACGCGGGTACCGCACTGACGCCCAGGCCATTGGCAACCATGCGGCCGATTGTGGACAACTGATGGCTCTCGAAGGCCACCGAAAGCTTGCCGTGTTGTGTCTGAATCGCCTGTTCCAGCAGCAGGCGCACGGCCGAAGGTCGTTGCAGGGCGATGAAATCCTCGCGCAACAGCTCGCGCCAGGTCACTTCACTGCGCCCGGCCAGCGGCGAGTCGGCAGCGACCACCGCAACGAAGCGGTCCATATAGAACGGCGTGAACAGCAGCGAACTACTGGATTCGGGCTCAAAGCCGATGCCCAGTTCAACCCGTCGATGGCGGACCATTTCCACCACCTGCTCGTTGATTACGTCATGCACCGCGACGTTGACCCGCGGATAACGCCCGCGAAATACCTTCAATGCGCCCGGCAACAGATTGCCCGCGAATGACGGCATCGCCGCCACCGACACCTTGCCCATTTGCAGGGTAAAGCGCTGGCGCAGCAGTTCTTCGGTGTTGTCCCAGTCCGCCAGCAACTGGCGCGCCAGAGGCAGCAGGGTTTCGCCCTCCGGGGTCAGGCTGACCGTGCGCGTGGTGCGAATGAGCAGTTGCCCGCCCAGGTCTTCCTCCAGACTCTTGATGGTCAGACTCAAGGCCGGTTGCGAAAGGTGCAGCCGCTCGCCCGCCTGGGCAAAGCTCAGGCATTGGGCAACTGCCAGGAACGCCCGAAGCTGTTTGACGTTCATATATTTGCTTTTCTTATCAATTGATCAGAAAAACAAAATTAACAAATCACTGACCTGGAGAGAAGATGCACTCACCACGGCCCTTGTCGATCAACAATAAAAAAGGCGGATCATCATGGCTGGACTCGATAAACGTGTTGCAACCTACGAAGAGGCCCTTGCCGGCCTGACCGATAACATGACGGTGCTGTGCGGCGGCTTCGGCCTGTGTGGCATTCCGGAAAACCTCATCGCGCAGATCAAGCGCATGGGCATCAAAGGCCTGACAGTGGTTTCCAACAACTGCGGGGTCGATGGTTTCGGCCTCGGCATCCTGCTGGAAGATCACCAGATCCGCAAAATGATCTCCTCCTATGTCGGTGAGAACGCGCTTTTCGAGCGGCAGTTGCTCAGTGGCGAACTGGAAGTCGAACTCACCCCGCAAGGCACCCTGGCGGAAAAACTGCGGGCGGGCGGTGCAGGCATCCCGGCGTTCTATACCGCCACCGGCTACGGCACACCGGTTGCCGAAGGCAAGGAAACCCGCCAGTTCAACGGACGCAATGTAATTCTGGAAGAAGCCATTACCGGCGACTTCGCGCTTATCAGAGGCTGGAAAGCCGACCACTTCGGTAACGTGATCTACCGTCATACCGCGCAGAACTTCAATCCGGTGGTCGCCACGGCGGGCCGAATCACCGTGGTCGAGGTCGAGGAAATCGTCGAACCGGGCGTGCTGCTGCCCACCCAGATTCACACCCCCGGCATTTATGTCGACCGGGTGATTCAGGGCACGTTCGAGAAACGCATCGAGCAGCGCACCCTGAAGAAGTCCTGAACACGTCGAACTCCCGGGCGTTTCCTCTGTACTGGAAACGGCATACAACAAAAAGAGATTTCAGACCATGGCACTTTCCCGCGAACAAATGGCTCAACGTGTCGCCCGCGAACTGAAAGACGGTTATTACGTGAACCTGGGCATCGGCATTCCGACGCTGGTCGCCAACTACGTCCCGGACAACATCGATGTGATGCTGCAATCGGAAAACGGCCTGCTGGGCATGGGCGAATACCCCACCGAAGAAACCATTGATGCCGACATGATCAACGCCGGCAAACAGACCGTGACAGCGCGTGTCGGCGCATCGATTTTCTCTTCGGCGGAATCCTTCGCCATGATCCGGGGCGGCCATGTCGACCTTACGGTACTTGGTGCCTTTGAGGTGGATGTGGAGGGCAACATTGCGTCCTGGATGATCCCCGGCAAGCTGGTCAAGGGCATGGGCGGCGCCATGGATCTGGTGGCGGGTGCGGAAAACATCATCGTCACCATGACCCATGCCTCCAAGGATGGCGAATCCAAACTGCTGTCGCGCTGCAGCCTGCCGTTGACCGGTGCCGGGTGCATCCGCCGGGTGCTGACTGACCTGGCGTATCTGGAAATCGAAAACGGTGCCTTTATCCTGCGCGAACGTGCGCCGGGGGTCAGCGTGGAAGAAATCGTCGCCAAAACCGCCGGCAAGCTGATCGTGCCGGATGATGTGATCGAAATGTCGTTCTGAAGTACTCCTGTTTTTCGCGAATGAATTCGCTCCAGTGCCCGTATTTATTTGCTGTCTGGAATACAGCTGTCGCGGGCAAGTCCCCTCCCAGGTTTGAACGTCGTTCACTTTTTTGGGAGGGGCTTGTCCGTGACGGCGTAAGACAACATCTGTCTTCCCATAACAATAATTAAAGGTAATCCCCACGTGGCCACTCATATAGAAGAAAGCCGTTCCGCCCGCTTTGCCCTGCGCTGTGCCGCCTGGGCCGAGCGCTGGTTCCCCGACTCCTGGGTATTCGCCGCACTGGCGGTGGCCATCGTCACTCTGGCGACGCTGGCCATCGGTGCCAGACCGACCGAAGCGGCCAAGGCCTTCGGCGACGGCTTCTGGAGCCTGATCCCGTTCACCATGCAGATGGCTTTCGTGGTCATCGGCGGCTATGTGGTCGCCAGTTCGCCGCCCGCAGTACGCCTGATCGACCGACTGGCGCGCATCCCCAGCAATGGCCGCTCGGCGGTCGCCTGGGTAGCGCTGATTTCCATGCTGGCTTCATTGTTGAACTGGGGACTTTCACTGGTGTTCGGCGGCTTGCTGGTGCGAGCCCTCGCCCGTCGCGCCGACCTGCGCATGGACTATCGCGCTGCGGGTGCTGCGGCCTATCTGGGGCTGGGCGCGGTCTGGGCGCTGGGACTCTCGTCCTCCGCAGCCCAGTTGCAAGCCAACCCTGGCAGCCTGCCGCCGTCGATCCTGGCAATCACCGGCGTGATTCCTTTCACGGAAACCATCTTTCTCTGGCAGTCCGGGGTCATGCTCGCAGCGCTGGTGGTGATTTCCCTGATCGTTGCCTACGCCACCGCACCCGGTCCCAATACGGCCAGGGATGCCCAGGCCTGCGGCGTGGACCCGGCCTTCAACCTGCCGCCCTTGCCGCCACGCACGCGCCCCGGCGAATGGCTGGAATACAGCCCGCTGCTGATCATTCTGATGGTATTGCTGGGCGCTGGCTGGCTGTTCAACGAGTTTTCGACCAAGCCGGCAATCACCGCGATTTCAGGGCTGAACACCTATAACTTCCTGTTCATCATGCTCGGCGCGCTGCTGCACTGGCGCCCGCGCAGCTTTCTGGATGCCGTGACCCGCGCCGTACCGACCACCACCGGCGTGCTGATCCAGTTCCCGCTCTACGGTTCGATCGCCGCATTGCTGACCACCGTCAAAGGCAGCGATGCGCAAACCCTGGCGCACCATATCTCGACCTTTTTCACCAGCATTGCCACCCATGACACCTACGCGGTGCTGATGGGCGTCTACTCGGCGATATTGGGGTTCTTCATCCCGTCGGGTGGCGGCAAATGGATCATCGAGGCGCCTTACGTGATGCAGGTCGCCAATGAACTGCAGTATCACCTGGGCTGGGCCGTACAGATCTACAACGCGGCGGAAGCCTTGCCCAACCTGATCAACCCGTTCTACATGCTGCCGCTACTGGGCGTCCTGGGCTTGAAGGCCCGCGACCTGATCGGTTTCTCGTTCGTCCAGTTGCTGGTGCATACGCCGCTGGTGCTGTTCCTGCTCTGGGCATTGGGGACGACACTGAGCTATATACCGCCGATGATGCCCTGAACGGTCAAGGCGTGGTGGCCGGCAAATGCTCTCCATAACCGGCCGCCGACACCTTGCTCAACAACTGCCGCAACTCCTGCGCCTGCTCGGCCCCCAGCGCGCTTTCATAGCAACGCTGGGCCTGCTCCCATAGAACCTGGGAATGAAACAGTTTATCGATCCCGCTCTGGGTCAGACGCACCAGACGACTGCGCCGGTCATCGGGGTCCACCTCGACTGCCACGAAGCCTTCACGCTCCAGCGGTTTGAGATTCTGGGCCAGGGCCGAGCGATCCAGCACCAGTAAATAGGCCAGATCGGTCATGCTCAAGGCCTGGTTACGGGCAATCTGCATCAGAATCGAACGCTGGGTCGAACGCAAACCGCATGGCGCCATGATCGCGTCATAGAGCTGGCAAATACGCCGGCTTGCCCGCCGCAGGCTGGTCGCATGACAAATTACCTGGGCAGGAACCTGCAAACCTTCGGGGATACGCAGCACAGCAGGCTGGACGTTTTTTTCGTTCATAAGGGCTCCGGTGCAGACACACAAAAGCGGCTTTGTGGCTGAAAGAAGTCAATGCTGGCATATCCCCGCAGATTCAGACAGAGCCGGAGGGCCGAAATTGTGTTTGCATGTGTTCAGCCGAACGCATAATCCCGCTCGACCTTGCACACCCTTGTGGTGCACGCCTGATACCAGCGGGCTCGCCCCTGCTCACGCACTTCGGCATGTTCGAGGTGATGTTTCCACGCCAGAATGGCCTGCTCATCGGTCCAGTAAGAAACCGTGATGCCCAGCCCATCTTCACCACGAGCCGACTCCATGCCCAGAAAACCTGGCTGCACTTTGGCCAGCTCGACCATTCTCTGCGCTGCTCGCTCATAATCCTCGGCGCCCTGAGCAGTTCGTAGCGAAGTGAAAATCACCGCGTAATAAGGTTTCGGAAAACAGGCCGCAATCATGGATAAACACCTTCAGAACCTAGCGCGCAGGCCTTGACGAAAGCTGCAACCAGCGCAGGTAGGGTTCCCTGCATGGCTGCCCGTTCCGGCTGGAACAAGGTGGCGACGAAAAACGGATGGTCTTGCAACTCAACACTGCGAATTTCGCCTTCAGGCCCGCGACCACTGATCTTCAGCGTATCGCCAAACATCGCGGCCTCCAGTTCGGGGCGCAGACCATAGCTGCACCGATAGCATTCGGCGATTTCCAGCATGCCGTACGCCTGCGCAATCAATGAGCCGGGCAGCAGATGAATGGAGGCCGTGGTTTCAACCAGCGAACAACTCAAAGGGGTAATGATCGCGTGAGGCGAGTCCGGTGAGGTTTCGCCATGGTCGGCCTGCAGCCAGCTCAACCGGTTGCGCGCATATTCGATCAAGGCATGCTGAAAACCGCCACAGGTGCCCAGAAAGGGGATCTGCTGTTCCCGTGCAAAACGAATAGCGGTCAACGCGCCCTGCATATCCCGATAAGGACTGGCGGGGACGCACCATATACCGTCAAGACCGGCGAGGATTTCCCCGTTGCCTATATCCGCTGTCGGCAACCATTGATGCTGCACCCGAAGACTGACGACATCGGCAGCCATGTCCAGCGCCAGCGGGATCGCCTGATGAGCGATTACGCCTGCATCGTAATCTCCTGCCAGACCTATTCGCAGTGTCTTGTTTTTTCCGTCCAGCATTCCTGTGTCCCTCCGCTCCAGTGTTGGCAGGACTATAGGCGTGCACGGGCACAATCAGAATTGGCATTCAGACAAGCATTCAATGCCAGCCCGCAATGAAACACATGCAGGCTGTATTGCTTGAGGGACAGGATCGGGCGGCCTCTTCGCGAACAAGTTCGTTCCTGCCTGGGCCTTTCTTACAGGCTGTACACCGGCGTCAGGACCGGTTGCCCGGAGAAGAAAGCCAGCAGGTTCTTGTTGACCATCAGGACCATATCCTTCGACGCCTCGGGCGACAGCCCGCCGACATGAGGTGTCAGCACCACGTTATCGAGGCTCTTGAAAACGTCCGGCACTTGCGGTTCATCATCAAACACATCCAGAGCGGCACCAGCGATCCGGCGCTGTTGCAGGGCCTCGACCAACGCCGGAGTGTCGACAACACTGGCCCGGGCGATATTCACGAGATAGCCCTGAGGCCCCAGCGCTTCGAGCACCCGGGCATCGATCAAGTGCTGCGTGCCATTGCCGCCCGGCGTCGAAATGATCAGGAAATCCGAAGCGGCCGCCAGTTCAAGAGCGGTTGCGTACCACAGGTAATCCACATCATTGCGCGACTTGCGGTTGTGATACTGGATAGTCATGTCGAATGCCTCAGCACGCCTGGCAATCGCCAGCCCGACCGCTCCCAGCCCCACGATCCCCAAGCGCTTGCCCGCAAATGACGGGCAGGTGACCTTGCGCCATTCACTGCGCCGCACGGACGCATCGGCCTGGGGAATATCACGCACGAGCGCCAGCAGCAGCGCCATTGTATGGTCGGCCACAGTCGGCGCATTGACCCCGGCGCCATTGGTCACGGTAATACCACGCGCCTCGGCGGCCGGCAGATCCACCTTCTCATAACCGGCGCCGGACACACAGATGATCCGTAAGTGCGACAAGGCGTCCATTTCTTCGGCAAACAAACCCAGCGGGCCGCGGGTCATGACCGCGGTGATTTCCTGGCCATGGGCTGCAATCGCCTGGGCACGCAACGCCGCCGTGGGCGCACGGATCAGACGAAAGCCGCTGCTTTCCAGAATGGGCAGATATTCATTAACGCTCTCGACCAGCACCAGTACCGTCGTCATGCACTCTTCCTTCACGGTCATGAAAAAGACCGACAGTAACGCGACTCGGGGGGCTTGTGCAGAGGTCAATGACAAATGCGCAATTTGAACCACCGCCCCACTTCCTCTGAACGCTGTTAATGCTTCATGCTGTGGCTTCGTCATGACCCTTAGGCTTTGTACGAAAACTCGGCGAGCGAAGGTCAGGCCTGTTTTTAACGCAGCATCACCGAGCACAGCCACTTTTCGTACAAAGCCCAGTGCACACAAGGAACAAGCAAATCATGCAAGGATTTTCCCGACTCCCGTTTCACACACGACCATTGACCCGTTTGCTGGCCACCGCAGTCATGGCGGGTGTGATGTTATCGACAGGTACAGCCTCGGCAGCCGAGGCGCCGGGCAAGGTGCTGAGCGAGAAGAATGGTCTGCCGTGGCCTGCGGTCATCGCGCATCGCGGGGCTTCGTTCGATGCGCCGGAAGAAACCACTCCGGCCTACATCCTGGCACGGGATCTGGGCGCGGATTATCTGGAAATGGACATTCAGCGCACCCGGGACGGAGTCCTGATTGCCCTGCATGACGACACGCTCGATCGCACCACCAACATCGCCCAGGTCTATCCCAAACGCAGCAAGGACCCGGTCAGCACCTTTACCCTGGCCGAGCTCAAGGAGCTGGACGCCGGCACCTGGTTCAACAAGGCTTACCCGGCACGTGCCCGCGACAGCTATGCAGGTCTGCAGATTCTGACCCTGGATGAAGTGATCGATATTGCCGAAGGCGGCGCGAACAAGCCGGGGCTGTATATCGAAACCAAGGTACCCACCCAGTTTCCGGGCATCGAAGCCGATCTGAAGAAGGCCCTGGCCAAGCGCGGCTGGCTCGGCCAGCGTCCGGCCGCCGCCGCGGGCAATGTGAACGTGGCCCATATGCCGGGGCGCGTGGTGTTGCAGACGTTCGACAAGTCCAGCCTGGTGCTGCTGCAGAAGGAAATGCCCAAGGTTCCCAAGGTGCTGTTGCTGTGGATCGGTGAAGGTTCGATAGAGCCCAAGTCCACGGTTCCGTTCAAGGACTCGGGGTTCAAGGACAAGGCCAGCTATTACGCATCGCAGGAAATCAAATCCCAGGAAGAATTCGTGGCCTGGATCGACTGGGCCAAGGCGCATGGCGCCATCGGCACCGGCCCGTCTTCGCAGCTCACCGATGGCGGCGACCAGAGCTATATGGATCTGGTCAAGCCATGGATGAACAACCTGACCCACGACAAAGGCATGGTGGTTCACCCCTATACCGTGGATGAAGCCGTGGACTTCAAGAAAATCAGCACCGATGGCGCCGATGGATTCTTCACCAACCGCACCCCGGAACTCCTCAAGTTCTATGGCCGCCCGGCCAAGGACAGTATCGAGAGCATTCTGAAACGTAACGGCTATTGAGCAAGGCAATGACCGCGCCGCCCGGCGCGGTCAACGTTGGAAACCGATAGAAAAGACTTCAGCACGACCTTGGATTGACAGTGGTGTAAGCTCGTCCGCTGTTGGTTATCCCATCGAGAGGCTTATGCAGTCCAACTTCCGACGCTCGACACTCGCATCGCTTCGCGGTTTTGCCCTGTCCGACGATGCCGTGACCATTGTTCCTTCAGCCGCTGAATATCGACGATGCCTGCTGGAGAAGATCGCTTCTGCCACCCGGCGCATCTACATCATCGCCCTGTATCTGCAACAGGACGAAGCCGGCCAGGAAATCCTCGATGCACTCTATGCCGCCAAGGCAGCGCGCCCCGAGCTGGAAGTCGTGGTGCTGGTCGACTGGTTTCGTGCCCAGCGCGGGCTGATCGGGGCCGGGCGTCAAGCGGGGAATTCGGCCTGGTATCAGGCGCAGAATCTGGAATATGACGAGGAAGTGCCGATCCATGGCGTGCCGGTGCAGACCCGCGAACTGTTCGGCGTGCTGCATCTCAAGGGCAGCGTGATCGACGACTGCGTGATCTATAGTGGCGCCAGCATCAACAACGTCTACCTGCACAAACTCGACAAATACCGTCTGGACCGCTATCACCTGATACACAGCAAGCCGCTGGCCGACAGTTTCGTGGACATGGTCCAGCGCGAAATCCTGCCATCACCGGCGGTGCATCGCCTCGACCTGCAATCGCCTCCCGATTCGCGCAGTCTGCGCGGCGAGATCCGGGCCTTTCGCAGCAACCTGAAGAAGGCGGCCTACGACACCAGCGCAGGCGACAGGGAAAACGGCGAACTGCGTATCGTGCCACTTTTGGGTGTCGGCCCGCGCAACCCGCTCAATCGCGCCATTTGTGACCTGATCGCTTCCAGCAAGACGCAACTGACCATCTGTACGCCCTACTTCAACATGCCGGTGGCGGTGACCCGGGAAATCAATCGTGCCCTCAAGCGCGGCGTGAAAGTCGACATCATCATCGGTGACAAGACCGCCAACGACTTCTTCATTCCTCCCGAGGAGCCGTTCAAGGTCATTTCCGCCCTGCCCTATCTGTACGAGATCAGCCTGCGCCGTTTCGCCCAGAAGCATAAAAAGGCGATTGCCCAGCACCGCTTGAACCTGCATCTGTGGAAACACGACGACAACACTTTTCACCTCAAGGGCGTCTGGGTCGATGAACGCTATACCCTGCTGACCGGCAACAACCTAAACCCGCGGGCCTTCAACCTGGACCTGGAAAACGGCCTGTTGATCGATGATCCCAAGGCGCAATGGCGCCAGCCGCGTGAGGCCGAGCTGGCACAACTGATGCGCAACACCCAACGGGTCAGCCAGTACGACGAACTGGATACCCTCGCCAATTATCCGGAAGGCGTCAGCAAGTTTCTGCGCCGGGTCAGCCGGGTCAGGATCGAGCGTTTGTTGTACCGGATATTGTGAATAGCGATCGCGAGCCTGCCCGCGATCGTTTCACCCGACCAGGTCAATCAACTGCTGGCGCTGGGCATCGGTCAGCATCGGACCAAAACCCGCGCCGGCATTCTCGGCCATGTAACGCGGGTTACCGGTGCCCGGAATCACACAGGTCACCGCCGAATGGGCCAGCAGGAATTTCAGCGCCAATTGCGGCCAGCTGTTCACTTCCACCTGCCCGGCCCAGCCAGGCAAGGGCTTTTCCTTGAGTCGCGAGAGCAAACCACCGCCACCGAACGGACGATTGCAGATCACTGCCACTCCACGCTCACGGCACAGCGGCAGCAGACGCTTCTCGGCGCTGCGGTCGTCCAGCGCATAATTGATCTGCAGGAAATCCAGCGGCTCGGCCTTGAGCACCGCTTCCACTTCGTCATAGGCCGACGAGGTGTAATGGCTGATGCCGATGTAACGAATGCGTCCTTGCTCCTTCCACTCGCGCAGGGTCGGCAGATGGGCTTTCCAGTCCAGCAGATTGTGGATCTGCATCAGGTCGATGCGCTCGGTCTGCAACAGCCTGAAGGACTCTTCCATCTGTGCGATGCCTTCCTTGCGTCCGCGGGTCCAGACCTTGGTTGCCAGAAACGCTGGGGAACGAGGCTCGTGAATCGACAGCAGTTCGCCAGTGGTCTGCTCGGCACGGCCATACATGGGCGAGCTATCGATGACACTGCCGCCTGCCGTGAACAGCGCATCGAGCACCGGGCGCAGTTGCTTGTAGGCCGGGCTTGAGGTCGCCACATCAAAACCGCGATAGGTGCCCAGCCCGATTACGGGCAAGGGTTCGTTGCTTGAAGGAATCGCTCGGGTCAGCATAGTCATGCCTTCATGGGTCAGCCTGGAAGGAAGTGCCGAAGGGGACGACGGCGAGGGAATGGTCGGTGGCTTGTCATTCGCGGCGGCGGTATCGAACGCCAGCGCTGCCGCAGTTCCGGCAGCCAGGGTCAGCAGCCGTCTGCGGGTGAATCGGGTAGATGAGTTCATGGCGTTTTCCTGGTTGGTTCGGCGCCCAACTGCTTCCACATCTTCTGTGTAATGCGCTGCCTGTTTCGATACCCCGCCCAGGGGTCGCTCTTGAGTTGACGCAAGCGCTGTTCAAGGTTGCCGATATGCCATTGCCGGGCGGATTGCAGACCGGCCAGTTCATCGCGGCCAATGGGCACCGACACCGGAAGACCGGGTCTTGCACGCACGGAATAGGCGGTGACCGTGCTGCCACCCCGAGTATTGCGCAGATAGTCGACGAAAATCTTGCCGACACGATTTTTCGGCCCCATCACCGCGGTGAAACGCTCAGGCAATTGATGGCTGACAAACTCGGCAATCGCCCTGGCGAACGCCTTGACGCTGTCCCAGTCGGCATGGCGTGCCAGTGGCACGATAATGTGCATGCCCTTGCCGCCGCTGGTCTTGAGAAAGGCTTCCAGCCCCAGTTCGTCCAGGACCGCGAGGAGCATCTGGGTGGCTTCGATCATGCTGCGCCATGGCAAGGCCGGGTCGGGATCGAGGTCCAGAACCAGATGATCAGGGGTTTCGATCCGGTCATGGGTCGCGCCCCAGGTGTGCAGTTCGATAGCCCCCATCTGGGTCACGCCGATCAGTGCCTGCAAGCTATCGATTGCCATCAGCGCCGCGTGGCCTGGATCCAGCGCCGGGTCGAGCTTTTGAATATGCGGGATCGCCATACGCTCGGCGTGCTTCTGGAAGAACTGTTCGCCTTCGACACCTTCCGGGCAGCGCAACAAAGCCACCGGCCGCTTGGCCAGATACGGCAGAATCCAGTCGGCGATGGATTCATAGAAATGCGCCAGATCAACTTTCTGTGTCGCACTTTCGCGGTCGATAATCCGCTCGGGATGACTGATACCGATACCGGCGACGCTGACCTTGCCCTTGCTGCGCGGACTGGCCTGAGGCTGGCGAGGCGCATCGGCCTGTTGCGGGTACTCACGCACGATATCGCCGACCGGCTTGTCACTGCGCAGACCGACGAAGGCTGCATGCCGCAGGATGCCTTCGCGTGTCCATTGCGCGAACTCCACCTCACAGACCAGTTGTGGTTTGATCCATTGCACACCACGGCTCTGGGCCGTGCCGAGTTTTTTCGCCAGCGGCGAAGTATCGCGCCGCAAAGGCTGCAGACGCTGATGCAGTTGCTTGAGCGTGACGGCGCTGAATCCGGTGCCGACCCGACCAACATAAACCAGCCCCGCCTCGTCGTCATTGACGGCCAGGAGCAAGGCACCAAAACCACTGCGGCTGCCCTGCGGCGCGGTATAGCCGACAATCGCGAACTCCTGGCGCAATCGGCACTTGAGCTTGATCCAGTCGGCATTGCGCTTGCTCGCATACGGACTGCCGACGCGCTTGCCGATCACGCCTTCAAGTCCCATGGCGCTGGCACTCTGGACAATGTCCCGGTGCCCGGAACGAAACGCATCGGAATAACGCAGCAAACGACTGCGCTGCTTGTCGAACACGTGCTTGAGCGCTTCGCGACGTTCTTCGACACTCTTGTCGCGCATGTCCTGGCCATCCAGAAACGGTGCATCGAACAGGTAATAGAGAATGTCCTTGTTGCGTCCGGTCTCGAAGGCATTCTGCAACGCCTGAAAGTCCGGCAGCCCTTGTTCGTCGAGCATCACCACTTCACCGTCCAGCCAACTGTCCTTGAGTTTCAGGGCCTTGATTGCCTTGGCCTGCTGCGGCATGCGCTCGGTCCAGTCATTGCCGGTGCGACTTGACAGACGCACCTCGCCATCATGAATGCGCGCGAGGATCCGATAGCCATCGAACTTGATTTCGTAGAGCCAGTCGCCTGGCGGCGGTGCATCCACCAGCGTCGCCAGTTGCGGGGCAAGCTGTTCGGGAAATGCGGCCTGCTTCCCGGAGCGGGGCTTTTTCGCCGGCTTTGACGCTTTCACAGCCCGCGCCTTGCCGACCACAGCACCACTGATGACGCTTTGCGGCTGTTCGTGGGTGATGTCGTACTCGGCAGCAGGTCTGGCGATGGCATCCTTTTCCTTGATCAGCAACCATTGCTCCTTGTCGCCACTGCCTTTGAGACGTGTGCGCACCAAGGCCCAATCGCCGCTGAGCTTTTCCCCTATGAGGGTGAATTTGAGTTTGCCCTGCCGGTAAGTCTCCTGCGGATCGCCATGGGGCTGCCAGATGCCGCGGTCCCAGACAATCACATCGCCGCCGCCATATTGCCCCTTGGGGATACTGCCCTCGAAACCGGCGTAACCCAGCGGATGGTCTTCCACATGAACCGCCAGGCGTTTTTGCGTCGGATCCAGGCTCGGCCCCTTGGGCACCGCCCAGCTTTTCAGGGTGCCATCGAGCTCCAGGCGAAAATCGTAATGCAGGTTGCGCGCATCGTGTTTCTGGATCACGAAACTCAACGCCCGATCCCCCGTCCTGCCCTTCCTTGCCTGGGCTTCCGGCGGCTCGGAGGTGACATCAAAGTTGCGCTTGCGGGTGTATTCGCTGACAGGCCTGGCCATGTTCGGTTATCTCCGTACGACTCAGGAAGCCTTGCTGTTCTTGCGGGTCGTCGAAGTACTCCGCTTGGCAGGTTTGGGCTTGTCCTTGCTGGCCGGTTTACTGCTCTTGGTACTGCCCTTGCCGGCCAGGCTGCGTCTGAGCAGATCGGTCAGGTCGATGACATCGGCGCTTTGCCGTTCCTCGTCACTGCTATCGAGACCGACCTCTTCGATACTGCCCTCCCGCGCCTTGGTTTCGACCAGTTGCATGATCTTTTCCTGAAAGGTGTCGCGGTATTTCTCCGGCTGCCAGTCGGCACTCATGTCCCTGACCAGTCGCCTGGCCATGTCGCGCTCGCTCTTGCTCAGCGTGACTTCCGTCACCGTCTCATCCAGTTCCAGTACATCCAGCTCACGCACCTCGGCAGGCCAGCGCAGCATCACCAACACCAGGGCCGACTCCAGTGGCATGACAGCAGCCAGATGCTCGCGGGTATGAATCACCACATTAGCCAGGGCCACCTTGCCAGTGTCGTTCAGGGTTTCGCGCAATAGCGCGTAGACCTTGCCGCCCCGTTTGTCCGGGGCCAGGTAATAAGGCGTGTCGATGTTCTGCAAGGGAATCTGCTGGCCATCGACGAAACCGAAAATGTCGATGGTCTGGGTCGCCTTGGGATGCGCGGCGCGGATCTCTTCCTCGCTGAGCACCACATAGCGGTCCTTTTCATACTCCACGCCTTTGACGATGTTCTCGCTGGTCACTTCCTTGCCAGTGGCCTTGTTGATCCGCTTATAGCCAACCGGGTCCATGCTGCGCTTGTCGAGCCAGTCGAAATCCACGCCCTGCGACGAAGTTGCCGATACCAGCGCCACCGGAATATGCACCAGCCCGAAACTGATCGCGCCTTTCCAGATTGCCCTTGCCATTGCCATTCTCCCTTTGCCTGTAAACAAGACCGACCGGGCTGGCGGGGCAAAGTTTCGCCGCGCAGACAGGCGTCAAGCCTGCAGGAGAGCGCGCATATTCAATAAAGATATAAAAATATGGATTTACGTTCTTTTACGGAATAAATCAGAGCCTTTATAAAGTCCCACATCCCGAGCGCTGTTAGTCAACTGTCTGCACGGCAACAGTTGGCTCTGTCAGTTATCAACACTGCCTGATCTTTCCAAGGACTTTTCATGAACGTTTTCTGGTTTCTTCCGACCCACGGTGATGGCCATTTTCTGGGTACGACCAAGGGCGCACGCCCGGTTACGCTCAACTACCTCAAGCAGGTAGCCCAGGCAGCCGATGATCTGGGCTACTACGGCGTATTGATTCCCACCGGTCGTTCCTGCGAAGACTCCTGGGTCATCGCTTCGGCGCTGGTGCCGCTGACCGAGCGCCTGAAGTATCTGGTGGCGATTCGTCCAGGGATCATTTCACCGACGGTTTCGGCGCGCATGGCGGCGACGCTGGATCGCCTGTCGGGCGGTCGCCTGCTGATCAACGTGGTGACCGGTGGCGACCCGGATGAGAACCGGGGCGATGGCAGCTTTCTGGATCACAGCGAACGCTATGAAGTCAGTGATGAATTCCTGCAGATCTGGCGCCGTGTCCTGCAAGGCGAAGCCGTGGATTTCGAGGGCAAGCATCTGCGCGTACAGAACGCCAAGGCGCTGTATCCACCGATCCAGAAACCTTACCCGCCGCTGTACTTCGGCGGTTCTTCCGACGCCGCCCATGACCTGGCCGCCGAGCAGGTGGATGTCTACCTGACCTGGGGCGAGCCACCGGCAGCCGTGGCCCAGAAACTGGCCGATGTCCGCGAGCGTGCAGCACGCAAGGGCCGCACCGTGAAGTTCGGCATTCGTTTGCATGTGATCGTCCGCGAAACCAGTGAAGAAGCCTGGAAAGCAGCCAGCACCCTGATCGAACACATCAGCGACGAAACCATCGCCGCAGCACAGAAGTCGTTCTCCCGTTTCGATTCCGAAGGCCAGCGACGCATGGCAGCCCTGCATGACGGGCGCCGTGACAACCTGGAAATCGCTCCCAACCTGTGGGCCGGTGTCGGCCTGGTGCGTGGCGGTGCCGGTACGGCACTGGTCGGCAATCCACAGGAAGTCGCGGAGCGCATCAAGGAATACGCGGACCTGGGCATCGAGAGCTTTATCTTCTCCGGCTATCCGCATCTGGAAGAAGCCTATCGCTTCGCCGAACTGGTCTTCCCGTTGTTGCCCGAGCCTTACGCCAGCCTGGCTGGACGCGGCATCACCAACCTCACCGGCCCGTTTGGCGAAATGATCGCCAATGACCTGCCGCCGCAGGCCAAATGATGTCTGTGCAACTGTTGACCTTGCCGCCTTCGCCGGCCCTGGCGACTTCGATCCGGGCTACCGCCCAGGTGTTCGAGGACCCGAAATCCAGAGACTTGCTGGCCCATGTGCAGCAGGTCGCGCCCAGCGATGCCAGCGTGCTGATCATCGGCGAAACCGGCACCGGCAAGGAATTGGTTGCACGGCATATTCACGGGCTCAGTGATCGTCACGACAAACCGTTCGTGGCGGTCAACTGCGGCGCATTCTCCGAATCACTGATCGAGGCCGAACTGTTCGGCCACGAGAAAGGCGCCTTTACCGGAGCCTTGAACACACGCCCGGGCTGGTTTGAAGAGGCCAATGGCGGCACGCTGTTTCTGGATGAAATCGGCGATCTGTCCATGCCGCTTCAAGTCAAACTGCTGCGCGTTCTGCAGGAGCGAGAAGTGGTCCGCCTGGGTTCACGCAAGAGCATTCCCATCAATGTGCGCGTGCTGGCAGCCACCAATGTGCAATTGGAGAAAGCCATCAATGCCGGGCATTTTCGCGAGGACCTGTATTACCGGTTGAATGTGGTCAACCTGGAGCTGAGCCCGCTGCGCGAACGCTCGGGCGATGTTCTGCCGCTGGCCCGCCACTTCATCGACGTCTACAGCCAACGCCTGAATTGCAGCCCGGTGCGCATCAGCCCCGAAGCCGAATTGAAACTCAAGAGCTACAGTTGGCCGGGTAATATTCGCGAGCTGGAAAACGTCATCCACCACACATTGCTGGTGTGCCGTAACGGCATTATCCAGCATCAGGATTTGCGCCTGTCGAACCTGAGGATCGAGCGTCAGGAAGACACCTCCAGAAACGATCAATCGGCCGAAGAACTGCTCAAGCGAGCCTTTCAAAAGCTGTTTGAAGAACAGGCTGGTGCACTGCATGAGAAAGTCGAGGACGCACTGCTCAGAGCGGCCTATCGCTTCTGTCATCACAATCAGGTGCATACCGCCAATCTGCTGGGCCTGACCCGCAATGTCACCCGGGCACACCTGATCCGGATCGGCGAACTGGCGGTCAACAAGCGCCGCCCCGGAGAAAACCTGCAAGGCGGCCAGATGCTGCATCTGTCGGTCTGAGCGGTTCTGTACGAAAAGCCGCTTTACTTGCAAAGCCTGCGTACAAAACCTATGACAAGGACGCCAGACGCAAGGCCAGCGCCTTGGCCTGAATCGCCACGTCGGTGACCGCCGTGCTTTCCCACCACATGCCGCGCAACGGCGGGCCCATGCTAAACAGCCGTGCCGAGCAGAGCCCCCGGGCATCAAGCACCGCGCCACCCGCATCGGCGGCAATACCCAGCGCCAATGGCCCAGGTTGAATCAGGCCGCGTGCCAGCAACTGGCGGGGCAAGGGACGGTCGACCCGACGCCAGTCGTATTCGATCCCCGTGGAATTGATCAGGGCATCTCCCAAAACCTGCGATGGCTGACTCTCGCCGCGCAGCCGGAGTTGGATCTGTACCTGGCCCGAAGGCAGGGTTTGCACCGCTTGCAAGGAGGCGGCCTGAATGGTCAGCCGGCCTTGCTGCACCAGCTCTGTCAGCAAGGCTGCACTCGGCGGTGGCGAACGATGGTGATGGCTTTCCCACCATGGCCGCGCGTGCCGGACGAATTGCCGACGCTGACGGTCGGTGGCCTGACTCCACAGCCGGCCGATATTGACCCGCACCGTGTCCAGCGGCGCTTGCCAGTCAATGCCGCTCTCGATGGCCAGTTCGCATTGCTCACGCACCTTGCGCAGCAGTTGCCCAGGGCTGCGAATATCCGGGTCCCGGCCGAGAAAATCGACCCACTCCGGTGGCTGACGACGCACATGGGGCAACAGGCCATGGCGGGAAAACACCCTGATGGGACCGCGATGACCGGACTGCTGCAGCGATACCACGGCATCGACCATGGTGAGCCCGGAACCGATGATCAGGACCGTCGCGTGCGGATCGAGCTGGCGCATCACCCCGACATCCCAAGGGTCGAGCGCTGCCGCGTTGAGTCCGTCGGACTGACGCTGCGGCGTACGGGCAGCGGCGTACATGCCGGTGGCCAGAACCGCCAGACGGCCCTGCACCTCGCGCCCGTCTGCCAGGGTCGCGGTCACACCCGATTCGCCCGTGCGCAGGTCGACGGCTTCCGCGCAGATATGCTCGACACTGGAGCCGTGCCCCTGGCCGACCACCTGCGCTTCCCGCAAGCGTTGCTGCACATAAAGCCCGAACACGCCTCGCGGCGGAAACAGCACCGACACCGGGACATGCTGCTCCTGGGCTTCTGGCCAGCCACCTGCGGCCAGATACTCGGTCAGCCATTGGGTCAAGTCGTCAGGGTTGTCGGGGTCGACGCTCATGCGCGCCGCATTGCCATTGAGGGTATGCCCGGGTTCAGTGGCGCTATAGGCCTCGCCCCTGCCCAGCTCGCTACGGGGCTCGACGATCAGGATTCGCCGCCTGCCGGGCTGGCGCAGCAACTGCACCGCCAGCATGCTGCCGCTCAAGCCACCGCCGATAATCAGGACATCGGCTACGGCAGGCTGGGTCTTGTCATCGAGCATCGAACATCGCCTCGGGCTGGTTACAGGGAAGTCTGAATCTACAACACCACGTTACGGACAAAACGCAGAGTAACCTGACCCGCATTGCGATAGCTGTAAGACTGATTGCTGGGAAACATGAAAAATTCGCCCGGTGCGACCTCGCGCACCTGATCACGCTCGGCAAAAATGATGGTCAGGTGCCCTTCCACCACATACACCTGCTCGCTCCAGCCTTCCGGGTCTGGCTCGGAAACGTAACTGTCGCCCGGTTCAAGGCTGAACTCCCACAGCTCGACCTCGCGTCGGGCCAGCGCCTTGGCCAGTAATACCGCCTTGCTGCCGGGCAGGGTTCCGGCCCAGGCCAATTCGTTGATGCGACTGTGATCGGCCACTTCCGGCGCCTGGATCAGGTCGCTGAACGCAACCTCCAGCGCCTCCGCGACCCGGTCCAGGGTCGCGAGGCTGACATTCTTCTCACCGGCTTCTATAGCCACCAACATGCGCCGACTGACCCCGGACTTTTCCGCCAGGGCCGTCTGGCTCAAGCCTGTGGCATTGCGCAGGCGCCGGACATTCTGGCTGACATGTTGCAGCACCGGCGCACGCTGGGAATTTTCTTTGTGCACGATCTTGCTCACCTGAACCTGTTGCGCATTATACTGCCCACTTTTTGCGGTGCATTGTGTGTCGCACTTCCCCTTGCACGCAAGGCTTTGAAAGCCTGGAAATCGTCATGACCTCTATTCGCCGGCTACCGCGCGTCAGTAAAGCAGAAGCGGTACTGATCCTGATCACCGTTCTCTGGGGCGGCACCTTCCTGCTGGTCCAGCATGCGCTGACCGTCAGCGGTCCGATGTTCTTCGTCGGCCTGCGCTTTGCCGCAGCGGCGCTCATCGTAGCGCTGTTCTCGCTGAAAATAATGCGCGACCTGACTTGGCTCGAATTCAAGGCCGGAGTTTTCATCGGCACCTCGATCATGCTCGGCTACGGTTTGCAGACCATCGGCCTGCAGACCATTCCCAGCAGTCAGTCGGCGTTCATCACGGCATTGTATGTTCCCTGCGTGCCGTTGCTGCAATGGCTGGTACTCGGGCGCCGCCCCGGCCTGATGCCCAGCCTGGGGATTGCCCTGGCCTTTACCGGGCTGATACTGCTCTCGGGGCCTGAAGGTGCCTCGCTGCAATTCAGTCCGGGCGAGATTGCGACCATCATCAGCGCGGTGGCGATTTCTGCCGAAATCATCCTGATCAGCGCCTATGCCGGCAAGGTCGATGTGCGGCGGGTCACCGTCGTACAACTGGCAACCGCCTCGATCCTGGCATTTCTGGTCATCGTTCCCACCGGCGAGCGCCTGCCGGGGTTCTCGTGGCTGCTGGTGATCAGCGCCGTGGGCCTCGGAGCCATGAGCGCCGTGATTCAGGTCGCCATGAACTGGGCACAGAAAAGCGTCTCGCCCACCAAGGCCACCGTGATCTATGCTGGCGAACCGGTCTGGGCAGGCATTGCCGGGCGGCTGGCAGGCGAACGTCTGCCGGGTATCGCGCTGTTCGGTGCGGCCTTGATTGTGGCCGGGGTGATCGTCAGCGAGATCAAGGCTCGGGCCAGACCACAGGATCTTGAAGCAGAGCAGAAAGAAGAAGCTGTGGGAAAAATCGACTAAGCCAGACACCCCATAGACACTTCTTGTAGGAAATTCCTGAAGCACTGCGTTTGGAGATGCAACGTCTGGCACGTATGATGCTTAACATTTCCCTGCAGATTAGAAGCCTATGTCTCTGATAGTTCTACTGCTTCTGCCTTTCATCGGCAGCTGTCTGGCGGCATTATTGCCGCATAACGCACGTAACGCTGAATCCCTGCTCGCCGGCCTGATCGCCTTGATCGGTGCCGTGCAGGTTGCGTTGTGGTTCCCGCAGATCGCCGACGGCGGTGTGATTCGTGAAGAATATTTCTGGCTGCCCAGCCTGGGGCTGAATTTCGTCCTGCGCATGGACGGGTTCGCCTGGATGTTTTCGATGATGGTACTGGGCATCGGTACGCTGGTGTCCTTGTATGCGCGCTATTACATGTCACCGGATGACCCTGTTCCGCGCTTTTTTGCGTTTTTCCTGGCCTTCATGGGCGCGATGCTCGGCCTGGTGATATCCGGCAACCTGATTCAGATCGTGTTTTTCTGGGAACTGACCAGTGTCTTCTCCTTCCTGCTGATCGGCTACTGGCACCACCGCAACGACGCCCGCCGCGGTGCCTACATGGCACTGATGGTCACCGGCGCCGGTGGCCTGGCATTGCTGGTCGGCGTGTTGCTGCTCGGTCATGTGGTCGGCAGTTACGACCTGGACCGCGTACTGGCCTCGGGCGATGCCATCCGTGCCCACGCCCTGTATCCGGTGCTGTTGACCCTGATCCTGATCGGCGCACTGAGCAAAAGCGCACAGTTTCCGTTCCATTTCTGGCTGCCCCACGCCATGGCGGCGCCCACGCCGGTTTCGGCTTATCTGCACTCGGCGACCATGGTCAAGGCCGGAGTGTTCCTGCTCGCCCGGCTATGGCCTGCGCTGTCCGGCACCGAGCAATGGTTCTGGATCGTCAGCGGGGCCGGGGCCTGCACCCTGGTGCTGGGCGCCTACGCGGCGATTTTCCAGAATGACCTCAAGGGCCTGCTGGCCTACTCGACCATCAGCCACCTGGGTCTGATTACCCTGCTGCTGGGCCTCAACAGCCCGCTGGCGGCCGTCGCGGCAGTGTTCCATATCCTTAACCACGCCACTTTCAAAGCCTCGCTGTTCATGGCGGCAGGGATCATCGACCATGAAAGCGGGACCCGGGATATCCGCCGTCTCAGCGGACTGGTCAAACTGATTCCGTATACCGCGACCCTGGCCATGGTGGCCAGCGCCTCGATGGCGGGGGTGCCGCTGCTCAACGGCTTCCTGTCCAAGGAAATGTTCTTCGCCGAAACCGTGTTCATTTCCGCCACCGCCTGGGTGGAAATGGCCCTGCCGATCGTCGCCACCCTGGCCGGTACTTTCAGCGTGGCCTACTCGCTGCGCTTTACCGTCGATGTGTTTTTCGGCCCGGCGGCAAAAGACCTTCCGCTGCTGCCTCACGAACCTCCGCGCTGGATGCGTGCGCCGGTGGAGTTATTGGTCATGGCCTGTCTGGTGGTCGGCATTTTCCCGGCCCAGTCGGTCGCGCCGCTACTGGCTGCTGCCGCCCAACCGGTGGTGGGCGGTACGCTGCCCGAGTACAGCCTGGCGATCTGGCACGGCTGGAACGCGCCGATGATCATGAGCCTGGTCGCCATGGGCGGCGGTATTATCCTGTACCTGCTGTTGCGCAAGTCGTTCCGCCAGGAACGCTTTGTCGGTCCGCCACTGGTTTCGCGACTCAACGGCAAGCTGTTTTTCGAGCGTTGCCTGGTGATACTGATGCATTGGGCACGGCGCTTCGAGCGTCAGGTCAGCACCCGTCGCCTGCAACCACAATTGTTCCTGCTGGTCCTGGCGGCAACCGTGTTCGGGTTTATCCCGATGTACTTCAGCGGCCTGACCTGGGGCGACCGACCGAAGATTCCGGGCTCCGGGGTTTTCGTTACCCTGTGGCTGATCGCGATTGCCTGCGCCCTGGGCGCCGCCTGGCAAGGCAAGTATCACCGTCTCGCAGCATTGGTCATGGTCAGCGTATGCGGCCTGATGACCTGTATCACCTTTGTCTGGTTCTCGGCACCGGATCTGGCGCTGACCCAACTGGTGGTCGAAGTGGTGACCACCGTGCTGATCCTGCTGGGCCTGCGCTGGCTGCCGCGACGCAACGAAGATGTGGCGCCATCGGTGAGTTCGCGCATCAATGCCCGTACCCGACGCATTCGCGACTTGACGCTGTCGGCACTGGTCGGTGTCGGGATGGCCTTGCTGTCCTATGCCATGCTGACCCGCCAGACGCCCAACACGATTTCTTCGTTCTACCTGAGCCGCGCACTGCCGGAAGGCGGCGGCACCAACGTGGTCAACGTGATGCTGGTGGACTTCCGCGGCTTCGATACTTTCGGCGAGATCACGGTGCTGGCAGCCGTGGCCCTGACTGTGTTCGCCCTGCTGCGTCGCTTCCGTCCGCCGAAGGAAAGCATTGCCCTGCCCGCCCAGCAGCGCCTGCTGGCCCGCGATGTCGTCACCGACCTGATCAACCCGCGCAGCGCCAGCGACACCGCGCTGGGCTTCATGATGGTGCCGGCGGTACTGGTGCGCCTGCTGCTGCCCATCGCGTTCATGGTTTCGATGTACCTGTTCATGCGCGGCCATAACCAGCCGGGCGGCGGCTTCGTCGCCGGCCTGGTGATGTCGGTGGCGTTCATCCTGCAGTACATGGTTGCCGGCACGCAGTGGGTCGAAGCACAGATGAGCCTGCGGCCGTTGCGCTGGATGGGCACCGGCCTGTTGTGTGCGGTGATCACCGGCCTGGTTTCCATGACGCTGGGCTATCCGTTCATGACCACCCACACCGCGCACCTGCACTTGCCGATCCTGGGAGATATCCACTTCGCCAGCGCCCTGTTCTTCGATGTCGGTGTGTATGCCGTGGTTGTCGGCTCGACGCTGCTGATTCTCACCGCCCTGGCTCACCAGTCGGTGCGTAGCCATCGTCCGACCCAACTGCCGAAACCGATTGCCAGCCCCGCTGCCGAAACCGTGACCACACAAGGAGCCGTCTGATGGAAGAAGTCATCGCAGTCGCCATTGGCGTTCTCGCTGCATCCGGTGTCTGGCTGATCCTGCGTCCACGTACCTTCCAGGTGGTCATGGGCCTGTGCCTGCTGTCGTATGGCGTGAACCTGTTCATTTTCAGCATGGGCAGCCTGTTCATCGGCAAGGAGCCGATCATCAAGGAAGGCATCCCGCAGGATCTGCTCAACTACACCGACCCCCTGCCCCAGGCCCTGGTACTGACCGCCATCGTCATCAGCTTCGCCATGACCGCGCTGTTTCTGGTGGTGCTGCTGGCTTCCCGCGGGCTGACCGGGACTGACCATGTGGATGGCAGGGAGCCCAAGGCATGAACTGGATGAACCAACTGATCGTTGCCCCCATCCTGCTGCCACTGGTGACCGCCGGGCTGATGCTCTGGCTGGGCGAGAAACACAGGCCCCTCAAGGGCCGCATCAACCTGCTGTCCAGCATGCTGGGGCTGGGAATTTCCATCACCTTGCTGATGTGGGTCCAGCAGAGCGGCAGCACCGGTTCCATTGGCGTCTACCTGCCGGGCAACTGGGAAGTGCCGTTCGGTATCGTGCTGGTGGTGGATCACCTGTCGGCAATGATGCTGGTCCTGACCGGGATCATCGCCGTGTGCGCCCTGATGTTCGCCCTGGCGCGCTGGGACCGGGCCGGGGCCAGTTTCCATGCCTTGTTCCAGATCCAGTTGATGGGTTTGTATGGTGCCTTCCTGACCGCGGACCTGTTCAACCTGTTCGTGTTCTTCGAGGTGTTGCTGGCGGCGTCCTACGGCTTGATGCTGCACGGTTCCGGACGTGCCCGGGTATCGGCAGGCCTGCATTACATTTCGATCAACCTGCTGGCCTCGTCGCTGTTTCTGATTGGTGCGGCGCTGATCTACGGCGTGACCGGCACCCTGAACATGGCCGATCTGGCGCTCAAGATTCCGCTGGTGCCGGAATCCGACCTCGGCCTGTTGCATGCCGGCGCGGCAATCCTGGCTACCGCATTCCTCGCCAAGGCCGGCATGTGGCCGCTGAACTTCTGGCTGGTGCCAGCCTACTCGGCGGCCAGCGCGCCGGTCGCGGCAATGTTTGCCATCATGACCAAGGTTGGCATCTATACCCTGCTGCGCCTGTGGACCCTGCTGTTTTCCGAGCAGGCCGGGCATTCGGCCTTCTTCGGCGGTGACTGGCTGATCTACGGCGGCATGGCGACCATCGTCACTGCCGCCGTGGCGATTATCGCCGCCCAGCGCCTGGAGCGCATGGCCAGCCTGAGCATTCTGGTGTCGGCGGGCATCCTGCTGGCAGCCATCGGCTTTGCCCAACCCAGCCTGACCGCTGGCGCGCTGTTTTATCTGGTCAGCTCGACCCTGGCCTTGAGTGCGATGTTCCTGCTCGGCGAGCTGATCGAACGCTCGCGTTCGTCCAATGAAATCCCGCTCGAAGACGATGCCGACCAGTTGCCGCGCAATATGGAGTCGCTGAATCCACCGCCGGGCACCAACCTCGACGATGAACAGAAAGCCGTGGTCGGCCAGGTCATTCCGATGACCATGGCTTTTCTGGGCCTGAGCTTCGTGGCCTGCGCCCTGCTGATCATCGGCATGCCGCCTCTGTCGGGATTCATCGGCAAGTTGACCCTGCTCAGCGCGCTGCTCAATCCACTGGGGCTGGATGTCGCCAAGGACGCAGCGGTGTCCGTTCAAGGCTGGATGCTGATCGGTCTGTTGATCTTCTCGGGCCTGGCTTCGCTGATTGCTTTCTCGCGGCTCGGCACCCAGCGTTTCTGGACTCCGCTGGAAAGTCCGTCGCCGCTGCTGCGCCGCAATGAATGCCTGCCGATCATCATCCTGCTCGGCCTGTGCATTGCGCTGACCATCAAGGCCGAGCCGCTGCTGCGCTACACGCAGGACACTGCTGCCGCTCTGCATGAGCCCACGCAATATGTGCAGTCGGTCATGGCCACACGTCCCGTACCCGGCCCGGCCGGTCCACAAGCCGTCTCGCAGGTGCAGCCATGAGAAAGTTCTTTTTCCCTGCCCCGTGGTTTTCCCTGGCACTGTGGCTGCTATGGCTGGTGCTGAACCTGTCGGTAAGCCCCGGCAATCTGCTGCTGGGCGCGGTGCTCGGATTCCTCGCGCCGCTGCTCATGTCGCCATTGCGACCGACGCCGGTGCGCATTCGCAAGCCGGGCACGATCCTGAAGTTTTTCCTTCGGGTGGGCTACGACACGCTGGTGTCGAACCTGCAGATATTCTTTGCCGTCTGGAGCCTCAAGCGCCGACCGCCACGCTCGGCCTTCGTCAAGGTGCCGCTGGATATGCGCGATCCCAACGCCCTGGCTGCGCTGGCAATCGTCACCACCGTGGTTCCGGGCACCGTCTGGTCGGAACTGGCACTGGACCGCAGTATTCTGTTGATGCACGTATTCGATCTGGAAGATGAAGCGCAATTCATCGAGCACTTCAAGACCACTTATGAGCGCCCCTTGATGGAGATTTTCCAATGAGTGCCCTGCTCGATCATGCCATTGTGCTGAGCCTGTTCATCTTTGCCCTGGCGATGGTGATTACCCTGATTCGCCTGTTCAGGGGGCCGTCGGCACAGGACCGGGTTCTGACGCTGGATTACCTGTATGTCATCGCCATGCTGATGATGCTGGTGCTGGGCATACGTTATGCCAGTGACACTTATTTCGAGGCAGCGCTGCTGGTCGCCCTGTTCGGCTTCGTCGGCTCCTTTGCCCTGGCCAAGTTCCTGTTGCGCGGAGAGGTGATCGAATGAATTCGCTACAGACCGTTCCCTTCTGGGTGCAAGTCATCACATCCGTGCTGCTGGTTGCCAGCAGCGTGCTTGCCTTGACGGGCGCCATAGGCCTGTTGCGCCTCAAGACCTTCTTTCAGCGCATGCACCCAACCGCCCTGGCCTCCACGCTGGGAGCCTGGTGCGTTGCCCTGGCCTCGATCATTTACTTCTCGGCACTCAAATCCGGGCCAGTGATCCATGCCTGGCTGATTCCCATCCTGCTGTCGATCACGGTGCCGGTTACCACGCTGCTACTGGCGCGTACCGGACTGTTTCGCAAGCGCATGGCCGGTGACGATGTTCCACCGGAAGTCAGCGGCGATCGCCCTGCCCGCGAATCCAGCGAAAACTGATTTGACTGCCAGGCTCTTCGCGGGCGGCCCTGCTCGCGAAGGCCTGCTCACGAAGACAAGCCCCCCTGCACTCACGCTAACCGGCGGTGCAGTTCACTCACTGGCCTTGAACGTCAGCTCACCCTTGCGCCACTTGGCAGCCTTGCCGATCGCCGCCTTCAAAGGCTTGCTCAAGCCGCCCTGCAATTGCTCGTTGGCGGCAAATACCATGAAGACGCCATGGCCTTCCCTGAACACAATGCCGTGGCCTTCCGGGATGTCGACATAGGCATAATCGCCCAGGCCGTAGACAGTGAACTTGATGTCACGAAACTTCAGTTCAAATTTCCCGCCTTCGCGGCTGGGCAGCACCGAAGCGCGAAAATGATCGCCCACCTTGAGTTCAAGGCGCGGTTTGTCATCGACCACCATTGCTGTTTCGGTGTCGATTTCGGACATGTAGATGCCATCCGGCGACTGCTCGGTGACATAGACAAAACGTGACTGGAACTGCTTGACCAACTGTGCGCGTAGATCTCCGAGCACAAACAGAGAATGGGTATCCAGATTACTTACAGCCAATGTACAAACCCTCGAACATGAAAATAAAGCGGCCCGGCAAAGCCAGGACAGCCAAAAAAGTAAGCATCCTTACAGGCCGCTGAAGCGGCTGAAATACCTGCTGACACGCGCGCCTGGGCAAGAAAACCGAGGGCGATGAATCCATGGTCGCCACCTGCCTGGCAGGCTGGGGGCGGATTCTACCGACAGACCACCCCAACGGCCTATATACCTTTTGTACAGAGAAATATCCGGGCAGGAAAAACGACAGTGTTCGACACGCGAGGCCGAACATTATCACTTGCCAGCGGATCAATAAAAGATCAAAGCCGTCCAGCCATGAACATCGAACTCTTGTCCGTCCCCGGTACTCCGATACAGGACAAAGGCCAAACCCATAGCATGGGTGATGCACCCATCAAGGAGATGACATGGAATTGCCAACCCACTCTCTACCCAATCTGTTTGCTCAGCTGGGCCTGGACTCGGATGAGGATAGCATCCAGAACTTCGTTGCCAACCATTCACTGCCCGACGATGTGAAACTGATCGATGCCGAGTTCTGGACGCCGCAACAGGCGCGCTTCCTGAAAGAGGAACTGCGTGAAGATGCCGACTGGGCTCCCGTGGTCGACGAACTCAACGTGCTGCTGCACAAGAGCCCATAGCCTGCACCGCTCAATTCCGGTATCCGGAATGGCTTGCATTCGGATACCGGACCCGGCCACCCGGTTCGGGCGCATGCACGAATACCGCATCGCTGAAACTGCCGACTCGACCGATGATCGCATTCCAGTGCGCAGAGTGATGAATATAACGCCAGCGCAGCAGGCGCTCCTCAGACTCGTCCAGCGTATAGGCACCGCCCCGGGCATAGCTGATCAATTTGCGTGAAATACCTTCAAGCTCCGGCACCAGTTGCAACTCCTGGGTGTCGGGAACGGGCTCGAACGGCACGCCTTCATCGCAGGCCAGCGCATGCATGACCCGCAGATGCACTCGTGATAGATGCCCGAAAACCTGCCGCCGCAGACAGGCCGCCGCCATTACCGCCTTGAGTCCGAAGGCAGCACTGCGCGCATGCCCATAGGTTTCGCAGCATTCCACCCGCAATGACGCCTGCTGATCCAGCGGATCAATCCACTGCCCGGCCTCCATTGCCTGCAAGTCGTCCTGCGCCTGTTGCCAGGCAGAACTCGCCTCACAAGGATTGTCACGGCTGGCCACACTCATGCGTGGCCGGGTCAGCAGGAGCTTTTCTTCCATCTGCGGCGGATAACCCCCGCCAATATCGGCATGCGCGCCCGGCAGCACGATTTCCCGACTCCACTCGGGCGCAACGCTGTTGAGCGCAAAGTTGCGCCGCGACTCGTCACGCGCCACCAGATGCAGCACCTGCCGTGCACAGCCTGGAGGCAGATAGAGATTGACCCGCTTGCTGAACGAATCGCGGACATTGTAGAAATCCTTGAAACTGCCAATCGCCGCCACCGTATCGAACAGGCCGACCACCATGACCCTGACGCTGTCATTGTCCCAGGCAAAATCCGCAGCCAACGGGACCTTGCGACTTGCCAGTGCCGGTTCGAGCGCACCCTGAGCCTGCCTGAGCACCTCATTGATAAAGTGCCGGGCCGAAGCAGCGCCGCGACTGAAACCGAAAACATCCAGCTCCAGGGCTTCGATGACGCATCCGGGATTATCCAGTGCAAATGCTTTCAGACGAGAAGCCAGCTTCTTGATTGCATGCTCGGCCTTGGCAACAACGCCCGTGGCGCCGCGCCCGAAACTTTGTCCGGGCCACAGAGAATCCCCTGCACCGGAAGTTGTACCCGCGCCACTGATATAAATCGGCCAATATACCTTCAAACCCTGACCGTCATTGCGGGCAACATATTGATGACGATAAAGTGCAACCAGACGGGCAATATTACTCAAATCATTACTATAGCTGCTGTTGGGGTCGGAGTGCCGTCCCGAACACTCGGCTATGTGCTTGCCATTATTTATTTCCATCATGGCGCGACAATCGGCGCCTATCTGGCTATTGACGCGATTATTGCCTGTACCGTCGAAAAACAGGCCTGCACGCACCGTAACATGCAGCACCGCCGTGCCCGGCACTGCCGACTTCTGACTAACCGTCCATGTATTTTTCATCTTCCATCCATCCATAGAAAACAGCCACTTTGCGCGACTGCCCTTTAACCAATTTAAATACAATTGATTAAACAGCTTGCCTAACAGCGGACAACAGTCAAGCAATGGAAGAATTTACAGAGCAATCCTACAAACCGAATCAATACTATTCAAACTAAACAATAAACAAATACCACAATAAACAAGAAAAGTGACATTCAGGATAACAAACACAGAGCCTGTAATACCTTGATCAACACTCTTTAGTGAACGGGTTATAGATGTGTGTATCAGCATCGGCCGATGAATAAATTACAGGCACAACAAAACCGGGAGGCTAAAATAGCCTCCCGGTCAGGTAACATCCCACTCAGGCCTGAGGATCAGGCCTGGCGCTGGTGCTTGTCGATCTGCTCGTGGCGCTCTTGCGCCTCGATGCAATATTTGGTCGTCGGGCTGATCAGCAGACGCTTCAGGCCGATTGGCTCACCACTGTCGTCGCACCAGCCAAAGCTGTCATCGGCAATACGTGCCAGAGCCATTTCCAGCTGAGGCAACATGCGCTGGTCGCGGTCGATGACATTCACCAGCCAGTGACGCTCTTCTTCTACCGAAGCAGCATCGGCAGGGTCGGCCGGAGTGTCCAGGCTTTCGATGGCAATGCGGCTCTGCTCGATACGCTCGTGGATTTCGACCTTCATGGACTGCAACAGCTCGACGAAGAAAGCATGCTGTTCAGCATTCATGTAGTCATCGGCCGGCATGGCCAGCAACTTTTCCTTTGTCATTGATTTCTCTATAAAAAAACGTGCATTGAGGAGCGGCTCAACGTTGCCGTAAAAGCGCCATGATCTCCAAGCGCCACCAGGCACTCAATTTACGAGGGGCGGCAGTCTAAGCCCGGCTTGCCCCGTCGGCAATACAATTGAAGGGATTTTGTACAACAACTGCATTGAAGCCCCATGAAGCCGGGCATGGATACCTCTCCGAAGAGCCTCTGACTCTGCTTTCAATGATCAGTTCCGGCCAGCTGAAAAGCACAAAAGGGCCAGGAATGGCCCTTTATACTGGATCGTTCGCTATCAGCGCTTGGCTTTGCGCTTGTTGCGATACTGATCGATCACCACGGCAACCACAATGATCAACCCCTTGATGATGTCCTGTACATAGGCATCCACACCAATAAAGGTAAAACCGCTGGCCATGACGCCGAGGATCAGTGCGCCGATTACCGTGCCGGTAATCCGCCCGACGCCACCGGCCAGGCTGGTTCCGCCGATGACCGCTGCGGCAATTGCATCCAGCTCATAGGACATGCCCATCCCCGCCTGCCCGGTCGCAGCCCGTGCCGAAGCGACCACACCAGCCAGCCCGGCCAGCAGGCCGGCGATGCTGTAGACGATGACCAGATGGCGCTTGACGTTGATACCAGAAGTCCGCGCAGCCTGCATGTTGCCGCCAATGGCGTAGGTGTACTTGCCGTACTTGGTGTAGCGCAGGGCAATATGGAAAATCACCGCGACCACCAGGAAGATGATGACCGGCATCGCTCCCTGGCCAATGGCGGTATAGGAATCCGAAAGCATGCTCACTGGCTGGCCTTCAGTGTAGAAACGCGCCAGGCCACGGGCAGAAACCATCATGCCCAGGGTCGCAATGAACGGTGGAATTCCGGTAATGGCAATGATGCTGCCGTTGATCGCCCCGGCCAGCAGACCGACCCCCAGCCCCACCACCACCGGAATCCAGACCGGCAAGTCGGTGAGCGACGGGAACACCGCCCGGGAGAAGTCGGAAGTCTGCGCCAGACTCGCGGCAATCATCGCCGACAGGGCCAGCACCGAGCCGGACGACAGGTCGATACCCGTGGTAATGATGACTTGCGTGACACCGATGGCCAGCAGACCAATGATCGAGACTTGCAGAATCATCAGCACCAGTCGCTGGGAGTTGAGCAGGAAGCTCTGATCGCGGACGATCCAGCCAAACAGCTCGAAGATCAGTCCGATACCGATCAGCACCAGGAAAATACTCAGCTCGGTAGGCAGCCGCCGTTTGTTCTTGGTCGGCGCCAGCGCCGGTTTGTTTTGCGAGATCGCGTTGCTCATTTTGTTTTCCCTCTTGTTCTTCTTCTGCACGCGCCCGGCCGGGCGAACTCAGTGAACCAAATGGCCGGAAGCCAGATGCATGACTTTTTCCTGGGTAGCCTCACTGCGATCGAGGATGCCCATCATTTCGCCTTCATGCATGACCATGACCCGGTCGCTCATGCCCAGCACTTCGGGCAATTCCGAGGAAATCATGATCACAGCCATGCCTTCGCCAGCCAGGAAGGAAATCAGGCGATAGATCTCCGCCTTGGCCCCCACATCGATACCGCGGGTCGGCTCATCGAGAATCAGAATTCTGGGGTTGGTCATCAGCCAGCGAGCCAGCAATGCCTTCTGCTGATTGCCGCCCGAGAGCGTATCGATGCACTGCTCCAGGGACGGCGTCTTGACCCGCAACTTCTTGCACATTTCTTCACACAGCCCGCGCAAGGCTTTCTGCTGGACGAAGCCATTGCCCGCATAGTTGGCCAGAACGGCCATTTCCATGTTTTCCATCACCGACAGGCATGGAAACAGGCCGGTGAGCTTGCGATCCTCGGTCAGCAGCGCGAAGCCTTTTTCAATCGCCTGATGCGGATCGGTGATGCGCACCGGAACGCCGTCGAGCTGGATTTCGCCGCCCTGGCTGGGCGATATGCCAAACAGGGTTTCGGCCACATTGGTCCTGCCGGAGCCCATCAGCCCGGCAATCCCAAGAATCTCGCCGGCATGCAGATCGAAGGACACGCCCTGGAATACCCTGTCCAGGCTCAGGTCACGCACCGACAGCAGCAGATCGCCAATCGGTTTTTCGCGTTCGGGAAAAAGCTGGGTCAGTTCGCGTCCGACCATCATCGAGATCAGGCTGTCGCCGTCCATGCTTTCGGCGCGCTGCAGACCGATATAGGCGCCGTCACGGAATACCGCGACTTCATCGGCGATTTCAAACACCTCGCTCATCTTGTGAGTGATGTAAATGATGCCCTTGCCCTGCGCGCGCAGGTCGCCAATGATCGAGAACAGATGAGCAACTTCGGTCTCGGTAATGGCCGAAGTCGGCTCGTCCATGATCAGGATGTCGGAGTCATAGGAAACCGCCTTGGCAATCTCCACCATCTGCCGCTCGGCAATGCTCAGGTTGCCGACCAGTTCCTGCGGATCGAGCTTGATGCGCAAGCGCTCCAGCAGCTCGGCGGTGCAGCGGAACATTTCCCGGTGATCGACCATGTGCAGGCTGTTGAGTTGTTCGCGACCGATCCAGATGTTCTCGGCAATGCTCATGAACGGCATCAGGTTCAGTTCCTGATGGATCATCGCGATCCCCGCCTGCAAGGCCGCCAAAGGCGTATCGAAGCGGATCGGATTGCCGCGCAGACGAATCTCGCCGGCATCGGGCTGGTAAATCCCGGCAATGATCTTCATCAGGGTCGACTTGCCGGCGCCATTCTCACCCATCAAGGCCAGCACCGTGCCGGGGCGAACCCTCAACTGCACGTCATTGAGCGCAATGACGCCCGGAAAACCCTTGCTGATATTGCTGATTTCCAACAGGTAGGGGGATGGAACATCAGTGGCTGCACGATCATCGACAGGGGCAGCGGACGGCGTATCGCGCTGAGCATGGCGGGTAGCAGTAGCGGAACCGAACATGATCACAAACTCCTCAAGCAACAGGCTGTGGGAGGCTATGTGGCAAGCCCTCCCTGGCCTGTTCACTGTTTTTATTTGAAGGTGGCGACGTTTTCAGGCGTGATAAGGCGATACGGAATCACGATGGCCTGGGGCTCGACCTTTTCTTTCCTGGCCATTTTCACGGCGGCGTCGATCGCGCCATTGGCCTGGCCCTTGGCATCCTGATACACCGAAACCGTCAGGTCGCCGCGGGTCACGGCATTCAGGCCATCGGGCGTGCCGTCGACGCCGGCAACAAACACGCTGCCTTTCTTGACGCCTGCCTGCTTCAGGGCCATGGCCGCACCAATCGCCATTTCATCGTTATTGGCCAGCACCGCATTGAATTCCTTGCCCTGGGTGATCCAGTCGTTGGTCAGGTCCATACCTTTCTGGCGTGCCCAGATACCGGTCTGTTCCTGTTCGATCTTGATGTCAGGGTATTTGCTCAGCACCTCTTTCACGCCCTTGGTGCGGTTTTGCGTGGAGTTGTTGGCCAGGTCGCCCAACAGGATCATGACGTTGCCCTTGCCGCCCATCTTTTCCGCGATGTACTGCATCTGCAGGCGACCGGCCTCGATATCGTCCGAAGTGACGGTAGCCACGCCTTCGGGCAGTTTCGGATCATCGGGACGGCGATTGACGTACACCAGCGGAATACCGGCGGCGGTGGCGGACTTGGTGATGCGGGCGGTGGCGGCGGTATCGACCGGGTTGACGATCAGCGCGTCGACTTTCTTGCCGATGAGTTCCTGCACCTGATCGATCTGTTTATTCACATCTGCACGGGCATCGACGAATTGCAGCGACACCCCGTCAGGCATGGATTTGGCCTTGGCGCTCATGTCATCGCGCAGGTAGGTCAGCCAGGTGTCATCGAACTGCGACATGGCAACACCGATTTTGATATCGGCCAGTGCCGTACCGCTGCCCAGCATCAATGCCAGAGCCAGTGAGGTGAAACGAATCTTGGTCTTCATGAAGGTCTGTCTCCAAATTCTTGTTGTTGTTCAGACTTGGTAACGACGTAGCGAAGAGCGGGTTATTTCGGCAGGCGAATGCCTGTGGCGCCGGGTATGCAGAACAGCAACGCATCCTTGTCCCGGACGCACATGCCACGTGCGACAAGCGTCAGGAAACGCTCCATGACAGAGATCCAGAATGATGAGGGGGCAGAGTGCCGGGCCTTTGGAGCACGGGCACCAGTAGGGGTGAGGGTTTTCATCGACGGTACCTATCTTTTGTCTTGTTTTTGTTTGCTTGTTTCCTACGACCTTCAGACGGATCTGACAGCGCAGGTGATTCGATAGTCGGCAACCTGAAAACGACTTTATTGGAAAATATTTTCCAATTCAACCAATTTTAGAATTTTATTATGTTTTTCTTGCTCCTGTTTCAAATGGCCATTGCAGCAAGCCCCGGCTCTCTGCTGAAGAGAACCAGGGCTTGGGTACAACACTGGAAAAACGTCGATCTAGACTGTAATCACTCGCCCTTCCCTGGCACTCAAACGTGCAGAATCCAGCACCACGGCTGTCGCGACTGCATCGTTCGGGTCCACGGGATTGCGCCCGTTACCGTCGATGGAATCCTGCAACTGCCGATAGAACTCGAGCCAGCAGCCCTGCTCCGAGGGCACCCGCTCACGGTGATCGCCCTGCTCGAACCAGCCCCAGCGGCGATGTTCTTCGACGCCCCAGCGCTCGCCCTCCGATTTGGGTGTCAAACCTGCCAGTGCCGCCGCTTCCTGGCCGTCCAGGCCTTCGACGCTGTAGCAACCCTGTGGCCCGCTGACCCGGAAGCGCGGCCTCGGGCTGTTCTGCAGGCAACTGCCAGACAGATGCGAAACGACACCATTGGCATGGGTCAAGGATATGAAGAAGGCGTGGTCCGGCGCATCCGCCGCGGAACACTGCAGTTCGGCATACACCCGACTGACCGGGCCGAACAGCACCAGGGCCTGATCCACCAGATGGCTGCCGAGATCACGCAGCAGGCCGCCGCCGCTGGTCTTGCCCACCGACCTTGGCGAATAGCGTTCGATGCTGGATTCAAAACGACTGACCGGACCCAGCACATTGCTGTCGATCAGCTTGCGTAACGTGAGAAAGTCCGAATCCCAGCGCCGGTTCTGATAGACACTGAGCTGCACACCGCGCCGCTGCGCCGCCTCGACAAACTCACGGGCCTGGGCGGCATCGTCGGAAAAAGGTTTATCGCTGACCACGTTCACGCCCAGCTCGATGGCTTCGAGGATCAGGGCGCGGCGCGAGGCCAGCGGAGTGGAAATCACCACGACATCGACACCGGCCGCGACCAGATCGGCCAGGGTATCGAAGGTCGCAACGTCAGGGTGATCCTTGGCCACTTCCTGTCGGCGTTCGGCCGAGCGGGTAACCACCCCGACAAATGTTGCATCGGGCAAACTCGAGAGCAGCGGCGCGTGAAAGTAACGCCCGCCCTTTCCGTAGCCCACCAATCCTGTTCGCATGCAGTTCTCCTTGAAGCCGTAAGCCTTGTTCCCTATCTGAGCAGTTCACTGTTGAGTCGTTCCGCCATGAAACGGCCCGACTCGTCGGCACGCTCTTCCCTGCCCGCCTCAGTCGTAGAACGCCGGGCGACTGCCCAGGGTTACCGGCACGATCGCAGCACTTTGCTGCGCCTCGACGCAGGCATCGGCGGTCACGGCGGCGGCATAGCCATCCCAGGCTGAAGGACCACCGACTTTACCGGCATTCACACCATCGATGAAAGCCTGCAGTTCGACGTCATAGGCGGCGATGAAACGATCCTTCCAGTCCATGAGAATCGCATTCGACAACTTGGCCTCACTGCGCAATTGCACCTGCGAAGGCTCTGGCAACCTGGCGATACCGCTCTCGCCCACCACTTCGCACTGGATGTCATAACCGTACTGACAGTTGACGAAGACCTCGACGTCGATGCGGGTGCCCCTGGCGGTTTCCAGCAGCACGATCTGCGGATCCTTGAGATGCGCAAAGGCCTTGCCGGACTTGCGCGGAAATACCACTTGCACCGAAACATAGTCATCGTCGAGCAACCAGCGCAGCACGTCGATCTCGTGGATCAGGGTGTCGGTGATCGCCATGTCGGTCTTGTAGTTCTCGCCCACGGTCGGGTTGCGGTGCGCGCAGTGCAACATCAAGGGCTCGCCGATCTGGCCGCTGTCGATCACGGACTTCAGGGCCCGGTAGCCTTCGTCGTAAGGACGCATGAAGCCCACTTGCACCAGACGCTTGCCGAACGCGATTTCGGCATCGACGATACGGCGGCAGCCTTCTGCAGTCACCGCCAGGGGTTTTTCGCAGAATACCGGCTTGCCTGCGGCAATAGCCGCCAGCACGAATTCTTCGTGGGTCGGGCCCCAGGAAGTCACCAGAATGGCCTGCACATCCGGGGCAGCAATCAATGCGTGGCCGTCGGCATAGACTTCAGCGGTGATATCCAGCTCACGCACCACACTGGCCGCCTGTTCGAGATTGATATCGGTGACCGCCACCACCTGACTGCCGAGCAGAGTCTTGCTGCAACGCCGGATATGATCACGACCGATTGCGCCTGTGCCGATTACGCCTAATTTCAACGCCATTGCAGTGCTCCTGTTGTATTTATTCGGGTAAATGACCGCAATCAATATTGACGGGCCTTGGCCAGTTCCTTGTTGAGCTTTTCGTACACCTGCGCCGTGCGGCCAGTGGTCGATACCTCGGCTACGCCGACCCGCCACCAGGACAGGTAGTTGTGAATCATGGTCTTGGGCAGGACCTTGATATCGATCAGGGTCGAGACGGTCTGGCGCTGCGCATCCTGCAAGGCCGCTCGCAATTGCTCCAGAGTGCTGACCTTGTAGGTCTTGCAGCCATAGGCTGCCGCGCTCATGGCGAAGTCCACAGGCACGAAGTCGCCATCGAGCAGCCCGGTTTCCGGGTTACGGAAGCGGAACTCGGTGCCGAAGCTGTTCATGCCATTACCCATTTGCAGGTTGTTGATGCAACCGAAAGTCATGTTGTCGAGCAGCACCACGTTGATCTTGCGCCGCTCCTGAATTGAGGTCGCCAGCTCCGAGTGCAGCATCATGTAGGAGCCATCGCCCACCAGTGCGAAGACTTCCCGCTGTGGCGCGGCCAGCTTGACGCCCAAAGCGGCATTGACCTCATAGCCCATGCAGGAATAGCCGTACTCGACGTGATAGGTATCGACCCCGGTGCTGCGCCAGGCGCGTTGCAGATCGCCGGGCAGGCTGCCGGCAGCAGCAACGATCACTGCATCCTCGGGCAGGCTCTGGTTGAGCACACCCAGCACGCCGCTCTGGGTCAGGCAGGAACCGGTCAGCTCGATGAATTCGCGCAGTACCGCCGGGTCCATGTGGTCGTTGATTTCAGGTGTGAAATCCTCGGTCTGGTATTCGGCGGCATAGATACGATCAACCTCGGCATCCAGTTCGGCGCGGGCCTTGGCGGGCGCGTCGCCCCAGGCTGCACGATAGCCATCGGCCTGCAACTCTTCGGTCAAGGCCTGCAAGGCCACATGCGCGTCCGCCAGCAGTTGAACGCCGTCCAGTTTCTGTACATCGAAAGCGCCGACATTGAGATTGAGAAACTGTACCTGCGGATTCTGGAACAGCCATTTCGAGGCTGTGGTGAAGTCGCTGTAGCGCGTACCGACCCCGATGATCAGGTCGGCCTCCCTGGCCAACTGGTTGGCCGCCAGGGTTCCGGTTTCACCAATGCCGCCCATGTTCAGTGGATGGGCCGAGACAATCGCACTCTTGCCGGCCTGGGTTTCGGCAAACGGAATACTGAAGCGTTCGGCAAAGGCCTGCAAAGCCTGAGCGGCACCGGAATAACGCACCCCGCCGCCACAGATCAGCAGAGGCTTGCGCTTGCCCTTGAGCAATGCCAGCGCATCATCCAGCATCGCCCGGCTGGGCGGACGACGGTCGATGCGGTGCACACGTTTCTGCAGGAAGCTGTCGGGGTAATCGTAGGCTTCGGCCTGCACATCCTGAGGCAAGGCCAGAGTCACGGCACCGGTTTCAGCCGGATCGGTCAGCACCCGCATGGCATTGAGCGCAGCGCTCATCAGTTGCTCGGGACGGTTTATACGATCCCAGTATTTGCTGACGGCCTTGAAGGCATCGTTGGTGCTGATGCTCAGGTCATGGAACTGTTCGATCTGTTGCAGCACCGGATCGGGCTGACGGCTGGCATAGACATCGCCGGGCAGCAACAGCAGGGGAATACGGTTGGCCGACGCCGTCGCGGCAGCGGTGAGCATGTTGGCGGCGCCCGGTCCGACCGAAGAGCTACAGGCGTAGATCCTGCGGCGCAGATGCTGCTTGGCAAAGCCGATGGCCGCATGGCACATGGCCTGCTCGTTACGGCCCTGGTGAACCACCAGTTCGCCGCTGTCCTGCTCCAGCGCCTGACCGATCCCCAGCACATTGCCATGGCCGAAGATCGTGAAAATGCCGGCGACGAACTTGCTCTGTACGCCATCGACTTCGACGTACTGGTTATCCAGAAACTTCACCAGGGCCTGGGCCATGGTCAATCGGGTTGTGCTCATGTTCGCACCTTGTTCTTGTAATTGGGGTAGTCCTTTCGCGAACCCTGTGGGAGCGGATTCATCCGCGAAGACGATAGACATCAATCATTGAGCGAAACGGCCCGGGACAAGTGGCTCATGCTCTGCAGGATCGCCATGGGAATGTTGTCCAGGGCATGCACGCTTTCGGCAAACGGCTCGAACGACAGATGGCCGTTGTAACCACTGGCCAATAGCCGTTCGATCTGCCCGGCGTTGCCGAGAATATCCGCCTCGCCGACCAGCACCCGATGCCCGTCGCGAATACTGTTGAGCGGCGCTTGGGCATCTTCGACACCGGAGATATGCACCAGCCCCGTCAGTTCTGGAAACAGCTCCACTTCACCCGCCAGGTGGTGATGGAAGGTGTCGTGCACCAGGCGGTACACATCCAGCCCGCCAATCGCCTTGATCGCATCCACCGCCTGACGCTTGAGGCGCAACGCGCACTCCTCGAAGCCCAGCGGTTCGACAAAACCCAGAATCCCGTGCTCGCGCAGAATCGGTGCCAGCTCGGTCAATGCCGTGCGCAAGCCGGTCGCACGCTGCACCGCATTGCGCGGATCGGCCAGCTCGTTGAGCGGGCACAATACCAACGCCTCGGCACCGCAATCGCGGGCGTACTGCGCCAGTCTGGTGGCCTGGGCACGGCGTTCGTCATTCCAAACATCGAACGGATACAAGGCATTGATCGATAACACCCGCAGGCCTTTGCTCGCACACAGCTCGCGAACTGTCTGTGGCGGCGTGCCGTCCTCGATCTCGACACCCTTGAGGTCATTGCGGATTTCGATGGCGTCGGCGCCCAGTTTCACCGCCAGATCGACAAAATCCGGCAACGACAAACGCGGAGCGACCATACGGTTCAAGGCAAAACGCAGGGGCTGGCTCATTGTTATTGTTCTCCACAATCCATTGTCTGAAGGTTACTTGGCGGTTGGCATGCTGAACTCGGGGCCTTTGGCGATGCTGTCCGGCCAGCGCTGCATGACACTCTTGTAGCGGCTGTAGAAGCGCAGGCCTTCTTCGCCATAGGCATGGTGATCGCCGAACAGCGAGCGCTTCCAGCCACCGAACGAATGCCAGGCCATGGGCACCGGAATCGGTACGTTGATCCCGACCATGCCGACCTTGATGGAGCGGGCAAAGGCACGGGCCACGCCGCCATCGCTGGTGAAGCACGACACACCATTGCCGAACTCGTGGGCATTGATCAGCGCCACGGCGCTGGCGAAATCCGCTACATGGACAATGCCCAGCACCGGACCGAAGATTTCTTCCTTATAGATCTGCATTTGAGGGGTGACGTTATCGAACAGCGTCGCGCCGACGAAGAAGCCCTGCTCGGCGCCCGGCACCTTGAAGTTGCGCCCGTCGACAATCAGTTTCGCGCCTTCTTTCACGCCCTGATCGATATAGCCCTCGACCTTGGCCTTGTGCACGGCGGTGACCAGCGGCCCCATATCCGAATCGGCATTCATGCCATCGCCGACCTTGAGCTGGTCGATGCGCGGCAGCAGTTTGTCGATCAGACGCTGACCGACATCGCCCACCACCACGGCAATCGAAATGGCCATGCAGCGCTCGCCAGCCGAACCATAGGCCGCGCCGATCAGGGCATCGGCGGCCTGATCCAGATCGGCATCGGGCATCACGATCATATGGTTCTTGGCCCCGCCCAGCGCCTGCACGCGCTTGCCGTGGGCGGTGCCCTGCTGGTGGATGTACTCGGCAATCGGCGTCGAACCCACGAAGGAAATCGCCTCGATGCCCGGATGCTGCAACAGACCGTCCACCGCCACCTTGTCGCCCTGCACGACGCTGAACACGCCATCGGGCAGGCCGGCTTCCTTGAGCAGGCGCGCCATCAACAGGCTCGCCGACGGATCGCGCTCCGAAGGCTTGAGGATGAAACAGTTACCGGTGACCAGCGCCATGGGGATCATCCACAGCGGCACCATCACCGGAAAGTTGAACGGCGTGACCCCGGCACAGACGCCCAGCGGCTGGCGCAGGTTCCAGTTGTCGATGCCACCGCCGATGTTGTCGCTGAACTCGCTTTTCAGCAGGTTCGGCGCGCCACAGGCGAACTCGACGATTTCAATACCGCGCACCACTTCGCCACGGGCATCGGACAGCACCTTGCCGTGCTCACGGCAAATGATCTGCGCCAGCTCTTCATGATGCTTGTCCAGCAGTTCCTTGAACTTGAACATCACCCGCGCACGGCGCAGCGACGATTGATCCGCCCAGGCTGCAAATGCCGCCTGGGCCGAGGCGACCGCTTCATCGATGGTCTTGAGGCTGGCCAGTGCAACCCGCGCCTGGACCTTGCCGCTGGCCGGATTGAACACATCGCTGTAACGCTCGCCATCGCCATTGTTCAACTGCCCGTTGATGTAATGACCGATAACCGGGGACTCGCTCATCTGACTGACTCCAAATCGAAAGAGGATTAAAGATCCAGCAACCAGCTGTGCTGCGGATCGTTATGGAACTGCCAGGCGCGCGTGGGGCCTGCCATCACGTTCAGGTAATAGGACTCGTAGCCATACGGCACCGTGACCGGGTGATAGCCACGGGGCACGGTCACCAGATCGTTGTTCTCCACGGCCATGGCCTGATCGATGCTGCGATCGTCGGTGTACACCCGCTGGAAAACGTACCCCTGGGGCGGGTTGACCTGGTGGTAATAGGTTTCTTCGAGGCAGCTTTCGTGGGGCAGGTTGTCCATGTCGTGCTTGTGCGGCGGATAGCTTGAGGAATGCCCGGACGGGGTCCGCACTTCCACCACCAACAGCGAATGGGCCAGCTCGGTGTCCGGCAGGATGTCGCAGACATAACGGGTATTGGCACCCTTGCCGCGCACGCTGCGTTTCATGCTGTCCGGGGTGATGAGGCGCGCCGAGGCGCGTTTGGAGCTGTCGCCGGGCGCCTTGCAGACCGCCACTTGCGCCGGCCCCAGCGCGGTGAAGTGCGCCTGGCTGTGCGGCGGCAGGTACACGGCGAACGGCGATTTCTCTTCAAACACCGAATGCCGGTCACCGATGTTTTCCCAACTGAAAGCGCCCTGCCCCGGCGCCTCACCACTGACACTGGCGTGTCCGGCAAGCAACACCACACACAGTTCATTGTCTTCGGCACTGAGCGGCAAACGCTCGCCAGCTTCCAGACGGTAGGCCGCGAAGCCTACATATTGCAGAGCGCCATCCTGCAACTCGACGATGTCGCGTCCCTGTGCCTTGCTTTTAGTCAACAGACTCATTGTTCAATCCTCCGCTATCGGGCATCCACCAGCAGTTGGCGCAGCGTGTCATAGCCTTTTTTGGCATAGGCATAGCTGGGCGCGACGGCAGGGTCCTGCTCGGCCTCGACCACCAGCCAGCCCTGATAACCGGCTTGCAGCAAGACCTTGAGCAGCGCCGAAAAATCGATATCGCCATCGCCGGGTACGGTAAAGGTGCCATTGACGATGCAGTCCGGAAAACTCCAGAGATGGTTGCGCGCCAGTTGCACCACAGGTTTGCGCACGTCCTTGAAATGCACATGACAGACGCGCTCGATGTGTTTGCTCAAGACCTGCAAAGGCTCACCGCCGCCCATGTAGCAATGGCCCGAATCGAACAGCAGCCCGACTTCGGGGCCGGTCAGTTCCATCAGGCGGTCGATGTCCTGAGGCGACTCGACGTAGGCGCCCATGTGATGGTGATAAGCCAGGCGCACGCCCTGAGAGAGCGTGAAACGCGCCAGTTCGGTGAGCTTGTCGGCGTACTCGCGCCAGGCGGCATCGGTATGAAAACGCGGGCGCTCGACCAGCGCAATGCGCTGCCCCTGAATCGAGTCGGCCACTTCGCCATACACCAGCACCGAAGCGCCGTTCTGCGCCAGCAACTGGACATGAGAAGCAATGGCCTCGATTTCCTCGGCCACCGAGCGCCGCGCCAGACGGCTGGAATACCAGCCAGACACCAGCGCCAGATCATGGGGACGCAAGACATCGCCGACACCCTTGGCGTCCTTGGGAAACTTGCCGTTGAGCTCGAAACCTTCGTAACCGATTTCCTTGCCCTCGCTCAGGGCTGTGCTCAACGGCGTTTCGCCGCCCAGCGCCGGCAGGTCGTCGTTGCTCCAGGAAATCGGGTTGATGCCGATGCGAATGTTGGATGCGGAAACAGGCATGGCTGCACCTTTCTTGTTGTTATCACTGCGTCAATGACGATGGGTTCAGGCGCGGGCTTCGCGCCAGGACTCGATCAACCAGATAAACGTACTCTGCACCTGATTGATCAGGGTCGCGTCGTCGATTTCCCCGGACATCCAGGCGCGGCTCGGCTCGCGGAAAATCGTCCGGCCCACGGCAAAGCCCTTGCAGGTAGTACTGTGACGCGCCTGGGCAAACCCGGCAGCAAGGTTTTCGACCGGCGCATTGAGCCCCAGCAGCACCACACCCCGGCAATACGGATCGCGCTCCTGAATCAATTCGTCCAGTTGCTGCCAGACCTCGGCGCTCTGCGCTTCAATCTTCCACCACGCAGGATAGATGCCCAGGTTGTACAGGCGCTTGATAGCGCGGTACATCACGTCGGGATGAGTCGATGGATGGTCCTTGGGCGGAATGATTTCCAGCAGCAATTCATGGCCACTGACCTGCGAAGCCTCGTACAGCCCCTTGATCTGTGCCTCCTGCTCCAGCCGCAGCAGCGGCTCATCATCGGGGTGGTACTGCACCAGGCACTTGATGATCTGCTCTTTTGGCCAGCTCAACAGATTGCTGCCGATGGAACGACCATGCTCGAAGGCCAGAGGCCTTGAGCCCTGCACTTCCACTGGACGGGCCACCCACCAGTCGCGACCGGTGGCAGCATTGAGCGAGTCCTGACCGAACCGCTGATCGGCAAGCAGGCCGACATCGGCGTCGACGCCACGCTTGCGCAAATCGGCCTCGACACGCTCGACGGCCGTGATGAACAGCTGTTTGAGCTGGCTGATACTGCCAAGCTCACGCCCGGCCTGCTGGGCCAGTTCCACCAGTTGGCCGCGATGATCGAAGGCAAAGATGAACAACTGCTTCCACTGTCTGCGGGGTACGCTGACCTGATGCAGGCGTTGCAGGGCGGTATCCTGATCAGGCCGGGTAATGGGCACCGGGCTGTCGAACAGGTAATCGAGTTCCGCCGGGGTCGGCATGGCCGGCGCACAGGCATGCCGTGATACCACCAGCCCGCCACAGGCATTGGCCAACTGGCAGCAGCGTTCATCGCTGGCGTCCTTGAGCCAGCCACTGAGGTAACCGGACATGAAGGCGTCGCCGGCGCCCAGCACATTCAGCACTTCGACCCGCACGCCCGGATAGATGGCGCCATCTTCGAGGCGGGCCGGGATGGCACCGTGAATCACCGTGCAGCCTTGCGGCCCGAGCTTGACCACCAGCGTGGCCGCCGTCAGTTCGCGCACCACTCGCAAGGCACCGAGCAGATCCTGGGTGCCGCCAGCGATGAGAAATTCTTCTTCGGTGCCGACGATCAGGTCAAAACGCGGCAGGATGCGCTGTACATGCTGGCTGACGTGCTGATCGGCGACAAACCGGGTTTCACCGTCGGCCTTGCCCGCCAGCCCCCACAGCACAGGCCGGTAATCGATATCCAGAACCCGTTTGACGTTGTGTTTCTCGGCGTAATCCAGCGCCTGACTGCTTGCCTTGAAGACCTGGTCGGTGGAGAAGTGCGTGCCGGTAATCAACAATGCCTTGCTGGAGGCAATCTGTGCTTCGTCGATATCCTCGGCACGCAGGGCCATGTCGGCGCAGTTTTCCCGGTAGAACACCAGGGGAAATGTTTCACGATCTTTCAAACCCAGCAGCACCATGGCGGTCAGACGCTCGGGATCGCGCTTGATTGCACTGACATCACAACCTTCACGCGCCAGTGACTCGACCAGAAAACGCCCCATGTGATCGTCGCCAACGCGGCTGATCATGGCGGACTTGAGGCCCAGCCGAGCGGTGCCGAAGGCGATGTTCGCCGACGAGCCGCCCAGATACTTGGCAAAGCTTGAGACATCTTCCAGCCGCGCTCCAACCTGCTGCGCGTAGAGATCGACGCCAAGGCGTCCGAGGCAAATCAGATCCAACTGACGCCCACTGACAAAGCGTGTCTGGCCCATGGTGGCTCCTGTTATTTTTATCAGCCTGCAGGTCACGCAGCAGGTGCGTGAAATGCCTTTGGTGAGACAGAGCCTAAAACGTCCCGAGGCATCAATCAATAATTATTCTATAATTTTTTCAAGTGGAATATTTTTTCCAATACCTGATGCATGGAGCACTGGCATACTGGGCAGGCAGGTGAGATATAGTTCAAGACCAGGTACGAAAGCTGCCAGATCAGCGCCGATCAGCGACGCTAGCCTACTTTCGTACCGCGCCTGACGCCCTAAAGAACAAGTAGAAGGATGGAAACATGCACAACACCGACCAGCCGCCTCCGCCAGACACGGGCCTCGATACGCCACCGACCAGCGCCGAAGGTCTGCTGCGGCTGATCACCAATGAATATGACGCCCTGCCCCGTCAGCTCAAGCGTATTGCCAGTTACATGAGCCAGCAGAGCGACAGGATCATGGTCGACCGCATCAGCGATATCGCTCGCGAATGCGAAGTTCATCCTTCGGCCATCGTGCGTTTCTCGCAGCGTTTCGGCTTCAGCGGCTTCAGCGAAATGCAGGCCCTGTTCCGCGAGGCCTACACACACAAGACCACGCCGGTACAGAATTACCAGCAGCGCATCCGCAACATGATCGCCAACAAATCGCAGAAAGCCCGTGGTGGCGATCTGGCGCGCGAGTGTGTGAATGCCACCCTGTCCGGTCTGGAGCGCCTGGGCGCGGACCTGGACGACGATGAATTCGAGAAGGCCGTGGATCTGGTGGTCAACGCCGACAATATCTACGTGGTGGGCGTGCGCCGCTCCTTCGCCGTGGCCGATTACCTGGTCTATAACCTGCAACACACCAACAAGCGTATCCACCTGATTTCCGGCCTGGGCGGCAGTTACCGGGAACAGATGCGCAGCGTACGCGCCAACGATCTGGTGATCGCCATCAGCTTTACCCCTTACGGCAAGGAAACCCAGCATTGCCTGCGGATCGCCCAGCACAATCAGGCCAAGACCATGATCATCACCGACAGCAATCTCTCGCCACTGGCCAAACGGGCCAATTCGGTGTTGCTGGTCAATGAAGGCAGCTCATTCGCCTTCCGTTCATTGAGTGCCACACTCTGCCTGTGTCAGGCCCTGTTCATCGCCGTGGCTTATCGTCTGGAATTGAAAGTGGACGAAATTCACGAACAGGCAGGTTTCGACGATTGAGCCGAAACTTCCTGATAGTTGAGTAGTTACTCTATTTATCGCGATACGCCTGCTATCTGGCTGGCGTCAAAAAATATTCTCTATTCATTTGATTGAAACTTTTCATTAAAACAATTTAAAACAACGCTCGGATTAATAATAAAGTTGCACCTCATTATCATCCGAGTATTTTTTTCATAATCCGTTGTCAAACCCCATACTTGCCACCTATAGTGCCATCATCGCAGAAGGATACGCACGAGTGCCTTACGCACCCCAGGCCGAAGGACGGGAACTTTTACTGCCACTTCCTCCTGAGCCACGCCGCCATGCTATTTAATTCAAACAAGAAAGAATTAATTGCCCTCCAGAACACTGTCGAACAACAAGACTGGTTATTGAAAGCAATCGACCGCTCGATGGCCACCATCGAATTCGATCTGACCGGCGTTGTGCTCAGTGCCAATGACAACTTCCTGAAAACCATGCATTACCAGCGCGAACAGGTGGTGGGCAAGGAGCACCGGATATTCTGCCTGCCCGAATATGCACGCAGCCCCGAATATGCCCGGCTGTGGTCACGTCTGCGAGCCGGAGAATTCGTATCCGAGACTTTCCGTCGTGTGGCAGGCAATGGCCAGACGGTCTGGCTGGAGGCCAGTTACAACCCGGTCAAGGACAGTTCGGGCAAGACCGTGAAAATCGTCAAGTACGCCCTGGACATTACTGCCAAGGTGCAGGCCGACAGCGAAGCGAAAAACAAGCTCCAGGCTCTGGATCGCGCCATGGCGGTGATCGAGTTCGACCTGGAAGGCCGGATTCTATGCGCCAACGACAACCTGACCCGGTTGATGGGCTACAGCGAAAAAGAGCTGGTCGGCAAGAACCATCGAATGCTGTGCCCACAGGAAATCAGTAGCAGCAGCGAATATGCCGACTTCTGGAAACGCCTGAACAAGGGCGAGTTTTTCAGCGGCCAGTTCAAGCGGGTCAACCGCCATGGCCAGATCCTGTGGCTGGAAGCCAGTTACAACCCGGTCTATGACGTCAACGGCAAGCTCTGGAAGATCATCAAGTTCGCCTCGGACATCACCGCCCGCGTCGAGCAACATGAACGCGATTCCAACAGTGCCGCGCAGGCTTATCACATCTCGGTACAGACCCGGAAAGTCACCGAACAGGGCACTCAGGTGATTCAGCAGGCGGCGACCGAAATGCGCCAGATCTCGGTGAACATCGAGGATTCGTCGCGGATCATCACTCAACTGGGCGAACGCTCGGAGCAGATTACCGCCATCGTCAACACCATTCGCAGCATTGCCGAACAGACCAACCTGCTGGCGTTGAACGCCGCCATTGAAGCAGCGCGTGCCGGTGATCAGGGTCGAGGCTTTGCCGTGGTGGCCGACGAAGTACGGCAACTGGCCGGCCGTACCAGCCGCTCGACCGCCGAAATCTCGGAAATGATCGGTGTGATCCAGAACGAAACCCGTCAGGCCATCGACAGCATGGACAACACCCGCAACAACGCCGTCAAGGGCGTCGATCTGGCGGACCAGGCCGGCTCGGTGATCGTGCAGATCAGCGAAGGCACCAGCAATGCGGTGGATGCAGTGAAAATGTTTGCCCGACAGTAGAAGCCGTCTTGCCACTTCGCGGTGGTATCCCGGCCAACAAAGACTATCGACAGGAGCGAATTTATTCGCGAATAAATTCGCTGCTACGACCGTTGTTGATTACTGGCGCTGAGCTTTTTCGCCTGTTTTTCCAGCACCACATACACCAGCAGTGCAATCAATAGCGGCAGCAGGAAGTAGATGGCGCGGTAACCGATCAGGGCGGCCAGCAGGCTGCCCTTGGAAAACTGCTGGGCCAGCAAGGTGATGAACACGGTTTCCAGCACCCCGAGCCCGGCCGGGATATGGGTAATCACACCCGCAATACTGCTGATCAATAACACGCCCAGTATCGTCGGATAAAAAGCGTTGTCAGGCAGCAGGGTGTAAATCACCAATGCCATCAACGACCAGTTCAATGCGCCAAGGCTGGCTTGCATCAGTGCCTGCCTGAGCGAAGGCAGGACGATCTCCTGGCCACGCAGGTTCCAGGAGCGTCGTTTGGAAAAGCGGCACGCCAGCAGGTAGGCCGCGCACAACACCAGCAACCCCACGCCAATCAATTGCAGGGACGTCGCACCGACTTCCCAGGCCTTGGGCAGCCTCATGAACCCCATCGAGAACACGAAACCCGCCAGCAGCATATAACCCAGCCAGTTGGTGATCAGGCTGAAGCTCAGGATCCGGGTAATGGTCGGCACGTCCAGCCCCAGCCGCGAGTACAACCGATAGCGCAGGGCAATTCCGCCCACCCAGGAACTCAGGTTGAGATTGAAGGCATAACAGACGAACGTCACTGGCACGACCTGCTGGACCGACAGTTTATGGCCGGTGTAATGACGCGCCAGGATATCGAACCCGCAATAGGTCAGGTAACTGGCCAACGCAACCAGAGCCGCAATGCCCAGGGTACTGGCCTTGTAGGACTGCAAGGCATGGCTGACTTCCTGCCAGTCGAGATTCTTGACCAGCATGAACAGCAGCACGGGCACGGCGATAAAGAAAAATACATTCAAGCCACGCTTGGCCCACTTCCAGCGGGTTCCCTGGCTATTGCTCGATGACGCCTCGGCGACGTGGCTCATGACGATTGCTCCTGATCCGGCAAATCCTGGCGGGCCTGCTGTTCGATGACTCGCGCCTCGGGTATCACATCCCCTGCCCTCACCGGCTTGAGGCGCATGCCGTGGACCGGAAACAACCCGGCAATGGCGGGAAAATGGCGCAGAAAGTGAAAGCACAGAAAGATCATCGGCGCCCGCCACCACTGGCCACGTGCCGCGCCCTTGAGGCTGATCTGGGTGCTGTGCGCGGCGGCCAGATCGCGCAGATGTTCGTGCAGATGCTGGTTGAGGGCCGAATCGCGAATGAACAGATTGGCCTCCAGATTCAGTGCCAGGCTCAGCGGGTCCAGATTGCTGGAGCCGATGGTGGACCATTCGTGATCGATCAGCGCGACCTTGCCATGCAGTGCGCGCTGCTTGTACTCATGGATCACCACGCCATCGCGCAACAGATAGGTGTAGGTCAGGCGTGAACAGACCCGCACGAACGGCATGTCCGGCTGGCCCTGCAGGATCAGCGTGACCTTGACCCCGCGTCGTGAGGCATTGCGCAGCTCGCGCAGAAAGCGATAGCTGGGGAAGAAATAGGCATTGGCGATGGTGATACGCTGGGTCGCGCCGCGAATGGCCTTGAGGTACTGCTCCTCGATATCGGTGGTGTGATTACTGTTGTCGCGCTCGGCCAGCATCATCCGCGCACTACCGGCGTATTTCAGCTTCAGCGGGATCTGCTTGAGGCTGTCCCGCACCGCCGGGCTGAGCATGTGCAACGCGCTGCGATGGATATCGGCGATGATCGGGCCACGCACCAGCACGGCATAGTCCTGCTTGGCCGTGAGCCCCGTGTCGGTCATGTGATCGACGCTGTAGTTGATCCCGCCGATAAACCCCAGCTCGCCATCGATCACCACCACCTTGCGGTGCAGGCGCCGGAACAGATTGGTGCGCATGCCCATGAAACGCGGACGCGGGTCGAACAACTGGATCTGGATACCCGCATCGAGCATGGTTTTGACAAACCCGGAACTCAGGTCCGAGGTGCCATAGTCATCCACCGTGACCACCACCCGCGCCCCATTGTTGGCCGCTTCGATCAAGGCCTGTTGCAGCGCCTTGCCGATACGGTCCTCGAAAATGATGAAGGTTTCGACCAGCACTTCCTTGCGGGCCGCGCGGATGCACTCGAAAACCCGCGAGAAGAAATCCTCGCCGTTGATCAGCAGCTCCACGCAATTACCATCGCGCCACTGCCCTTGCTGCTCCCTGGCCTCGTTGCTCATAAAGTTACCTCCACCGCCAAGGGTGCATGATCGGAAAGATGGGACCACGGCCGGTTGGACAGCACCCGGGGCCTGTGGCTCGTCGCATTGCGCACGTAAATCCGATCCAGCCTCAACAACGGCCAGCGGGCCGGAAAGCTCTTGGCCGGCGCGCCAAAGCGCTCGACGAAGACTTCATGCAGCCCTGTTCCCTCCAGCAACGCATCGGCCCGCAGACGCCAATCGTTGAAATCACCGGCGACAATTACCGGTACTCCGGCCGGCAGGCGCTCCATCAACCCGGCCAGTAGCTTGAGCTGTTGCCGCCGATGGCTCTCGAACAGCCCAAGATGCACACAGACCGCGTGCACATGGCCGTAATGCGGGACATCGAGAATGCAGTGCAGTAACCCGCGCTCCTCAGTGCCATGAATCGAAATGTCGAGGTTCTCGTGCTGGATGATGGGGTACTTGGACAACAGGGCATTGCCGTGATCGCCATGCGGGTACACCGCATTGCGCCCATACGCGAAGTCTTTCCACATGCTGTCGGCGAGAAACTCGTACTGCGAGATGGTCGGCCAGTCCTTGATGCGCTGGGCATGCTGCTGATGCTCACCGTGCACTTCCTGGAGAAACACCACATCCGCCGACACACTGCGCACCGCTTCGCGCAGCTCCGGCAGAATGAAACGACGGTTGAAGATGCCAAAACCCATATGCATGTTCATGGTCAGCACATTCAATGAAATATTGGCTGCTACCGGCGTTATGTGGCCCAAGGGGGGACTGGCACTGGTCAAGACTCGCTCCTTCATGACATTCAAGTCATATGAAGCCCTGCGAAAGCACAGGTTCCGTGTTTTGTCGAATGAACAGTCGCCTTGCCGCTCGTCATCGGCGGCTGAACTTCAAGCAGGCTTTGCGATTCGGATTATTTGAAAGGTCTTGCGAAGAGATAAAAACAATGACTCTGCGACTCTGTATGGCCCTGAGCGGCTGCCTGCTCAGCAATCTGGCCCTTGGGCAGGCCTGTGATGTGCTGACTCGCTCCGCCAGCGAGCAGGTTCCGGTTATCCAGCCGCACATCTGCTATGAATACAAAGGCATGCCGGAAGGTGCCATTGACTGGTCGTGCAGCAATGAAGACAAAGGTTCGACGCCGCGGGAGAAACGCAAGGTTGCAAGCTGCCCCGACGATGCAGTGGCGTCATGCACTGCAACCGCGACCCAGGAGTCTCTGGCCAACGAGCGCTCTACAAGTAAGGAACCCGGCCAGGACACAGCGAATGTGCCCGATGGAGCACAGGTGATTACCTGGTATTACGAGATCAAGGAACAGGCCCAGGCCAGAAATGACTGCGAGCAGAGTGGCGGCAGGTTCAGTTATCCGCTCAAGACGCAATGAGTCGTTTGCCGGCCATCGGGCATGAGCCTTGCTTCATGTCATTTGGATAGAAGCAGCGTCAGGAAACAGTCTTTTTGAAACCGGATGCAGGCTTTCTGCCTGTCTCCTAAGCTATGCAATATCAGCCTTGGAACAAGGGACTCAACAGTGGATGCACAACCTGGTGAACGCTATACCTCCCGGGCCAGATGGCTGCATTGGGTCATGGCCGCCCTGATTGTGCTGGCGTATGCCCTGATTCTCAGCCGTAGCGAATTCGGCAAGGGTTCTGAATACCGGCTGCTGGTTGTACAAAGCCACTTCTGGGTCGGCATCGTGATATTAACCCTGGCCTTTTTCCGCGTGGCCGAACGCCGTCGTCACCGCCCGCCAGGAATCACACCGCCGCTGGAAGGTGCGCTGCGCATCGCAGCGACCGCCTCGCACTATGCGCTATATGCATTTTTGTTCGTGCAGCCGGTACTCGGGTTTCTCACCGTCATGGTCGAAAAAGGCGCCTTGCCCATCCCGCTTACCGACCTGCAAATCCCCTGGCCGTTTCCTACCTCAGACCGTACCGCCGAACGCTTCGAGGACCTGCACAAGCTGCTGGCATCGATCTTCTATTACGTGATCGGCCTGCATGTGCTGGCTGCGATCTGGCATCACCTTGTGCGCAAGGACAATACCCTCAAACGAATGCTGTGATGCCCATGGTTGTGGGTTGCCTCTTCGCGGATGAATCCGCTCCTACCCGGCGCCTGCAGGAGCGGATTCATCCGCGAAAACCCTATTCCAGAAGATACATTTCTTGTGGATGTGCCGGCCTCTTGCGAATGAATTCACCTACGCGGTTCAGAAGTCCAGTTTGGCCCTGGCGATCAACTGGCGGGGTTCGCCAATCACGATGGCGGGCGAACCCAGGCCACTGCTGGACACGTAATAGTGTTCATCGAACATGTTCTTCAGGTTCAGTTGCAGGGTCAGGTCACGGTCGTCGAATTTCATCTTGTAGCTGACAAACACATCGGCCACTTTCGAGGATGGCAGGTAGTACTCGACACCGGTGCCATCGTTCACGCCCCAGCGGCTGGCATAACGTGCACCGGCACCAGCGCGCAGGTTACCAATGCCCACATGGCCGAAATCACGGGTCAGGTACAGCGCAGCGGTGTGTTTGGAAACGCCATCGAGCGGCTGGCCCTTGAGGACCGGATCTTCCAGAACCTCGGTGTCGGTGTAGGCGTAGCTACCGGTCAGGCTCCAGTTCTCGTTGATCTGCCCGGTGATATCCGCTTCCAGCCCACGGGAGCGCACTTCACCGGAAACCCGGGTGCAGGTTTCAGTGCCGCAGGTTTCCGAGGTCTGCACGTTCTTCTTGTTGATATTGAACAGCGCAACCGTAGCGGTAATCGCATCGTTCTGGAACTTGGTACCGAATTCGTAGGCCTTGCCCTCTTCCGGCGGCAGTTCGCCAATCGGTGTCGCGATGGAGGTATTGGGACGGAAGGACTCGGTGTAGCTGGTGTACAGCGACCAGTCCGGCTGGATCATGTACACCAGCCCCAGACGCGGCACGACCTTGCTGTCCTTGACGTCGGCGCCGACGATGAAAGGACGGCCCTTGCCGGTCATTTCCTTGAAGGCGTCGTAGCGCAGACCGGCTTGCAGAATCCACTTCTCGCCCAGGTGAATCGAGTCCTGAACAAAGAAAGCGTGAGTCTGCAAATGATCGGTCTGCTCACTGTTTGGCGCACTGACCCTGCTCGGCAGCGGTGCATTGCCATACACCGGCGCGTTGTAGTTGAAGTCGGCCCCCTGGGTGTCGCGGATCACATCCCCCATATCGCGCTCGTTCTTCATGTAATCGGCACCGATCAGCACCTCATGCAAGGTATCGCCCCAATACAGCTTGCCCAGGGTATTGACGGTTGCAGTGTGCGCAACCTGCTCGGCATCACGGGTCGCATCGCCGCGGCGGGTCACCACACCGGTGGTGTAGTTGGCCGACATGTAGCGCGACTGATAGTCGTTGTAATAATTGCGGCTGTAGCCATAACCGGTGCGCAGCGACCAGGTGTCGTTGAAGCGGTGCTCCATACGCAGATCCAGCGCGTCGGAGCGGCCAGTGGTGACGTTGAACGACTCGTCGAGACGGCGGGTGCGCGGAATATCCAGCACCTTGCCGGTGCTCGGGTTGATCTGCGTGCCACGGTCGAACGGCACCGAGTACTCCATATGTTCGTAGGCGGCCGAGACGGTGGTGTCTTCGCCATACCAGGCAATGGAAGGCGCGACCACGGTCTGGTCGATGCTGCCGAAATTGCGCCAGTAATCGTAGTTCTGATCGTCGACGATCAAACGATACGCCAGGCCGTTGTCACCCAAAGGGCCGGTCAGGTCGATCTGCTGGCCACCGCCGCCGAAACTGCTGCCGAAGACCGAGATGGAATGCGCTGCCGTCAGTTGCGGCTTCTTGGTCACCACATTGATGACGCCGCCCGGATCCTGCACGCCATACAGCATCGATGCCGGACCTTTGAGCACCTCGATGCGCTCGGTGGTCGGCGTGAAGTTGCGCGCCTGCACCGACTGCATGCCATCGCGCATGATCGAGTTATCCCGGTTGGTGCCAAAGCCGCGCTTTTGAATCGCATCCTGGGTGCCGCCCAGCGTGTTGCCCTGCTTGACGCCGCTCACCGCATTGATCGCCTCGTCGAGGCTGGCAGGTGCGCGGTCCTCGATCACCCGGTTGGTCACCACGTTCACCGACTGCGGCGTTTCAACCAGACTCGCATCGCTGCGCGTGGCCACCGACGCCCGGCGCGCCTGATAGCTGGTGGCGCTGTGCTCGACGTTCCCGGCTTCCGAGGGCTCGGAGCGGGCATCGATATTGACCGGGTTGAGCTGCAACTCTTCAGCAGCGAAGGCCGCAGGCATGCCGCCAAGAGCGCAGAGCAACACGGCCGCCGAACACAGGCCGAGCATCGGCACCGGGCTCTGACGCAATGAGAAACAAGCCCGCTCCATAGGCAAGACAGCGTTTTGGGTTGGTATGCAAGAACCGGCTTGATGCTTTGTCATGGGTACAACGAGCTCCCGAGTCGTGATGGCGTTCGTCTTGAAACGAATCTGATTCTCACTAACACGTGCGCCGAATGGATTTACCTCACCTGGTTTTTGAAATTTTTTGCATCACCCTTGTCCGTCGGCAATAAAGCCACGGGTATGATCGTCGGAATTTGTAACCACGGATCAAGGACGCCCCCCATGCGCACCCGCCTGTTGACTGCTCTGGCACTGGCTGTTGGCTCTGTTTTCTGCACCCAGGTGCAGGCCAGCGGTGATGACTCCTGTTATCCGAACTGGTCGCTGATCAAGGAGCGACTGGATGTCTGCAGCAATCTGGCATTTCTCAGCCCCGGTAACGACAGCCAGGTCAATCTGCGCCTGTTGCTGGCCGATCAGGGTGCGCTGGCGTTGCAACCCCATGCATTGAGCAATGACGACAAGGCGCAAGGCTATGGCCCGGTGCCCTTCGCCCTGTATCGCCTGAGTCCACCAGGAGCAGCGCAGGAAACCGAGCCGGCAGAGCAATCAGTCGCGGCCAACAGCCCATTGACGCCCCAGCTGGAAAAGCTGGGGCTCAAGCTGCCCGCCACCGAAGCCGCTGGCGATGCCTTTTTGCAAGGTGAAGGCAGCCGTTGTCGCAGCAATTCCCCGGCAAGTGCCAGCGCCTTTATCGGCCAGTTGATCGCCAGCCCGGAGCTGAACGACAACGAACGCCGCACACTGGCCAATGCTCGCCTGCAACTGCTGAGCCTCTGCGGCTGGGACGCCAGCCAGCAGGCGAGCATGATCCCTGCCGATATTCAGTCCGCAACCGGCCAGGCATTCGCCACTTATCTGCGCGCCGCCAGCGACTTTTACAGCGGGCGCTTTGCCGAAGCAGCAAAAGGCTTCGCAGCCCTGAGTGAAAACCCGCAGCCCTGGCTCAAGCAGACCGCCCTGTACATGAGCGCACGCACCGCCCTGAACGATGCCCAGCAAAACGCCTTCAATGAATACAGCGAACGCACTGCCGAGCAACTGGACACGACTCGCCTGCAACAGGCACAGGACGGCTTCGAGCATTACCTGCAGGCTTATCCGCAAGGCGAGTACGCCGCTTCGGCGCGCGGTTTGATGCGTCGTGTCCACTGGCTGGCCAACGACTCCGACAAACTCGCCGGGGATTTCGCCCTGCAACTGACGCAAACCACGGCGGCGCAACGCAACGTGTCGCTGGACGAGCTGGTCAGCGAGGTGGATATCAAGCTGCTGACGGTCAACAGGCAAACGCTGCAAACACCCTTGCTGATGGCCATCAATGACCTGATGTGGATGCGCGAACAATCGACCCCGAAACTCAGCGCAGCCGACCTGCAGGCGCAGAAGGCGATCTTTGCCGAACAGCCGGCGCTGTATGCGTATCTGCAGGCCGCGTTTGCTCTGTATGTCGAAGACAATCCGGGCAAAGCCCTGACGCTGCTGCCAGACGAACTGCCGAGCAACCTCGATTACCTGTCCTTCAGCCAGCAGATCCTGCGCGGCCTGGCGCTGCAAGCCGGCCAGGACTGGAAAGCCGCCCAGTCACTCTGGGAAAACCTGCTGCCGCTGGCCAGGCAACCGCTGCAACGCGAACAACTGGAAATGGCCCTGGCCATGAGTTACGAGCGTGACGAACAACTGGCCAGGGTCTTCGCGCCCGACTCGCCGATCCAGTCCGAACAGGTCCGCTATACCCTGCTCAGGCATGTGGCCGATGCCGACCTGCTGCGCCAGCAGAGCACCAAGGGCCTGAATGCCACCGAACGCAACACCGCGCAGTTCGTGCTCCTCTACAAGGACCTGCTGCGCAGCCGCTACGCCGACTTCGGCGAAGACTTCAAACAGTTGCCGACGACACCACCCGACGAAAAACTGGGCTACAGCCTGGGTTACGTATACGACAAAGGACCGGAACTGGCGCTCTTCCACTGGCAAGGCGACAAGGCAGAATCCGGTTACAGCTGCCCGAGCATTGCCCAGACCGCAGCGGCCTTACAGGCTGACAACAAGAACCCGCAGGGCCTGAACTGCCTGGGCGAGTTCATCCTGCGCAATCATCTGGACAGCATGCCGCTGGACCAGCGCCGGCATGCCGACAGTCTGGGCGGCAGTGCACCGGGCTTTGCCGGTGAAGTCTTCTCCCGGCTCGACGGCTATAAACAGGTCATCGCCAACCCCAAGGCGGCACGCGACGACAAGGCCTACGCGCTGTTTCGGGCCATCAACTGCTATGCGCCCTCGGGCTATAACAGTTGCGGCGGCAAGGACGTGGAACCCTCCGTACGCAAGGCCTGGTTCAAGCAACTGAAAGGCGACTTCGCCGCGACCCGCTGGGGCAAATCGCTGCAGTATTACTGGTAGATGTCGATGAAACTCTGGCGTTGCCTGCCGCTGCTCTGGCTGCTGAACCCGGTTCATGCCCAGGCAGCAGTGGACGCGGCTGATTACGACGCCTTCTGGCTATGGGGTGGCGTCACTGCGCAGCCGGTGCTGGAGCAGGCCAGAACCCTGTATGTGCTGCAAGGCCAGATCAGCAGTTCACGCCGCGATCCGCAACAGCGGGTGGATTTCATCGCTCAGGGCATGAGCGTGACCCGGCTGCCCCATGAACAGCTCTGGGTGGTGTATCGCGCCCACACCCTGCGCTGGCCGGAGTCGGTCTACCGCCAGTTGTTCGGTCAGGTCGAGCGCTGGCGACAGGCAGGCAATACGCTGGTCGGCATCCAGATCGACTTCGATGCCCGCACCCGCTACCTGAATGAATACGTCGACTTCCTGCGCGACCTGCGCCGCCGCCTGCCCGCCCAATACCGGCTGAGCATCACCGGCCTGATGGACTGGAGCAGCAACGCCGACGCCAACGCCATTGGCGAGCTCAAGGGCGTGGTAGACGAAGTGGTGGTGCAGACCTATCAAGGCCGCCACAGTATCCCGGACTACGCCGCCTACCTGCCGCGCATGAACCGCCTCGGCCTGCCGTTCAAGATCGGCCTGATCCAGGGTGGCGAATGGCAGGCGCCGGGTTATCTGCAGGACAGCGCATGGTTCAGGGGTTATGTGGTGTTTCTGCAGAACCCATGAGGCTACAGGCGCTGCAAGACTTCTGCCGTGCCGAGCACGGTTGCATATTCCCCATGCAGATTGCCCAGCGACATGGCATGCACCTCTTCGGCACTGTGCGGGGTTCCGAAAAAATCCGCTTGGTCGAAAGTGAAGCAGGCGTCATGCACCACGATCACCTCAAACCCCAGGTTGCCGCCGCTGCGCGCCGTGGACTCCACCGAATTATTGGTGATGACGCCCACGATGACCAGTTGTGAAATCGACGCTTCACGCAACCACGCTTCCAGTTGCGTGCCGCAGAACGCATCGGGAACCTGTTTGCGCAATTCGCGCTCTCCAGCATGCGGCACGAAGGCTGGCTGATAATCAACACCGGCCTGCTCCGGCCAGAACACTGAATCGGCCGACCTGGAAAAGTGCCTGACATGCATCACTGGCCGCGCGCTCTGGCGCCACGCCTGTAATAACGACGAGATCTGTGTCTCGGCTTGCAGGTTATTGCGACGCCCCAGTTTCGGATGGTTGATGCCCTGTTGCAGGTCGATAAGGATCAAAGCGCTGTTGGCATGAATATTCATTTAATTGAATCACTCCTCCGTCACGGGTTCAGATCACAGCAGTATGTATGACAGTGCCTGCGCTCCGGCAATGTCTATGCTCAAACCTCCACACCGTCCAGCGTCAGCTGTCTTCAACGATGCAACCCCACAGGAGAACACCATGATCCAGCATCGCAACCTCACCGGCAAAGTGGCACTTGTGCAAGGCGGCTCTCGCGGTATCGGTGCCGCCATCGTCAGGCGTCTGGCTCAGGAAGGCGCGGCCGTGGCCTTTACCTACGTCAGTTCCGAAATCAACGCACTCGACCTGCAGGACAGCATCAATGCCAATGGCGACAAGGCCCTGGCCATCCGCGCAGACAGCGCCGATGCCAACGCCATTCGTCACGCCGTGCAGACTACCGCCGAAACCTTCGGCGGCCTGGATATCCTGGTCAACAATGCAGGCGTGCTCGCCGTCGCACCGCTGGACCAGTTCAATCTGGACGACTTCGACAGAATCCTCGCCATCAACGTCCGTGGCGTGTTCATCGCCAGCCAGGAAGCGGCCCGGCACATGAGCGAAGGTGGCCGCATCATCAACATCGGCAGCACCAACGCCGAGCGCATGCCCTTCGCCGGTGGCGCGCCCTATGCCATGAGCAAGTCGGCACTGGTCGGCCTCACCAAAGGCCTGGCCCGCGACCTCGGTCCGCAGGGCATCACCGTCAACAACGTCCAGCCCGGCCCGGTGGACACCGACATGAACCCGGCCCATGGCGAATTCGCTGAAAGCCTCATGACCTTCATGGCCATCCCCCGCTACGGCAAGAGTGAAGAAATCGCCAGCTTCGTGGCTTACCTTGCAGGCCCGGAAGCGGGCTACATCACCGGCGCCAGCCTGAGCATCGACGGCGGCTTCAGCGCCTGATTGCCTGCCCGGCATCGCCCCCCGGCTCAGCCACAAAACCGGGGGCGAACCCCAAAGCGCTACTTTTTGCTTAAGCGCATGAAAATTCTGGAAAAAAGGTTTGCGTTAAGAAAACGTTTCGACTACATTAGCGCGCCTCGACAGACACAACAGTCTGAAGAGATACGGTGAAGTGTCCGAGTGGCTTAAGGAGCACGCCTGGAAAGTGTGTATACAAGAAATTGTATCGAGAGTTCGAATCTCTCCTTCACCGCCAAATTAGAAAAACGCGAAGCCCCTGAATTCAACGAATTGCAGGGGCTTCGTGGTTTTCGGCGTTTGAAAAATGCCTCAAAGGACGCACATGAAAAAAACCGTGCCATTGCTACTGGCCTTGTTGATCCCGACAACTGCCCAGGCTGCTGGCGATGCCGAAGCTGGCAAGGCAGTCTTCACCGGTCTCTGCGCCGGTTGCCACAAGATCGGCCCCTCGGCCCGCAGTTCATTCGGCCCTCCCCTTACCGGCATCATCGGTCGCCAAGCCGCACAGGCCGGGGACTATAAGTACACCCCGCAAATGCAGGCTTCCGGCATCGTCTGGACCCGCGAAAAACTCAGCGCCTTTATCCAGGCCCCCGGCGAAGTCGTACCCGGCACCCGCATGAAACTCTGGTGGCGGGGCAACGACCAGCGCATGGAGGATCTGCTGGAATACCTTGAGGCTAACAAGTAGCCGAGCTTACTTGTCAGGGGTGTAAGGCGGGTAATCGTCACTTGTGCCCTTATCTTTGGCCGGCGTCTTTGCAGGCTTCACAGGGTCTACTTGCGGATCGTCGGCATCCGGGGATTCCGGGTTGAAATCCAGATCGTCGTGATTGCCAGTCTTCGATTTATCACCGTTCATGCATACCTCCAGTGAGATGGGTTGAATTTGCCGCATGAAATTCAGAAACCCTCAGCCCACCAGAGTGCAACGCGACAGACCAACGGTGCATGCATCTCGCCAGCTAGCCGAAATTACTGGCAAATGCTAGCCTTGCGCCACAAATGGAGAGACTTGATGAAATGGCCTTCACTGGCGCTGGCAGTCGCCGCGCTGAACTTCACCGGCAACGCCCACAGCGAAATATTCAAATGCACATCGCCTGAAGGCCGGGTGAGCTTTGCCGCAATTCCCTGCGCCGACGGCAGCGCAGAGGTCTCCGTACAAAGACAAGGCCCGCAGAAGATGCTGCGCCAGGGCGAACCCGTGGACCATGCCCACAAGATCAACCTGAAAGCCACCGAATACCTGAAAGTCAGCGGCCGCGCGAAAGTGACTGTCTACGAGACGGAAAGCTACAAGCAATACCAGAAAGACCGGCCACCGCCGCCGACGGCCGTATCGCAGTGCAAGAGCCCGCTGTATGACAGCCAGTGTTTTGATCCGTCGGGTGGGAGATCGTCGAAGAAAGTCGCGAAGTAGCGGATCACACCGCCTGCCTTACGCCTGAGCAAAGAAGCGCTCGATATCGGAGCGTTCAGACTCAGGGAATACCACTTCAAATGAATGCTCTTCACCCTCCCTCCAGTCAAGAACCGCGTCACTCAACACTTCCAGATAGACCTTCAACTCGGCTTCGGGAATTTTTGGCAGTGCTTCATGGACCAGCACGACCTTAGTGCACGGAATCCACTCAAAATCCCGCAAGCAGTCATACAGCGCATTCCAGTTCATACCGAAATATCCGGGAAACCAGAGCAGCGCGCTGATGGCTCTCAGCAAATAGTCACTGTCGCTAATGCCTGGCTCCAGCCGGGCGTAAAAAACCTTGGAAGTGTCATAAGCCGCAACACCGTCTACAAATGTGAATGGAGTCATTAACCAATACTCAAGGGTTGAGTCTTATGAAGCTGGCGTAGTGGTCGGGAGTGTAATAGACCTCTCCAGCCTTACCCGTAACAATACGTTGAGGCCCGGGGCTGGCAATGCCCACCGAGGGGTGTACATACTCGGTGTAGTAACCCCGGCCCTGAACAGGCAAACCGCGTTGACCGGTCACTTTATCAGGCCTGTTTTCAAATGTACTGCCGTCGTTGCGATGCGGATAGGACCCCCCGCTTTTAATACGTTCCAGGGTCGGCCTCAGGTCTACAGTGCCGACATACACCTTGCCCGTTTTCTGATCGACCACGGTGGCATTGGAAATGAATTCGGTCATCGTGCTGGTCGGTGGGTTTACAGAACCGCCGCCCTTGCCACCACCACCACCACCACTGTCTCTTATACACATCTACTCTCT
>NZ_RBRE01000016.1 GCF_003700275.1 Pseudomonas cichorii | reverse complement strand
GAAAAAGTTGACCACTACAGTGGCATCTTCTGTCGAGTTGCAAGCATCACACGAGAGCACCGATGATGTACAAAGCTATCAACAGAGTGAGTGAGCTCTGCCTGTGACCGATAGCAGAGATTAAACGGCCTAGTGTGGCGCCTCAGAAATAACGTTCCTCATGCAAGCGATGCCATGGCGTCACGTGCGCGCTTGATCTTTACTAGGATCTGTTCACCGTCTGCATTCCATACATAGCGTGTTGGCATCGCATTTCTAAGTGTCAAAAAAGCAGTGATCGATGCTTCAAGCTCACGAACCGAACTGAAACTGCTTTTACGAAGGTAGGTCGTGATATCTCGAAAGAAGCGTTCGACCATGTTCATCCAGGAGCTGGAAGTCGGGTGGATCAGTCATTCGGGCGGCGGTTTACCTGACATCTGGAACATCCTTTTTGGCGGAACCTGAACCGGCTCAGGCACATCAAGAATGAATGAGCGAAAACAACCTCGTTCATTCACAGCAATGCAGCTTTACCGTCCCCTCAACGCACCTCGACAAGCTCCAGCGAACGATCCAGCTCAGCCTTGGCCATGCCGATCAAGTGTACGACCGAAAAAGCCAGATCACGTTTGGGACCGTTGAGAGTGTCGCCGGTTTCGTAGGCAGTGGCGGCGGCGCAACGTAGTAGTGCGCTGACGTGCAGTAGAGATTCTTCAAATGATTGAAGAGGTGGTGATGGTGTTGAATTGATCATGGGTATGCTCTCTAAAATGAGGCCACCAAGATCGCTGCTAAACGAAATAAAGGTGGCAGCTTTGACGCGGGTTAGCAGACCGGTAGAGAACACAAAACCCGGCGCACCCGAAGGTGCCCCACGCAAAGCCGCCATAGAGGGAGCTTGCGCTATGTGTACTCTGAAACAGGCTGCTAAACCCGATCGCTGAGGTTCAGCGACCGATGCAGCCTAGTGCTCAGATTTGGCAGGCGCAAGGGCTTGAGATTTTCTAAGAAAATTCACACAGAAGAAAGGGCAAAGGCTGCGGAAAAGGTCCTGCGCGGAGCGTATTTTCGTCAATTGAAGTAACGGTTGCTTATGTTTTTGGCGATGAATTTCCGTTGTTTGTACTGATGTTTTCGCGGATGAATCCGCTCCTACATCGGAGTATTTTTCGATTGGAATACCGCTGTCGCAAGCAAGCTCTCTCCCACTCGCAGGAATTCACACAGGCTGCTTTCAACACAGCCTGTGCAAGCCCAATCTATTTCTTCTTGTCCCTGGCAAACGCCGCTTCCAACGCCTCATTGATCGTCCGCAAAACCTTGACCCTCGCCCAGCGCTTGTCATTCGCCTCCACCAGCGTCCACGGCGCAATCTCGGTACTCGTCCGATCCACCATATCCCCCACAGCCTGACGATACTGCGGCCATTTTTCGCGGTTGCGCCAGTCGTCTTCGGTGATTTTGTAGCGTTTGAAGGGGATCTTTTCTCGTTCCTGAAAGCGTTCCAGCTGGGTCTGTTCATCGATGGCCAGCCAGAATTTCACGACAACGACTCCGGCGTCGGTCAGTTGTTCTTCAAAGTCATTGATCTCGCCATAGGCCCGTGCCCAGTCTGATTCGCTGCAAAAGCCTTCGACCCGTTCCACCAGTACCCGGCCATACCAGGAGCGGTCGAAGATGGTGAATTTGCCGCGTGGCGGGATCTGTCGCCAGAAGCGCCACAGGTAAGGCTGGGCGCGTTCGTCCTGGGTCGGGGCGGCTATCGGTACGATGTTGTAGTGACGCGGGTCGAGCGCGGCGGCGACCCGGCGAATCGCGCCGCCCTTGCCGGCCGCGTCGTTGCCCTCGAATACCGCCACCAGTGCATGCTTTTTCATGCGTTTGTCGCGCAGATTGCCGGACAGGCGCGCCTGTTCGGTAATCAGTGCTTCTTCGTAGTCGTCCTTGCTCAGGTTGAGACTCAGGTCGAGGCTGTCGAGCAGGGTCAGTTCGCCGTGGTTGGCGGGCAGCGGACCAAAGGTCAAAGGCCTGGGCTCGCCCTGGGTGGTGTTCAGCGCTGCCTGCATGCCTTCGAGCAGCAGGCGGCCGACGGTCAGGCTGCGGTAGTGGGCATCCACGCCTTCGATCACATGCCAGGGGGCGTATTCGCGGCTGGTGCGGCGCAGCACACGTTCGCCGAAACGCACAAATTTGTCGTAGGTTTTCGATTGCTGCCAATCCAGCGGGCTGATCCGCCAGCTGTGCAGCGGGTCGTCCTTGAGGGTCTTGAGGCGCGATTTCATCTGCTTTTTGGAGAGGTGAAACCAGAACTTGAAGATCAGCGCACCTTCGTCGCAGAGCATTTTCTCCAGGCGCTCGGCACCGCTGATGGCCTGGTCGAGTACCGCATCCTTGTACAGGCCATGCACACGGCCCTGCAGCATCTGGCTGTACCAGTTGCCGAAGAAAATCCCCATGCGGCCCTTGGCCGGCAATTGCCGCCAGTAGCGCCAGGCAGCGGGATGCGCGAGTTCTTCATCGGTCTGTTGATCGAAGGTGCGAACCTCGATCAGGCGCGGGTCCATCCACTCGTTGAGCAGCTTGACGGTTTCGCCCTTGCCCGCACCTTCGATACCGTTGATCAGTACGATGATCTGACGCTGGCCCTGCTCATGCAGGTCGTACTGGGCTTCCAGCAATGCCTCGCGCAAGGCCGGCACTTCAGCATCGTAGGTTTCCCTGGAGATGGCATGGCCTATTTCAGCGGACTCAAACATTAGCGGCTCCCTTCAAATGATCTGCGGCTAATGTAGACCACTCATGCCATCTGGCTATCCTCGTGGATCAATTAAAAAGGGTGGGGAAACCCCTGTGCGCTGAAGTCAGTCACGAAAACCGGTTTGCCCACCCTGAAGCACTCAGGCCTGTCTTTTTTTCTGTCTACCCTGCTTTTGCTGGTCCTGGCCTTCTTCCTGCTCCTGATCGACCTCTAGCTCCTGCCCTTCTTCCATGTCCATTGTGGCGGCCTGCGTCCCGCCCTCTTCGGCAATCGCCGTGAGCTTTTCATCGGCCGACTTTTCTTCTTCCAGGGTTTCCCCCAGCAAGCTCGCGGCATCGTCCAGGCCCAGGTGCTTGGCCATGGCGATCAGCGTTCCGTAGCCGGCGATTTCATAATGCTCGACCTTCTGGCAGGCGGCGATCAGCCCGGCATCAAGCACTGGGCCTTTTTCTATTTCATCCAGCAGTTCCTTGCTTTCCTCGATCAATCCTTCCATGGCAATACACTTGACGCGCTTGAGCTTGATCTCGGCCTGCTCGACCAGTTGATCGATACGCTGGATCTGGCCCTGGGTTTCCTCCAGATGCATGTTGAATGCTTCGGCCAGCTTGGGGTTGGTGGACGCCCGGGCCAGCTTTGGCAATGCCTTGGTGATCTGTTTTTCAGCGCTGTAGATATCGGAAAGCTCATGAATAAACAGGTCTTCGATCGTTGTTCTGGTTTTGCTCGATGCTTTGTTCATCGGGAACCTCGTGGAGTGAGTCCTGCTTCGGATTGACTGCCTTGAAGGGTCCGACTGCTAACCCGTCAGTGTGTCGACTGGGCCGCAAAACGGCCGTTCAAGGCGAAGAAAAACCAGCCGACGAACAGTCGGAACTGCATTGCAGGCAGTCGCCAATGGCCAGCAACCGTTAGTCCTTCGGACTGAACCAAACCCCACGCCCATCATTCCTCTGCATTAAGACCAGACTTCTTCTGGCCAAGCAGAGGACCGACCATGAGAGCACTGACCTATCACGGTGCGCACAATGTAAAAGTCGATACCGTACCTGACCCGCAATTGGAGGAAGCCGACGACATCATCCTGCGGGTGACCGCAACCGCCATCTGCGGCTCTGATCTGCACCTCTATCACGGCAAGATTCCGGCCACCGAACATGGCGATATCCTGGGCCATGAATTCATGGGCATCGTCGAGGAGGCCGGGCCTGCGGTCAGCGCTGTACAGCGTGGCGACAGGGTGGTGATTCCGTTCGTGATTGCCTGCGGGGAATGTTTCTTCTGTCAGCAGGATCTGTTTTCCGCCTGTGAAACCACCAATACCGGACGCGGCGCGATCCTCAACAAGAAATCCATTCCGCCCGGCGCAGCGCTGTTCGGGTATAGCCATCTGTATGGCGGCATTCCCGGCGGGCAGGCCGAATATGTGCGGGTTCCGAAAGCCAATGTCGGACCGTTCAAGGTCCCCGGCACGCTGGCGGACGAGAAGGTGCTTTTTCTCTCCGACATTCTGCCCACCGCCTGGCAGGCCGTGATGAATACCGGGATCGGCCAGGGGTCGAGCATCGCCATCTACGGGGCCGGCCCGGTCGGCTTGCTGTGTGCTGCATGCGCCCGGATGCTCGGCGCGGAGCGGATTTTCATCATCGATCATTACCCTTATCGACTGGCTTATGCACAACAGACTTACGGGGCCATCCCGATCAACTTCGATGAAGACGATGACCCGGCCGACACCATCATTCGCCAGACACCCGGCATGCGTGGAGTCGATGGTGTGGTGGATGCCGTAGGTTTCGAGGCCAAGGGCAGTACCACGGAAACCGTGCTGGCCACTCTCAAGCTGGAAGGCAGCAGCGGCAAGGCATTACGCCAATGCATCGCCACGGTACGACGCGGCGGCGTGGTGAGCGTGCCGGGCGTGTATTCGGGGTTCATCCACGGCTTCATGTTTGGCGATGCGTTCGACAAGGGCCTGACCTTCAAGATGGGCCAGACCCATGCCCAGCGTTTCATGCCGGAACTGCTGGAATATATCGAAACCGGCCGGCTGTCACCGGAGGCCATCATCACTCACCGGATGTCGCTGGAAGATGCGGCAATGGGCTACAAGATTTTCGACAAGGGCCAGGAAGATTGCCGCAAGGTAATCCTGACGCCGGGCAACAATGCGATCAGCCTGCCGGAATCCGATTCCCGCGTGGAGGTTCCTGCGACCTGACAGCAGCGGAGGTACCCGAATGGACATGTCTACCGTGTTCTGGATCGCCCTGGCGATCCTTGTCGTAATGCTGGACGCATGGGTCATCAACAGCGTCTGGCGTTCACTCAAAAGCTCCACGACCAAGGCCGGATGGACCGCTCTGGTCCTGCTCCTGCCGGTGATCGGCGCCAGTATCTGGGGAGTCGCCGGCCCTCGCGGCGTGGTTGAAGGGCCGACTTCGTCGGAGCATAGCAAGGGGTAAGAAACAGAGGCGTATAGGCAGATAATGATGTGGGAGGCAGCTTGCTGGCGACAGGGGCCGTGAAGCCGATAAACATTCTTTGGTTTCACTGGTGCTGTCGCCAGCAAGCTGCCTCCCACAAGAGCCAATAAATACCCACAGAGATGCGTTACTGCGCCCGAGTACACAAGTTTGCGCAATACCTGCCGATACAGCGAGTCCCCCTTCAATACCCGCACTGTGTCCAAGGAGTTCCAGGCCCTATGACTGCCGGCATCCCCCTCAGCCTTTCAGAGTTCAGTTCGTTGTTTGCACAGAGCGCGGGGAAATGAACTGCTGGTCTGTTCTGGGACTTGAACCCGATACCGATACCCGCAGCATCAAGCGCCAGTACGCAACCCTGCTCAAGCAATACCGGCCAGACGAAGATCCTGAAGGGTTTCAACGCCTGCGCGAAGCCTATGAGCAAGCCTTGGACTGGGCTCACGAGCCTCAGGAGTCAAAGGTTTTCGATCACGTCACGACACTTGATCCATCCCTTTTCCAGCCCGTGAACGACGGAGAGATTTCAGCCTGGAAACGAGCAGAACAATTAGTCGAAGGCATCACTGCCGATAATCTGGTTGCTCGTATTCAACAGGCGCAAACGGACGCTTGCGAAGCGGAATTTGAAAAAAGTCTGTTGCAACTCTGCCAGTCAGACGCCAACGTCATGAGGGAAATGGCAGAGCCTGCCGTAGAGCATCTTTATTGGCAGACGCCCTGGCAGCGTCAGGATTTTTCCTGTTCAGCCACCGAGCCCGTGTCGAAGTATCTGCTGAACAATGCCGAACGCCAGTTGCATGACACGCTGAAGACAGGAAATGCCCGACGCTTGCTGGAACTGTGCCATACGCTGGAACAAAAAGCCTGGCTACAAACACTCGACCGCCGTCGCTGGTTCAATGAATGCCTCGCTCGCCAGTTACTCGACATCCAGCCCTGGTCCAACACATTGTTTGAAACCGTGTGTAGTCGACAGGGATGGAAACAAACCGGCAACCTCACGCCTTGCCCCGAGCCTTATTGGAGCGAACTGCTGCACCGCAGCCACAACTCGTCCTTTCTGGAAGAGCAACAACGTCTCGCCGCACAAAACGATAACAGCCCCGCAGCCAGAGCCGCCCGCCTGTTTTTCCGCCCCATGCACGAGGACGCCCGCGTGCAATTCACGGCTGCGTTCAATAAGGCCGACTGGCAAATGTGCGAAAAGCTGGCCAGTACCCTACAGCAGCGCTATCCGGGTCTGGTGAATGAAATACCGGGAATGAACCCTTATTTCTGGCGTCCGCTGCAGCGTAATCATTCGACATGGGCGATGCCCCTCGCCATTGCCTGCACATCTGCCGAGATTGCCTTCAATCATTTCTTTCGCCAAGGCAGTAGCCTGCTTGAAACACTGGCCACGATGCTACAAATAGTGGGCATGTTCGGTCTGCTGGCCTGGGGCCTTAACTGGTGCTGCAGGAACCTGGGCCTGACAGCCTGGCGCGTGGACAGGTACCTGCTGGAACGCTGTGGCAAATGGCTGAGCTTACGGCGACCAGAGCCATTGCCCATACGCGATAGTCTGGCGGTTTGGCTATTTGCAATACTGGTCTATCTGTCTGGAGGGATGAGCGCACTGCTGGTCTATACGGCCCCCCTGCTCGGCCTATCCTTGTGGAGCCGTACACCCTGGCCAGCCCGTTTCAGGCAGAAGGTTGTAAAACTTCCTCCGGGCTCATGGCCGAGAGAGATTGTAATCGGCGTTTTCTTCGGGCTACTGGCCTCATCGCTGTGGGGAACAGCCGCCATCATCAACTACCGTTCGCTGGACCAAAATCAAGGCCTGCAAGCATGGCCAATGCGCTTCTGCGCGATCGTTACCGACGCCTCATCTGCCTGCAAGGTCCCTGCAACCCGCGAGCAATGGTACTCACCGATCCCAAACAAGGAGGCGGGTCATGATCAGTAATCGCGCCTTTGCTATTGCAGTCTGTGTATTCCTGGGGATTGCCTGGAGCTACAAGGTGCTCGTGCCTTCTCGCGAAAAGCCAAGTGAGGAATCGGTCAGGTTGCTGGAAATGAATCACTGCCTGGCTTATAGCGATACAGTGTTACGTATCCGTTTTCTCGATTACCGAACCTACTTCAACACGCTGATTGACCGCAAGAGCATGCCTGTATTGCATTTCGCTGGTTTCAGCATGGGCTCTGGTGACCGATATTCCACGAATGGAAAGCCTTCTCCCTGCACCTTTTATCTGAGAGAAATACATAAAGCCTCCAGCCCTCTGGAAATTGCAGCCAATGCTTATGTCCAGGCCTATGACAAGCTTCGTCCCCAAGCCCGTGAAGTAGAACAACTGTATGCCAGACGATACCCCTAGATACCTCCTGCGCTCCAACTCCATCAGGTCATTGAAAAGGCCATAGAAGAACTGCAAGAGCGTGCAATCCCCTTCAATCAGGCACTTGAGTCCCCCATGTTGGAGTTGCGCGCCAACCAGCTCGAGAAGATCGAGGAGCGCCTGGGACGTGATCAACACTGGCACACGCTCAACTTCATGCTCATGGCACGCCAGGGCATCGATCAATTGACTGAGCTGGCAGGCAACAAGCGCCTGACCCCTGATCAGGTTCAAGCCTTGCATCATTCATTGCTAGCCACCTGGAACGATGCCGAAAACCACTTCAAATCATTACCACGCCTGACTTCAGCCGAGGGTGGAAAACCTGTATGGACTGGCATCAGAGAACCCGCCAAGGCCTGGATCGATACCCTGGCGACCCTGCAACAACATTGGACAGCACAGGCAGCACCGTCTCAATTGAGCAGCGACTTTGAAGCCATGGGTCAGGGCTATGATCGGGTGTGGATGCGATACAATCTTGCCGTCCGGAACCAGTACTAACCGATTAGCGACTCAAATACGCAAACCGCCCCTTGAACGGTTTGCCGATTGGATCTGCCAGATCGCCGTGTTTGCTGGTACTCAGCCCCAGTTCCACCAGCGACTCGGCCAGCTTCACCGCGGCGCTCACGCCGTCGATCACTGGCAGGCCAATCGCTTCGCTGAGCTGGCGATGCAGGTCGGCCATGCCGCCGCAGCCCAGCACGATGGCGCCGGCACCTTCTTCGTCGCGGGCGCGACGGGCCTGTTCGGCCATTAGCTCGACAAGCTCCGGGCCGCTTTCTTCCAGGGCCAGGACCGGCAGGTCGATGCAGCGCACCGAGGTGCATTGTTCGCTGAAGCCATACCGCTGCAGCAGATGCTCGGCAATGATCCGGGTGCGGCTCAAGGTGGTGACTACGGCAAAGCGCGTGGAAATCAGGCTCGCCAGGTGAAAGGCCGCTTCGGCGATCCCGATGACGGGCGCGCTGGCGCACTCGCGGGCAGCCAGCAAGCCCGGATCGCCAAAGCAGGCAATGATGTGCGCGTCGACCTGCAGCTCGCGGCCCTTGCGTACTTCGTCCAGCACGCCAAGGGTGGCAATCGCTTCGTCAAAATGCCCTTCGATAGACACCGGCCCATCCTGCGGGCTGCACGCGATGATTTGCGTGCCCGGCCGCGCGACCGCCTGTGCGGCCAGTCCGATCTTGTGGGTCATGGCGTCGCTGGTGTTGGGGTTGATCACTTGAATACGCACAGAGTCTCCTTCAGCGCCGTTTGAAAATACTATGAATCCATTGTTGTGCAGGGTGACATATCGCCACCGGCACAATGGATTGTATACAAAAATAATGCCGCTATGCGTTATCACTCAAGTGTGGATTTTTAACTGAAAAAACCCTTCCCCTTGAATTCAATGCCCCTTAATCGGGCAAAAACGCCCTGTTTACGTGCATTAAAAGTACGAACCACAACTCGTCCAATCCGCCCGCGTTTCTCCTTCAAGCGCGCTCTGACAATGCTTTGCAGGGTTTTGAGCGGGAAATTCGGCCAATGGCATACGTCTTGCGTACAGGATCGTATACAAAATGCCATTGCCGGTACCCGCCATAGCGATGGCCCCAACGAGGGAGGGAATGCCATGACAGACCAACGCCCGGCCGGATACAGCCCGCGCCTGCACAATGAGGATCTGGGACCGATTCCACAGAAGTGGACCTGGTACAACATCTTTGCCTTCTGGATGAGCGACGTGCACAGCGTCGGCGGTTATGTATTTGCCGCCAGTCTGTTCGCCCTTGGGCTGGCAAGCTGGCAGGTGCTGATCGCGCTGCTGGTGGGCATTTGCATCATTCAGGTGATCGCCAATCTGGTGGCCAAACCAAGTCAGCAGGCAGCAGTGCCCTACCCGGTGATCTGCCGCCTCGCCTTTGGTGTGTTCGGGGCCAATATTCCCGCCATCATCCGCGGGCTGATCGCTGTGGCCTGGTATGGCATTCAGACTTATCTGGCCTCCAGCGCGCTGGTAATTGTTGTGCTGCGCTTCTTCCCGGAACTGGCCGCCTATCAGGAGCAGAGTTTTCTCGGTCTTTCGTGGCTGGGCTGGTTCGGCTTCCTGACGCTGTGGGTCGTGCAGGCCGTGGTGTTCTGGTCGGGAATGGAGTCGATCCGGCGCTTCATCGACTGGGCCGGCCCGGCGGTGTATGCGGTGATGTTCGTGCTCGCGGGCTGGATCGTCTGGCGCGCAGGCTGGGACAACATCAGCTTTACCCTGGCGGAAAAAGAGCTGTCCGGCTGGGCCGCCTTTGGCCAGGTGATCATGGCAATTGCGCTGGTGGTGTCGTATTTCTCCGGCCCGACCCTGAACTTCGGCGACTTCAGCCGCTATTGCCGGAGCATGGAAGACGTGCGGCGCGGCAACTTCTGGGGCCTGCCGGTGAATTTCCTGGCGTTTTCCCTGGTCACCGTGGTGATCGTTTCCGGCACGCTGCCGATTTTCGGCGAGATGATCCACGACCCGATCGCCACCGTGGCACGTATCGACAACACCACGGCCGTGCTGCTCGGCGCATTCACCTTTGTCACTGCGACCATCGGCATCAACATTGTCGCCAACTTCGTCTCGCCGGCCTTCGACTTCGCCAACGTGGCGCCCAGCCGCATCAGTTGGCGTGCAGGCGGAATGATTGCGGCGGTCGCCTCGATCTTCATCACACCCTGGAACCTGTTCAATAACCCGGAAGTGATTCACTACACCCTGGACATTCTCGCCGCCTGCATCGGCCCGCTGTTCGGCATTCTGCTGGTTGACTACTACCTGGTGAAGAAACAGCAGATCGATGTCGATGCGCTGTTCAACGACACCCCCAGCGGACGCTACTGGTACACCAATGGCGTGAACCGGGTGGCAGTTACCGCGTTGCTCATCAGCGCCCTGGTGGGCCTGCTGTTTACCTTCATTCCGTGGTTCAAGCCGATTGCCAACTTTGCCTGGTTCACCGGTTGCTTCCTGGGCGGTGCCCTGTATTACGCACTGACGCTGTGGCCGCGCAAACAGCCGGACAATGTGAACAGCCCGGTAGCGCAGCACTGAAATACTGCCGGACAAGCCTTCCCCAAGGTTTGTCCGGCAGCAATCCTTGCCATGGATCAAGCGAATGTCTGAACCTGCCGCTTTTGTCGGCCCAGACAGGTAAAATGCCGGCTCTGCCAACGCCGAGCCGAACATGACCATTACCCGCCACGCCCAGATCGACTGGGACGAACAAGGCAACCCGCATTCCCGCGCCTTCTCCGATGTTTATTTCTCCACTGAGTCAGGTCTTGCAGAAACGCGCCATGTGTTTCTGGTGCAGAACGATCTGCGCGAGCGCTTTGGCGCCTTGCCTGCGGGCGAGCGGCTGGTCATCGGCGAAACGGGTTTCGGGACCGGGCTGAACTTCCTCTGTGCCTGGCAGTTGTTTGAGGAATGTGCGCATGCCGAGGCTCGTCTGCATTTCGTCAGCGTCGAGAAATTCCCTCTCAGGCGCGACGACCTGCAACGCGCATTGAGCCTGTGGCCGGAGCTGTCGGTATTTGCCGGACAACTGCTCGATCAATACATCGCCGTGCATGAAGGCTTTCAGCGTCTGGTCTTCGACGAAGGGCGCGTTACTCTCACCCTGTTGATCGGCGATGCCTTGCAGATGCTGCCGCAACTGGACGGGCAGATCGACGCCTGGTTTCTCGACGGCTTCGCGCCAGCCAAGAACCCGGAAATGTGGACCCCGGAGCTGTTCGCCGAACTGGCCCGGCTGTCGGCTCCGGACGCCAGCATTGGCACCTTTACCAGCACCGGCTGGGTGCGCCGCGCCCTGAATGCAGCCGGGTTCAAGATGAAGCGCGTGCCGGGCATCGGCCATAAATGGGAAGTGCTGCGCGGCAAGTTCATCGCCTGGCCCGAAGAGGCTGCACCGCCCTCGCCAGCCAAACCATGGTTCGCTCGTCCGCCGCTCATCGGTGGCGAGCGCAAGGTACTGGTGATCGGTGCCGGACTGGCCGGTTGTGCCACCGCCGACAGCCTGGCGAAGCGCGGCTGGCAGGTGAGCTTGCTGGAGCGGCATGCCGAACCGGCTCAGGAAGCCTCGGGCAATCCGCAAGGCGTGCTTTACCTGAAACTTTCGGCGCATGGCACCGCGTTGTCGCAGTTGATCCTCAGTGGCTTTGGTCATACCCGACGCTGGCTGGAACGTCTGCAACGGGGTGTCGACTGGGACGGCTGTGGCGTTCTGCAACTGGCCTTCGACGACAAGGAAGCCCAGCGTCAGCAACAACTGGCAGAAGCTTTTCCCGAGACACTTTTGCATCGACTGGACAAACCTTCAGCCGAAGCTCGCAGTGGCATCGAGTTGAACTGCGGTGGCCTGTTTTTCCCCGAGGGTGGCTGGGTTCATCCTCCAGCGCTGTGCCGCGCCCAGGTTACCCATCCGAATATCAGACTGATTGCCCGACATGAAGCGCTGGAACTGCGCCGCGTCGACGGCCAATGGCAAGCCTGGGATCAGCAGCGCCTGATCGACAGCGCACCGGTCGTGGTGCTGGCCGGTGCCGCCGATATCAGACAGTTCCCGCTCAGCGCCGAGCTGCCGCTCAAACGCATTCGCGGGCAGATCACCCGCTTGCCGCAGACCGAAAGCAGCCAGACCTTGCAAACCGTGGTTTGCGCCGAAGGCTACGTGGCACCGTCGAGACTGGGCGAACATACGCTGGGGGCCAGTTTCGATTTCAATAGCGACGACCTGACGCCCAATACCGCCGATCACCTGGGCAACCTGGAATTGTTACGGGAAATATCCACTGATCTGGCAGAACGCCTCGACTCGGCCAACCTGTCGCTGCAGACGTTGCAGGGACGTGCGGCGTTCCGCTGCACCAGCCCGGATTACCTGCCCATCGTCGGGCCGTTGGCAGACAGGCAGGCGTTCACTGAGGCCTATGCCGCGTTGAGCAAGGATGCCCGGCAAATACCGGATATCCCGTGCCCATGGCTCGAAGGGCTGTACGTCAACAGCGGCCATGGCTCACGCGGGCTGATTACCGCGCCGCTGTCCGCCGAGCTGATCGCTGCCTGGCTGGACAACGAGCCCTTGCCACTGCCGCGCAGCGTCGCCGAAGCCTGCCACCCCAACCGCTTTGCCCTGCGCGGACTGATTCGCAACAAGCGGCCCGGGTAGAAGCGAATTCATTCGCGAACCTCTTTAAAACACCCGATCTGGAATAACACCTCTCCGCTGAATCCGGCCTGTGGCCGGATATTCACGCCACACTCTGCCCACCAGCAGTTATCCTCAAGGCACGATCACTTCAACCGGGCATCCCGATGTTGCATGTGCAAAATGTATTCAAGAGCTACCCCTCGGCTCAAGGTCCGGTAGAGGTGTTGCGTGGCGTCGATTTGCACCTGGAGCGCGGCAGCAGTCTGGCGCTGATGGGTGAATCGGGAAGCGGCAAGAGCACCTTGCTGCATCTGGTTGCCGGGCTCGATCACGTCGACAGCGGCACCATTCAGGTCGCGGACCGCCCCTTGAACAGCATGTCCGAAGCGCAACTGGCCAACTGGCGCCGCACCGAAATAGGCCTGGTCTTTCAGCAGTTCAACCTGATCGAAAGCCTCAAGGTCGAAGACAATCTGGCGTTCCAGGCACGTCTGGCCGGGCGCTATGACCCTCAGTGGCAAATCCGGCTGATCGAGCGTCTGGGCCTGGGCGACCTGCTGGCCCGCTATCCGGAACAACTGTCCGGCGGCCAGCAGCAGCGAGTTGCGATTGGCCGGGCACTGGCTTCGCGCCCCGCCCTGCTGTTGGCCGACGAACCGACGGGCAATCTTGACGAAGCCACCAGCGATGAAGTGCTGCAATTGTTGCTGGACCTGTTGCGCGACAGCAGCACCAGCCTGCTGATGGTCACTCACAGTTCCCGTGTCGCCGAACGTCTGGCGCACAAGGTCAGGTTGCACAGAGGGCATGTGGTCGCCGAAGGCGAGGATTGATATGCGAGTGTTTTATTGGACATTGCGCGCCCTGTTCAGCCACTGGCGGCGCCACCCGGTTCAGCTTTTCAGCCTGTTGACCGGGCTGTGGCTGGCCACCAGCCTGTTGACCGGGGTACTGGCACTCAACAGCCAGGCACGGGAAAGCTATCAACGCACCAGCCAGTTGATCGGTGGCGAACCGCAAGCCAGTCTGGCGTCGCCCAATGGCGCGGCTTTCTCGCAGGATCTGTTCATCAGCCTGCGGCGAATCGGCTGGCCGGTATCGCCCATGGTACAAGGCCGCATCACCTTGAAAGGACGGGAAGACCAGCGCCTGCAATTGATCGGCATCGAGCCGGTAACCCTGCCCAATGGCTCTGCCATTGCCGGAAAAACCCTGGATACCCGTCAGGTCATCGACTTCCTGACATCTCCCGGCGCGACCTGGATTGCTCCGCAAACCCTGCAGGCACTCGGCATGCAGGAAGGCCAGCGGCCATTGACTGAAAACGGTCTGGCCCTGCCGCCCTTGCACCTGCAGGCGGATATGGCGCCGGGAATCCTGTTGACCGATATCGGCTTCGCCCAGGCGCTGCTGAACATGCCCAACCAGTTATCCCGCCTGTTACTACCCAAGAACTTTGCAGCCGAACATCCGCTATTGCCCGCGGCACTCAGCGAACAACTGGTGATAAGAAACAGTGGCGAAGACAACAACCTGCAACGCCTGACCGCCAGCTTTCACCTGAACCTGAATGCGCTGGGCGTGCTGTCCTTTGTCGTCGGGCTGTTTATCGTGCATGCCGCCATAGGCCTGGCACTTGAGCAACGCCGGGGCCTGATCCGCAACTTGCGTGCTTCAGGCGTCAGCGCTCGCATGTCGATTGCGGCGCTGGCTCTGGAACTGGGCGTCATGGCGCTACTGGGCGGCATGTTCGGCGTGGTCAGCGGTTATCTGTTGGCCAGCCTGTTGCTGCCGGATGTCGCAGCCAGTCTGCGCGGTCTGTACGGCGCCGAGGTGGGCGGACAATTGAATCTGAGTCTCGGCTGGTGGCTCAACGGTATTGCCTTGAGCCTGTTCGGGGCGCTGCTGGCCGGAGTCGGCAGCCTCTTGCGTGCCGCACGTCTGCCCTTGCTGGCACTGGCCAATGCACAAGCCTGGCATCAGGCCCATGCCCGCTGGTTGCGGCGTCAGGCCTGGATTGCGGCAGGCAGCGCGCTCGTTGCTCTGGCCGCCTGGCTTTTCGGCAACAGCCTGATCATGGGCTTTGTATTGATTTCCGCCGTGTTGCTGAGTGCTGCGCTGAGTTTGCCGGTCGTGCTCGATACGCTGCTGGGCGGCTTGCTGACACGCAGCCGCTCGGTGCTGGGCCAATGGTTTCTCGCCGATTGCAGGCAACAATTGCCGGCCTTGAGTCTGGCGCTGATGGCCTTGCTGCTGGCAATGGCGGCCAATATCGGAGCCGGCAACATGACATCGGGGTTTCGCCAAACCTTCGCCGACTGGCTGGAACAACGCCTGTCTGCCGATCTGTACGTCACTCCGCAAAATCCGGATCAGGCCCGCGAGATGCAAACCTGGCTGAACCAGCGAAGCGATATCACGGCCGTGCTGCCCAACTGGCAGGTGCCGATCCAGTTGCAGGGCTGGCCTGCCGACCTGTTCGGCGCAATAGATCATCCGACTTATCGCCAGCACTGGCAGTTGCTGGAATCGAGCGCGGAAGATCCCTGGGATCACATGACTCGGGAAGACAGCATCATGCTCAGCGAACAGCTGGCCAGACGGCTCAAGCTCGGGCTCGGCGATACCCTGAGCCTGCCGGTCCCCAGCGGCAAATGGGCACCGCGGATCGTGGGTATCTACGCCGACTATGGCAATCCCAAGGGCCATCTGCTGGTCAATGCCACCCACTTGCTCAGCCACTGGCCACAGCTGACAGCCAATCGCTTCAACCTGAAAATCAATCAAGCGGCAATACCGGCACTGGTAAGCGAACTGCAAAACCGCTTTGCCCTCGACGACAACAGCATCATCGAACAAAGCCAGCTCAAGCGCTGGTCGTACCAAGTGTTCGAGCGCACCTTCGCGGCCACTGCCGCGCTCAACAGCCTGACCCTGGGGGTCGCGGGCGTGGCCTTGTTCATCGGCCTGCTGACCCAGAGTCAGAGCCGACTCGGGCAACTGGCACCGCTCTGGGCGCTGGGCGTGACCCGCCGTCAGTTGATGCTGCTCAATCTGGGCCAGACCTGGCTGCTGGCTGTGCTGACCGTGTTGTTTGCCCTGCCTCTCGGGCTGATGCTGGCCTGGTGCCTGAATACGGTCATCAATGTGCAGGCCTTCGGTTGGCGCCTGCCTTTGCATGTTTTCCCGCTGCAACTGCTGCAATTGATGGCGCTGGCGCTGTTGGCCACTCTGCTGGCCTCGACCTGGCCATTGCTCAAGCTGTACCGGACCCGGCCTGCCGATCTGCTCAGGACCTTCGCCCATGAAAACTGACTGGCGGTTAGTGCTCGCAGGCTTCATCCTCCTGCTGGCCGCCTGCGACAATCAGCAGCCGCCCGAAAGCGGTTTCGCAGGGCTGGGCAGCCAGGCCGACGAATTTTCCCAGGTAACGCCAGGACGGTTGTTCTCGTTTCCCGAGGATCATGGCCAGCATCCCGGGTTTCGTATCGAATGGTGGTACATCACCGCCACCCTCAAGGATCAACAGGGCCAGGATTTCGGCGTGCAATGGACGCTGTTCCGCAACAGCCTGCGTCCCGGCGTGCAAGGAACAGGCTGGAACGACAACACAATCTGGCTGGGCCATGCCGCCGCGACTTCCGCGACCCGCCATCATGCAGCAGAGCGCTATGCACGCGGCGGCGTCGAGCAGGCGGGCGTGAAACTGACGCCGCTCACGGCGTGGATCGATGACTGGTCGCTGGTCAGCCAGTCACAAGTGCAGACTCCACTGGCGCGTATGCAATTGAAAGCCAGCGGCCAGGACTTCCGCTATGACCTGCAACTCACCTCAAGCAAGCCACTGGTGCTGCAAGGCAAACAGGGTTACAGCCAGAAATCCGACCTTGGACAGGCTTCGTACTACTACAGCCAGCCGTTTTTCGAGGCCAGCGGCACACTGGAAATGGACGGCAAAAGCTATCAGGTCAGCGGGCATGCCTGGCTGGACCGGGAATGGAGCAGCCAGCTGCTGACGGCCAGCCAGACCGGCTGGGACTGGTTTTCCCTGCATCTGGCAGATGGCGAACAGGTAATGCTCTATCGCATGCGCCACAAGAACGGCGACCCTTATCTGAGCGGCACCTGGATCAGCGCAGAGGGCAAGACGCAGAGCCTGCAGGCCAGTGACGTGGAGATGAAACCGCTAAGCGAGACTGAAATCGCCGGGCGTCGTTTACCTACCCGCTGGTCGATCAGAATCCCCGGCAGGAATCTGGATATCACCACCGACGCCCTGAACCCCAAGGCCTGGATGAACGTGAGCATTCCCTACTGGGAAGGACCGGTAAAGGTCAGCGGCAGCCAGACCGGGGTCGGGTATCTGGAGATGACGGGGTATTAGGCTCTGTACGAATGCTGCGTCGCAAACAGTTCGTACAGCGCCCTCCCTGATCCGAAAAACCTATTTGCTGCCCAACGGGTATATTCCTGACACCGCCCGACCACGATCATCGCCCTGCGGCAGCGGCACTTCGATGCGTCGCTGGCCAGTCCCGTCCTTATCCTGCTCGACGATAAACGACAACGTGTCCCGGGTCTGCGTTGGATCGGCACACATCAGGCTGAACTGAGTACCTTCCGATTTATAGATGAATGAACATGACTGCTCCGGCAATAGTACAGACTCACTGTTGTCAGCCGCGTCGTCCGCAACGTATGGATTGAAGAAGCTCCCTACCAAGGCACCGTCTGCATCCGCCCAGAAATGCAGATCCGCCGTTATCTCTGGCACTGCCAACACGGAGCGTGTTTCCGGGAAGTCGTCAGCGACCCTAACCTCATAGAGATAAGAACCGTTTTCCCCATGGGCATGATTGATCCATATCGAGAACACAGGATGTTCCACTTTATCGGGCGAACCACCCACATTGATATCGGACCACCTGCCTGCACACAGCTTCACTTCAATCGTGACGCTGGGGTAAACCCACAGGAATCCAAACCTGTAGACGAACCCGTCGTGATAAACCATATGAATATCATCGGCGGTGACGGATTCCCCCACTGCAACGGTATGCTCTTCGCCTTTTGTATCGATATAACGCACCGGCCCATTGGCGATGCACTGATTGATGCTGGTCACCACCGGATGAACAGCCGTGCTGCTGTCGATTCTGGTACCCATGCAAACAATGTGATTTTCCAGCGCTATCACGCTCTTGTAAGCATGGGTCACATAGCCTCTGCTCAACTCCATGGACAGGATGCTTCTTTTCCCGTCACTGACTCCGCCAGCAAAATCATGGCTGCCCCACATATTTACCCCCCAAATATTGGGCCATATAAAGTCGGGCACTTGCTCAACCGTGGTCCCTGGCAGGCGCTGCCAGTCCCAGACAGGCTGGATACCTTCATACTCTTTACCGTGACGAGTCAGGAAATAGGTACCGGCCCCCATGTAATACCCTTTGGGATTTTCTCCATTGCCCCCCTCCCCGCCCACGGTACGGGTGGAGATGGCCTTGGCCCACAAGCAATAGCTGGAACCGATGTGGGCCATATAATCATTGGCCCAAAAAATTCGGCCGCCCTTGTAATATTGATTATTGGATTCATCGCCTTCTGCACGACGGATCAATTCGCTCAACGCTTTCTTGTTCTCCTCATCGGCAATGGGTAAAAGCATCCTGGCCCAGTTTGCATAGTAGGTACTCATCAGCACCCCGCGACTGATCGCCCTGCCGCAGACATGAAAGTCGAGATGACGGGCAAATCCCATCCATCCATTACCATTCACAACGACCTTTATCAACTCACGAAGTGCCAAACTCGTCAGTGCAAACTCATTACTCAGAACAGCCATGCTCTCAAGGATCCTGCCCAATAATTCAGCACCATAGGTCCCGGAGTAAAGCTGTGAGCAATACACACCATTGTGTAAAGCGTTGTGCTGGCTTATGGAGTAATCAACACTTATTCCTTCCCCATGCTGTGCCCCATTTCGTTCCACAGGCATGCATAACTCGGACAGTACATCAGCTGAAGCTCTCAGATAGAGAAGGTATGTATCTTCATTTGAGTTTTTCCAGGCACAAAGACTCCAGACAATTTGAATGGATGCAAAATCGGCAAGATTGGCACCCGTCTGGGTGAAGCTGTAGGTATTCGTGGTTCTCATTGCATAAGGAATGAAAATACTCATCAACTCCTGCTGCTTCAAATGTTTTGCAAGCAACAGCCCAGCCCTGCCAGCCAGCTTGGCCAAGCCGATATTTCTATACCACCAGTTAGTCGTTCGATAATCTTGCGCAGCAAAAAAAACAAGGGCCTCAAACGCTTTGACCTGATAATCGACTGGCAAGGGAGAAGTCTGTTGATATAAATAGCTGGCTATTTGTAACGTACGCTCCAGATGGGTAATCAATGGGGTTACATCACTCACTGGTGTACCTGCAACCGGATAAGAAAGGTCCTGAAACTTGCCGCCGACAAACCCCTTCAGCCATCCATCAATCACTTGTGAAGTAGGTGGCTTTACCATCACCTGAGTGCACAAGGATTCATAAATACTCGACGCACTGACCAATGCGCTATTGGACAATGAAACCTGATATTGAGCCGAGAGAGGAAACCCGGAGGGTCCCCACAGGTGATTCCGATAACTGCTGCCGATAGGAACAAAGGTCTTGCTGGATTCGTTTTTTTCACCAGCCCTCAACAGGTTGCCCGCTTCATTGATTGAGCGACTCAGAAAAGCCGGCCAAGTGTAACGATCACACTGATCATCCAGAATTGGCACCACCAGGGTCTGGTATTCGTCGCCATGGTCCTTGCTCGATAAGCGACACGTAATCGACGACCCCTTGGGTAAAGAGCCAATCGACGTTATCGCGCCCAGATCCGTCCAGCCTTTGAGATCACATGCCGTCGTGAAAAAGGTCCGGTCAGTACCGTTTTCAGCCCATAGCTCATTCAGATAGCTACTGGACTCAGCCTTGAATGATCCGTCGGTTTGCCGGACCCCGGCTCGCATGTTGTCTGCAATAAGGTTGATACGCTCTGCCAGGCGCTGAGGCCAGATGTATTGCCCGAGGCCATCGGGTTCCGGGGTGAACTGAACGACCTCAACCAGATTCCCGCTCTGGCTCTCAACCAGTCGGACCTGTAGTTTTTCTCCCTCCATCAAGTCACGATCCGAAATGATACGACTCAACGCGACCCAATCATTTGTGCTGTCCATAGCCATGCTCCCAGGCATTGGTCGGAGTCAGGAACGACCCCGTCTTGCCCCCAAGATTGCGCTTTCAAACCAGCATCAGGTACTGACAGTTATGTCAGTCGCCAACTGTCGGATTGATCAGCAGAAACATGCTCCCCCCAAACACTTATAACTTTTTGTTCTAAAACTCCCTTAACTCCTCCGGGTCAGTTTCTGGGTGACTGCATTCTTTCAGTCACCTCCCCAACGGAAACCCGGTAAGGAATTATGTGCGGATTAGCAGGTGAATTACGTTTCGACCATCAACCAGCGGACCTAGCCGCTGTTGAACGCATTACTCATGATCTGGCGCCACGTGGCCCGGATGCCTGGGGCTTTCACAGTCAGGGGCCGATTGCCCTGGGCCATCGCCGACTGAAAATCATGGACTTGTCCGACGGTTCGGCCCAGCCCATGGTCGATAGCCAGTTGGGCCTGTCCATGGCCTTCAATGGTGCGGTCTATAACTTCCCTGAGCTGCGTGCCGAGCTGGAAAGCATGGGCTATCAGTTCCACTCCGGTGGCGATACCGAAGTATTGCTCAAGGGCTATCACGCCTGGGGCGCGGACATGCTGCCCAAGCTCAATGGCATGTTTGCCTTTGCCATCTGGGAGCGTGACACCCAGCAACTGTTCATCGCTCGCGACCGTCTGGGCGTCAAGCCGCTGTATCTGTCGCACACCGACAAGCGCCTGCGCTTCGCCTCGACGTTGCCAGCGCTGCTCAAGGGCGGCGATATCAGCCCGATGCTCGACCCGATTGCCCTCAATCACTATCTGAATTTCCATGCCGTGGTGCCTGCACCGCGCACATTGCTGGCTGGTGTCGAAAAACTACCGCCTGCCAGTTGGATGCGCATTCAGGCCAACGGCAAGATCGAGCAGCAGACCTGGTGGCATCTGCCGTATGGTCCGCATGACGACGAGCAGCACCTGACCCTGGAAGACTGGCGCGACCGCGTGCTGGACAGCACCCGTGAAGCGGTGTCGATTCGTCAGCGCGCTGCTGTGGATGTCGGCGTGCTGCTTTCCGGCGGTGTCGATTCGAGCATGCTGGTCGGCCTGTTGCGTGAGGTCGGCGTCGAAGACCTTTCGACCTTCTCCATCGGCTTTCAGGATGCCGGTGGCGAACGCGGCGACGAATTCCAGTATTCGGACCTGATCGCCAGGCACTATGGGACCCGCCATCACCAGTTGCGGATTCAGGAAAGCGAGATCATCGAGCAATTGCCTGCTGCCTTCCGTGCCATGAGCGAGCCGATGGTCAGCCATGACTGCATCGCGTTCTATCTGTTGTCCCGTGAAGTGGCCAAACACTGCAAAGTGGTACAGAGCGGCCAGGGTGCTGACGAACTGTTTGCCGGTTATCACTGGTATCCGCAGGTCGATGGCGCAAGCGATCCGGTAGCGGCCTATCGTGCAGCGTTCGTGGACCGCAGCTACGACGAATACACCGCGACCGTACAAGCCAAATGGCTGACCGCCAACGACGCTGCGGGTGATTTCGTACGCGATCACTTCGCCCAGCCAGGCGCCACCGCCGCCGTGGACAAGGCCTTGCGCCTGGACAGCACGGTGATGCTGGTGGATGACCCGGTCAAACGGGTCGACAACATGACCATGGCCTGGGGCCTGGAAGCCCGGACACCGTTTCTCGACTATCGCCTGGTCGAGCTGTCGGCACGCATTCCGGGCAAGTTCAAATTGCCCGATGGCGGCAAACATGTCCTGAAGGAGGCGGCGCGCCTGGTGATCCCTTCCGAGGTCATCGACCGCAAGAAAGGCTACTTCCCGGTGCCGGGACTCAAGCACTTGCAGGGCGATACCCTCAACTGGGTACGCGAGCTGCTGCTGGACCCGAGCCAGGATCGCGGTCTGTTCAACCCGTCGATGATCGACACCCTGCTGACCAACCCTCAGGGCCAACTCACGCCGTTACGCGGCTCCAAGCTGTGGCAATTGGCAGCGCTGAATCTGTGGCTCAGCGAACAAGGACTCTGATCGATGAAACACAATGCGACGGCTTACAGCCAACGATTGTTGCGCACCCAGTCGCCCTCCTATGAGCGCTTGCAGGCCCGTTTCGCCGAAGACGGCAGCCAGCCCGATGCAGAGCCGCTGGCCCTGCATTGCGGCTGGGGCCGCCTGTTGATTGGCCATACCTATCCCGACCCGGCCGCGCTGGCTCAGGAACTGCTCCACGAAAAACCCGGCGAACGGGATATAGCACTGTACGTGGCGGCGCCCCAGCAGGTGCTGGCGCAGTCGCCTCAGCAGTTGTTTCTCGATCCGTCCGACACTCTGCGCCTGTGGTTCAGCGATTACCGCCCTGCGCAGCGGGTATTCCGCGGCTTTCGCATTCGTCGGGCACAGAGCGAGGCCGACTGGCAGGCCATCAATAACCTTTATCTGGCGCGCGGCATGCTGCCGATCGATCCGGCCCTGCTGACACCGCGTCATCTGGGCGGCCCGGTCTACTGGCTGGCCGAAGATGAAAGCAGCAATGCGGTGATCGGCAGTGTCATGGGCCTGAATCATCAAAAGGCTTTCAACGATCCAGAAAAAGGCAGCAGCCTGTGGTGCCTGGCCGTAGATCCACAATGCACACGCCCCGGCGTGGGTGAAGTGCTGGTGCGTCATCTGATCGAGCACTTCATGAGTCGTGGCCTCAGCTACCTCGACCTGTCGGTGCTGCACGACAACAATCAGGCCAAGGCGCTGTACGCCAAGCTCGGGTTTCGCAATCTGCCGACCTTCGCCATCAAGCGCAAGAACGGTATCAATGAGTCGCTGTTTCTCGGGCCCGGCCCCGAGGCGGATTTCAATCCGTATGCGCGAATCATCGTCGAAGAAGCCCATCGTCGTGGTATCGATGTGCAGGTCGATGATGCCGATGCCGGGCTGTTCACCCTGAGCTACGGCGGACGCCGCGTGCGCTGCCGTGAATCGCTGAGTGATCTGACCAGCGCAGTCAGCATGACCCTGTGCCAGGACAAGAGCCTGACCCACCGCACCCTCAAGGCTGCAGGGTTGCGCCTGCCCGCGCAGCAACGAGCGGCCAGCGCCGATGACAATCTGGCGTTTCTCGAAGAGCACGGCCAGATTGTGGTCAAGCCGCTGGATGGCGAGCAAGGCCAGGGCGTAGCGGTGGATCTGCGCACATTCGATGAAGTGCAGAACGCCATCGAACGTGCCCGTCAGTTCGACACCCGCGTGATTCTGGAAAGCTTTCACGAAGGTCTGGACTTGCGCATCGTGGTGATCGGCTTTGAAGTGGTGGCCGCTGCTATTCGCCGTCCTGCGGAAATCACCGGCAACGGTCGCCACACCATCAAGCAACTGATCGAGGCGCACAGCCGTCGTCGCGCTGCCGCCACCGGTGGCGAAAGCAAGATCCCGATGGATGAGGAAACCGAACGCACGGTCCGCGATGCGGGCTATGACTATTCCAGCATCCTGCCGATGGATCAGCGCCTTGCCGTGCGCCGCACCGCCAACCTGCACACCGGCGGCTGCCTCGAAGACGTCACCGCGATCCTGCATCCGGTACTCATCGATGCCGCCGTACGTGCTGCACGGGCACTGGACATTCCGGTAGTGGGCCTGGACCTGATGGTGCCCGCCGCCGACCAGACCGAATACGTCTTCATCGAAGCCAACGAGCGCGTTGGCCTCGCCAACCACGAACCTCAACCCACTGCAGAACGCTTCGTCGATCTACTGTTTCCGCACAGCCTGCCTGTGCATGGTTGAACAGTAGCGGCAAGTTGCAAGTATCAAGCTGCAAGCCCGGATATCACCTACGCTTGCAGCTTGAAGCTTGCCGCTTGTCGCTGCTCCAAAGGAGTACCTCCATGCCTGTTGAGAAAATCCCCGACCCGGATCTGAACTACCTGCAGAAAGTCCTGCTGGAAATGCTCGCAATTCCAAGCCCTACGGGGTTTACCGATACCATCGTGCGTTATGTCGCCGAACGCCTGGAAGAACTGGGCATTCCGTTTGAACTGACTCGACGCGGGACCATCCGCGCCACGCTCAAGGGCAAACAGAACAGCCCGGATCGCGCCGTCTCGGCCCACCTGGACACCATTGGTGCCAGTGTCCGCGAGGTCAAGGACAATGGTCGTCTGGCGCTGGCCGCCGTCGGTTGCTGGTCCAGCCGGTTTGCCGAAGGCAGCCGGGTCAGTGTGTTCAGCGATACCGGCGTGATTCGTGGCAGCGTTCTGCCGCTGATGGCTTCCGGTCATGCCTTCAATACCGCCGTGGATGAAATGCCTATCAGCTGGGAGCACGTCGAACTGCGCCTGGACGCTTATTGCACGACCCGCGCCGACTGCGAGTCGCTGGGCATCAATATCGGTGACTTCGTGGCTTTCGATCCATTGCCGGAATTTACCGAAAGCGGGCATATCAGCGCCCGCCACCTGGACGACAAGGCCGGCGTCGCGGCATTGCTGGCTGCGCTCAAGTCAATTGTCGATAGTGGTGAAGAGCCGCTGATCGATTGCCACCCGCTGTTCACCATCACCGAGGAAACCGGGACCGGTGCGGCAGGCGTCCTGCCGTGGGATGTCAGCGAGTTCGTCGGCATCGATATCGCTCCGGTCGCACCGGGCCAGCACTCCAGCGAGCACGCCGTGAGCGTGGCGATGCAGGATTCGGGCGGGCCTTACGACTATCACCTGTCGCGGCACCTGCTGCGTCTTGGGGTAGAAAACGAACTGCCCGTGCGCCGCGACCTGTTTCGCTATTACTACAGCGATGCCCACTCGGCAGTGACTTCGGGGCATGACATCCGGACAGCATTGCTGGCCTTTGGCTGCGACGCGACCCACGGTTACGAACGCACCCATATCGACAGCCTCGCGGCCCTGAGCAAACTGCTGGGCGCCTACATGCTCAGCCCACCGGTATTCGCCAGCGATGCCAAACCGGCCCAGACTTCACTGGAGCGCTTCAGTCATCAGATCGAACATGATGCGCAGATGGAGTCCGACACCCGCGTACCGCCTGTGGACAGCCTGATCGGGCAGAATCGCGAAGAGGTCTGAGCCATAGCCTTTCGTGGATGAATCCGCTCCCAAGCCGACTGGCCGGGAGCGAATTCATTCGCGAAAAGGCCTATCATCGCCGGCTACCGATCCGAGAACCGCCATGCTGATCCCTTACGACCAACTTGAACCCGACACCCTTACCCGCCTGATCGAAGACTTCGTGACCCGCGACGGCACGGACAATGGTGACGAAACACCACTGCAAACCCGCGTACTGCGCGTGCGGCATGCCCTGAGCAAAGGCCAGGCGGTGATTTTCTTCGACCTCGAAAGCCAGCAATGCCAACTGATGCCCAAGCATGATGTACCCAAGGAATACTTCGACTGAGGCTCAGGCCGCTGGCGACTCTGATACCGCTTCCTGCTGCGAGAGTTTCCTGGCAATCCGGCGGAACACTTCAGCACGATGGATCTTGATGTCCTTGGGCGCGTCGATGCCGAGCCGGACCTGATTGCCGTTCACCCCGAGGATTTGCACGGTGATGTTGTCACCGATGGAAAAGGCCTCACCAATTTCCCGCGTCAATACCAGCATTTTTCCGACTCTCTTGTTATTACGAAAGAGTCCAGAGTGCGCCCCCGAAAAGGTCGCTTCAATGAGGCAGCGGTAAATCAGTAACGTCCTTCAAGCTCGCCAGACAGCACCGTCAGAAACGTCTTACTTGCGGACAAAAACAGTAGGAAAAGTGCTGTTTACCAGCGCTCAGGACGCCGACCAGCGTGGTCCCAGCAAAATGATTGTCGCGCCAATCACACACAACGCCGCACCCAGCCAGTCGGAACTCAAGGGGCGAACCCGCTCGATCACGCCCAGCCAGGCAATCGACGCAATGATGTAGATCCCGCCATAAGCCGCGTAGGCGCGCCCGGCATAAGCCGCCTCAATCCGGGTCAAGAGCAGCGCGAAAAGGGTCAGGCTGACAAGCGCCGGAATGACCCACAAGGCACTCTTGCCCTGACGCAACCACATCCAGAATGCATAACAGCCGAAGATCTCGAACAGTGCGGCAAGGAAAAACCAGAAGTAGTTGAGCACGGTGCAGTCTCGTCAGTGAGGGCTTGAATGGCGGCACCCTAGCAGAAAAAGACTGTTCCTGATGACCCGAAACCTGGCTTCAAGACCTGACCGAGCCAATCACGCCTTTGTCTGTCGCGCCTTGGCGCGCATCTTGGCGCACATGGTGGTCATCTCGTCATACAGCCCCTGCGGATGCTTGCGTTTCAAGGTCCAGGCATCACGTCCCTGCTCGTGGGGCAGAATCATGAATTCGCCCTTGGCGACATGCTCGAAAATGTAATCGGCAATATCCGTGGCGGTGATTGGCGAGCTTTCCAGCAGTTTTCCGACCTGAGCCTTCATGGCCGGCGTCGGACCACGGAAGGAGTCCAGCAGGTTGGTCTGGAAGAACGACGGACACACCACATGCACGCCGACTTCCAGCTCCTTCAATTCCACCAGCAGGCTCTCCGACAGCGCTACGACACCGGCCTTGGCAACGTTGTAATTACTCATGCCCGGCCCCTGCATCAAGGCCGCCATCGAGGCGATATTGATGATCCTGCCCTTGCTGGCCTCCAGCATCGGCAAGAACGCCTTGCAGCCCTTGACCACGCCCATGAGGTTGATCGCGATCTGCCAGTCCCAATCCTCCAGCGACAGCTCACTGAAGAATCCACCCGAAGCCACCCCGGCATTATTGACGATGATATCAATGCCGCCAAAGCGCTCTTCGCAGGCCTGGGCCAGTGCCATGAGCTGGCTGTAGTCACGCACGTCGCAGCGCTGGGTAAAGCCATCCGCACCGGCGTCACGCACCAGCGCCAGGGTTTCCTGCAAACCGGCATCGTTGACATCCGACAATGCCAGCTGCCAGCCCTCGCGAGCCCAGCGCAGTGCTATTTCACGACCAAGCCCTGAGCCCGCGCCGGTAATCATGATGCGATTTTGCATAGGAAAAATGCCTTGTGGTTTGCAGGACGTTGACCGGAGTGTAATCACAGCCGGGCGCCTGCAATGCCACCATCAAGGTGCTGAATGCCGGGTGCAAACCTGTGCCTCATGTCTGCCTGGGGCGACGCACGAAGCGAACCAGCAGCCATCCATAAATCAGCGCATTGATTGATACCACGACCATCCCCAGCCATAGCTGGATCTGCGGCGTCAGCGCCGACGGGTAGATAAGCGGAATCAGATAGTTCTCGATAAAACCGCCTTCGTAACCTTGCTGACCAGCCTTGAAGCGCAAACTGTTTTCCAGCGGCGTCAACGGACAGTTCAGGTGAAAGAACTCCACTACCGCGCCCCAGATCATGGCCGGGACATGCAAAAAGCCGATCCACGGCCTGCGCAGTACCAGCAGCGCACCCAGAAGTACGAACACGATGAACAGCAGATGGAACACGACCACCGCATCGGCAGCGAATCGATAAGGCATGGAAACGACCCCCTGTAGAAGTTTCATTCTTTTCAGGCTGCCCGCTTCTCCCTCAAGAGGAATACTGCGTCATATAAAGCCTGAAAAGTTCAATAATTATCACCACTAAAAACCGCTTAAACCACGAACATAAATACACCCAACCCATTGAAATAAAACATATTTTTTAAATAATTAAAAATCCATGAAATATTTAGAACCTTTCAAGAACGGCCACAGTCGGATGTTTCAAGCAGCGAAAACTTTATACCACGGTACAAAGCTTTAACTGCAGTCGCCATTCAATACTCACGGAAAGAAGGAACTCATCATGGGCATAAGCACGATTCTTATCATCGTTCTGATTCTGATACTGATCGGCGGTCTGCCGGTCTTCCCGCACTCGCGCAACTGGGGCTACGGTCCTTCGGGCGTGGTCGGTACGATCCTGATCATTCTGCTGGTGCTGGTATTGCTTGGCAGGATATGAATCCTTGTTGATCGCCCAATGAAAAAGCAGCCCGAGGGGCTGCTTTTTTTATTGCCTGTAAAGCTTAGTGTGACGACGCACCGCTGGCACCCAGGCCAGTCTGCGAACGAACGAACTGCGGGTAGAACAGCGCACGCTCGCCCTCTGCAGCCTTGGACTTGTCGGTGATGGAGAAGAACCAGATCCCGATAAAGGCGATGATGATGGAGAACAGCGCCGGGTACTCGTACGGGAAGATGGCTTTCGGGTTGTGCAGGATCTGCACCCAGATGGTCGGACCCAGCACCATCAGTACGACGGCACTTATCAGTCCCATCCAGCCGCCAATCATGGCGCCACGAGTGGTCAGGTTTTTCCAGTACATCGAGAGCAGCAGAACCGGGAAGTTGCAGCTCGCGGCGATGGAGAACGCCAGGCCCACCATGAACGCAATGTTCTGGCTTTCAAAGGCGATACCCAACAGGATGGCCACGACCGCCAGGGCGATAGTCGTCATCTTGGAAACGCGGATCTCATCCTTCTCGTTGGCCTTGCCCTTCTTGATCACACTGGCGTACAGGTCGTGAGACACCGCCGAAGCACCGGCCAGGGTCAGACCCGCAACCACTGCCAGGATGGTGGCAAACGCTACCGCCGAGATGAAGCCCAGGAACAGGCTGCCGCCCACGGCATTGGCCAGGTGCACCGCTGCCATGTTGTTACCGCCGATCAGGGCGCCAGCTGCATCCTTGAACAACGGGTTGGTGCTGACCAGCAGGATCGCGCCAAAGCCGATGATAAAGGTCAGGATGTAGAAGTAGCCGATGAAACCGGTGGCGTAGAACACCGACTTGCGGGCTTCCTTGGCATCGCTCACGGTGAAGAAGCGCATCAGGATGTGTGGCAGGCCAGCGGTACCGAACATCAGTGCCAGACCGAGGGAGAACGCCGAGATCGGATCTTTCACCAGGCCGCCAGGGCTCATGATCGCTTCACCTTTAGGGTGAACCTTGACCGCCTCGGAGAACAGCATGTTGAAGTCGAAGTTGACGTGCTTCATGACCATCAGCGCCATGAACGAGGCACCCGACAGCAGCATGACCGCCTTGATGATCTGTACCCAGGTGGTCGCCAGCATGCCGCCGAACAGCACATACAGGCACATCAGGATACCGACCAGGATCACCGCCACGGTGTAGTCCAGACCGAACAGCAACTGGATCAGCTTGCCGGCACCGACCATCTGGGCAATCAGATAGAACGCCACCACCACCAGCGAACCGCAGGCGGACAGGGTGCGAATCTCTTTCTGGCCGAGACGATAGGATGCCACGTCGGCGAAGGTGTACTTGCCCAGGTTACGCAGGCGTTCGGCGATCAGGAACAGAATGATCGGCCAGCCCACTAGGAAGCCGATCGAGTAGATCAGGCCGTCGTAGCCGGAGGTGTATACCAGTGCGGAAATACCCAGGAAGGACGCCGCCGACATGTAGTCGCCCGCAATGGCCAGGCCGTTCTGGAAACCGGTGATCTTGCCGCCTGCCGCGTAGTAGTCGGACGCCGAGTTGTTCTTCTTGGATGCCCAGTAGGTGATGTAGAGAGTGAACGCCACGAACATCACGAACATGATGATCGCCGGCAGGTTCAAAGGCTGTTTCTGCACTGCCCCGGTAAGGGCGTCGGCTGCCATGAGGGTCGGTGCGAATGCTGCCAGGCCTAAAGCCGCGGAGAGACGACGGATCATTGCTGTGCCTCCTTGAGGATTGCATTGTTCAGTTCGTCGAACTCACTGTTGGCGCGGCGTACGTAGATTCCCGTCAGGATGAATGCCGAGATGATCAGACCGACCCCTATCGGCATGCCCCAGGTAATGGTTGAAGTCGCACTGATCTTGGCTCCCAGAATATGAGGCCCATACGCAATCAGAAGAATGAATGCGGCATAGAGCCCGAGCATGATCGCCGAGAGTATCCAGGCGAAACGCTCTCTTTTGGAAACCAGCTCCTTGAAGCGCGGGCTGTTTTGAATCGAGAGGTAAATGCTGTCGTTCATTGTTTTTGTCCTCGCAGCACAGATGGATGTCACGCCATCAACTTTAGTCAGGTCCGGCACGTACTCCAGACGACCTTAGTATTAGAACGACATTAATCCTTGATGCGCTTCGAGAGCCAACAACGGGCGCTGACAATACCCGGACAAGCAAAAGGCCATCTGACGAAAACGCCAGATGGCCTTGAAAGGCTTGTTCTAGAGGCTTTGATAGCTATTTAGCGGTCCATGCAGCGACCCGCTCCGGGTGTTTTGCTACCCAATCCTTGGCAGCGGCGTCCGGCTTGGCGCCTTCCTGGATCGCCAGCATCACTTCGCCGATCTCATCCTTGGACTCCCACTGGAAGTTTTTCAGGAAGGCAACCACATCGGGAGCTTTCTTCTCCAGGTTCAGGCTGGCAACGTTATCGACCGTTTCAGCCGCACCGTATACGCCTTTGGGGTCTTCAAGAAAGCGCAGCTTCCATTTGGCGAACATCCAGTGCGGCACCCAGCCGGTCACTGCGATGGATTCCTTGCGTTTTTCGGCCCGGGTCAGTTCGGCAATCATGCCGGCTCCCGAACTGGCCTGCAGTTTGTACCCGTCCAGACCGTAGTCCTTGATAGCCTGATCGGTCTTGATCATCACGCCAGATCCAGCATCGATACCCGTGATTTTTTTCTTGAAGGATTCATCGGTCTTGAGGTCTTCGATGGTTTTGGCCTTTACGTACTCAGGTACGATCAGGCCGATCTTGGCGTCCTTGAAGTTCGGGCCGTAGTTCACGACCTGATCCTTGTATTTGCTGTAGTACTCGCCGTGGGTGCCCGGCAACCAGGCCGAGAGCATCATGTCCAGTTTGTCGGAGGCCACCGCCTGCCACATGATCCCGGCGGCAACGGATTGCAGCTTGACGTCATAACCCAGCTTTTGTTTAAGCACCTCGGCGGCTACGTGCGTGGTAGCGACACTGTCGGACCAGCCTTCGACGTAGCCGATGGTCAATGTCTTGGTTTCAGCAATGGCCAGCGTGGAGCTGACGGCCAGTACCAACGCGGCACCTGCCCCCAGAATTTTTCGCATATTCATCATCACTTCCCCGGAAGTTGCGCAGCGACGGATGTCGACTGCATTAACGTTGTTTTTCAGAACGCCTTCATGCCCGGCTTTGGGGCACGCTGCGCCTTTCACGTTTCAGTCGTGCTCGCCCGTCATGACAGGCATCCATCGACACTTCGATCATCAACCGAGCGTGTGATCAGACATGCTCTGTCAGCGACACGGAGGAACGGGGAAACGACATCACACAGCCATCAGCGACAATGACCACGAAAAAAACCTGCAAAACCGTGCGAATTTTGCATGAGCGGGAAAATCCGGCCTTTCTGCTCCTGTCGCAGGACTGGCCGCCTCACCTTTCACCCTGCCCTGTTCTGGTTCATCGCAGACAGGAAACAGGATGTGTTACCGAACACGTCCAGCCATCGCTCAAGACGGGTAACACGGAAACAATCACAGCACCCTGCTCGCTTCGCTTAGCACGCATTATTTTTCAAGCCTTTGTTTTTAAAGAATTTTAAAAAGTTGGCACAGCTCCTGCTATCTCTCTGGCACAACAAGAATAAAAACATGCAGCAAACCAACAAGAACAAGACGAAACGGCTCTGACATAACAAGAACAACACGGACAGAGGCGCAGCTAACAGATTTTTTTGGAGTGGATCGGCTTTACAGGGACCTCTTGCGTGAGAGGCCTCGCAACCGGACAGAGAACAATAAAACTACCTTCAGGTAGCTCCCGTACCGGCTGGACCATGACGTTGTGCAGACCCATGGTTAAAGTGAATCAGCGCTCAAAAAAATACGTTTGCTCTTGATCCCGGATGGGGATCACACAAGAACGCAGTGAAGGGACAGGTCGCCAAAAACAACAACAGGCCGCCCTATAACAATAAAAAGAGCATGCAAAAACACATTGGAGGAGAGCTTAGGCTCTCCTTTGTGTTTTTCGCGGATGAATCCGCTCCCACCCAGGCGCGCCCCCCCTCATTTGCCAGCCCCGCCGAAAAAAAGCACAGACCTACATTGCAAAATCCACAGAACGTGTATTGTTTCGCTGGATTTACAAAGGTTCGTTTGTTTATAGGGCACTTTGGCACTACACCAGTGGTCATAGCCTGCGTACTTCACCAGCACTTCTTTCCCAAGGGATCTAGTCATGCTCCGTTTCCTGCGCTTCGCTACCGTTCTGGGTGGCTTATGTTTGAGTGCGTCCGCTCTGGCGACCAACATTGATCCCGCCACCTATGGCTATCCGCTGACGAATCCGTTTGAAGCGACGATTGCGACCACGCCACCGGACATGCGCCCTGACCTGCCTGACGATGAAGACATCGATCAGGACGTTTACACCCTCAACCTGCACCCGGAGCGCGAATTCACCCTGCCCGACAATTTCTGGGCCGTGAAGAAACTCAGCTATCGCCTGGCAAAGCAGGATCACGCCGCACCGCTGATCTTCCTGATTGCCGGTACCGGCGCGCCTTATAACAGCACCCTCAATGAATTCCTGAAGAAGCTGTATTACGGCGCGGGTTACCACGTCGTTCAGTTGTCTTCGCCGACCAGCTACGACTTCATGAGCTCCGCTTCGCGCTTTGCCACACCCGGCATTTCCAAGGAAGACGCTGAAGACCTGTACCGGGTGATGCAAGCCATCCGCGCCCAGCAGGCACAATTGCCGGTAACCGAGTATTACCTGACCGGTTACAGCCTGGGTGCGCTCAACGCCGCTTTCGTCAGCCAGCTGGACGAAACCCGTCGCAGCTTCAACTTCAAGAAGGTCTTGCTGCTCAACCCGCCGGTCAACCTTTACACCTCGATCAGCAATCTGGACAAACTGGTACAGACCAACGTCAAGGGCATCAACGACACCACCACGTTCTATGAGCTGGTGCTGGCCAAACTGACGCGCTACTTCCGGCAAAAGGGCTACATCGACCTCAACGATGCCTTGCTCTATGACTTCCAGCAGTCCAAGCAGCACCTGACCAACGAACAGATGGCGATGCTGATCGGCACCTCGTTCCGCTTTTCGTCAGCCGACATTGCCTTTACCTCCGACCTGATCAACCGTCGCGGCCTGATCACGCCGCCCAAGTTTCCGATCACCGAAGGTACCAGCCTGACGCCGTTCCTCAAGCGCGCCATGCAATGCGACTTCGACTGCTACCTGACCGAACAGGTCATCCCGATGTGGCGTGCCCGCACCGATGGTGGCAGCCTGTTGCAGCTCGTGGATCAGGTCAGCCTGTATGCACTCAAGGATTACCTGCACAGCAGCACCAAGATTTCGGTCATGCACAACGCCGACGACGTGATTCTGGGCTCGGGTGACCTGGGCTTCCTGCGCAAGACTTTCGGTGATCGCCTGACCGTTTACCCATACGGCGGCCATTGCGGCAACATCAATTACCGCGTCAACAGTGACGCCATGCTGGAGTTCTTCCGTGGCTAAACGTCTTTTACTCCTTGCCGCCATGCTGTGTGCCGGAACTGCCCAGGCCGCTGACGCGGACAGCAACAAGGCTCAGCATCCAGCCACCGTGGAGCGCCAGCTCGATGCCGACGGCTTCACCCAGCCGTTGAAATCCCTGCAGTTCAACCCGGGTCTGGACCAGCGCGAGTTCGAGCGCGCCTCCATCAACGCCCTGGAAGTCTACGACCCGCTGGAGTCCTGGAACCGTCGGGTCTACCACTTCAACTACCGCTTCGATGAGTGGGTGTTCCTGCCAACGGTCAACGGCTACCGCTACATCACCCCGGGCTTCGTGCGCAGCGGTGTGAGCAACTTCTTCAGCAACCTGGGTGATGTCTCCAATCTGGTCAACAGCCTGCTGCAGTTCAAGGGCCAGCGCTCCATGGAAACCACTGGCCGCCTGCTGCTCAATACCACCATCGGCATCGCCGGTCTGTGGGACCCGGCAACCATGATGGGCCTGCCGCGCCAGACCGAAGACTTCGGCCAGACTCTGGGCTTCTACGGCGTACCGTCAGGTCCGTATCTGGTGCTGCCGCTGTTCGGCCCCTCGAACCTGCGCGATACCGGTGGCCTGGTATTCGACTATGCCGCCGAAACCCAGATCAACTTCCTGAACGTCGCCGAAGTCAGCAGCGACCACCCGGAAATCACCCTGCTACGCGCCATCGACCGTCGCTATGTCACCAGCTTCCGCTATGGACAGCTGAACTCGCCGTTCGAGTACGAAAAAGTGCGTTACGTCTACACCGAGTCGCGCAAGTTGCAGATTGCCGAGTAAGTCGGACGGGTAAGAGAAAACGGCCAACCGGAGTGATCGGGTTGGCCGTTTTCATTTGCGTCCTGCTCCATACCGACACTCGACCACCTCGACTTCGTCTCGGTTCAGGTGCACGATCGCTTCCTTTTTCTCAGCCTTGAAAGCTCATGCAGTATTTAATCCGGCTCATCGCTCTGCTAACCGCTTTGGCCTTGTCAGGCTGCGCCAGCCAGCAGGAACAGCTCTACTCTTGGGCGAAGAGCCAGGACGCAGAAGCCCGCGTGGTTGAAACCAGCAGCTTCTCGTTGCAAATCGTGACGCCCCGAACGCTGCCCAGACACGAACGACTGAGCATTTTCATTGAAGGCGACGGTCGAGCCTGGGCAACCGGCAGCCAGCCCAGCCTTGACCCTTCGCCTCGCCAACGGAACATGGCCAGATTGGCCCTGGACGCGAATCACGCTGGTGTCTATGTGGCCAGGCCATGCCAGTTCGTGACATCCCCGGGGTGTGTCAGCGCGGTATGGACGGATGCAAGATTCAGCCGTCAGGTCATTGAGTCAGTCAACGCGGTGATCGACAGCCTGAAAGCCCGCTACCAGGCATCGACCATCGAATTGATCGGTTATTCAGGAGGGGCGGCGGTCGCGTTATTGCTCGCCGAAGAACGAGATGACATTTCGCAGATCCAGACCATTGCAGGCAATGTCGATCCTCACGCCTGGGCCAGGTTGCAGAGACTCTCGCCCTTGCAGGGATCGCTGGACCCACTCGCTGAAAGCCTGCGACTCAAGCACATTGCACAACGGCACTTCATAGGGATGTCGGATACTGTCGTGCCAGCAAGCCTGCTGAGCGATTTTCTCAGCCGCACACAGCCTGATTGCACTGAGATCGTCCGCCTGCCCGCGACCCATGCAACACTTGTGGAAGCTATTGACGGGCAAATGCTGGCGCGCCCGATCAAGTGCCAGTGAGATCGACTGGCACAGAAAAAGGGCGACTTGTGGTCGCCCTTTTCTACATGTGGCCTTCAATCTCAGAACGCGTAGCGAGCCTTGAGCATTACGGTTTCGGCGTCATACCCCGAGCGGCCCTGATAGGTGTAGCTTGTGCCAAGGTCCAGTGCGCCGATGGCATAATTCACGCCAATAGAACTTTCGTAGGTATCACGCGCCGCTTTTGCTCCGGTGACCACAAAGCTTGAACCACCCTGAACAAAGGCCGAGGTCTGATTGATACGGTCGCCAATCAGGTCGTGATATGCCATCACGGTGAACTCAGGCGAGAGCGTACCGCCTAGCAAAGGAGCCTCACTGGCAACACGCAGACCGGCACCGATCTCGCCGGTTTCAAAACGCTGGTCAGCGTTGCGCAGGGCGGCAGACGAACCACGCTCGCTATAACCGTCGACTTGCACGTTGGAATAACGCACGGCAGCACGAGGTTCGAGCAGCAACTGGTCGCTGAATCGATAGCTATAGCCCGCCAGGGTATTGATGCTGAACACATCACTGTCAAAACTGCCCTTGGCCAGGGTGCCAGCCACATAACGGCGGCTGTCGTTGTCATTGCGCCCGTAGGAAACACTGCCTTGGGTGAACCAGTGGCCTTGTTCCCAGTTGCCATATAGCGACAGTGCGCTGCCTTGCACATCGGTCTTGTAACCGATGTCGGATGTCGAGTTGGCATTCATGTAGGAATAAGCCAGACCCAGCGTCGTACCAGAGTCAGATCGGCCATCGATGCCCACCGCCACACCACTGGCATTGGCCGAGTAGCCTTCCACACCGCCACGGCTGTCCTGATCCATATTGCTGTTCAACGCCTGCATCCAGACTCCGGCATTGGATGATTCATCCCCCGAAGAAAGGCCACTGCGCAATCCGCTCATGCGGTTGTCGATGACTGAGCGAGTTGCTCCCTGTCCGGCGAGAGCAGCGTCTACGCCGCCACGGCTGACATCCGGCGATAGCTGCTTGCCAATGCTCGCCAGTTCCTGAGGGGTCGCGTTGGCAAACGACTGGTAGATCCGGTCATTGCTATCGAGCTGGCCCAATACGTTGTTCTTGAGGCTGTTGACCAGATCCTGCGTGCGCTGATCGCCCCCAAGGCTGCCCAGCTCCTGACCCACTTGCTGGTCTGGCTTGAGCCTGACAACCGCAGCAACCGAATCGGCACCGACGCTGTAGCTGGCCACATCGAGCAAGGCGGAAGCGCTGCTTACGCTCAAACCGTTGTTCTGCACACTGGCAGCGGACAGCAAGGCGTAGGTCCGGCCCTCGGCGGTCGGATTGAAATCACCAGGATTGGCACTCAGAGTGATACGCGATCCCGAAGCAAAGCTCGCAGCCCCTGTAACCTTCAGATAAGGCGTGGTATTGACGGTGCTATCGGACAACCGCATATCCAGTGCGCCCTGGTTCGCAAGTTGCAGATTACCTGTAATGGCGCTGCCGGCACGATCAAGATTCAGCGAACCACCCGGCTGGACAAACACATTGCTGTCGATGGTCGAACCTTTGAAAGCAGCCTGGCCCTGTACATTCACCGCAGCCATTCTAAGCAGGTCGCCACGGATCTCGCCGCCGCTCCAGTTCAACGTGGCCAGGTTACGACCACGAATAGCTGCACCGGAATCACTGGCGATCAGTCCTGCTTTCTGATTGATTTCAAAACCGATGGGCAATGCATCTCTCGTCACCACAATCGCATCCCCTTGGGAGGTAATGGTGCCGGTGTTTACGATGCCCCTTGAGCCGGAAGCATTGGTGGTTGTGAAATCGACACCTTGAACCATGATGGCGTGTGCATCATTGTCCCCGGAGGCGCTGATACGACCGCTGTTGTTAAGAACATCGAGCGTGCCATCCCACAAAGCGAGGCCTTCGGAAGCATTACCACGAGCAATGATCGAACCGCTGTTCTCGATGTGCAGCGGCATTGATGGGGCCTCCATATCCAGGCCAATGGAGTTGTCACCCACGGCCAGGATGGAACCCGAGTTAAGCAGTTTCCCTCCCACGCTCAACATTGCAGAACCATGCCAATCAAAGATCAGGCCAACAGCATATTCACTGTGCACTTCAATGGAGCCGGAGTTGATAAAGTCACCGGCGATTTGTGTGCCATGCAGGTAAATGCCTTCTGCTCCCCTGAACAGGCTTGATGCGCTGTCTTCAACGACCAGAACCTTGCCAGCATTGACAATAGAACCTGTGACACTGATGTTACTGATATCGATGCCACTGCCCCTATCGGCTCGCTGGAGCGTGATAGAACCCTCGTTACGCAGATCACCGTCAATCGAACCGCCGCCACCAGGACCGTTATTGATTCCAGCGGTGACAGGATCGAACATTGCGCCGAACTCCAGCGCTCTGACAACAAAACCACCCGTATCGAGGGTAATGTCCGCGTTGTTGATAAACGAACCGCTCAGTGCAGAGCGCCTGAACTGAAAGACGCTTTCATTCGTGGACGATTGCAGCGAAACCTGACCGATCAGGTTGACCCCGCCACTCAAGGTCTGATTGTTCAGCGCATTACGTCCCTGACTGACGTCGTAATCCAGCGCAAAAGCCTGACAAGCACAGGCACCTACGATCACTGCCAATAACGTTTTCTGAAAATTCCGATTCAAAATCTGTGATCCGTCGATTTGCTTCAGCAGCAGCCGCCCTGCCCGGCGTGCATTCCATCATGGATGCTTGTCGCACTCCGATTGCCTGGCAAGTCAGAGTCATGCGGCGTTGTCGGCGGTTCGTTACAAAGCTTTAAAGGAGCAGATACAAAAACATCAATCAAGTCGATAAATAGACGGCGAAATTCAAACCCATCCATCGACCCAACAGGCATACCATGAGCTCCATTGTCACCTGATGCGGAGTGCCCTTTTCATGACCCAGTTTCGCAAAGTGCTGTCGATACAAGCTGGCCAACCGACTTCGGACGGTGCAGGTGTAAGCCTGACACGGGTGTTCGGTGGTCAGGGTGTCGAGCAGTTCGACCCGTTCCTGATGCTGGACGAGTTCGGTTCGGACAATCCGGATGAGTACATTGCCGGGTTCCCACCACACCCGCATCGCGGCTTTGAAACCGTGACCTACATGCTCGAAGGCCGCATGCGTCATGAAGACCACATGGGCAATGTCGGCCTGCTACAGAGCGGCGGCGTGCAGTGGATGACTGCGGCGCGCGGCATCATTCACAGCGAGATGCCGGAGCAGGAACAAGGTGTGATGCGCGGTTTCCAGCTCTGGCTGAACCTGCCGGGCAAGAACAAGTTGCTGGACGCCAGCTATCAGGACATCCAGCCGCAGAACATTCCGCGCCTGACCACCGCAGCCGGTGTGGAGGTGGTGGTGATTGCCGGTGAGTTCGACGATGGCCAGGTTCGGCAGGTTGGCGCTGTGCAACGTCCGGATACCGAGCCGTTGTATTTCGACTTTCATTTGCCCGCTGGCAGCAGTATCCGTCCGCGTATTCCTCAAGGGCATCGGGTGTTGTTGTATGTGTATGAAGGCTCGCTGGAAGTCGAAGGCTGCGCACAAGCGGTGGGCGCCAGCCGCCTGGTGCGTCTGGCCGATGAGGGAGAGTTGCAGATCAACAGTGCCAGCGGTGCCAGGGTGTTGCTGATTGCCGGCAAACCGTTGCGTGAGCCGGTGGTGCAATACGGGCCATTCGTGATGAATACCCGCGAAGAGATCGAACAGGCCTTGCGGGATTTCAGGGATGATCGTTTGACCGCCTGACAGTGCGCGCAGTGCAGACGGTGTGGGAGCGGATTTATCCGCGAAACCGGTGTTCCAGAGCACCCTTCGCGAATGAATTCGCCGCTACGACAGGCGCAGAAATCTTTTCAACTCTTCCTTCTGGGCCATGGCATCGCGACGGCCCAGGTCAATCAGCTCGCTGCAATAACCGGCCTCGAACAGCAGATAGCTCAATACGCTGGCACCGCTGGTCTTGGTGGCTCCGGGGCCGCGCAGGAAGGTGCGCAGGGCCGGTGGTAGTTCGTGACGGTGACGGGCAGCGATTTCGTCCAGAGGCTGGCTCGGGGAAATCACCAGGACTTCTACTGGCGACATGCCGGGCTGGCGCCTGGCCTGCTCGTCGGCCAGCAATGAACTCATCAGGTTCAGGCGCTCCAGCAGTTCGATATCGCTTTCCAGGTTGTCGATGAAGGTGCTGTTGAGCATATGGCCGCTGATCTGCGCCAGACTCGGCTGAATGCCACTGGTCGCCCGATGTATCTGCTTGTTGGGCTGCACGCCGCGCGGGTTGCCGCTGACGCCCACCACCAGCACTCGATTGGCGCCCAGGTGCAGCGCTGGGCTGATCGGGGCCGACTGCCGGACCGCGCCATCGCCAAAGTACTCATGCTCGATCTTGACCGGCTCGAACAGCAGGGGAATAGCCGAGCTGGCCAGCAGATGATCCACGGTCAATTGCGTCGGCAGACCAATACGCCGATGACGCAACCAGGGCTCGATGGTGCCGCCGCCCTGATAGAAAGTCACCGCCTGCCCGGACTCGTAACCAAACGCGGTAACTGCCACGGCGCGCAAATGCTCACCGTTGATGGCCGCATCGATGCCCGACAGGTCCAGCCGCTCACTGAGCAGGTCACGCAAGGGAGAACTGTTGAGCAAGGCAACAGGAATGTCGCGGCCCAGCCCGGTCAGGCTGCGCCCGAAAAAGCGCCCTGCCTGACGAATCACGCCGGGCCAGTCGCTGCGCAGCACCTGATGGCTGCGAAAGCCCTGCCAGAACTCGGTCAACTGGCGGATGGCGATGCGAAAGTGCAGCGCGCCACTAGCCAGTTTCACCGCATTGATCGCCCCCGCCGAGGTGCCGACAATCACCGGAAAAGGGTTGGCCGCCCCTGCGGGCAGAAGATCGGCAATCCCCGCCAGTACACCGACCTGATAGGCAGCGCGGGCGCCGCCTCCTGACAGTATCAACCCGGTAACCGACTCTTTTTCGTTCACTGCATTTGTCACTACTGCGCGTTCTGGCATCTACAACGGACCTCAGTGAACAACCATTTCTTGTTATTTATGCTTTTTGTATAGCTTCGGTTCACCCTCCGGTCGACTTTTAAAACGTCGATGCGCCCACAGATATTGCTCCGGACATTCTGTGATGGCAATTTCAATCCACTGATTGATGCGCAGGCAGTCCTCTTCATCGCTCTGGCCAGGGAAATCCTGCAGTGGCGGATGGATCACCAGCTTGTAGCCGCTGCCGTCCGCCAGACGCTGCTGGGTAAAAGGCACGACCTGCGCCCGGCCCAGCTTGGCAAACTTGCTGGTCGCGGTCACGGTTGCCGCCTGAATGCCGAACAGCGGCACGAACACGCTCTGTTTGGCGCCGTAGTCCTGATCCGGTGCGTACCAGATGGCACGGCCGGCACGCAGCAGCTTGAGCATGCCGCGCACGTCTTCGCGCTCCACGGCCAGGGAGTCGAGGTTGTGCCGCTCGCGGCCACGGCGCTGGACGAAGTCGAACAACGGGTTCTTGTGCTCGCGGTACATGCCGTCGATGGTGTGTTGCTGGCCGAGCAAGGCTGCGCCGACTTCAAGGGTGGTGAAATGCAGGGCCATGAGAATTACCCCTTCGCCCTGCTGCTGGGCGCGCTGCAAATGCTCCAGCCCTTCAATGTGCGCAAGCCTGGCCAGGCGCCGCCTGGACCACCACCAGCTCATGGCCATCTCGAAGAAGGCAATGCCGGTCGATGCGAAGTTTTCCTTGAGCAACTTCTTGCGCTCGGCCCTGGATAAATGCGGAAAACACAGTTCAAGGTTGCGCGAGGCAATATATTTTCGATCAGTGGCCACGCAGTACATCGCCGCGCCCAACAGGCGACCGATGACCAGCAGCACCCGAAACGGCAACTGGACAATCAGCCACAAAAGCCCCAACCCCAGCCACAAGGGCCAGAAACGGGGGTGTAGAAAACTGGCTTTAAAACGCGGGCGATCCATTTAAGCTTCCGTCAGGACAAAGGCTGCGCATTCTACATCGGTTCGACCCGGCTTGCGGCTCGCGGGCGTTCTCGTTATAAGTCTCGGCACTTTTAGCGACAAGCTGTTGTGTATCCCGACCATGAGCCAGATCGAATCGCAAAACCCGGACCCCGTGTTTCAGCTCAAAGGCAGCATGCTTGCCATCACCGTCATGGAGCTGGCACGCAACAACCTTGATGCGCTCGACCGTCAACTGGCGGCCAAGGTTGCCCAGGCGCCAAATTTCTTCAGCAATACGCCGCTGATCCTGGCCCTGGACAAACTGGCGCCCAATGAAGGCAACGTGGATCTTCCCGGCCTGATGCGGGTCTGCCGGCAGCATGGCCTGCGTACCCTGGCAATCCGCGCCAATCGCATCGAAGACATCGCCGCCGCCATCGCCGTCGACCTCCCGGTGCTGCCGCCTTCCGGTGCCCGTGAGCGGGTGCTGGAGCCGGTCGAGGCAGAAGCGCCGAAAAAGATTCCCGAGAAACCGCCCGAGCCTGCCATCAAGCCAACCCGCGTCATAACCGCGCCAGTACGCGGCGGACAACAGATTTATGCCCAGGGTGGCGATCTGGTAGTCGTGGCTCCAGTGAGCCCCGGTGCGGAACTTCTGGCCGATGGCAACATCCATGTTTACGGCCCAATGCGCGGCAGGGCACTGGCAGGCATCAAGGGCGACACCAAGGCACGGATTTTTTGCCAACAACTGGGCGCCGAGCTGATTTCGATCGCCGGGCAATACAAGGTTTCCGAAGACTTGCGCAGGGACCCTCTCTGGGGCGCTCCGGTACAAGTCAGCCTGTCCGGCGACGTGTTGAACATCATTCGTCTTTAACGGATACTGCCGCAATTTTCAAAGCATCTCTGATTCGTCGCGAAAACGTAGCAAAGGTTGTAGGAAATCCTGAGAAACATAGTTTCTCGACTGTTGCATGAACTGAAAGCAGTAGCATGGAGCTATCTTTACAGACCGTGCATCCGTGATTTTCATCATTCTTCGATTAACGTCGCGTCAAGGGATGCTCTTCAGGGACTAACTGTCCTTTTCCTCTAGGGGTGATACACCTTGGCCAAGATTCTCGTGGTTACATCCGGCAAGGGTGGTGTGGGCAAGACCACCACCAGCGCCGCCATCGGCACAGGCCTCGCTTTGCGTGGTCATAAAACAGTGATCGTCGACTTCGACGTCGGCCTGCGTAACCTGGACCTGATCATGGGTTGCGAGCGCCGCGTAGTGTACGACTTCGTCAACGTTGTGAACGGCGAAGCGACACTTACTCAAGCCCTGATCAAAGACAAGCGCCTGGAAAACCTCTACGTGCTTGCTGCAAGCCAGACCCGCGACAAGGATGCCCTGACCGTCGAAGGCGTCGAGAAGATCCTCGACGAGCTCAAGGAAAACTTCGAATTCGTGATCTGCGACTCCCCGGCCGGTATCGAAAAAGGTGCCCACCTGGCCATGTATTTCGCTGACGAAGCGATTGTCGTGACCAACCCGGAAGTCTCCTCGGTACGTGACTCGGACCGCATGCTCGGCCTGCTGGCCAGCAAGTCTCGCCGTGCAGAGCGCAACGAAGACCCGATCCGGGAACACTTGCTGCTGACCCGCTACAATCCGGAGCGTGTCACCAAGGGTGAAATGCTCGGCGTCGAAGACGTCGAAGAAATCCTCTCGATCCGCCTGCTGGGCGTCATTCCAGAATCCCAGGCTGTCTTGAAGGCTTCCAACCAGGGTATCCCGGTCATTCTCGACGACCAGAGCGACGCCGGTCAGGCGTACAGCGATGCCGTCGATCGTCTGCTGGGCAAGGAAGTTGCTCATCGTTTCGTCGATGTGCAGAAGAAAGGATGGTTCGAGCGTCTTTTTGGAGGCCGCTAAATGAATATTTTTGACTTCTTTCGTGACCGCAAAAAAGAAAGCACGGCCTCGGTAGCGAAAGAGCGTCTACAGATCATCGTGGCGCACGAACGCGGCCAGCGCAGCACACCGACGCCCGACTATCTTCCTGCCTTGCAGAAAGAGCTGGTGGAAGTGATCCGTAAATACGTCAATATCGAGTCCGATCAGGTACAGGTCGCTCTGGAAAACCAGGGCAGCTGTTCGATACTGGAACTCAACATCACCCTGCCAGATCGCTGATCCGGCGGTTGTCCACGGCGACATGGGTGGCACTCCTGACAGAGTGTCGCCCATGTCGCCGTTGGCGTTTATAGCGTTTCGAGGCCGTTGCATGCCGTTGTCGAACATCCGCATCATTTATCAGGACGCCGCCGTCCTGGTCATCGATAAACCTACCTTGCTGCTTTCCGTTCCGGGTCGCGCCGACGACAACAAGGACTGCCTGATTACCCGCCTGCAGGAAAACGGCTATCCCGAAGCCCGAATCGTGCATCGGCTGGACTGGGAAACTTCCGGCATCATCCTGCTTGCCCGCGATGCCGATACCCATCGCGAACTGTCTCGCCAGTTTCACGACCGTGAAACCGAAAAGGCCTATACCGCCTTGTGCTGGGGCCAGCCAGCGCTGGACAGCGGCAGCATCGATCTGCCACTGCGCTACGACCCGCCGACCAAGCCGCGGCACGTGGTCGACCACGAGGCAGGCAAGCACGCGCTGACCTTCTGGAAGATCATCGAGCGTTACGACAGCCATTGCCGCGTGGAGCTAACCCCGATTACCGGCCGCTCACACCAGTTGCGGGTGCATATGCTGTCCATCGGGCATCCGCTGCTGGGCGATGGCCTGTACGCCCATCCCGAGGCATTGGCGGCTTATCCGCGCCTGTGCCTGCATGCCAGCATGCTGAGCTTCACCCACCCGGTCAGCGGCGAACGCCTGAAGTTCGAGTGCCCAGCGCCGTTCTGATTGCTCGCGCCGGCCAGATCCGCCTGCAAGGAGCGAATTTATTCGCGAAATGCTTCATTCGCGAATAAATGTGTTCCTGCAGATCGTTCCATTCATTCGCGAAAAAGCACGACGCCAACCAATACGGTAAACTCGCGCCACTGCTGTCTGGAGCTACCTATGCGCGAAGAGCTGAACAAAGGCCTGATCGACTTTCTCAAGGCCTCCCCCACCCCGTTCCATGCCACTGCAACCCTTGTGAACCACCTCGAAGCAGCAGGCTTCCAGCGTCTGGACGAGCGCGAAACCTGGGCTGTCGAAACCGGTGGGCGTTATTACGTCACCCGCAATGACTCTTCCATCGTGGCCTTCAGAATGGGTCGCCATTCGCCGTTGATCGGTGGTATCCGCATGGTCGGCGCCCATACCGACAGCCCATGCCTGCGGGTCAAGCCGCAGCCGGAACTGCAGCGTCAGGGTTTCTGGCAACTGGGCGTGGAAGTCTACGGCGGCGCACTGCTGGCTCCCTGGTTTGACCGCGACCTGTCGCTGGCCGGGCGCGTCACCTTCCGTCGTGACGGCAAGGTCGAAAGTCAGTTGATCGATTTCAAACTGCCGATTGCCGTCATTCCCAACCTGGCCATCCACCTCAATCGCACCGCCAATGAAGGCTGGGCGATCAATGCCCAGAACGAGCTGCCGCCGATCCTCGCCCAGGTGGCCGGTGACGAACGTGCCGACTTCCGCGCCCTGCTCACCGAGCAACTGGCTCGCGAGCATGATCTGAACGCCGATGTGGTGCTCGATTACGAGTTGAGTTTCTACGACACCCAGAGCGCGGCAGTGGTCGGCCTCAATGGCGACTTCATCGCCGGGGCTCGCCTGGATAACCTGTTGTCATGCTTCGCCGGCCTGCAGGCGCTGCTCAACAGCAACACTGACGAGACCGCCCTGCTGGTGTGTACCGATCACGAAGAAGTCGGCTCCTCGTCGACCTGCGGCGCAGACGGCGCGATGCTGGAACAGATCATCCAGCGCCTGCTGCCGGATGGCGAAGACTATGTGCGGACTATCCAGAAATCGCTGCTGATCTCTGCCGATAACGCCCATGGTGTACACCCCAACTACGCCGAAAAGCACGATGCCAACCACGGCCCGAAACTCAATGCCGGCCCGGTTATCAAGGTCAACAGCAACCAGCGCTACGCCACCAACAGCGAAACCGGCGGTTTCTTCCGCCACTTGTGCATGGCCGAAGAAGTGCCGGTGCAAAGCTTCGTGGTGCGCAGCGACATGGCTTGCGGTTCGACCATCGGCCCGATTACCGCCAGCCATCTGGGCGTTCGTACCGTGGATATCGGCCTGCCGACCTTTGCCATGCACTCGATCCGCGAGCTGGCTGGCAGCCATGACCTGGCGCATCTGGTGAAAGTACTCAGCGCGTTCTACGCCAGTCACGAATTGCCGTAACCCTTCGTTTCGTGCCCGGTCGCGGGCAAGCCTCCTCCCACAGAGGCTTGCCTGCTACAGCGCCATCCACATCAAAACGCCACTGCCAAACCCATCTAGACTCAGGAGTACCGAGTCAGTTGAGGTACAGGGCCATGGATCCTTTCCATTCAATGCTGATGATTACTGTGATCGGGATGCTGTTGCTCAGCATCGGGTTCAATTTTCGGGATCGAGGCGTCGGGGTGTTCGTGATCTGGGTCGGCATGGTCTTCGTGATCGGCACGGTCGGTTTCAAGATTCTCGAAAGACTGACCTGAACCCCAGCCAGTTCATTTCCTACCGTATGTTTCAAACCTCGCGCTTGAAACATTCAGGCATCTGTCAGCGATAAAAACAGTTGACAGCAACTAACAAAACTCTATTAGCTCACATTAAACCTCAAGTAATCACCGTGCCAGATGATATACAAACCCGATCCCCATCTGAACCACAAGGTATTGAGGTCTCGGTTATAACCTGTGCGCAACATTTATAGCCGATCAGGAAAACAGCTAATAAATCAAATAAGGAAATTAATCATGAACACCGATAACAAACAAGGTTTGCCCGCTCCCGAACTGCCACAACTGAATGCTGATGGCGCGCTGAGCCATGCGGATATTCGTGGCGGCGTTGAGGTTCGTGTGCCTTTGTATCAGGGTATAAAAGTCGGAGACTTGATCTTTGCACCCTGGGAAGGCACACCGCCAGCCCCGGAAGTAACTTTCCCGGCCATTCATGTCGTGGAGCAAATCGACAGGCCGATAACGCTCAGGATTTCCGGCGACGCTGTTTACAGTGGTTGGGAAAAACTGAGAGTCTGGTATCACGTCAGAGGAAGTACTGATGATTGCGACAGGGTTTCCGATGCGCTGGAAGTTGATGTTGTTCCATAATCGGTAATACCCTGCTCGACCCTTGATACAAATTATATTCGCTTCAATAGTGTTTCGCTTTCAGGCCCGGTCTGGCCGGGAGGCGAAACACTGTCTTGGGCAGCGTCGATAACCGGCAGCTCTGCCAGAAAGTCACCGGCCACTGCACTGATATGAATCGCATCGTGTCGCCAGTATTCCAGGTCACAGTCGATCAGGCGTCCGCGTTGATCATAGTTGACCCTGGCAATGCACAGGCCCGGACTTCCGACCGAAACCTTGAGTGCTGCGCAGGCATCGGCATGCAGCGCCGTGGGTACGATCTCGAACTGCACCTTGCCATAGAAAAGGTCATAGCGGCTGGCATACAACTCGGTGAGCGACTGACTGAAGTCGCTGTCCAGAATGCCGGGAAAGAATTCCGGGTTCAGGTAATGCTCGACATACAGCACCAGACGCTGATCGATGCGCCGCGCACGGCAGATCTGGATCACGCTGGACAGCGCCGGCAACTGCAGTTTTGCGCAGATCCTTGCCGACGCCGGCTGGAGTCGCGCGGAAATAACCTGGGTTTCGGCCACACGCCCCTGGGCCTGGACCATCGCATGAAAATGGCTGCGGCGGATCAGGTCATAGGCCAGCCGCGGCGGCGAGACAAACCAGCCACGCCGTTCCTCGCGATAGATCAACCCCTGGGCTTCCAGTTGCACCAGGGCTTCGCGCAAGGTGATACGGGTGGTAGCAAACACCTCACTGAGCTTGCGTTCGGCAGGCAGTTTGCTACCGGACGGTAACAAACCGTGCTCGATCTGCTCCTGCAAGGCGTTGCAAATAGTAGTTACCGCTCGTGGCACATCTTCGCGCATTGAGTTACCTGTCTGGACTAGACCAGCTCCATTAAGGGGCACACTCCAGGATCCGGAGTCCCCCGTGAAAGTGTTTTCAAGCCTAGGTCGAATTTATGACCATCCTGTGACAAATCGCTTCACGATCCATGCCAGTGGCCATTTGAGCGTCGGCAAAACCCAGTGGAAACAGGCCATTTCAGATGGTCTACGCTTAGCTCACAGCGCTGCCCGCATGCCTCGACCATAGAACAGAAAACAACTCTCGACACAAAAATGTCATGCAAAAAGCCTAACTTGGCTCAGGTATTGCTGATCTAGACCAACCATCCGCAACGAACGCTTCCGCAAGGAAGTGCAAAAGGAGATTTGAATGAAACACCTATTGTTGGCTTCACTCCTCGGTTCCGCCATCGCTCTGAGCACCTCGGCCATGGCAGCGGACACTGACCTCAAAACGCTGGAAGCGGCAGCCAGAACCGAAGGCGCGGTCAATAGCGTCGGCATGCCGGATGACTGGGCAAACTGGAAAGACACCTGGGCCGACCTCGAAAGCAAATATGGCCTCAAGCACATGGACACCGACATGAGCTCCGCTCAGGAAGTGGCCAAGTTCGATGCGGAAAAAGACAACGCCAGCGCCGACATCGGCGATGTGGGTGCAGCCTTCGGCCCGATCGCCGTCGCCAAGGGCGTCACCCAGCCTTACAAGCCAAGCACCTGGGAACAGGTCCCGGACTGGGCCAAGGACAAGGAAGGTCACTGGGCGCTGGCCTACACCGGCACCATCGCCTTCATCGTCAACAAGAAGCTGCTGCACGACTCTGAAGTACCGACCAAATGGTCCGACCTCAAGAGCGGTAAATACAAGGTCACCATCGGTGACGTGAGCACTGCAGCCCAGGCCGCCAACGGCGTGCTGGCCGCTTCCATTGCCATGAAAGGCGACGAGACCAACGTAGCCCCTGGCCTGCAACTGTTCACCGAACTGGCCAAACAGAAACGCCTGGCACTCAACAACCCGAATATCCAGAGCATGGAAAAGGGTGAAGTCGAAGTCGGCATCGTCTGGGATTTCAACGGCCTGAGCTACAAGGCCAAGATGAGCAACCCCGACGATTACGTGGTGCTGATCCCGTCCGATGGCTCGGTGATTTCCGGCTACACCACCATCATCAACAAATACGCCAAGCATCCGAACGCAGCCAAGCTGACACGTGAATACATCTTCAGCGATGCAGGCCAGATCAACCTGGCAAAAGGCAATGCCCGGCCGATTCGTGCCGAGCATCTCACCCTGCCTGCCGAGGTCCAGGCCAAGTTGCTGCCAAACGAGCAATACAAAGGCGTGACGCCAATCAAGAGCGCGGCGGCGTGGGAAGCTACTTCCAAGAAGCTTCCGCAAATGTGGAACGAGCAAGTCATCGTCGAAATGAACTGATCCGCAGCAAAACCCGGGGCGAGCCAGCACGTCTGCTCGCCCCTCTCTCCGGTCACACCCTTGTATCGACTGCTGTTGGAGCGACTGGCTCATGAAACACAACGTCATCCTCATCGTGCTCGACGGCCTCAATTATCAGGTAGCCAGGCATGCGATGGGCCATCTCCAGGCTTACCACGCCGCCGGCCGCGCCGCGCTCTACAAGCTTGAGTGCGAGCTGCCAGCACTGTCACGCCCCTTGTACGAATGCATTCTGACCGGGGTTACGCCCATCGAAAGCGGCATCGTGCACAACCAGGTTTCACGCCTGTCCAGCCAGCGCAGCATGTTCCATTACGCCACCGACGCCGGGCTCCGCACCGCCGCGGCGGCCTATCACTGGGTCAGCGAGTTGTATAACCGTACGCCGTTCGACGCGGCACGCGACCGTCATACCGACGATCCGGCACTGCCGATCCAGCACGGGCACTTCTACTACGCCGACCATTACCCCGATTCGCATCTGTTTGCCGACGCCGAAAGCCTGCGGGTCAGGCATGCGCCGAATCTGCTGTTGATCCACCCCATGAATATCGACGACGCCGGGCACAGGCACGGCCTCGACAGCCCGCAGTACCGTAACAGCGCACGCAGCGCCGACATCCTGATTGCCGATTACCTGCAACGCTGGCTCGACGCCGGTTATCAGGTGCTGATCACCGCCGATCACGGCATGAACAATGATCGCTCGCATAACGGTCTGTTGCCCGAAGAACGTGAAGTACCGCTGTTCGTGCTGGGCGATGCGTTCAGCCTGAATGCCCAGGCAACCCCCAAACAAACCGAGCTGTGCGGCATTGTCTGCGAACTGCTCGGCGTACCCCACGACAAACCGGTATGTCGGGAGATTCTCAATTGAGCACCAACAATCGCGGCAAATGGCTCAGCCTGCTATGCCTGTTGCCGTTCGCCCTGTTCTTCATTGTGTTCCAGATTGCACCGCTGGCCTGGGTGGCGATCAACAGCCTGCACTCCGAGGCCGGCTGGGGCATTGAAAACTTCGTCAATGCCTTCGGTTCCCGGTTCTATCGCCAGGCCATGCAGTTCAGCCTGGAGATCAGTTTCTGGTCCAGCCTGTTCGGCATCGTGATCGCGGTACTGGGAAGTTATTCACTGCGCAACGTGGATTCGCGGCTGCGGGACTTCGTCAATTCCTTCGCCAACATGACCAGTAACTTCTCCGGCGTGCCACTGGCCTTCGCCTTCATCATTCTGCTCGGCTTCAACGGTGCCGTGACGCTGATGCTCAAGCAGGCCGGGATCATCGAAGACTTCAACCTGTACTCGAAAACCGGGCTGATCATTCTCTACACCTATTTCCAGATCCCGCTGGGCGTGCTGCTGCTCTACCCGGCGTTCGACGCCCTGCGCGAAGACTGGCGCGAGTCGTCGGCGCTGCTCGGCGCCAGCAGCTTCCAGTACTGGCGCTACATCGGCCTGCCGGTGCTGACCCCTGCCCTGCTGGGTACCTTCGTGATCCTGCTGGCCAATGCCCTGGGCGCCTACGCCACCGTGTATGCCTTGACCACCGGCAACTTCAACGTGCTGCCGATCCGCATCGCAGCCATGGTCGCCGGTGATATCAGCCTCGATCCAAACATGGCCAGTGCCCTGGCGATGATTCTGGTCGGCCTGATGACGCTGGTGACCGTCGTCCATCAGTGGTTGCTGAAGAGGAGCTACCATGTCTCGCGCTGAAAGAGGCCCAGCCGGGCTTTACCACCGGTTCGTGGTCTATCTGCTGTTCTTTATCCTGTTGCTACCATTGGCCGGTACGCTGCTGTATTCGCTGTCCACCAGTTGGTCGGCAAGCATTCTGCCCAGCGGCCTGACCTTCAAGTGGTACATCGCACTGTGGAGCGATCCGCGCTTTCTCACCGCCTTCGGCCAGTCGCTGCTGGTCTGTGTGGGCGCGCTGATCCTGTCGGTGGTGTTGATCCTGCCCCTGCTGTTCGTGGTGCATTACCATTTTCCGCGCCTGGATGCGCTGATGAACATCCTGATCCTGCTGCCTTTCGCCGTGCCGCCCGTGGCCTCGGCAGTGGGCCTGCTGCAGCTCTATGGCTCCGGGCCGTTTGCCATGGTCGGGACGCCGTGGATTCTGATCGGCTGCTACTTCACCGTCGCCTTGCCGTTCATGTACCGGGCCATCAGCAACAACCTGCAGGCGATCAACCTCACCGACCTGATGGACGCCGCCCAGTTGCTGGGCGCCAGCACCTGGCAAGCCGCCTTTATGGTGGTGCTGCCCAATCTGCGCAAAGGGCTGCTGGTCGCGTTGCTGCTGTCGTTCTCTTTCCTGTTCGGCGAATTCGTCTTCGCCAACCTGCTGGTCGGCACCCGCTACGAAACCCTGCAGGTCTATCTGAACAACATGCGTAACAGCAGCGGTCACTTCAACAGTGCGCTGGTGATCTCCTATTTCCTCTTCGTGCTGGTGCTGACCTGGGCCGCCAATCGACTGAACAAGGACAAAGACTGATATGAGTTTTGTCAGTATCGAAAACCTGCAGAAAAGCTACGCCAGCACAGCGGTGTTCAGTGATATCAACTGCACGATCGAACGCGGTGAGTTCGTTACCCTGCTCGGCCCGTCCGGCTGCGGCAAGTCGACCCTGCTGCGCTGCATAGCCGGGCTGACCTCGGTAAACAGCGGGCGCATTCTGCTCGACGGCCAGGATCTGGTGCCGCTCGCCCCGCAGAAGCGCAACATCGGCATGGTGTTCCAGAGCTATGCGCTGTTTCCCAACATGACCGTGGAACAGAACGTCGCCTTTGGCCTGCGCATCCAGAAGATCAACGCCGACGACACCCACAAGCGGGTCGCCGAGGTACTGAAACTGGTCGAGCTGACCGACTTCGCCAATCGCTATCCGCATCAGTTGTCGGGCGGACAATGCCAGCGCGTGGCCCTGGCACGCTCGCTGGTTACCCGTCCGCGCCTGCTGCTGCTCGACGAACCGCTGTCGGCACTCGATGCACGGATTCGCAAACACCTGCGCGAACAGATCCGCGCCATCCAGCGCGAAGTGGGGCTGACCACGATTTTCGTCACCCACGATCAGGAAGAAGCGCTGACCATGTCGGACCGCATCTTCCTGATGAACCAGGGCCGTATCGTCCAGAGCGGCGATGCCGAAACGCTCTATACCGCGCCCGTGGACGTCTTCGCCGCAGGCTTCATCGGCAACTACAACCTGTTGAGCGCCGATGACGCCTCGCGTCTGATGCAACGCCCGATCAACAGCCGCGTCGCCATTCGCCCCGAAGCCATCCAGCTCAGCCTGAGCGGCGCGCTGGAAGGTGAAGTGCTCAGCCACAGCCTGCTGGGCAACGTGATTCGTTACCGGGTCGAAGCCCGTGGCGTGGAATTGCTGGTCGACGTACTCAACCGCAGCGCGGATGATCTACACCCCAACGGACGCCGCGTGACCCTGAATATAGAACTCTCGGCATTGTGTGAGGTGGCTTAAGGGCAGCTACAAGCCATAAGCCTCATGCTGCAAGTTGAGAAGCACGGACCGCTTGCAGCTTGAAACTTGCGGCTTGCAGCTACACGCCCCCCCTGTTCACCGAAATAAACGCTTAAAAAAGGAGGCACGCATGCCTTTAGCAATTTTCGATCTCGATGAAACCCTGATCGGTGGCGACTGTGCCAGCTTATGGAGCGAGCAGATGGGCCGGCTGGGCTGGGTCGATCCGCAGTCGTTCATGCAGCGCAACGACGAATTGATGGCCGCCTACAGCGCAGGCAAGCTGGCCATGGAAGACTATATGGCGTTCAGCCTGGAGCCCATGGCCGGGCGTACGCCAGAGGAAGTCGATCATCTGGTCGGCCCCTGGGTGGAAGATGTCATCGAACCGATCATCTACAGTGACGCCTGCAAATGCATCGCCCAACATCGGGCCAGGGGCGACCGCATTCTGGTGATTTCCGCGTCTGGCGTGCATCTTGTAAAACCGATTGCCGAACGCCTGGGTATCGATGAAGTGCTGGGTATCGAGCTGGACGTACAGAATGGCGTCTACAGCGGTGCAACGGTCGGCGTGCTGACCTACCGCGAAGGCAAGATCAGCCGCCTGATGGACTGGCTGGACGCCGAAGGTGAAAACCTCGAAGGCGCCAGTTTCTACTCCGACTCACGCAATGACTTGCCATTGCTGCTCAAGGTTGACCACCCCAATGTGGTCAACCCCGATGCCGTGCTGCGCGAACATGCCGAAAAGGCAGGCTGGCCAGTGCATAGCTGGAAGTAACCCGTCACGCCCACCCGCCAGCCTGTTCCTTTTCCGGGACAGGATCAGGCTGGCAGGGGTAGTTACAAGCCGAGTTCTGTCAGGCCTGGATGATCATCCGGGCGGCGTCCAAGTGGCCAGTGGAACTTGCGCTCGCTTTCCTTGATAGGCATGTCGTTGATGCAGGCGAACCGACGGTGCATCAAACCATCTGCTTCAAACTCCCAGTTTTCGTTGCCGTAGGAACGGAACCAGTTACCCGAATCATCATGCCACTCGTAGGCATAACGCACGGCGATGCGGTTGTCGGTAAAGGCCCAGAGTTCTTTGATCAGGCGATAATCCAGCTCTTTCTTCCATTTGCGCGTAAGGAAGTCCTTGGCTTCTTCACGGTTGGTAGCAAATTCGGCGCGGTTACGCCATTTAGTGTCCAGGGTATAGGCGAGCGAGATCCTTTCGGGATCGCGCGTGTTCCACCCATCTTCAGCGAGTCGGACTTTCTCAATCGCCGATTCGCGAGTGAAAGGAGGAAGTGGCGGGCGAGTCTGTGCATTGGACATGGTAGTGCCTCCTGGTTGATTGGATATATCAGTCAAGTTAAGGTCTTTGTCGCTCAGGCCTTACATATAAGCCTGTTGATACAAGAGCTGCACAGTTTCCCTTGTGCTATAACAGCGCGGTAATCACTCGCCAGCTGCGCAATGATGGCCGCACTTTCCATAAATATCTGAAATCTGGCTAAAGCGATAACCGCTCGATATTGAGCGACGCATCCGGCTTGAAACCCACTTTCAAGCCGTTCTCGCTTTAATTCATTTGAAACTCAGGCCTTTATAGTCAAACTTCTTTAAGTAACAGTTTCGCAACTTCTTTTGCGTCGTCGGCGGCGCTGTAGTCCCCCATCACTCGCGCCATGGTAATTGCGCCTTCGATCAGAATAAGCAAGTGTCTCGCCAGGGCAAGCGGTTGCTCGACATTCAAATGTTCGGTCAGTTCCAGCGTGTAATTCAGCAACTTTTGTTTATGCAGTTTTGCGATATGGCGAATGGGATTCTCGGGGTCCCCAACCTCTCCGGCTGTGTTGATGAATGCGCAGCCACAAAACCCATCTGATTCAAACCAGCTCTTGAGCACCGTAAACATATTCAGAATACGATCTTGCGGAGTATCCGCCTTGTCGCATTCCATTCTGAACCACTGCATCCAGCGTACATCTCGTGCATTCAAGGCCGCTGCTGCCACGTCATCCTTGGTCGCGAAATAGCGATAAATACTTTTACGAGCGACACCTGAGGTCTTCACCAAAAGGTCCATGCCTGTCGCATGAATCCCATTCTGATAAATGAGCTGCTCGGCGGTCGTCAGGATTTTTTCTCGAGTGTCTGTCATTGGCTTCTCCATGGGCTCAATGTAGAACGATCGTTCTCCCCGATCAAGTGTCAGTTGAAGAAGTTATTTGATCGGGCGAGATCAGGCCGTCAACACAAGGCCCGAGAGGTGTGCATTGCCTCAAGCGGCTGGCTCGATGGGATGCGCTGGACCGCAGCCCTTGCCTGAGCAGCCGACCAGTGGCAGCAAACCCCGTCATTTCTGTCAGTATTCAAAAAGCCCGTCGTATTGCCCAATGGCTTCATGAAAAAAGCCAGCGGAGTCAATTGACATGGATACTCGCGCGCCAGACAGCGCTCAGGAACCCGATAATTCCGAGCCCTTGAGGTTCTTCGTTCCCACCAATGATCTCCCATCTGGCCGAGGTGCTCAGGTCAGCCTTGCGCTGGATAACATCATGCGCATCAGCACCTATCTTCCCGCCGAAAAACTGGACAATGGCATCGAGATGTTTATCGGTCCTGCGGCGCAAGGTGTCTTTTCCAGACTGATCCCCGTGGAGCTGGAAATCCCCGGTCGAACCGGCCCGATTGAAAGCGGCGAATGGGGGATCAACATCGGTGCGGCTCTGGATAACTTTCCCCTGCACGGGCTGCAGCTCTACATCCCGCCCTGGCCACAGATGGCCCAGGGCGATAGCGTCAAGGTGTTGCTGGACAACAACATCGTACTCACGGAAAACATCGACGCCGAAGAAGTCGACCTGCGAGTCACGACCTTCATCAATGCGGCACGCCTGTCACCCGGCTCTCACGTTCTGTTTTATCGGCTGACTCGTCTGGGCAATACGCCCGAAGACTCAGCCAAAACGCAAATATTCGTCAAACTGGATCGCCCTGGCGGCGAGGACAAGGACGAGGACACCCCCGGTCATTCCGAGCTGCGCCTGAGCCTGCCGCAGGATATCGTCAACGACGGAGTGGACGCCGATGCGGCGAAGGCCGGCGTGGATGCCACGCTGGAACCGTACCCCAACATGACCGAGGGTGACGAGATCAGACTGTCGTGGGGCGGTCAGTTCATCCAGCATAAAGTGCTGGCGGGCGAGGTCGGAAAACCGATTGTGATGACCGTCGACGAAGCCACCATTCTGGCTGCCGGCGATTCCGGGGATCAGGGCCTGGCCGTGGCCTTCGAGGTTTACGACATCGTACAAAACCGCTCCGAGGACTGGAGCAGCGAAATCCGCATTCTGGTCGATACCGGCAATTCACGCCTCAATGCACTCATCGTCAAGGAAGCCGTGAATAATGTGCTTGATCTCGACAAACTGGGCAGTGCTGCGGTCACCGCCCAGATTGTTGCTCTCAAGCCGGACTTCGTCATCGGCGACAAGGTTGTGGTCAAGCTGAGCGGCACGACGGTCGATGGCGATCCCGTCATATACGAAGCACCACAATTGCTGATCGAAGCCCTGCCCAAAGTCATCGAGCAGTTGATCCCCAATACCCACATTCGGCAACTGGCCAGATCCCAGGCAGTGTTCAACTACCGGGTACTGCATGCCGACGGCAGCGAATCGAAATCCAGGGGCGCCTTTGTCACCGTGGTCGGCGAATCCTCACGCCTGGCCGAGCCTGTCGCGCTGGACGCGGTTCAGGGTGCTCTCGATCCCGACTTTATCAGTACCCGTATCGAGATCCCGTGGGACACCAGCATGGCTGCCGGTGACCAGATCACCCTCAAGTGGATCGGCACCCGCCCCGACCTGAGCATCTATGACCCGCAGTTGGCGCCCCATAACATCACCAACCGTGAGCAGGACAGCCAGTTGCCGATCGTCATGAAGGTTTCCGGCACCCACCTCAAAGCCATCGAAGGCGGAACGCTGGAACTGCATTACGTGCTGGCCAAGGACATGAATGGCACGATCGTGGAACGCGAGTCGCTCCACTCGGCCAGGCTGAATGTCGGCGAGCCCCGCGCAGAACTGCCTGCGCCCATCGTATTTGGTGTGACCGACGGCCTAATGAACCCGCCACTGAGCGAAACCACGCTGACCGTGGCGATCTACCCCACGATGGAGATAGGCGATCATGTGCATTACCAGTGGCAGGGCAGCGTCAGTGGCGACAGTACGGACTGGATAAAAATCACCAGCTTCACCGTGAACAAGCCCGTGGTGTTCGATATTCCAGGCAGCGATATCACCCCCAATGAGGGTGGCACGGTCGATGTCTCCTGCTGGGTGATCCATGTAGATACCAACCGGCGCAGCGACTCGGAAATCCTGACCTTCCGCATTGGTGCCGATCAGCAGGAGGCACTGGCCAAGCCATCGGTCCCGCACAGCGAAGATGGAGTCCTGAGCCTGGATGAAATACCTGCCGGAGCGCAGATCGTCGTCCCCCACTGGGATGGGATGCAGGCGCTGGACTCTCTGATAATCACCTGGCAGGACAACAAGGGCACGCCGACTTACGTGACTGAAAAAGATATCGACGCGGGCATGGTCGACAAGGATGTGACGCTGCCGGTGCCGCGGGCGGAAGTCAGCAAAAGCATCGGCGGCACAGTGATGGTCAGCTATGTGGTGACCACGCCCTCAGGCCTGGAAATGCCTTCTCTGGCGCACTCTTTCAGTGTCGAGGCCGGGCAGCAGGATCAACTGGCTGCACCGCTGGTACCCGGCAGTGAAGATAACTTCCTGAGCCTGGATGAAATCCCCGGCGGGGCAAAAATCGTCGTCCCGCACTGGTCAGACATGGTGGCCGGGGATGCCGTGAATATCACCTGGCAGAACGACAGATCCACGCCCCCTTACAGCGCCGGGAGAAACATTACTGGAAGCATGGTCGACAAGGATGTGCTGTTTGCGGTGACTCTTGATGAAGTGCGTAAAAGCATGGATGCCACGGTTACGGTCAGCTATGTGGTCACACCACTGATCGGCGATGACAGGCCTTCCCTGACTCACGCCTTCGAGGTCAAGGCAGCACCACTGCCCGCCCCGCTCATCGATGAGGCAAAGGGCATGCTGCTGGACCCCAACAATGCGCTCAATGGCGCCCACGTGCGTATTGGTGTCGAAGCGAAGCTGAAAGCCGGAGAATCGGTGACCCTCACCTGGGCCGGCCAGCCGGGCGAAGGCAGCGTGAAGCCGAGCAAAACGGCCAGCGCCGATGGCGTATTGCTGATCGACATCGCTCACGCCACAGTGCTGGCCAACGACGGGCACAGTGTCGACCTCAGCTATACGATCAAGCGCATCGACAACAGCACCGACGGGCCTTCGCCGGTCGCCACCTATGATGTCGAAACCACCCTCGGGGCCGGCCTCTTGAGGGTCCTGGGCGCACGTTTCAACAGAAGCTGCTATCGAAGTTCGGGGACACCACGCCGGATCAGTGCATTCCACGCCACAACCGGTACTCCGCTGAATGCCGACTGGCAATACGATGGCGACTCGAACTGGACTCAGGGAACCAGCCTGCGCGATACACGCCCCGACCTTACCCTGCGGGTGCGCAGCCAGGGTGATCTGCTTACCCTCAATCCGGCCAATATCATTGGCAATGGCAACGATACCTACACCAACGGTGACGCAGCGCTGGTCGCCCATCGCGATACCGGAGATGTGATTGGCTGGGGCCATGTGGCCTACGGGGCAAACATTCCTTCCACGATCATCACCATGGACGATATCGTCGAAGTCAGTTGCACGCGCAGCGCCTATGTCGCACGCCGTACCAACAGCCATGTAGTGGTGTGGGGCAACGCTGCCGAAGGCGGTGCACTGGGCGGCGTGCCATCAGACAGTTTCGTCAGCATCACCAGCAATGCCATGGCCTTTGCCGGGATCAAGAGTTCAGGGAATGTGGTTGCCTGGGGCGATGTCAATTACGGAGGCGCCGTACCGCCAGACATTGCCAGCCTCAGCGATATCAGCATGGTGGTGGGCGCCGGTCTTGCCTTCGCCGCTCTCAGGCGTACCGGCCAAATAGTTGCGTGGGGTTATGCAACCACAGGAGGAGTGGTGCCGGACGATATCAAGGCACTGACCGATATCGTCGAGGTTTCCGGTAACTACAACGCCTTTGCGGCCATCCGCGCGAACCGCAGGGTCGTCGCCTGGGGAAATCCGGCGAGTGGCGGCAGCGTTCCCGCCGATATCGCCGCCTTGACCGATATCCGCGAACTGGGCGCCTCCAGCGCGCAAGCCTTCTCGCTGCTCAGGAACAACGGCCAGGTCAGGGCCTGGGGAAGCGCCGAGCATGGCGGCACCGTCCCTGCCGATATCGCCTCGCTGACCGACATTCAGGAAGTCAGCTCCACCTGGCAGGCATTCGCCGCACGACGCGGCAACGGCCATGTCGTGGCCTGGGGCGCAGCGACGCATGGCGGCACCGTTTCGCAAGACATCGCCACGCTCAATGACATCGTGCAAGTGGTGGGTACCGCCAAGGCCTTTGCCGCCTTGCGCCGCAACGGGACAGTTGTAGCCTGGGGCGATGCCGCCGTGGGAGGCGACACCAGCAGCGTGGTCGCGGAACTGACCAACGTCCAGGCCGTATATGCCAATAGCCAGAGTTTCGTGGCCCTGACCTCCGATGGTCGGGTGGTTACCTGGGGGGTTGCCGGTGGCGGGGGTGACAGCAGCAGTGTGCAATCCCTGTTGCGTGGCCAACTCTCCTACCTGGCAACAGCAGCGTCCAGAGGTCGGGCGCTGACAGCCCGGCGCTCCAGCGAGCAGCAGGCCAATGCGGTTTCCGGCTTCAGTGCCTTGCAGGCACCAGACACCTGGGACAAGCCGATCATCGAAGAAGCCGAAAACGATGTGCTGGACCCTGGCAGCGATCCGGAGCGTCCCATTGTGGTCCACATCCCGCCGGGAGCCTTGATGTATCGCGATCGGGTCAACCTGTATGTTGGCGAAGAACTGATCGACTACATCCTCATTGGCCGCAACGGACCGGGGCCGGGCGTCGACTTTGAAGTGCTGGCTTCGGTATTTCAGGCCAGTGCGCAAACCACCGTCAATGTCTGGTACGGCGTGATTGTCGCGGACAGCACCCACGAAACCCCTTCGCAACTGTTGCTACTGAACATCAGCGCCGGGTTCGAGGCTGATGCGACCCTGGACCTGGGCAGTCGAAACTACGTCGTGGCGGAACACAAGGCCCCGGCAAGCCCTCCGGCCTTCGCGCAACTCACCCGCCCGGCCGACTGGGGAAACGCGCCTTACACCTACAGCAGCAGCGACGACCGCGTGGCGACCGTCGACGAGAACGGCACCGTGACGGCCAGGCTCAATGGCAACAGCAACATCACGGCCCAGGACAGTGCCGGGGAAACACGCAGCTACTCGCTGACCGTCAGTGGAATAAAGGTCGTGCACTTCCTGACCGGCAGTACCGACTGGGCTGGCATGCAGAGCGTGTGCATGACGGCCGGAGTCGATCCCGTTTCGCTCGCCGAGCTCAAGCAACTGTGGCGGCAATACTCCGACAATCTGCCGGTGACTTCCTATCTGGGCTGGCTGGATTATCCGTTCTGGACAGCCGATGAACTCGGCAGCGACACCTGCTGGACTTATGACCTCAGCGGTAGCGATGTCGAGGAAAACGCCAGCAGTAGCGAAGCTTCCCTGCCTCTTCAGGCAGTTGGGATTACCTCGACTGCCGAGCAACTTGCCAGCTTCAGGAACCGGGAGAAAACCAGCTCGTAACGGTGTTTGCCATAAGGAGGCTAGAAGGTCATGAAGACCACGGCGCTATTCATCAACGCCATCGCATCGCTGCTGTTTTTCGCCTGCACCCAGGCGCAGGCCATCAGTGGTCCGCAAACCGTGCAGTTGCTCAACAATCGCTATCAGAGTACTGCCACCACATGCGGGTCCGACAAACCCGCCTGGCAATGCAATGGCGTATTGGTGCAGCCGGCTACGCGAGAGGCCGGCCAGAAGTTCTGGCAGCATGACACCGATGCCGTCGCGCTGGGTGCCGAAGAGCTGGTCTACCTGCGCCGCGATCTCGGCATCCGGCAACTGGAGCAGCCGAACGGCGTGATTTTCAGTGACCTGTTCACCGCTGTCGGCAATGGCAAGACCCTGGAAGTACTCTGCGCTTACCCTTTCGCCTCTGGGCTGAACAGCGCTCGCGGCAATTATGGCTGCGCCCTGCCCGCCTCACCGGCAAGCCCGTCAGCGACCAGCGATGCCAGCTCATGCAAGGCGCTGGGCATCACCGGTGTCTCGGCCTGGCTGACGCACTTTGAGCAGCAGGGCAACCAGCCAGAACAGCAATGCTCGTTGAGCAGCCTTGAGCCGCTGCAGTTCAAGGCCAGCCTTGAGGCTCACGAACTGCTGGGCAGCGAATGGTCGGCCAGGGCCAACCAGTTGCAACTGCGCAACTGGGACCCGACCCTCCCGCAGGAGGTCCCGGTGCAGGCGCTGTTCTACGACACTCACCAGAACGGCTCGCTGTCCGAAGCCCAGAAGGATCAGCGTGATTACTTCAATGCCACTGGCGAATGGCTGCCCACCGTTCGCATGGATCTGCAGGACAGCTCCGGCAAGGTGTTCGGCTTCAATCTTGCGGATCAGTTGTATGTTGGTTATGGCGTAGCGCAGGCCATGAACAAACGCTATGCCGATGCAAGACCGCAATGCCCCGATGCGCGGGCATCCTACTACTGCAACGGCGTGTTGTTCCGCTCCAATCAGGCGACCAGCGCTTTCCACGCCTGGGACGCGAGCCCCGGATCGATCGCCAACAACGGGGTTTCGTTTTCCTATGCCCGCAGCGACATCATTATCAATATGCTGGCTTATAACCGCCCCTACGGTTTCACCTTCAAGGCACTCAACGCTCCCGCCACTTACCCGCCAACCTTGCGCTGTGCCTATCCGTACGATGCCGCCACCAGCGGCAGCCCCGATCCCTGCACTTTCCGCGGCCAGTGCGAGGCAATGGGCGTCACCACTGTAGCGGCATGGGCGGCACGCTATCAGGCATATCCGTACAGCAGTTGTGCATTCGGGCCGGGCCCGGAGCAGTTTCAACTGAGCATCGACGTACGCCAAAGCCTTCCCGCCAATCTTTACTGGAACGAAATAATGATGGCGGCCTGGCCGCGCAACATTCCCAAGGACTTGCCTCTGGAAGCGTTCTTTTATGAGAAAAACAGCGGCGGGCTGCTCCAGGCCCAGTTCATCCAGAACGATTACTTCCAGCAGACCCAGCGTTTTTTGCCCATCGTGGAAATGAATCTGGGCGCTACCGACGGCCAGGTATTTTCCTACGATCCGGCCAGCCAACTGGCTCCGGGAGCGCCTTCGCCACCGTCCCGCTCAATGCAGTCCAGCCCGGAAACCCCACCCAACTGATCCGCACGACGCAGGCCAATCAAGGCTGGCCCGGTCGTTCACGCACACAGGAAGTGCCCACATGAAACGCGACTTACGTCTTTTGCTCCGCTCTCCGGGCCGCGACGCTGGCGCAATGGCGTTGCGTCCCTTGTTGATTGGCGGGATGGTCACACAGGTCGAGGGCGGTGATGGAGCCGTCAACATCGACATCCTCGGCGATAACCCCAGTGGCGTGCTGAGTGCGGTCGATCCCTACCAACCCATGCAGGCTGGCGATCACCTCGGAATTTACTGGGACCAGACGCTGGTCGCCGAATATGACATCACCGACGACGACCTCAACCAGAGGGTGTTCCTGTACCTCTCGACAACGCCGATCAAGCCGGACTGGGCCGAAAAGGTGTTTTACAGCCTGACACGCAAAGGCGCCGTCACAGCCGAAGAATCAGTACCGCTGCGCATCAGGGTCAAGCTCGACCGTCCCGGCGGAGCGGACAAGGACCCGCATCTGCCAGGCCACTCCGAACTCGCCGCGCCGCTGTTGCCACAGGATGTCATCGACAACGGAATAGATGCCGACTGGGCAGCCAAAGGCGTGCCGGTGCTCATTGCCGCCTACCCCGGGCGCGCGGCCCGCGATACGATCGAGTTGAAATGGGGCGCGACCTACCTGACCCACAGGGTCACGCCGGATGAGGCCAGCGGCAGCGAGCCGATTGAGTTGCTGATCGATCAGGCAACCATACTCGCCGGTGGCGACTCTACCCATCTGCTGGTGCACTACCAGGTCTTCGATGAGGTCGGGAATTACTCTACCGACTGGTCGTTACCGGCCTACGTGAGGGTGGATGCCGGCGCTCACCGGCTGGATGCACCGATTTTCAAGGATGCCAATAACGATGTCATCGACCTTGAGCAGTTGGAAGACCGTGATGCAGTTGTGCAGATATACGTCATGGGCGCGCCGTTCGCCTTGGGCGATACCGTCACCCTGACCTGGACCGGAACCCCGGTGACCGGTGCGCCCTTGAGCCGTACCCAAGACATCACGCTGAACAATATCCCGGCCATTCTCGAACCCAGGGTTGCCAACGCCGATATTCGCGCCATTCGCGATGGCAACGCTGAAGCCTCCTATGTATTGAACAAGCTCAACGATACGCCACCGCAGTCCTCGAAACGGGCCTTTGCCCGCATCTCTGGCCGGGTGCCCTTGCCCATGCCATTGGTTCTGGAAACAGTGGGCAACCTGCTCGATCCGGACCTGGAACGTGCCCATGTCGAGATTCCGGTCTATCCGGTCATGGACAGTGGCGACCTGATCGTAGTGCTCTGGGTCGGAACCCTTCAGAACGGCAGCCCTTATACACATGAAGCCGAGCACATCGTGACCGGCAATGAAGTGGACAAACCCGTACAGATCCCGGTGCCGTCTCAACACATCGCCCCGTTGAACAATGGCACGCTGGATGTCAGTTACCGGGTTGCCAGCGATGCCTTGGCGCCCATGGACATTCGTGTCTCGGAGCACCTGAAGTTGCTCGTCGCCAGCCCCTATGCCGAATTGCCCGCGCCTTCGGTCGACGAAGCCCAGGACAATCAACTGGACCCGGAAACGGTGCCCTATCACGCCACATTGCGTGTGCCCTATACCGCCACAGTCACCGGCGACATCCTGACCTGGTACTGGCAGGCCGAGACACCCGATGGCAGCGCAAGCGACTGGATCCCCATCACCAGTCCCATCGCTGGCAAACCCGTGACTTTCAATATCCATGCCTCACTGATCGAGCCCAGTATCGACAGCCTGGTGAGGATCACCTATAGCCTCAAACTTGCCAGTACCGGACAGTATCGATACTCCCATGTGCTGGAACTGACCATCGGCAAGATTCTCGGCGAGTTACCAGCGCCGGTCGTCCTGGAAGCCAATGCTGGCCAGCTTGATCCTATGCAGGCCGTGGATGGCGCAACCGTGCGCGTGAAATACGACGGCATGGCGGTCCAGGACGTGATCACCATGAGCTGGAAGGGAAGCGTTGGCAGCGGCTCGCCTGCTGACCAGCAGAGGCCCGGTAATCAAAGCGGCCAGGTCGACTTCAGCGTTGCGGCAGCCGTGGTCGGCGCCAACATTGATCTCGAGGTCAGCATCCAGTACGGAGTCAAACGCAACAGCACGCAAAAGGATTCCGAACCCTTGCCGTTGACGGTCCTGCCATTCAGCGACCCCGACAAACAGTTACCTCAGCCGCGAATCCCGCAGGCAGACAGCGCGACAGGCATCCTGAATCTGGCCACGTTCTCCGGTGACGCCACCTTGACCGTTGGCAAGTGGCCTTTCAGTGCGCAAGGTCAGCGGGTATGGCTAAGGCTTACAGGAGAAACCGAGAACGGCGGCCCGCACTCCATCGTGTTGCTGGAGAACGCCAGCCTGACCGCAGCCCAGGCCAGTGCCGGACTTTCGGAAAGGCTTTCGCGTACCGAACTGGAGAAGTTCGGCCAGGACAGCGAACTGAGCGTCCTCTGCAATGTGGTCTTCGACGGCTCTTCCTCTGAAAGCAATGCCGTGCCATTCCCGCGCACCGACTACACCGTCAAGCAACACCACGACTGGGTCACGCCGGTCATTATCAGCGTCAGGGATTCCAGGGGTGAGGTCGAAAACGGCAGCTCGACCATCGATACCGCAGTGACCCTGGCGGGCAAGGCCACGGCCAGCCAGCAAGTGCAGATATTCGATGACGCAACCGCCAAAGGCACCGCAGCGGTCAACACCAGCGAAGACTGGAGCCTGAATATCAATGCGCTGGCCCTGGGCGTGCACACGCTCAAGGCAAAGGCGCTTTATGGCGAGGGTACAGAGTCCAATATCCGAAGCTTTACCGTGCGCTCGCCAATACCGGATTTCGTGCTCGACACATCGCCGGTCCATTTGAACGGCGGATTGTACGGGCTGGCCGGCTATCCGGGTCATACCCCACTCAACTGGCCAGCCAATACCGTTTACCAACGGATGCCCAGCAGTGGTGTCGCACCTTACACCTACACTTCCAGCGACCCGAGCAGAGCGTTGGTTCAGGGTGATGGCTGGATCATCTCGGTGGCCAATGGCACTTCAACGATTACCGTAAGAGACGCGGCCGGACGCTCGGCCTCCTACAACGTGACCGTGTCGAACGTCGTCATGGTTTACGGGCTCGGTAACAACACATTCATCGCCGCCAAAAAGATTGCTCAATCCCACGGCCTGAATATTCCTTCACTGGATTTGCTGCGAGGAATACATGCCATGTATGGAGTGAATTTCCCCATGGGCAATAACACCTACTGGTCGTCCACCCCGGCACCGGGACTATGGTTGAACTATGTAAAAAACCTGGTCACCGGCAGCGAAGCCAAAGCCACCATCAAATATGAGTTCTTTGGGGCATACGGCAATATCGTCGCCATCTAGTGTGGTACTTCTGAAACACCACACTAGTGCAAACCTGAACCTGTTCTCCCTGCGACCGGCAGGGAGGGCACGGATTACCACGAATAGCGTAATCCCACATTGGCACCGAATGGCTGCTCGATATTTTCACCCTTGGCATAGTCGAAATCGGCGTGCACCTGCAGGCTTTCGGAGAAGGCAACGGCGAGGCCCGCGCCCAATTCACCACGAGAACCGGACAGATCATTGTTGAAGACGTTGTTGTTGACCTGCACTTCATTGTTTTTGGCAAACTCGTGGGCACCCGCCACTCGTACATAAGGCTGCATGACAGCACCGCTGTGCAGCGTGAAGTTGCGTCCGGCGGTCATGCCCAGCTTGCCCAGCAAGGACCGGGTGCGATCACCTTCAGCCTGCATTCCATTGTTCAGGTCGTAATCCCGGCCCTGAATCACCACGCCCGACAGTTGCGTGAATGGCTCCACGAAATAGCCATCATCCAGCTTGATATGGCGTCCGAATTCCACCGAGCCACCGGCGCCCGGAGTGTCGTAATCACCCTTGGAGCGAACACCGTCGCTCATCCCCACCCGAGCGTCGTTATAGAAGCGGTTGAACTTGATGACAGCATCGAAATAATAGCCACTGCCCTGATCCAGCCAGGTCGCATAAGAGCCCAGGTAGTAACTCTTGACCGTACCGGAAGTGCCGCGATTGAGGTCCAGATCGGACTTGCTGTAACCCGCCATGATCCCCACCAGCCATTGTCCGTCGCCAATCGGTAACGGCGCATCGGCCCCCAGTGAAAAGCCTCGCTGGGTTTGCTGGTATCCAACACCGGAAGCATCGGCCACATCATATTTGTTGCCATAGGTGCGAGCCCAGCCTCCCGCCTTGCCGCCATTGAAACGCAGCTCGCCCATGCGACTGCGCAGGGAAGTGAGTTCGCCATACCAGACCGTCGGTGCGGTATTGAACAACGCCAGTACCGAGCGGGTTCCAGGGCTGACGGTTTTTTTCGAGGGGTCCAGATACCACCCGGTTGCACCGGAAGCATCCGTTGCCGAAGACAGCCCGTAAGACCATGTCCCCACATCGACCACACCACCGGCCAGCGCGAACCGTGCATCGCCGGCGGCCGTATTCACAACGTTCAGCCGTTGCGGGTCCAGTGGGTCGACACCGGAACCTGCGATCAACAGATCGAAATTTCCGCTGGCATTGCCAGAAACGTTCAGCACGTCGTGCTGATTGGTTGCAAAGTCGACATCCATCAGCAAAAAGCCGTTCCCGGACAGGTTGCCGACATCCAGCCGATGGAATGCCTGCGGCTCACCGAACCTCACCTGGCCGCCATCCATCGCCAGGCTGGCGACGGTATTGTCGGCGCTCATGTTCCATTGCGACTGACGATTGATGGCAACACTGTTCAGATTGCTCAGGTTGCCATTGAGCACCGAACCATTGTCGAGAACCAGATTACCCGTACTGCCGGGCTCGACCGTGAAGTCGCCGGTCATCCGGCCCTGATCGAAAGTCAGATTGGCTGTACTGTTTGCACGGGCCTGAACGTTGCCCGCAAGCGTACTCTGGCCGACCCTCATCGCTACGTTCGACGCTCCGGCGACATCCAGAATATTGCCATTACCGCCGTTGAGCGAAGCGCCGCCCTCGAGCACGATATCTGTCGGGCCGGAAGTTACGGCCAGCGCCGGGCCGGTCTTGCCAATCACCTGCGTACCGCTGAGAACCAGTGAGCTGTCCTGTTCGTTGACGGGGTCGCGGCCCAGGGTAATCCCGTTTCGACCTCCGGTTATGCTGCCTGCGCTCACCTTGACCGTGCCGCCTTGAATCAGCATTCCGGAACTGCTCTGTCCGGTACCGTTGAGCGTGCTGTTGATCAGGTCGAGTCTGCTTGGACCGGTGATCAGGATAGCGCTTACGGCACCACTGAAGAGACTGTCAGTCGCGGTTGCCGAGGAACCACCAGCGACTCCGATCTGCTTGTTGAGGACCAGCCCGATGAAGTCGCTGGAGATACTGGCATTAGCGGAAAGGGAAGCCGTGCTGTTGGTGACTTCGATGCCATTATTGCCACCTCCACTGACGCTGCCTGCAATGACATTCACATTCGATCCATTGTCCACCAGGATGTCGTCGGTGACGGCACCATTGACATTCAGTTGGCCGCCGCTATTAACGAAGTAACTGTCCCGCACAGAGGAGGAATCGATATTCAAGGGCGGGTCGCTTCCCTCGACAATAGTCAGGGCCCAGGCTGGAGGGCTCAGTAACAGGACTGGCAATAATCCTCCCACTGCGGCATGACGTAACAACATCACAGCCGACAAGCCAAAAGAAACACTTCTCATATATCGTCGAACTCCTGAAAACCACCGCATGAGATACGCAATGTTTGATGTAGGAATCGATAAAGAAAAACTCTTTAAATAATGCAGGACTTTCCGCCCGGGATTATGTGCATTAGTTAGATTGCACGCGACTTCAAATGCAACCTGATCTTAAAGCGCGCTGACCAACGGCTTTGCGGGAGAGACAAACTGTATCACCGACTTTACATATAAAAAGGAAGCCAATAGCGCCTCCCTTTTATAGAACTTTTACTTATGGAACCTGATCAAATCGGCACGATGCGTTTCCGGTCAACTGCATGAATACCCGCACCAGATGTCGGCCTGAAGTCGCTGGAAATCCATCAATGACCGCGGAATATTCGATACTTCCCCAACGATTATAAGTTTCCAGCAGGGGTGCATAGGGCACGAGTACGATGAAACCATCGACTGTTTCCTGAAGGCTCGGCGTATACTTGAAGTCATGCTCATTATTGGGAATAGCCGTTGTTCCACCGTTATCGGCCCAGCCAATATACTTGAAGGACAACTCCTGACCTGCCAGTTGTGGCTCGCCGCCAGGAATCAGCACTTCGGCATTCCATCCCTGACCCGTAATCAGTCGCAGGGAATCACAGTTGATCCAGTCCGTAGCCCCGTCGAAAAGATGCTGGAAAGCCGGTACGGGGATTTTGTGTTCAAGCACCAGTACTTCAACCGGTTGAGGACCAGAGGTGTCGACATTAGCGTTCACGGAAGGATGGGCAATGGTGTAATGCACAGGCAATGCGGGATCATTACCACCGGCTTCAATCGATGCCCAGGGTATGACAAAGTCAACGACAAAATCGGCAGCTTCCGAACCGGTTACGTTATAGACACCGCCGGGAACCGCTACCCCCTTCCAATATAACTGCATGACATCGTCAGCCTTGGACTGCTTATAGAGCTCGACGCTGGCATCGGCATCCTCACCGGCATCGGCCACAGCTATCTTGTTGGGGCTGGTTGTCACACGCGCCTGTACGGTGACCAGCGCCAGATCAGGATTGATATCTCCCGGATCGGGATCTGGATTTGGAGGGCCGGGTTTTCTCAAGTCGACTTCGACATCCACGCCAGTAGGTTCGGGATATGTCCGGTTACCCCGGACAATCTCATAAGTCACGTGAACGGTCTTGGGCCCGTCGCTACTCCCTTTTAACGCCGCATACCCCAGGGTAACGACCGCCGGGAACTCGGCAATTGCAATCAATGGCTGCGGTGCTCCCTCCCAGATCACTCTGACCTGATCGCCAGCAGTAAAGTTATCGTACTGCTCTATGAACACACCGACGCCATCATAGGCATCCTGCAGGGTGATTCTGTCAGTATCGGCGTCTTGCGGAACGGTCGGTGGCTGCAGATTGGCCGGGGCAGGCTTGAGTACAACCTCGACGGTCTTGTAGGAGGGTTGACCTATGTTGCCGACCCGATCCATGAGGGTATAACCGATGAACATCGCTCCTTCCTGCGTCCCCACCTGAGCTGCCGTCAGCTCTAGAGTGGTGGGCGTGGACAGATCTGCACGCACAATGGTCCCCACTTTTATACCGGGCAGCGTACTGCCAAAATACACCGTGATCTCATCATTGATCTTGGCATCCCCATAGTCCGGGATGGTCAGCAGAACGGAACCATTGGCATCCAGATACTCCTTGGTTATCCCACCGCTCTCCACTTCGGCGGGCAGTTCAATCTGTTTACCGGGACTGCCGGCGTTCGGCGCCATCGTATCGATACTGACCAGCAACGGTGACGACTCTTCACTGTTGCCCGTGAACACCCTGTATTTCAGCTCATAGGTACCGGCAACGATGGTCTGCGCAGCCGGTAAAGTCAGTTTCAGAGGAAATATACTCGGGTCCAATGGAAACTTGATCACGACTGCCGTTCCTACCGGACTCCCTCGCCACAACAGCTTTACACTGCCATCAAAATCCGGTGGCTCGGCTACGGTAAACGCGGGAACTTCAACTACCAGGTTTTTACCCTGAAACGCCAAGGGCAACTGATTGACGGCATCGTCGGCAGTGTCGGCTAACAGTGGATTCTCTGCGCCCATATTCGGTTGCGCAGGCAGGGTACGGGCAAAGCTTCTCAATAATCTGCGATAGGCGGCTCGTGACTCTTTATCGGTCATCGCTTTTGTGACGGTCATTATATTTCTCTCCTGAGAATTCCTTGAACCTGACGCTCAAGGAAATAGGGTGTTCATCCCTCAACACTGCACTCTTGCTGGATCACTCTTCGCATATGTCCTCCTCGGGAGAACACACTTTACCGCTGGGCAGTGTTCGGGTGATTTTCACGAAGTCCGCTGCCGAACGCCCGAACCCACCAGCGGTTTTGGTCAGGGTATATTCGACCAGGGCAGAACCATTGTTGGCCATGGGTGCAATCAGGGTGTCGTAAGGCAGTACCACGGTCTCGAATCCATTAAGTGCCTCATCGGCACTTAGTGTTTTTTCAAACGTTTGCGCTACACCGGGAATCGGTCGGGTACCGTTCAGTGAATCGCAGCCTTGCCAGGCCAATTCAATTTTGTCGCCTGCCGCAAAGCGCGGATCGCCTTCTATCCTGACCGTTACGCCTTTCCACAACCTGGGCACCGCACAACAATTCAAGTACCCGTACAAGTTGGCATGGGGGAACGAAGGTTCTTTGAGTCCTTCGATAAGCACGATGGAAACATGAACATCCGTTATCCGGGACTGCTGCTCGTTAATGTTGTTATGGGTTATATAAAATACCGGCAGTGCCAGATTATCGAGATCTTCCTCAATAACTCCCCAGGGAATGACCAGCGTTAGCAGTTGCCCGGCGACATCACCGGTTTTCACCTCATAGCTGGCCACGGCTTCAGGAATGGCGCCCCAATAAACTGCAATCGATTCCCCGGGATGCGGATCGTCGTAGAGCGCCAGCAGCACTTTTGCATCAAGGCCGTGATCCTCGACAGTCAGGGTATTGGGAGTGTCGGACTTCTCGCCACGGACTTCGAGCATGGCCAGATTGACGTTGAGCAAGGCTGGGGCATTGGCGTGATCCTGTCCGGCGATGGTCAGGTCGACGGGCGCCGTGGCGGGTTCGGATGGCTCGCTCAACAATGCGCCATAGCGCACCTTGTAATCGACTGTTGCCGTCAGTGCCCCCAGGCCCTTGGCCCTCAAGGTCGACCAGGGCACATAAGCCTGCAACGGAAAGCCCAGCGGGTCGACATTCAGTTCCGCCAGGGGCGTCCCATCCCAATCGACAAGAATTTTCTGGCTGGCCTCCGGGTTGTCGTAGGCGTCGATTTCAACCGTTACACCCCCTTGGCCGGTGGCGCCTTCACGCGCATGTTCGCGATCTATCAGGCCTCTGCTCGATAGAGGAATGCGTGGTGGCTTGAGGTTGGCGGGCGCCGGGGTCAGTTGCACCAGAATGTTGGCCAGGAAGGAAAAGGGGCCCTGGTTGCCAGCAAGATCACACAGCCGGTAGTACGCATAGCGTATCCCCTGCCCGCTGCCACGAATCTGCGCCTCGCTGAAGGTGAGGAGCAGGCGATCATTATCAATGTCTTCCTGGCTGAATTCCTGCTCCGCCAGCGGCTGCTCGCTTTCGGCCGGAGGATTGGAGTCTGTCCAGTCATACAGCGCCCGGTCCCTGGCCATCAGGTCCGTATAAAGAGGCACCTTGACCTGCACTTCGCCCTGCCCGCTCAGATACTCGTTGGTAATGACTCCATTGAGTTCATCGGGAAATAAAACCGCATCCGGGCGCTGATTGTCATTGGGCGCCACCCGGTCGACCGTCACGGTTTTCTTCAGTGATTCGATTCCATTGCCACCGACAATGATCCGATAGGACAGGTCATGAGTTCCGTGTTCAAGATTGCGCAACGGTACTGCCAGAGACTTGGGACCAGGATCAATCGGCGGCTCGAAGCGGTAGCGTTGCACCGCTGCAAAGGGCGCTCCCGCCACACGCCAGCCGACCTCGACAAAAGTGCTCAACTCGTCGTTGAAATCCCAGGGCGATACCACAAGCTCCAGATCCCGGTTCAGATCCTTGCGCGACAGCAGCCCCAGCGGGTGCTCAATGCCATTCTCATCCTTGATGATGACCGGCACATTCGGTGCCGGTAACTCGGCCTGCCGCTTGTTGCTGCGCCGAGCCATTTGACGTGCTGAAAGTAAGTGGCTGCCCTTGGCCATTTCAAGCCCCCGCAGTTGAATCCACAGAGTGCGGGCGTGGCAGTCGCCGGCGGCTGTGAATATTCGACAAGCGTTTATTGAGCGCCAGTTATCGAGCACTGCAAACTGTCACTTATGACAGTTTCGGTGGCCGGTCGTCAGCTCAACGGGAGGTAGGGCTACAGGCAACAGTCGACAAATGCAGGGCGGCACTTGTCGACTGACCGGGGAAGTACTATCCGCAATGTGTCAGCTCAGACTCTCGTCGATCACCAGCACGATCTTGCCCGAGACCTGATTGGTCGCCAGTTCCGCGAACGCGGCCTCGGCGTCCTTGATCGGGAAGCTCCTGGCCAGTTGTGGCTTGAGGCGCCCTTCGGTGAACAGCGGCCATACATGCTGGCCCAGATCGCTGAGCAGGTCCGCCTTGAACTGGTCGTCGCGACTGCGCAGGGTCGAGCCGAGCACCTGGATGCGCTTGCCCAGCACTTGCGCCAGGTCCACTTGCGCCTCGCGCCCGCCCATCAGGCCGATCAGCACCCAACGGCCATCGAGCCCCAGCAGCTTGACGTTCAACGCCGCGTAATTGGCCCCGACCGGATCGAGAATCACATCGAACGGAGCAAAATCGTTCAGGCTTTCCAGACTGTCGCTGCGTACCACGCCGCCTTGTGCACCCAGCTCGACGCAATACGCCAGGCGCTCGGTCGAACCGACACTGACCCACACCGGGCTGCCGAACGCCTTGCAGAGCTGAATGCCGGCCGAGCCGACTCCACTTGCTCCAGCGTGCAGCAAGACTTTTTCACCGGGCTTCACGCCCGCCAGCTGGAACAGATTCAGCCATGCCGTGGCATAGACTTCCGGGATCGCCGCCGCTTCATGCAGCGACAGACCTTCGGGGACCGGCAGCACATGCCGCGCATCGACCACCACTTCTTCGGCCATCGCACCGCCCGCCAACAGCGCACAGACACGGTCTCCGACCTGCCATGAGGTGCCCGGACCAACTTCGTCGATCACCCCCGAACACTCCAGGCCAATGATCGGCGTGACGCCCGGCGGTGGTGGATACAGCCCGGCACGCTGCAGCAAATCGGCCCGATTCAGGCCTGCAGCTGCCACTTTGATACGCACCTGTCCTACATCGAGAGCCGGACTTGGCTCTTCGACCCATTCCACATGTCCTTCAACGCCTAGTAATGCCTTCACAGTGCCTCCATCGTGAGTCAAGACTGAGCCCAAGGCAGTCGCCCCGGACTTTTGCATTATGCGGCCGGGTCCACGAACGGGCGACCTTTAATCTACCCGACTGTCCGGCACTGTCATTTCTGCCAGTGACAAGCAGATTCATCGGCTAAATACTCCCCTGACACTGCCGCATCGCAGAACTCCGGAAAGGATTTTGGAGAGTTCAAGTCATGGCCAACATTTACCAGCCGCCACTCCATCGGCGGTGCACTCGCCCTCAAGGGAATCACAACCTGGCAAGGAGCCATTCGTGAAGACATCATCAAACCCAATAAGCCAGCAATCCGGCCATTTGACTGCGCTGCAGATACCGTCAATCGACCTCAGCGGCAACAACGGGCTGGGATGGGACGACCTGAAAGTCCCGCACAAGGGCGTGGCGCTGTTTGCAGTCACCCCGCCCGATACGGTCAAAGGCGATCTCATCGAATTGTTATGGAACGGCAAGGTCGTCCAGAGCCTGCTCGCGCATCCTGAGCGGCCCTCCATCGACTTTTCAGTACTGCCCCAGGATATTCCCGACGAACCGCAAGTGTCCGAGGTGTTCTACCGGATCACCCCCGCTGCGGGTGGTACGCCTGCTGATTCTCCGGTACGCAAGGTGCGGGTCAAACGCAGCGTGCCCGGCGGCCTTGATACGGATAACCACACGCCCTACATCAATGACAATCTGGCGCCTGTAGAAAACCTGCCTGCGAATATCGAGACACTGGCCGACCTGCCGCTGAGCATTGCCGCCTGGGACAACATGCAGGAAGGCGATGTCCTGCGTCTATTCTGGACGAGCAGCGAATTCCCCGTCGAGAATCCGCCGTTGCCTGCGGACCAGGTCGGCAAACAGCAAACCATCATCGTGAACGCCGCGTTGCAAACGGCTGCCGGCAACGGTGAAAACCTGACGGTTTATTATGAAATCCGCGACCAGGTGAGCAACTGGTCGGGCTATTCACTGGCCGCGTTCACAAGTGTCGATATCTTGGTGTTGTCTGCTCCAAGCGTGAGTGAAGCGCCTGAAGGGGTACTTGATCCAGTCCAGGCAGCGGCAGGCGCAACACTGCTGGCGGCGTACCCGGGCATGCTTGACACTGATAATATCCGCGTACGTTGGGACGGCCAAAAGGATGCCACCGACCCGGTTTCGCAGCCCGGCAACCAGACCGGAAGTGTCGAGTTTACCGTTACCCCAGCAGCCATTGCCTCCGTCCTTGGGAGAACACTGGAAGTCAGCTATGTCGTGACCCGTCACGCGAACGAGCTGGAGTCAGATACGCTTTCTCTGACGGTACAGGCATTACCCAGCTCGTCTCTGCCGACACCGCAAATCACACAGGCTCAATCCAACAAGGTACTTAAAGTCGACGAATTAAACGGCGATGCCGATCTGACCGTCGCGGCCTGGCCGTTAATAGCAACTGGTCAGCGCATCTGGCTGCGTTTCAAGGGCACCGCCCGCGATGGCTCGGCCTATAGCTGGAATCACCCGGTCTGGCAGGACTTCTCTATCACCAACAATACAGCCCAGAGCACCACAGTGGCGTTGAGTGAACTGCAAAAACTCAAGCTATATAGCAACTTGCAACTGATCATGGAGGTATCGTTCGACGGTGGGCTGACCCGGATACCGTTTCCGATCAACACCCTGAGTATTGTCGCTTATTATCCGGTAAGAGGCTCCGAGGACTGGGAAAGCTTTCCCACACAGTTGTTGCCGATCCAACAAACCTTGCCGTTCTCGGATGACATGTCGCTTTTCATCGAGTTAAGGCCGCTCTCGATTGTAAACGTCGGCACGGCTCATCCAATCTTCGGCAATCGTACCCTTGAAGCCAAAGAAGAGAACCAGTTTACAATCAGGTTTTACGGTTTAATCAAGACACTGAAGCTGTCTCACTTTGGCGCGAACCCCGCCAGGGATCACATCAGCTTTTACGACATTTATGACAAGCTTGTCGTTGATGCACCATTAGAATCCGGGGCTGGCATCGTTTCCCAGGAAGTTCACCTTAGTCAGGCATGCTTTTACTGCCGGGTATATGTAGGCCAACACCCACTACTCCTGGACAACCTGAGCTGGACGGCATGGACCCCTTGAGCGTGCACCCGTCCCTGAACCGCTGATACAGCAGATGCATTCAGGGGCGGCTCTCTACCGGAATCAGGCGGGACCCTGATGGCCTGCAACCGTCCCGCCTGACCCAGCTTTCGCTGCGCATGCATTGGGCAAAAGCTGAATGCTGGCTGAATCAACCCTGTTTGGCATCGCTGCTCGTCAAGCTCCCAACTGCTCACCTATCGCATCGTGTGCCGCGACAGGCGCCGTCATCTGGCCAAGAATGCACTCCATATTCAGCACCGGGCCTGATGCCTTCAGGCTTCGGACATATGCTTCGACGCCTTGCAATGCCTTCACAGTGCCTCCATAGTGAGTCCAGACTGAGCCCGAGGCCGTTTGCCCGGGCTTTTGCATTATGCGGCCGGGTCCGAAGGAACCGGCGACCTCAAAGACGGCCTAATATGCGTGATCAATTGTCCACACGTCGAATCAGCATGAAGCATTTACTCCCAAGCACCGCCCTTGCACTGTCTATCGGCCTGAGCCTGTTACCGATGTCGGCCAGCACTTTTGCCGCCAACAGCTGGGACAACCTTCAGCCGGACCGCGACGAAGTGGTTGCCAGTCTCAATGTAGTCGAGTTGCTCAAGCGCCATCACTACAGCAAACCACCGCTGGACGACAAACGCTCGGTCATCATCTACCAAAGCTACCTCAAGCTTCTCGACCCGGCTCGCAGCTATTTCACGGCCAGCGATATCACCGAGTTCGACAAGTGGCAGACCCAGTTCGACGACTTTCTCAAGAGCGGCGACCTGAACCCCGGCTTCATCATCTACAAGCGCTATCTGGACCGCGTGAAAGCACGCATGGACTTCGTACTGGCAGAACTGAACAAGGGCGTCGACAAGCTCGACTTCAATGCCAAGGAAACCCTGCTGGTCGACCGCAAGGACGCCGCATGGCCGAAGAATGAAGCCGAGCTGGACGAACTGTGGCGCAAGCGCGTCAAGGATGAAGTCCTGCGCCTGAAGATCGCCGGCAAGGATCCGTCCAAGATCCAGGAAACCCTGACCAAGCGTTACAAGAATCAACTGGCACGTCTGGGCCAGACCCGCGCCGAGGATATCTTCCAGGCGTACATCAACACTTTCGCCATGTCCTACGATCCGCATACCAACTATCTGTCGCCTGACAGTGCGGAAAACTTCGACATCAACATGAGCCTGTCGCTGGAAGGCATCGGTGCCGTGTTGCAGAGCGACAGCGACAACGTGAAGATTGTGCGTCTGGTGCCGGCAGGCCCGGCAGCCAAGACCAAGCAGGTCGCTCCGGCCGACAAGATCGTCGGTGTCGCCCAGGGCGACAAGGAAATGGTCGATGTGATCGGCTGGCGCCTGGACGAAGTGGTCAAACTGATTCGCGGCCCCAAAGGCTCGGTGGTACGTCTGGAGGTCATCCCTGCCAGCAACGCGCCAAACGACCAGACCAGCAAGATCGTGTCCATTACCCGCGAAGCGGTCAAGCTTGAAGAGCAGGCGGCGAAGAAGTCGATTCTGCACCTGAATCAGGATGGCAAGGACTACAAGCTCGGCGTCATCGAGATTCCGGCCTTCTATCTGGACTTCAAGGCCTACCGTGCCGGCGATCCGCAATACAAGAGCACCACGCGCGACGTCAAGAAACTGCTGACCGAACTCAAGGCCGAAAACGTCGATGGCGTCGTGCTGGACTTGCGCAACAACGGCGGTGGCTCGCTGCAGGAAGCCACCGAACTGACCAGCCTGTTCATCGAACAGGGCCCGACCGTGCTGGTGCGTAATGCCGACGGCAAGGTCGATGTGCTCGAAGACGAAGCCAAGGGCGCCTTCTACAAAGGCCCGATGGCGTTGCTGGTCAACCGCCTCTCGGCCTCGGCGTCGGAGATTTTCGCAGGCGCCATGCAGGATTATCACCGTGCACTGGTGATCGGCGGGCAGACCTTCGGCAAAGGCACCGTACAGACCATTCAACCGCTCAACCATGGCGAACTGAAACTGACCCTGGCCAAGTTCTACCGGGTATCCGGCCAGAGCACCCAGCATCAGGGCGTGGTGCCGGACATCACTTACCCGTCGCTGATCGACACCAAGGAAATCGGCGAGAGCGCGCTGCCCGAGGCCATGCCATGGGACAGCATCAGGCCGGCGATCAAGCCTGCAATCGATCCGTTCAAGCCATTCCTGGCGCAACTGCAGACCCGACATGAAGCGCGCACGGCCAAGAACGCCGAGTTTGTCTTCATCGAAGACCGTCTGGCACTGGCCAGGAAGCTGATGAGCGAAAAAACCGTCAGCCTCAATGAGGTGGATCGCCGCGCCGAACACAGCGCGATCGAAAGCAAGCAACTGGCCCTGGAAAACACCCGCCGCAAGGCCAAGGGCGAAGAGCCGCTCAAGGAGCTGAAAAAGGTCGACGAGGACGCGCTGCCGGTGGAAGACGAGAAAACCAAACCCGAGGATGATGCCTACCTGGCAGAAACCGGGCGTATTCTCATCGATTACTTGGGCTTGAGCGCTTCGGTGGCAAAAAAGTAATTACTTATCGTTAGTGGCGAACTAGTGGCATGCGTCACTAAACCGTCATGGATTTGTAGTGTAATAAGGGGCTGAGCGTAAGCGCGTTCAGCCCCTTTTTATATCCAGAGACCGCCATGACGATGACTGAGCAGTTGAGTGCACTGAGTTCAATTCTGGCTCGTAGTAATTTGCACAGCTTGTTCCAGCCCATCGTATCGCTGTCGGGGCGCAGCATCCTCGGTTATGAAGCGCTGAGCCGCGGCCCGTCCAACAGCAAGCTGCACTCCCCCATCAATCTGTTTTCCGTGGCACGCCAGGCCGGTCGTCTCAGCGAGCTGGAACTGACCTGCCGCGACGGAGCCTGTCGCCGCTTCAGCCAGCAAAAACTGCCGGGCAAGCTGTTTCTCAATGTCTCCCCCGAATCGCTGCTGGAAGCCTCCCACCCGCCAGGACGCACGCTGGAAATGCTGCAACGCTACGGCATCGCTCCGAAAGACGTGGTGATCGAGCTGACCGAGCAGATGCCCACCGATGATTTCGAGCTGCTCTACAACGCCTTGCATCATTATCGCGACATGGGTTTTTCCATCGCCCTGGATGATCTGGGCGCCGGTTACTCCAGCCTGCGACTCTGGTCGGAGCTGCGCCCCGATTACGTGAAGATCGACCGGCACTTCATCGATGGCATTCATCAGGATGCGGTCAAGCGCGAGTTCGTCGGCTCCATGCTGCAAATGGCCAAGGCCTCCAGGGCCACAGTGATTGCCGAAGGCATTGAATTGCCGGAAGAACTCGCCGCGCTGACCGATATGGGCGTGGATCTGGTGCAGGGCTACCTGCTGGCCCGCCCACAGGAGCGCCCGCCCCGCGACGTGCGCGTCATGCTGCCCAAAAGCGAAGTGGCCATCGTTCCACTCAACGAAGACGCCTCGGACCTCAGCGCGCTGCTCAACCCGCAACCTTCGGTCAATCAGGAAACCCCGACCGCCGATGTCCTTGAGGCTTTCCGCAAGCAGGCAAACCTCAACTCACTGGCTGTGCTGGATCAGCAAGGCAGGCCCTGCGGCATCGTTCATCGCCACTCCCTGTCCGAAGTGCTGCTCAAGCCGTTCGGCACCGAACTGTTTGCGCGCAAGCCGATCAGCCGCCTGATGAGCGATGACTTCCTGGCCGTGGAAGTCAGCCAGTCCCTGCAACAGGTCAGTCGGCTGCTGACCAGCCGGGCCCGCCAGCGCATCGAAGAAGATTTCATCATTACCAGCAACGGTGCCTACATTGGCCTGGGCCGGGTGATCGATGTCCTGAAACTGATTACCGAGCTGAAAATCCAGCAGGCTCGCTACGCCAACCCGCTGACCCTGCTGCCCGGCAATGTGCCGATCCAGCAATGCCTGACGCGCCTGCTGCAACAAGGGCGCGAATCGATGATCTGCTACGTCGATATCGACAGCTTCAAACCATTCAACGATATCTATGGCTACGCCCGTGGCGACGAAGTGTTGCTCTGTCTGGCGCAGTGCCTGAACGATCGGGTCGACCCGAGCCGGGATTTTGTCGGGCATATCGGTGGCGATGACTTTCTGATGGTGCTGGGTTTCGAGGACTGGGAAAAACGCCTGCAGGCGCTGCTCGACGACTTCCAGAACCAGTGCCGGCGCTTCTACCGCGCCGAACACCTGGAATCCGGCTGCTTCACCGCACTCAATCGCCAGGGCCAGCGCCAGGAGTTTCCGCTGTTGTCGCTGTCCATCGGCGTCGTGCACCTGCGTCAGGAAAGCTGCTCGCAAATGGACGCCAGCCAACTGGCCGACCTGGCCTCACAAGCCAAACACTTCGCCAAGGACGTGGCGGGCGCCAGCGTGCATGTGATCGATTCGTTGCGGATGGACCTGCTGTCGGGGGCCTGAACTCATCAGGATTCATTGGCCCTTCGCGAATGAATTGGCTCCTACAGGGGGCTTGAGCACAGCAAGTCCAGGCACCGCCGATGGCGACGCTACTCCGCGGAATAAGCGAACTCGAATACCCGAACCACTTCCGAAGCATGCCAGGCAGCAGCGGCGACGCCATCGGAAGGTCCGGAAAAACGGCCCAGCCGCTCGACGCACTCGAAAAAACCGGTGCGCGGCAAGCGGCTCGCGCCCTGGCTGATCACCAGCGAGCTGCGCAACGGCTGTTCGGCCCGCACATCCAGAGCGGCCAGATGCTCAAGGGCGGCAGTAAGCGTCTGCATCGCCGGACTGGGCAGTTGCAGGCGCTCAAGCAAGGCCCGGTAAGTCACCAGATGACGCTGACGACGCGCATTATCCAGCTCACTCAACAATCCATCCCAGTGCTCACGGCTGATACGGACACTCATGGCTGACTTCTCCAGCCGGGAACCCCGAGTTCCCACGCCAGACTGCGCTTGATCGCGGCATCCGGTTCCCGGGTGCCATTCTCGATCAGTTCCAGATACGACGGACTGATACCCACGGAGCGCGCCAGACTGGCAACCTCAAGCCCCTTGGCTGCGCGCAGGGCCGCCAACTGGTCAAAAGCTGGATAATCCGCATTGGCGGCTGCGGACGGTGTCTGCACAGGTTCCTGAGGTGTCTTGCCCGTCAGGCCCGCAGCGCGCAAGAGCGCCTGATATTGAGCCCACGGCAGAACTGCATATTCAGGCTCTCCATCACGAGAAATCACTTGAAGATCCATACACACCCCCCTGTAGGACAAAAACACATTTCGAGTAGGCTTACTCCCAGTCCCCGCATCTTAACAGTGGATTAACCCGGCTTGTGTAATAGACCTGAAACGCTTCAGTGTTTACCTCCTTCCCGCTCCAGCAATGTCTGAGTCTCCGGCAAGCGCTCGACGACCACCAGTTTCTCCGGCGGCTGCTGCTCGCGCCAGGCGCGGAAGGCATCCAGTTCATCGGTCAGGTGCTTCATGATCCAGGCCAGGACGGCAATATCATCGAACATGCCCAGACCCGGAATCCAGTCGGGAATCGCATCCAGCGGGCTCAGGAAGTACATCAGGCCCGCCACGATGGACAGGATGGCCTTGGGACTGATGTCACGGTACTCACCGCGCCAGTAGGCAAGGCACAAGGCCTGCAGCAGGCGCAGATCTTCCTTGATGCGTCCGAGCCGGCTGCCTTCGGTGGCGCCTTTGCGCGCGACGGCAAACAGCAGGCCCGGTAGCCGACCCGCAGCGAGCAGACGCCGGGCTCCGGGCAGATAACGAAGGAAACTCCAAGGTGCTTTCATGTTCACTCCCGTTTAAAAAGGTGGTGTCAGTAAACAAGTGCCAACCCGCGTCCCGTTCACGAGGTTATCCACATAAGCTGTGGATAACCTTGTGAACAGCATCAGTTTTCATGCCTGCATGCCCCGTTCTACGGGGGTCCAGGTTAAATCGGGCATTTTTTACTCACATAAAAAATCCCCATAAAATCGTTGACTTACAGGCTTGGCGCGGCTAATCGGGCTGTAGTCATACAGACTGTCAGACAATCTTCACCGCAGCATGATAATGGGACTGTACGGACAATAAAGCGTTCGGGAAATACGCCAGATACAAAAACGCCCTGTCGGGACAGGGCGTTTTCGGACAACCGGGCGAAGACTTACTTCTTGGCCTTGGCCGGTGCCGGTTCTTCTTCGGCTTCAGGTGCCGGAGCAGCAGCCGGATCCTTGATGCCGATCAGTTCCAGGTCGAAGACCAATACCGAGTTGGCAGGGATCATCGGGCTCGGGCTCTGGGCGCCATAAGCCAGATCGCTAGGGATGAAGAGCTTGATCTTCTCGCCAACGTGCATCAGTTGCAAACCTTCGACCCAACCCGGGATCACGCCGCCAACCGGCAGATCGATCGGGCTGCCGCGCTCGACGGAGCTGTCGAACACCTTGCCGTCGGTCAGTTTGCCTTCGTAGTGAACGGTTACCACGTCAGTCGGCTTTGGCTGAGGGCCATCGGCTTTCTTGACGATTTCATACTGCAGGCCGGAAGCAGTAGTAACCACGCCTGCTTTCTTGCCGTTTTCCTCAAGGAACTTCTTGCCAGCTGCCGCCGACTCTTCGCTCAGCTTGGCCATGCGCTCTTCGGCACGCTTCTGCAGGGCGGCGAAGGCTTCAACCAGCTCTTCGTCCTTGAGTTTTTGATCTTTCTTGCCGACGGCATCTTCGATACCCAGGGCCACAGCCTTGGAATCGAGATCGTCCATACCTTCCTGAGCCAGGCTTTTGCCCATGTTCAGACCAATACCATACGACGCTTTTTGTGCCGGGGTTTTCAGCTCTACAGTGCTGGCTTGCTTGTCACAACCTGCGAGTACCAGACCGACCAGGGCAATCGCCGCTGCCAACCGATGCTGTTTCATGCTAATTCCTTGTCCATGCGCCAATAGGGCAAACGAGTAAAGCCGCGAGCTTATCAGGCCGCCGCGATCAATGGCTACCGGCATGAGAGGCGCTCAAGCTCGATAAGTTCAGGTAAACAAAGGTTTTCTCTGGTTTGCGCTGCACTGTTCAGTCACAGTTCAGCTAGCCGATCCGGATCAGGAACGTTCAACCACACCTGTTTGCGGCCAGTTACGACTGCTGCGTATCACCCGCAGACGCCCCGCCTGCGCCACCATGCGCACGAAACCGGCCGAATCGAGTGTGCCCGCCGCCAGCCGGGCCTGCACTGACTCGCTTCCCGAATAGATCCGCGAAACCTGCCTGAGCAGTTGATATTCCTCGACCGAATGGCTCGGCGTATAGCCCAGCAAGGCACCGTCAGGCGACGAGAAATAAACCTCTGACATGGTGAAACCATAACGGACCGGAATCAGTTTCGAGGGCCGCGCCGGTCGGTAGCGATACTCGAACATGCGGTGCAGATCGTCCGGCTGGAAGAAATTGTGCCTTTCCTGGCTCACGCCTTCGGGCAGCACGGTATCCGGAGCAAAATACATCCCGTCGATGCGATAACCCTCAGGCAATGCCGGCCGGTAATAGTCATCGGGATGAAACACCGAACAGGGTGCGTAGACCATGCTGCCATCGTCCAGAACCGGTTCGGCCACCCGGTACACGCCACGATCAGGGTCGACCAGCAGAAAGCCAACGGCCGGTGCATGCGTCCGGGCATCGATCAGGCCATGCATATAAAGGGCAGCCTCATCGGCACTGGTAAATTCCGGGCTCAGGCTCAATGGCTCGGGAGGCCAGGCCGTGTCGCAGAAAACCGGCGGGGTCATGTCCGGGTAAGGCCGCCAGTCATTCGCTACCCTGCCCGGCCAGCCCCACAGGCGACTGGTCACGATGACGTGCAGCTCACCGGCCTGGGCCAGCATGCGGACCAGATCGCTGGGCATGAGGGTTTTCGCCCGCAGGCCCATGTGTACTTCGCTGAGATCGCAGCGGTGAGGCCTGTCCACAGGACCGGAGACTCGCGTGAACAGGGCTTTCTCGGCATCGGAGCCGGACAGCGTATAGCGGATCAACGAGCCGTCCGGACCGGACAGATAGGTCACCGAGCAGTACTCGTAATCATCGATCACCGCATGGATATCGGCCACCGACAGGCTGTTCTGGTAGGAGGCCTTTTCAGCCTCGGACCAGTCATCGAGGCCGGCAGAAAACGAGGGGTGGGAATGGTAGATCGCATAATCGGAGTGCCCCGCCGGATAAAACACGTAGCCCTCCTCTTCGTGACGGGGAAATACCTCGTTGGGATCGAACTGGAAAGTCTTGCCGGCCATCGGTTCGGTGGCGACGTATTTGCCATCCCCGCGTACCAGAATGAAGCCGCCGTACTCACGGTCACGTCGGTTGCCGATGACTTTGTGCACATAACGCGCGACCTCATCGGGATGATCGAAAGGCAGGCTGAGCGCGGGCATGCGCGGATAACTGGCATGAGGCACGGACCGCCTGGTCCGCAATGATCTGGGCTGCATATGAGAACTCCTTGAGCGCCTGGATTGAATGAGTCCAAGCGTAAGGAGCTCTCAAGAGAAAAATGACATATGGGGATATGACATTGCCCGGCGAGTCACGCCGTTCTGGCAGCGACAGCCTCGATTTCCACCAGCGCGCCCGGCAACGGCAGGGCAACGACTTGCAGCGCGGTACGCGCCGGTTTGTTGGGCTGCTCGGGCGTGCCGAAGAACTGCGTATAACCGGCCTGCAACCCGGCAAAATCCAGCTTGCCACCGGTTTCCTCGGCGCCGACCAGGAACACCCGCAACTGCACGATATCGCCCAGGTCCAGATCCTGTTGGCGGAGGATAGAGCGCAACTTGTTGAAGACCGAAACCGTCTGGATTTCGGTATTGCCATAGGCCGCTGGCGTGCCCTGCGGCGCTTGCGGGTCGGCGACATCCGGCAGGGTACCGCTGACGAACACCAGGCTGGCCGACGCCGGAACAGTCACGGTCTGCGAAATGGGAAAATTGCCGACACCCGTGCGTTTGATCGATTCAGTCATGGTTGTTTCTCCTCTAATGGATGGTCATAGCGCGCCGATGGCGGCTTGCTGTCGCTGTTCGATAACCCGTTCGCCCAGTTGCCCCACCACATGCCGTGCGGAGTTGGCAGCCGACTCCTGCCAGATGCCGACCCCGCTTTGCACCAGGCCGTCGCCGGCGAAATACACGCGGCCATGGGGTTGCTCCAGCAAGGCGCTGGCCTGGGCGGGAAACAGTTCGCGCCGCAACCACGGGCCTTCGCTGTAGGGAATCTGTTCCCAGGAAACGGCCAGGGGATGACGCAGCTTCTGCGAGTAGCCCGGATGAAGTAACTCAACCGCTTCCTTGGACGTAGAAAACTGGCTGTCGAAGGACTGCCTGCCAAAGGCTTCGGCGTCATCGCCCGTGACGTAGCCCGCCACCAGCAGGCCTTCGCGGGTGTTGAGATCGTTGCTCGGATACCAGAGCAGTCGCGCCTGATGCTCGATCCAGGAAAGGCCGCCATAGATGCGGTAATCGGTTTCCCAGAAGCGCGGCGACTGCCAGGCCACCTTGGTTGCATGACCGTTGTGCGTGCTGAGCAGCGCAGCCTTGACCGGATCGCTGAAGTCGGTGTCGAGCCTTGCCAGCAACGGCAACGGCAAGGTGGACACCAGATAGTCGGCACGCACCACTTGCTCGCGGCCACTGCGCTGATCGTGGTAAGTGACCGCCACGCCATCCTCAAGCTGACGGATGCGCCGTACCTGCGCCCCAAGTTGCACCTGATCGGTCAGGCGACGGTGGAAAGCATCGGTGATGCGATCCATGCCACCTACCGGCTGAAACATGGTGGCCGAGAACTCGGGAAACTCCGAATGCAACAAGGCGCCCCACAATTCGGGATGCAGCAGCCGCTCGAGGCTCACCGGCGTCAGGCTTCCCGGCAAGGCTCCAGGATGGCTGGGAGAATCCTGATGCCCGGAGCGAATGCTGCCTTCATAGGCCAGTTCCTGCGACAGGTCGCCATAGACCTGCAGGAACGCCAGCAGACGGGTACGCTCCTCGGCGCTCAACAGATCGTCCAGCGCATCGCGCTTTACCGCTGTGGCCAGCAACCCGGACAAATGCCCGCGAGCATCGTTGATCGCCTGCCCTACCGAAAATGCCGGCTGCTGGAGATCAGGACGCACTTGCGCGCCATGGCTGCTGTTGACCAGCACTTCGAGCGGTACGCCCAGCTCGCTGCAGTAGTCGAGCAAGGTCCGATGCTGGCTGGGAATCCGGGCCGGACCGGCATTGAAATACACACCTTTATCGAACCGTGCAGTCTGGCTGCGGCCATCGCGATAATCGACCCGGTCGCCATTGCGTAACGTCCAGGTACGCCCGCCCACACGTTCGCGGGCCTCCAGCACTTGCACCTTGAAGCCGGCACGGGTCAGCTCCAGCGCCGTGACCAGCCCGGCAATCCCGGCCCCGAGCACCAGCACGCTGCTGCCCTGCCCCACATCGGCAGCCAGCTTCAAGGCTTGCGGGCGTCGATGCGACGAAGGTCCGAGGCCCAATGCCGCCAGTGCGCTCTTGAGTGCCGGCTCGCCGCCTACCGCCGCGATACTCGACAGCGCTTCACGTCGTGTCAGTCCCATGTTGTGTTCCTCCCTGAATGGCTCAATCCGGCAAACCCGGTGGATTGATCTGCGATTGATCGATGCGCTCCACATCCAGCCCCCAACGCTGGAGCACCTGGTCGTACTGCCCGCCGGCAATCACGCCTTGCAACGCGGTGTGGATCGGCTGGATCAGCCCGTTGTCCTTGCGCGTGGTCACGGCGATATCGGCGCGCCGCGGCCAGCCACCGTTGACGATGCCGACCAGCCTGATACCGTTGGTCAAGGCCTGCGAATAAGCCGAAAGGGCATTGGGGCCGAAAGTGGCGTCGACGCGCCCGGACTGCACCGCCAGTTGCGCGGCAGCCACGTCGTCGTAGTACTGGAGCAAAGCCGGCTTGATACCGGCCTTCTCGTTTTCCTCGTTCCAGGCCAGCAGGACTTTCTCCTGATTGGTGCCCGAGCCGACAATGATCTTCAACCCGGCAATGTCGCTGGCTTGCTTGATCGAGGTGATCCTGCTGTTGGCCTTCACATAAAAGCCCAGCACGTCCTGACGATAGGTCGCGAAATCGAAGCGTTTCTTGCGCGCCTCGGTCACCGTCACATTGCTGATCACCGCGTCGTACTTGCCCGAGCTGACACCCAGCGGCCAGTCTTCCCAACTGGCCTGCACCACGTTCAATTGCAGGCCAAGGCTGTCGGCCACCAGTTGCGCGGTGTCGGCTTCGCTGCCGATGGTGGTCTTGTCATCCGAGGCCAGCAGCGCCAGCGGCGGCCCGGCGGTTCCGGAAACTGCCACGGTGAACTTGCCGGGCTGGGCGAACTTGAAGCCCGTCGGTATCTGCGCGATGGCCGCCTCGTTGCGCGGCGCACGAATACGTTGCTGGTCAGGGCTCAGGTTGATCCTGTGCACGGTCGGCGAGGTGGCGCTTTCGGCGGCCATCAGCGGCTGGCCAAGGCCGACGGCAATCGTCAGCAAGGCCAGGCGCGCGGTGTTTGCAAGCATGTGAAGTCACTCCTTTAACGCTCGAAATTCACAGCACCTTGCCCAGAAAGGCGATGGTGCGAGGATGGCGGGGTTGACGAAATAGCTGTTCGGGAGGACCTTGCTCGATCAACTGACCCTCGCAGAGAAACACCACGTGGTCGGCCACTTCCCTGGCAAAGCCGATTTCATGGGTCACGACCACCAGCGTCACACCCAGCCGGGTCAGGCCCTTGATGACGTCCAGCACCTCACCGACCAGCTCGGGATCCAGCGCGGAAGTCGGCTCATCGAACAGCAGCACTTTCGGATCGAGCGCCAGCGCCCGGGCAATGGCCACCCGCTGTTGCTGGCCACCGGACAATTGCCGTGGATAGGCGTCGGCCTTGTCTTGCAGGCCGACCTTGGCCAACAGTTCCAGCGCCTTGCTGCGTGCCTCGGATTTGCTCCAGCGCTTATGGGCCAGAGGCGCTTCGGCAATGTTTTCCCAGGCCGTGAGATGCGGGAACAGGTTGAAGTTCTGGAATACGAAACCGACATCGACCCGCTGCTTGAGAATCTCGCTCTCCTTGAGTTCGTAGAGCAGGTTGCCCTTGCGTCGATAGCCGACATATTCACCGTCGATGGTGATGTGCCCGCTGTCGATTTTCTCCAGGTGATTGATGGTTCTGAGCAAGGTCGACTTGCCGGAACCGGACGGCCCGAGAATCACCGTGACCTTGCCCGGCTCGATACTCAGGTCGATATTCCTGAGCACTTCCTGATTACCGAAACGCTTGCCCACGTTCTGGATCTGGATACGTCCTGCGCGCACCGCCATTGCCGACTCAGCCATGGGTTTTCTCCCTGAACCAGTGACGCAGGCGCTGCAAGGGCGTGGGCGGCAGAACCCGGGCCGTGCCGCGGGCAAAATGGCGCTCGATGTAGTACTGGGCGCTGGTCAGCAGCGTGGTAATGATCAGGTACCAGACCGTGGCGACAATCAGCAGCGGAATCACCGCCTGGGTGCGGTTGTAGATCACCTGCACGGTGTAGAACAGGTCTGGCAGCGCCAGCACATAGACAATCGAAGTACCTTTGACCAGACCGATGATTTCGTTGAACCCCGAAGGCAGGATCGAACGCAGGGCCTGGGGCAGGATGATGCGAAAAATGCGCCGCCGGGCCGGCAGGCCCAATGCTGCCGCCGCTTCATGCTGGCCGTTGTCGACGCTGATGATCCCGCCGCGAATGATTTCCGCCGTGTAGGCCGCCTGCATCAGGCTCAGGCCCAGTACCGCCACAGTGAACTGGCTCAGTACATCGACAGTCGACCACTCGGCCAGCACGATCCCGGTGAACGGAATGCCCAGCACGATGTGATCGTAGAGGTAGGCAAAGTTGTAGAGGATGATCAGCACCAGCAAGGCCGGCATCGAGCGGAAAAACCAGATGTAACCCCAGGCCAGCGACGCCAGCAACGACGATGTCGACAGCCGCGCCAGGGCCAATCCCGTGCCGAGCAGAATACTGAATACCGTGCTCAGCACCGTGAGCAGCAAGGTCTGTCCCAGCCCTCGCAGCACTGACGGCGAGAAGAACCACTTGGCAAATACCTCCCACTCCCAGCGCGGGTTGGTGGCCAGCGAATGGACAATGGCAAACAGCACCAGAGCGGCGAACACTGAACCCACCCAGCGCCACGGATGACGCGCCGGAACAATCTGCAAGGCCCCGGCAGGTGTGGCAGTCCGTACTTCGGAGACCTTGTAATGAATCTCCTCATCGCGGAGGTCGAACGGTTTGGCGACAATCGGCATCTCGGATTCCTCGCACGCAATCACAGGTGATGGTGTTTTATTGATGTTGCTGTCGGGCACGGCTGCGCCGCCCCGACTTAAAAGGCATAGGTCAAACGGGTGTAGTAGTAGCCACCGGTAAATCCGAATGGCGAATAGGTGCCATAGCTGCTGGTCATGGTGCTGCTGGGGACGCCTTGTTTCCTGGGATAGACGTCGAACAGATTCTTGGCACCCACGGCAATGTTCAGGTCTTTGCTGAGGTCGTAGCCGACGTCCAGGTCGGTAATCCATTTGGCGGCGTAGATACGATCCAGCGAGCGGTCGCCGGAATCATTGACCTCCTTGTAGGAGCCATAGCGGGTAAGGGCCAGATTGATATTGAACCTGTCGATGCGCCAGTCGCCGCCCAGAATCAACTTGGTCCGCGGCTGGATGCCGGTGATCAGGTTGCGCGCTTCACGATCCATCAATTCATAAGGCGTACCGAGAATGTTCGTGGAAGCCTTGTAGTTGAGGATCTCGGTCTGGTTCCAGTTGAACGCCGCCGTCCATTTCAGCGAGCCGTACGCGCCCAGATCCTGGCTGTAGTTGCCGACCACATCCACGCCCTTGGTCCGGGTGTCGGCACCATTGATGAAGTACTGGCCGCCCGAGGTGGAATTGACGCCGTTGTTCTGCAGCACCTGAGTGACTTCATCGCCCAACAGCGTGCCGGTCAGGGTGATGCGGTCACGGATATTGATCACATAGGCATCGGTGGTCAGGCTCAGGCGCTCGGTCGGCGTCAGGGTGAAACCCAGGCTGAAGTTGGTGGAGCGCTCCGGTTTCAGGTCTTCGGCACCCAGCGCTCTGGCCGCTTCCGAGGCAACCGGCAGTACGCCGTAGTTGATCGACTGATAGACGCCGTCCACCACGCCATAAGTGGTCGAACGGGCACTGAACAGACTGTTGGCCAGCGAAGGTGCGCGGAAACCGTTGCTCACGGTCGCCCGCACGGCAAATTGCGGTGTGAAGTCATAGCGGGTGGTCAGCTTGCCGCTGCGGGTGGCGCCCACGCCCTGGTTGTAATGCTCATAACGCAATGCCGTGCCCAGATACCACTGCGGGACCGGGTTGAACCCGACATCGACATAACTGGCGACGCTGTTGCGGCTGGCACTCTCGGCTTCGTCGGGAGAAATACCGTTGGTGACCTGCGCGCCGGAAGACGCGCAATTACCCGGTGCAACGCAATATCCACCGTTGGCGTAGGAAGCCCAGTCGCCCTCTTCGACTTCATATCCCTCGCGCCGGTGCTCGAAACCGTAAGACAGGTCCAGAGGTTTCTGCAGGCCGATATCGAAATCCCGCTTGAAATCCAGATTGGTGGTCAGCTCGTTGGCAATCCAGGTTCCGGACGTGAAATTGTTGGGCGTGGCTTCGCCCAGCGACGGGTTCTGGTTGCGCTCGGTGCCCTGCTCGGCCTTGTTGCGACCGTAGGTCGAAGACAGATCCCAGTCCCATTCACCAAGCTGGCCCCTGGCACCGAATGCCGCCTGGAAATCTTCCTCTTCGATGTACCACACCGGCACATAGCCGCCCGGATAACCATTGGGGCCGGTGGTGATGGTGTTGGTAATGGTCGGCAGCCGAAAGTTCTGGCCCTGCTCGGCCTTGCGCCGCGAATAGGTGGTGAACGAGTAAAGGCTCAGATCGTCGCTGACCGGCAGTTCCGCGTTATAGCCGAGGGTCAGCAGGTTGATCCTGGGTGTGCCGTAACCACCGTAGGTCGACTTGCCGGCCCGATCCAGAGCCTGCTCGTAGCTGTAGCCGTTGGCGCTGGCCTTGTTGTCATCGTTCTGGCTGCGCGCATCGAGCGCCAGTTGCACGATGCCGCCATCGCCAATCTCGAAGCCCTTGTTCAGGCTCTGCTGCACCGTCTGCTTCTTGCCGTCATAGCCCAGCCCGGCATGGGTCACGGCGGTGCCGCTGGTGTCGGCCTTGAGAATGACGTTGATCACCCCGGCAATCGCATCGGAACCATATTGCGCAGCGGCGCCGTCGCGCAGCACTTCGACATGATCGATGGCGCTGATGGGAATCAGGTCGAGATCTGCAGGTGCGGCGCCGGTATTGATACCGTTGATATTAAGGGTCGCACTGGTATGACGACGCTTGCCATTGACCAGTACCAGCACTTCGGCGGCACTCAGGCCGCGCAGATTCGGCGCCCGGGCCATGCCACTGGCGTCCCAACCGGTTTTTTCCGGCAGGGTCAGCGATGGAATCACCGCACTCAAGGCTTCCATCAGGCCCGGCTTGCCGGTGCTCTGCAATTGTCTGGCGCTGACCACATCGATCGGCACCGGGCTGCTGGTCACGGTGCGCTGCTCGGCACCACGGTTACCGGTCACGACCACCGTCGACAAGGTACCGCCATTCTGGGCGGCACTTTCCTGAGCCTGAAGCGACCCGCTCATCAGCACACTGCCCATGGCCAAGGCCAGCGGGCTCAGGAACACGATGCGCCCTGGGGCATGAACATCCTGTAAGACTCTCTGCACATCTACTCCAAAGGGCCGTCATTGCAGCCCACTCATCCAGATCGCGCGGTCGGGCATGCACGCCGTCATCGAGACAGCGAGCCATGCACTTGCGGGTTGATAGCGATTTGCGGCCCCGGCGCTTGAAAGCGGCCGGGACCAGGCAGCACTAGCGGTGCAAGGCCGGACAGGAAGGAGGCTGGAATACTGAAGAGCGTCTGTCAGCGACAGGACGAGAAGCACCCGGAACACGGGATTGAAGTGGCAACATGCATCGAACTCCCTTCCAACGGTTGCGCTGGCATGCGCGCAGAACCTGGATCACGATCGGTACCATCCGCGGTGAGGGGTAGGCTGTTGAGACCAAACATAACGGAATCAATGGCGCAAAAAAAATTCTATTTCGCTATAAGCTAATATGAAAAATATTGATTTACGCAAGAGTACTTAATCCAAAAAATGAATATAAGCAGGGAGATGCAGGTGCGGATACAAGATAGCAGGAGGTCCGGCAGTGTTCCTGACACTGCGCTGTCACTCCGCAAACAGAGAGCATGTGGGACCGGACTCATCAGGGAAGAGGCCCGTACATTCACAGAATCTGCGTCGTCAGAAAGAATGTCTTCCCGGATAAATCCGGTCCCACCTGAGCGTTTCAACTCATGGAGTTGCGCTCTTGCCCGGGCTGGGTAAATTTACAGACACCGGAAAGCAAAAAAGCGACCCTAAGGTCGCTTTTCTGTTTGCTTCAAGGAGTTCAAGGGCCTTGAAGCTTAATATGGCGCAGCGGACGGGACTCGAACCCGCGACCCCCGGCGTGACAGGCCGGTATTCTAACCGACTGAACTACCGCTGCGCGTAACACTAAGAGAGATTGGTGGGTGATGACGGGATCGAACCGCCGACCCGCTGCTTGTAAGGCAGCTGCTCTCCCAGCTGAGCTAATCACCCTTCACTCTCGGTGTGGCGCGCATTCTACGGAGCGACCCATAGTCTGGCAAGCACTTTTTTAAATAATTTTTATAATCCTTCCAAAGGCTTAGCGCAGGGTTGGCCGCGCAGTCCAAGGAGCGAATAATGCCCTCCTTTGTATGGAAGGAGAGATTCACCTCATGTGGTTCAAAAACCTGCTTATCTATCGCCTGACCCAGGATGTACCTTTTGACGCCGAGGCGCTGGAAACTGCACTCGCGACCAAGCCTGCCCGCGCCTGTGCCAGCCAGGAGTTGACCACTTACGGTTTCGTTGCGCCATTCGGCAAGGGTGAGGACGCACCTCTGGTCCACATCAGCCAGGACTTCCTGCTGATTGCTGCGCGCAAGGAAGAACGCATCCTGCCTGGCAGCGTGGTACGTGACGCACTGAAGGAAAAGGTCGACGAGATCGAAGCCGAACAGATGCGCAAGGTCTACAAGAAGGAGCGCGATCAGCTCAAGGATGAAATCATCCAGGCCTTCCTGCCCCGCGCCTTTATCCGCCGTTCGGCAACCTTCGCCGCCATCGCGCCGAAACAGGGCCTGATTCTGGTCAACGCCTCCAGCCCGAAACGTGCCGAAGACCTGCTGTCGACCCTGCGTGAAGTGATCGGCTCGCTGCCGGTACGTCCGCTGACCGTCAAGACCGCGCCAAGCGCAATCATGACCGACTGGGTCAAGACCCAGAAAGCTGCCGACAACTTCTTCGTGCTGGACGAATGCGAGCTGCGCGATACCCACGAAGATGGCGGCATCGTGCGCTGCAAGCGTCAGGATCTGACCAGCGATGAAATCCAGCTGCACCTGAACACCGGCAAGGTCGTCACCCAGCTTTCGCTGGCCTGGCAGGACAAGCTGTCGTTCGTGCTCGACGACAAGCTGGTGGTCAAGCGCCTGAAGTTCGAGGACCTGCTGCAGGATCAGGCCGAACAGGACGGCGGCGACGAGGCGCTGGGCCAACTGGACGCCAGCTTCACGCTGATGATGCTGACCTTCGGCGAATTCCTGCCTGAGCTGTTCGAGGCACTGGGCGGCGAGGAAATCCCGCAAGGCATCTGATATCTGCCTAGCAGGACCCAGCGACAGAACGGCGCCGCCTCTTATACAGGCGGCGCCTCTATTTATAGAAGAAGAAAAGGAGCAATCCATGCGGGCATTGGTAGCCTTGAGCCGCTTTGTAGGGAACACGTTTGCATACTGGGTGCTGTTATTCGCCATTCTGGCGTTTCTGTTTCCCCAGGTTTTCATCGGCCTGAAGGGCTGGATTGTTCCATTGCTGGGGCTGGTCATGTTCGGCATGGGCCTGACCCTCAAGCTTGAAGACTTCTCTGAAGTGGCACGCAACCCATGGCGAGTGGCGCTGGGTGTGGTCGCTCACTTCGTGATCATGCCCGGCGTGGCCTGGTTGCTGTGCCAGATATTTCATCTGCCGCCGGAAATCGCCGTGGGCGTGATTCTGGTCGGTTGCTGCCCGAGCGGCACCTCATCCAACGTAATGGCCTGGCTGGCCAAGGGTGATCTGGCGCTGGCCGTGGCCATCGCTGCAGTCACCACCCTGCTCGCCCCGCTGCTGACGCCCACCCTGATCTGGTTCCTGGCCTCGGCCTGGCTGCCGGTATCCTTCCTGGATATGTTCTGGTCGATCCTGCAACTGGTGATGTTGCCGATCATCCTTGGCGTCGTCGCCCAGCGCCTGCTCGGTGCCCGCGTCAGTCATGCCGTGGATGTGCTGCCGCTGGTTTCCGTGGTCAGCATCGTGCTGATCGTCTGCGCCGTGGTGGCCGCCAGCCAGGCGAAGATCGCCGAGTCCGGCCTGTTGATCATGGCGGTGGTGATCCTGCACAACACCTTTGGCTTCCTGCTCGGCTACTTCACCGGCAAGGTGTTCAAGCTGCCGTTGCCGCAACGCAAATCCCTGGCCCTGGAAGTCGGCATGCAGAACTCGGGGCTCGGCGCGGCACTGGCCAGTGCACATTTCTCGCCGCTGGCTGCGGTGCCCAGCGCGCTGTTCAGTGTCTGGCACAATATCTCGGGGGCCCTGCTCTCCACATATTTCCGCAAGATGCCGGAAGAAACCCCGCCACAACCGGTCGACAAACCCGCCCCCCATTGAAAGCGGTTTATCTTTCCATGAACTTGCTCTTGCCCGGACTGTTTTACAGCGTCCGGGCAAGTACGCACCGCACCAAAACAAAGCACTTTCATTGATCGGGATCAACACATCCCGAATAGTCTTTTACCGCAACGACTGTCCATGACCGATAACAAAAACAAAAAGACACGCCTGCCCAAAACCCCAGTAACATGCATCGCTACATTCAGCGCAAACAATAAAAACCCACTTCCATCGCGCACGTCAGGGCTTCAGACATCCAAGGAGTTTTTCGGAAATGCTCAAGAATGCACCGCTAAGGATAAAGCTGTTATTGATTCTGTTACTTCCCTTATTGGGATTCCTGATATTGGCAGGCGTATTTGTTTCAAATAACTACAAGACGCTCAACGACATGAACAAGACCGTGACAGCCAGTGCCACGGCGCAGAAATTGAGCCATCTGATCACCACGCTGCAGCGCGAACGCGGTGCCAGCGGTGTGTTTCTGGGAAGCCGTGGTACCAGCATGGGCGACCGCCTCGGCCAGATGCGCAAGGACTCCGATACGGCAATGGCCGCCGTGCGCGACTTGCCCAACCGTGGTGCATCCGATCTCGACAATGTCTTGCGCGCACTCGATGGCGTGCAGCAGACCCGCACTAATGTCGACAAGTTGAGTATCAAAAGCACAGAGTCGGGCGCACGCTATACCGAAGTCATTCAGACACTTATTGGATATACGCACTCTCTTGAAGCCAGCGTCAATAATGCGGCCATTGTTCACGCTCTCAGTGCACTGAATCAGTTCATTGAAATGAAAGAGCGCGCTGGACGCGAGCGTGTAATGCTCGGACTGGTATTCAATCAGGACCGCTTCGACGAAACCTTACTATCATCCTTCAGTCGCAATCTGGGTGAGTTCATTGCCTACTCCGATGCATTCCGGCGCAAGGCACCCGCAACCTCGCTGGAACAATTCAACGAGAAAATGCAAACTCCGGCGGCCATCGAAGTCGGCAAGTTACAGCGTCTGGCCTTTGACGTGCCGATGGGCCAGGCACTGGGTATCAAACCGCAAAGCTGGTTTGATACTTCGACCCGTCGTATCGACCTGATGAGCGATGTCGAAGAAGCCCTGGGGCAAAGTGTCAGCGCCCTCGCCCTGCATGAACGTGACAAGGCCAGCCGCGCCCTGTGGCTGACCATCGGCTCGGCCATCGTTGCCTTGCTGGCGGTCGCGGCGCTGTCGTACCTGATCATTCGCAATATCAATCTGGCGGTAGGCAACGTGAACAAGGTTCTGGATGACCTTGCCGGGCGCGACCTCACCTCGCGGGCGACCTACGAGAGCAAGGACGAATTCGGCCAGATCTCGCGCAACCTCAACCGCATGGCGGAAGAGATCAAGGACATCGTCCAGGAAATCGGCAATGCCACCGCCCAGGTAGCCACCGCAGCCGAGGAATGCTCCACCGTCACCTCCGAGACCAGCCACAGTATCGAGCAACAGCGACAAAGCACCGAGCTGGTGGCCACCGCTATCAACGAGATGAGTGCAACCGTACGGGAAGTGGCGCGCAGTACCAGCGATGCCGCGCAGATGTCGCAACGAGTGAATACCAGCACAGCGCAGGGACGCGGCGAGATCGAAAGCACCATCGAACTGATTCGTCAGTTGTCGGGACAGGCCGAGGAAACCGCGTCGATCATCGGCGAGCTGAAAAACGAGAGCGATGCCATTTCCTCGGTACTCGATGTGATTCGCGGCATTGCCGAGCAAACCAACCTGCTGGCCTTGAATGCCGCCATCGAAGCGGCGCGTGCCGGCGATCATGGCCGCGGCTTCGCAGTGGTGGCTTCAGAGGTCCGCACTCTGGCGCAAAGGACCCAGGAATCCACCGGCAACATTCAGCAGATGATTACCAACCTGCAGACCGGCTCGGACCGCGCCACCACCTCGATGCAGGAGACACTGGGCAAGGCGCAGTCCGGCGCGAGCAAGGTCGAGCGGGCGGGCGAGTTGCTGGGCGAGATCGCCGAAGGGATTTCCAGCATCAGCGACCGCAATATTCAGATTGCCTCGGCGGCGGAAGAACAGAGTGCGGTGTCCGAAGATATCAACCGCAACGTCAACGAGATCAATGACCTGGTGATTCAGGTCAGCGCCGGTGCCGAGCAGACAGCCATCACCAGCCAGGAACTGGCACGACTGGCCGAGCACCAGCAGCGTCTGGTCAGCCGCTTCAAGGTCGCCTGACAGACTGCGCACAAGGGGGGGGCGCATACCGCCGCCCCTTCAGCCACTCCTAGCGCCCTGCCCCGCGCAACGCCTTGACCTGCTCACGGACATCGGCCGGCATCGCCGCATCGTGGGCAATCGCAGGTCCGGCAACCAGCACTACCCGCGACCACAGGCGACCAAACAGTTTCTTGTCCGGCGCGCGACTGAACAAGCTTCCCCACAAGCCCTGCAACGCCAGCGGAATCACAGGCACCGCCGTCTCTTCGAGTATCCGGCTCATGCCGCCCTTGAAGCCGTTGATTTCGCCATCGAGAGTCAGCTTGCCTTCCGGGAAGATGCAGACCAGCTCGCCGTCTGCCAGGTACTGCGCAATCCGTTTGAAGGCCTGGTCGTAGACCTGCATATCTTCGTTACGCCCGGCAATCGGAATGGTCCCGGCCGTGCGGAAAATGAAGTTCAGCACCGGCAGACGGTAGATCTTGTAGTACATGACGAAACGGATCGGCCGCCGCACCGCACCACCAATCAGCAGCGCATCGACAAACGACACATGGTTGCAGACCAGCAACGCTGGCCCTTCTTCCGGGATCAGATCCAGATTGCGGTGTTCGACGCGATACATGGAATGGCTGAGCAGCCAGATCATGAAGCGCATGGTGAACTCGGGGACGATCTTGAAGATGTAGGTGTTGACCGCGATGTTCATCAGCGACACCACCAGGAACAACTGCGGGATCGACAGCTTGGCAACGCTGAGCAACAGGATCGAAACGATTGCCGAGACCACCATGAACAGCGCATTGAGAATGTTATTGGAAGCAATGACCCGCGAGCGCTCCTTCTCGGCGGTCCGCGACTGGATCAGCGCATACAGCGGCACGATGTAGAAACCGCCGAAAATGCCGATCCCCAGAATATCCAGCAGTATCCACCAGCCCTGCCCGTAGGAGAGCACCGCCAGCCAGTCGTTGGCCTGCACGTTCTGCGGGAAATCGCCCGAATGCCACCACAGCAACAGACCAAACACCGTCAGCCCCATGGAGCCGAACGGCACCAGACCGATCTCGACCTTGTGCCCGGACATCCGCTCGCACAGCAGCGAACCCAGGGCAATGCCGATGGAGAACACAGTCAGAATCAGCGTGACCACGGTTTCGTCGCCGTACATCCATTCCTTGGCGTAGGCCGGGATCTGGGTCAGGTAAATCGCCCCGACAAACCAGAACCAGGAATTGCCGACAATCGAGCGCGACACTGCAGGCGTCTGACCAAGCCCCATGCGCAAGGTCGCCCAGGACTGGGTAAAGATGTTCCAGTTCAGGCGCATTTCCGGGGAAGCGGCAGGTGCTTTCGGGATGCCGTAACTGGCGACGAAGCCCAGGCACGCCACCAGAATGATCGCGGCAGAAACCACGAAGGCGTAATGACTGGAAGACATCATGATTCCGGCACCGATGGTGCCCGCCAGAATCGCCAGAAACGTGCCCATCTCCACCAGCCCGTTGCCGCCGACCAGTTCGTGCTCGCGCAGATGCTGCGGCAGGATCGAATACTTGACCGGCCCGAACAGCGCCGAATGCGTGCCCATGGCAAACAGCGCCAGCAGCATCATCCACAGATGGTTGAAGATGAAACCGGCGGCTCCGACCGTCATGATCCCGATCTCGGCAAGCTTGATCAGCCGGATCAGCGCGTCCTTGGGATACTTCTCACCGAACTGCCCGGCCAGCGCCGAAAACAGAAAGAACGGCAGGATGAACAGCAACGCGCACAGGTTGACGTAGATCGAGCGGTCACCGTCGATGCTCAGCTTGTACAGAATGGCGAGGATCAATGACTGCTTGAAGATATTGTCATTGAACGCCCCAAGCGACTGGGTGATGAAAAACGGCAGAAAGCGCCGTTTCCCGAGCAGGCTGAATTGTGACTGTTGGCTCATCGTCCGTGGTCCTGAATGGCTGTGGCAATTGGAAGGTCTGAATCCAGTGCGGAGCACATTGAAGACGGATCACCTCAGGATGTCGATAGCTATGTAAGTACAAACGCTATCACTGCGTGCTTCGCAGTTCTGAAACGATCCATTTCTGTCACTCCTTACGACGGGCCAAACCGGACACCACTGCGACAAACAGCAGGCTGAAGCCCCAACCGGCGAGAATCTCGAACCACATCACAAACCTGACCCAACGTTTGGCGCTGGTGAAAAAGCTGAAAAACTCTTCAAGGATGTTGGCTTTAGGCGTCTCGATCACCGGCGCCCAATCGTCTTCCTGATGCAGATTGACTAACGGGAGCAGCAAATCCAACGAGAAGGCTATCGGGCTGAAGGCCGTGTACTCTTGGGGTAATGCGTCACACAAATACCAGTTGGCGCTGCCTGCTGGTTCGTTTCCAGTCGGCTCAAGCGGCGGCGAACAGTGCTTGTAGCTGGCATTCTGGAAAACCAGCGGATCGCTGGGGGCGAAGATGGCTTTGTGATCAGCTGCCCACCAATAGAAGGCGGCGCACAGCAGCCAGACACCGAGAAACCACGGCAGCAACAGCATCGGGCGATAGCCGTACCCACTAAGCGGGCGATACATCCAGTGCAAGAACACCATCAAGCATCGATAACCATTACGCAGTGGCTCTGGCCAATGAGTGGGGCTCTGACCGATCAATCCCTTGTCACGTAGTCGGTCTTCAAATGCGATCCCCACTTGCCGCGCTTCCTCGGCATGGCCCATTTCGTCCAGGACTTTCTGGAGTTGCCGCCAGGGTTGGGGGTAGAACTCTGGGAGTTGGCTTGGCTTGATCGAGGGAGCACGTTGCTTATCGAGCCAGTTCAAGCGATCTCCAGTCGACATCTGCTCACTGACATGAATAAAGTTGTAGACGAAGCCATTGATATCAAGATCGTCGCCCCAGGACTTGCTATCGTCATTCAAAGACCCTGCGCGCCCCCCGGTAAATGAAGCTTTCCCTATAGGATCGACCAAGTTTCGCAGAATCAAAGAGCCATCAATATTGATTCGCTGGGCTTTAAGCTCCGTGATCTGTCCTGCGTCACGGATCACTAGATCGCCTTTTAGCACGACGCCACGTAACACAACGGTCCCTGTAGCTTTGAATCCACGCCCAAGAAAAAGAGAGCCGCCGACGAATGCTCCATCCATCCTTAACGCGTCCGCCCCACCACCGTCGAACTGGCCACCCAGACAATTGAATTGCCCATGAACCTTAGCCCCCAAGAATCGTACACACCCCTTGGCAGAGAACCCATTGCGCATAAAAACACTGCCATCGACAATAGCTCTATCAGCCGAAAAAGCAGGCCCTTCAGATACGCTAAAACAGGCCTCGTCACACGCAATCTCGCCGCCAATCCGGGCTGCAAGCAGGCTTATCATTCCGTTGGTCTTGACACCCCCCAAGTGCAGACTTCCCTGGCAGACCATATTTTCGGCCGACAGCGCCCAGCTCCCCTTACCGTCAAGACTGGCTTCTGAGAGGGTGATCTGCCCTTTGATATCACCACCATCAAGGTTCACCTTTCCAACTGAGGTAACCTTTTTGAGTGATAGAACACCAACAATCTTGAGGCGCGAAGCCTCTACGCCTTTTAAGCTTGAACCGTACAAAAGCAGCGAATTACTCAGGGTGGCATCAGTCAGCACCAAGGGGCGCTCGAAAGCGCAGAACCGAAGCCATAGCGCCATGGGCACCACCGTGCTTTGCAGATTCAGCCTGCCTTCGACATAGGCACCGCGTAATTGCACCCCATGCTCATGCACAGGTGCTTGCTCATCTCCTCCAAGAGCGAGAAAACGGATGAACTCGGCACGCACCCGGTTACTGTTCGACAGCTCAACGGGAAGTTTAAGGCCCACTTTCGCTTCGGTGCCGGCTTTACAATGCTCTAGCAGTTGCCGCTCAGCTGGCCACAGCGAGCCAAAGTCAGACAGCGAACGTCCATAGGGTTTCATGCCATATCCTTACACGTTCACGGGATCGCAACTTCGGCGAGCCCGCTAGAAAAAACGGGATATTAGGCGTAAGGCTTATAGCCATCAACGAATAACTATCTGCCCTGCGACGCCTTGCCACGCTCGACCTTGGTCGACCAAGACGCCGAGCAGACATCGTGCGAGACTGCCGACTATCTGTGCATTCTGGAAATTGATATGTCGCTGTCCAGCGGGCTGATTGCTGCCGTTGCCCTGACCTATATGGCAATCATGTTTGCCATCGCCTTCTATGGCGACCGCTACAGCGCATCCCTGCGCCCGACCATGCGCGCCTGGGTCTACAGCCTGTCGCTGGCGGTTTACTGCACCAGCTGGACCTTTTTCGGCGCGGTCGGCCAGGCTGCCGAGCAATTGTGGTCGTTCCTGCCGATCTATCTGGGACCGATCGTGCTGATGCTGCTGGCGCCCTGGGTGCTGCAGAAGATGGTGCTGATCAGCAAGCAGGAGAACATCACCTCGATTGCCGACTTCATTGCCGCGCGCTATGGCAAGTCGCAACCGCTGGCGATCATGGTGACGCTGATCTGCCTGATCGGGATGCTGCCTTATATTGCCCTGCAGCTAAAAGCCATCGTGCTGGGGGTCAATATCCTGATTGGGGCCGGCCCCGACTCCAGCGGCACGCGCGCCCAGGATACCGCTCTGGTGGTCTCGGTGATTCTGGCGCTGTTCACCATCGTGTTCGGTGCTCGCAACCTTGATGTTACCGAGCACCATCGCGGCATGGTGCTGGCGATTGCCTTTGAAGCGCTGGTCAAGCTGCTGGCGTTCATGGCGGTCGGCGTGTTTGTCACCTTTAGCCTGTACGACGGCTTCGATGACCTGTTCAACCAGGCCATGCTTGCCCCGCGCCTTGAGGAATACTGGAAGGAGACCATCAACTGGCCAGCCATGATCGTGCAGACCGGCGTGGCGATGATGGCGATTGTCTGCCTGCCCCGCCAGTTCCATGTCACGGTAGTGGAAAACATCGAGCCGCAGGATCTGCGTCTGGCGAAATGGGTATTCCCCGCCTATCTGGCTCTGGCCGCATTGTTCGTGGTGCCCATCGCCCTGGCCGGGCAAATGCTGCTGCCGAGTTCGATGCTGCCGGACTCGTTCGTCATCAGCCTGCCGCTGGCCCATGCTCATCCGTCGCTGGCGCTGCTGGCGTTTATCGGTGGCGCTTCGGCGGCCACCGGCATGGTGATTGTCGCCAGCGTTGCGCTGTCGACCATGATTTCCAACGACATGCTGCTGCCCTGGCTGCTGCGACGCAAGAATACCGAGCGACCGTTCGAGGCGTTCCGCTACTGGATGCTGTCGGTACGCCGGATCAGCATTGTGATGATTCTGCTGCTGGCCTATGTCAGCTATCGCATGCTCGGCTCCACGGCGAGTCTGGCCACGATCGGGCAGATTGCCTTTGCCGCCATCACCCAACTGGCCCCCGCCATGTTTGGCGCACTGTACTGGAAACAGGCCAACCGTCGCGGAGTATTCGCCGGTCTGGCGGCCGGGATCTTCATCTGGTTCTACACCCTGGTGCTGCCGGTGGTAGCCCACGGTATGGACTGGTCGCTGGATAACTTCCCCTTGCTGAGCTGGCTGCACAGCAACCCGTTCGACCTGCCAATCACGCCCATGACCCAGAGCGTGGTGCTGTCGATGGTCGGTAACTGCACGCTGTTCGTCTGGGCCTCGATGCTGTCGCGGACCCGCGTCTCGGAACACTGGCAGGCCGGGCGCTTCATCGGTCAGGAAACCTATGTCCGCACCGGCAGCCGCTCGTTGCTGGCGGTACAGGTCGAAGACCTGCTGAGTCTGTCGTCGCGCTTTGTCGGTGAAGAACGGGCCAGACAGAGTTTCATTCGTTTCGCCAATCACCAGGGCAAGGCCTTCAACCCCAACCAGAACGCCAACGGTGAATGGATCGCCCATACCGAACGGCTGCTGGCCGGGGTTCTGGGCACTTCATCGGCCCGCGCCGTGGTGAAAGCGGCCATCGAAGGCCGCGACATGCAGCTCGAAGACGTGGTGCGGATCGCCGACGAAGCCTCGGAAGTGCTGCAATTCAACCGCGCCCTGCTACAGGGCGCCATCGAGAACATTACCCAGGGCATCAGCGTCGTCGATCAGTCGCTCAGGCTGGTGGCCTGGAACAATCGTTATCTGGAGCTGTTCAATTACCCAGACGGCTTGATCAGCGTCGGACGGCCGATTGCCGACATCATTCGCTACAACGCCGAACGTGGCTTGTGCGGGCCGGGCGAAGCCGAGGTCCACGTTGCGCGCCGCCTGCACTGGATGCGCCAGGGCCGGGCACACACCTCGGAGCGGATGTTCCCCAATGGCCGGGTGATCGAGCTGATCGGCAACCCGATGCCCGGCGGCGGCTTCGTCATGAGCTTCACCGATATCTCGGCCTTCCGCGATGCCGAGCATGCACTCAAGGGCGCCAATGAAAGCCTGGAGCAGCGCGTTGCCGAACGGACTCACGAGCTGTCGCAGCTCAATCAGGCCCTGACCGAAGCCAAAGGCACCGCCGAGTCGGCCAACGAATCCAAGACCCGTTTTCTCACTGCGGTCAGCCATGACCTGATGCAACCGCTGAACGCCGCCCGGCTGTTTTCCGCTGCGCTGTCCCATCAGGAGGACGGTATTTCCAATGAGGCCCAGCAATTGATCCAGCATCTGGACAGTTCGCTGCGCTCTGCCGAAGACCTGATCAGCGACCTGCTGGATATTTCCCGCCTGGAGAACGGCAAGGTCACGCCGGACCGGCAACCCTTCGCCCTGAATGCGCTGTTCGACACTCTCGGTGCGGAGTTCAAGGCGCTGGCTCATGAGCAGGGCCTGAAATTCCGGGTCACCGGCAGCAAGCTGCGGGTCGACAGTGACATCAAGCTGTTGCGCCGTATTCTGCAGAACTTCCTGACCAATGCCTTTCGCTATGCCAAAGGCCCGATATTGCTGGGTGTCAGACGCCACGCCGACTCTCTGAGCCTGGAAGTCTGGGACCGCGGGCCGGGCATTCCCGAAGACAAGCAGAAAGTGATTTTCGAGGAGTTCAAACGCCTGGACAGCCACCAGACCCATGCCGCAAAAGGCCTGGGCCTCGGTCTGGCGATTGCCGATGGTCTGTGCCGGGTTCTTGAACACCCGTTGCAGGTCAAATCGTGGCCGGGCAAAGGCAGCATGTTCAGCGTCACGGTGCCGCTGGCTCAGCCACAGCTCGTGAAACCCAACGCCCCGGCCGAACCCAGCCGTGTGGTGCTGAACGGCATTCAGGTGCTGTGCGTCGACAATGAAGACAGCATTCTGATCGGCATGAACAGCCTGCTGTCACGCTGGGGCTGTCAGGTGTGGACCGCACGCAATCGCCAGGAATGTGAAAACCTGCTCAACGACGGCATTCGCCCGGAACTGGCACTGGTGGACTATCACCTGGACGAAGGTGAAATCGGCACAGAGCTGATGGCCTGGCTACGCACCCGGCTGGGCCAGCCGGTGCCGGGCGTATTGATCAGCGCCGATGGCCGCCCGGAACTGATTGCCCAGGTACATGCCGCCGGCCTCGATTACCTGCCCAAGCCGGTCAAGCCTGCGGCGTTGCGGGCATTGTTGAGTCGGCATGTGAGTCTGAACTGAACAGTAAATACCGCTTTGGCGGAAAACTCAGCCTGCTGCCGGACGCCGATACGGAAACACATCGATCACCTTGCCTGCGCGGATCTCAGCCTGTAGCCCTTTCCAGTAATCAGCGTCGTACAGTTCGCCATGCAGGCTGTCGAACAGGCGGCGCTGTTGTAGATCGGCAAACAGAAAAGGCGGAAACTCTTCGGGAAAGACATCCATCGGGCCAATGGAATACCAGGGCTCGGAGGCCATTTCATCTTCAGGCGTGCGCGGTTGCGGGATACGCCGGAAGTTGGCCTCGGTCAGCAAGCAGATTTCGTCGTAGTCATAAAACACTACGCGGCCATGACGGGTAACACCAAAGTTCTTGAGCAACATGTCGCCTGGAAAAATGTTGGCTGCCGCCAGTTGCTTGATGGCCAACCCATAATCATCCAGCACCTCGCGCATCTGCGCCGGGCTGGCCTGTTCCAGGTAAAGATTCAACGGAATCATGCGCCGTTCGGTCCAGCAGTGGCGAATCAACACCGCGCCCTGTTCTTCCACTTCGACTGTCGAGGGTGCAAGCTCCAATAGCTCGGCCAGGCACTCGGGCTCGAACCTGGCCAACGGAAAGCGAAAATCGGCAAATTCCTGGGTATCAGCCATGCGCCCTACCCGATCGACACTTTTCACCAGCCGGTATTTTTCGATCACGGTCAGGCGGTCAACATTCTTCGACGGCGAAAATCGATCCTTGATGATCTTGAACACGGTATTGAAACCCGGCAGCGTAAACACGCTCATCACCATGCCGCGCACTCCCGGTGCCATGGTGAAACGGTCGTCGGTATGGGCCAGATGATGAATCAAGGCCCGGTAGAATTCGGATTTACCCTGTTTGTAAAAGCCGATGGAACTGTACAACTCGGCAATATGCTTACCGGGCAGAATGTTCTTCAGCAGTCCCACGAACGCCGCAGGCACCGGGACATCGACCATGAAATACGAGCGGGTGAAGGAAAAGATGATCGACACCTCGGCCTCGTCGGTAATCAGCGTGTCGACGACAATTCCGCTGCCTTCGCGGTGCAGCAAGGCAATCACCAGCGGCCATTGTTCATCCGGGGTGTAGATGCGCCCCACCAGATAGGCGCCCTTGTTGCGATAGAACACCGATGAAAACAGCTCGACGCACAGCTGCGGGTCCTTGCACACCCAGTCGGGCAGGTTTTCCCGCAATTGCGCGGCGACCCGCTGCAAATCGCCGGGCAGGTCCGCATAAGGCACCGTGAAGCCGTAATCGCGGAAGATGCAGGCGAACATGCTGGCAATATCTTCCTGTGGCCGGTAACTGCGAACCTGCGCCACCTGTTCATGGGCCTGCACTGCGGGCCGGGTGCTGTGGATGAACATACGCTCGTCGCTGATCAGGTCATGACTGAACAGACCGAAGAAAACCGAGTTGAACCAGGTTTCGGCCAGCTCATCGTCCAGTCGCGGCTCGATCATCTCGATGTAGGCGCTCTTGACCATCGGCCACTCGCGCACGTGCAGAGGCTGTCCACTGGCATCGGCGGCAGCTCGCAGATGGCCGATCACTTCACTGACCTTCAGCTCATAAAGATTGATCCGCCCGGCCGAAGCACTCTGGATCAACTGCCATTGTGCGCGCTCGAAACGCTCCCGGGCACCGTCGGTTATCTGCCGAAAGTGCTCACGATAATCATCGAAGCCGGCAAGGATCAGGCTGGCAATAGCATTGGCAGACATGGGCTTGCCTCAGGTTGAGACACTCAAAGCCTAGTTCAGAAATCTCCAGCGTCAGGCACCACTTAACGGGGACAGGCCACGTAATGCAGGATCTTTTATGGCCCGGTGACCAACACATGTCAGTAAAGTGATAGCTCAAAGATATCACTCACCCTTCTCTCCCCCTCAAAAAAGACAATCAGGGAGCTTCACGACACCAAGGAGCAACAATGTTTATCAGGAACATGCGTATAGGGATCAGAGCCTGTCTGGGCTTTGGATTGGTCGCGGCCTTGCTGGCAGTTGTAGGGATTTTCTGCCTGGGGAAAATGGCCGTGTTGCGTTCCAGTGCAGAAGTCATCGAACATTCCTGGATGCCCGATATCGAGAACATGCACGATACGGGTGCCGCTATCGCTTCCATTCGCATGGAAGGACTGCGCCTGATCGCCATGCCGGAGCCTGCCAGCCAGGCGCTCAGCAAGAAGGTCATCAACGACGCGAGAACCGAACTGTTCACTCGCCTGCAAAAGCAGAAGGCCAAAAGCAGCGACAGCCAGCAACTCAAACTGCTGGGTGATCTTGAAAGCAACGCAACCCGCTACCTGGCGTTGGTGGACAACATCGTCGCGCAGATAGAAAGCCAGCATTTCGATGACGCCCGGAAAATCCTTACCGAACAGCTCACTCCCGAGGGGCGCATACTCGATGCCAGCGTGGAGGCTGTAATCGTCTTCAGCCAGCGAGGCGCCGACAATGCCGCCAATGAAGCCGCCAGTCTGTATGAGTCCACGAAAACCCTGGTCAGCCTGATCATTTTCGCCGCCTTGCTCGGCACGGTATTGCTGGCCTGGCTGCTGACCCGCAGCATCGTCAAGCCGATCAACGAAGCACTGGCTGTGGCGCAGACCATCGCCCAGGGCAATCTGCGCGCAACCATCACCCATGAAGGTCAGGATGAACCGGCACAGTTGCTGAGTGCGCTGGCAACCATGCAGGACAACCTGCGCTCGACCATCCACAGCATCAGCGAATCCTCGTCGCAACTGGCCTCGGCAGCCGAAGAGATGAGTTCGGTCATGGAGCAGAGCACGCGCGGCCTGCAGGCGCAGAACGACGAGATCGAACTGGCGGCCACGGCAGTCAACCAGATGAGCGCCGCCGTGGATGAAGTGGCCAGCAACGCCGTATCGACCTCCCAGGCATCGAAGGCCTCGGATGCCGACAGCCAGCATGGCCATCGTCAGGTAGCCGAAACCATTGAGTCGATCGAAGGGCTGGTCAGCGAAGTCTTGGGCGCCTCGGAACAGGCACAGGAACTGGCGACCCAGGCCCAGGACATCACCAAGGTGCTGGAAGTGATCCGCGGTATCGCCGACCAGACCAACCTGCTGGCGCTCAATGCCGCCATCGAGGCCGCACGTGCCGGTGAGGCTGGGCGAGGGTTTGCGGTGGTGGCCGATGAAGTACGCTCACTGGCCAAGCGCACTCAGGACTCGACGCAGGAAATCGAGCAGATGATCAGCACCATTCAGACCGGTACTCACCAGACGGTCGGTGCCATGCAGAACAGTGCCGAGCAGGCTGGCCAGACTCTCAAGCGCGCCAGCAGCGCCGGTCAGGCTCTGGAAAAGATCACTGCGGCCATTTCCGAAATCAACCAGCGCAACCTGGTTATCGCCAGCGCCGCCGAACAGCAATCGCTGGTAGCCCGGGAAGTGGATCGCAGTCTGGTCAGTATTCGCGACCTGTCGACCCAGACTGCCGCCGGAGCGACCCAGACCTCGGCTGCGAGCCATGAGCTGTCACGTCTGGCCATCGGCCTGAACGGGTTGGTGGCGCGTTTCGCGTTGTAACTGGACCCTGTAGGAGCCATTCATTCGCGAACAGGCTTCGCGGATGAATCCGCTCCCACACAAATGAACTGCCCCCAAGAAGTTGGACACCAATCCACCCCTTGGGGGGGCAGTTCACAAACCATTGGGCTTATCCGAACAACCACTTCCACAACAGAACTGCGACGATCACTGCCAGCACCGGACGCAAAATCCGGTAGGACTTGGGGTTCTGGCGCTTGAACTGTTTGACCTTGCCACTGAAGCTGTCGCTGAAACGCTTGCTGAAGGCATAGGCGCGGTTGATGCCGCCAACCCGCTCGTCGTCCAGGTTCTGCGGCGCGGTGGCGCGGCCAAGAAAGGCGCTGACGCTGCGATTCACGCGGGTCATGAAGCCATTGGTCAGTGGACGCTCGATATCACAGAACAGAATCACGCGGGTGGTCTGCGTTTCGTTCTTGACCCAATGCACGTAGGTTTCATCGAACATCACGTCTTCGCCATCACGCCAGGAGTATTCCTGGCCATCGACGAAAATCCGGCAGGCATCGGAGTTTGGCGTCGACAAGCCCAGGTGATAGCGCAATGAACCGGCAAACGGATCGCGGTGCGGATTGAGGTGGCTGTCGCCCGGCAGCAGGGCAAACATCGCGCCTTTGACATTCGGAATGCTGTTGACCAGTGCCACGGTCTTCGGACACAGGGCTTCGGCAGAAGGCAGCGCCTTGTCGTACCACTTCAGATAGAAACGCTTCCAGCCCTTCTTGAAGAACGAACCGAAACCGGCGTCGTTGTTCTTCTCGGCGGCGCGAATATAACCTTCATCGAACAGATGCATGGCTTCTTCGCGAATTTCTTCCCAGTTGTCCTTGAGCACATCGAGTTCGGGAAACTTGCTGCGGTCCAGATACGGTTTGGACGGCACACCGGAAAACAGGTACATCAAGGCGTTATAAGGAGCGAACAGCGCCGAATGGTTGACGAACTGACGCAACAGCGGCAATCGCGCACGGCCCCGTAAATGCACATACAGCGTGCTGCCCAGAAACAGCATCAGGATCGATGCCTTGGCAACAAATGAAAGGGTCATGAAACTCTCCTTGCAACAGACAAGTAGCCGAACGTTGAAGATACTGCCGTCATGTCAGGGGCGCTCTTGAACAAAACACAATGGCCGGATGGTCGCAATGACACATCCGGCCATCAGCAGCCGGCCATCATAAACACTTGTCGATTCAGTACAAAGCCGACAAGGCAAAGATACGCTTACTGTTGCAATTCCTGTTCGGTAAACAGATCGCTGAACAGCATGCTCGACAGATAACGCTCACCGGAGTCCGGCAGGATCACGACAATGGTCTTGCCTTGCATCTCGGGCTTTTCCGCCAGGCGTGCGGCGGCAGCCATCGCCGCACCACAGGAAATCCCGCACAGGATGCCTTCTTCCTGCATCAGTCGCAGCGCCATGGCCTTGGCTTCATCCTCACTGACCCGCTCGACCCGGTCGATGAGCGACAGGTCCAGGTTTTTTGGAATGAAACCGGCGCCAATCCCCTGGATCTTGTGCGGGCCGGGCTTGATCTCTTCGCCAGCCAGGGCCTGGGTGATGATCGGCGACACCTCGGGCTCGACCGCTACCGACTGGATGGGCTTGCCCTGAGTGTTCTTGATGTAACGCGAAATACCGGTGATCGTGCCGCCGGTGCCGACACCCGCCACCAGTACATCGATGGCGCCTTCGGTGTCTTCCCAGATTTCAGGACCGGTGGTCTTTTCATGGATCGCCGGGTTGGCCGGGTTATCGAACTGCGCAGGCATGAAATATTTTTCAGGATCGCTGGCCACCAGTTCTTCGGCTTTGGCGATGGCGCCCTTCATGCCCTTGGCCGGCTCGGTCAATACCAGCTCGGCTCCCAGCGCCTTGAGCACCTTGCGCCGCTCGATACTCATGGAAGCCGGCATGGTCAGTGTCAGTTTGTAACCACGGGCAGCAGCAACGAACGCCAGGCCGATCCCGGTATTGCCCGAGGTCGGCTCGACAATGGTCATGCCAGGCTTGAGTTTGCCGCTGCTTTCGGCATCCCAGATCATGTTGGCGCCAATCCGACACTTCACCGAATACCCCGGATTGCGCCCTTCGATCTTGGCCAGAATCGTCACGCCCCGAGGCGCGATGCGGTTGATCTGCACCAGCGGCGTGTTGCCGATTGAGTGGGCGTTATCAGCATAAATACGGCTCATGATCGTGTCCTTGTACGCATGCGTTAAAAACTCAAAGCCTATGCTTACCGCCACTGCGCGTCCAGTTGCAGCGAACGGATGCGTAGCTCCGGAGTCAACCGTTCAACACTTCCAGAGGCTCAGGCCATGAAACCTCGCTACCGCTGGCCGCTGTGGATACTGGCCACTGTCGTCATATTGCTGATCGCCATCAATGCCGCCCTGCCCTATCTGGTGCGTAATTACCTCAATGACAAGCTCGCGGACATGGGCGATTACCGCGGCCAGATCACCGATGTGGATATCGCCCTGTGGCGCGGAGCCTACAAGATCAACGGCCTGAATATCGTCAAGGTGGACGGCAAGGTGCCGGTGCCGTTCGTCAAGGTGCCGATCATCGACCTTGCCGTGAGCTGGCCTGCCCTGTGGAACAACCATGCGGTGGTGGCCCGAATGGTAGTCATCGAGCCGGAGCTGAACTTTGTCGACGGCGGCCCGGACAAACAGGCCTCACAGACCGGTCAGGGCACCGACTGGCGCACGCAACTGAACAAACTGCTGCCCATCACCCTTGATGAGGCACGCATCGAAAACGGGCGGATCACCTTCAATAACTTCACCTCCACTCCCAAGGTCAAAATCGAGGCCGACCGGGTCAATGCCAGCCTCTATAACCTGACCAACGTGGTCGATGTCGAAGGCAAGCGCGATGCCCGCTTTGAAGGCAAGGCGCGGATGCTGGGCGGAGCGACCGTGGAAAGCAGCGCCACCTTCGACCCGCTCAGCGATTTCCAGGATTTCGACTTCCGCCTGCGAGCCACCGGCATTTATCTACGACGCCTCAATGACTTTGCATCGGCTTATGCAAAGTTCGATTTCAATGCCGGAAATGGCGATCTGGTCATCGAGGCCCAGGCCACCGATGGCCAGCTCAGTGGCTATATCAAGCCGCTGCTGCGCAATGTCGATGTCTTCAACTGGAAACAGGATGTCGAGAACCAGAACAAGGGCTTCTTCCGTTCAATCTGGGAAGCCTTGGTGGGCGGCAGTGAAACGGTCCTGAAAAACCAGAAGCAGAATCAGTTCGCCACTCGGGTCGAACTCAGCGGCAGCGTTCGCCAGCAGGACATCAGCGGCTTCCAGGCCTTCCTGCAAGTGCTGCGCAATGCCTTTGTCCAGGCGTTCAATACACGCTATGAAAGCAATGAAAGCTCCTGAATGCTGCTCGACCCTGTGAACGCAATCCTTCATTCAGTGACTGAATGAAGCATCTGCGTTCACAGTCGGTAATCCTGCGCGCTATAGTCGTCACATTCTTTACCCCCATTGAGCCGCGCCAGCCTGCGATTGCGCGCATTACCCACGTCAGGCTCTGTACCAGACGCTTTCGAGCGACGGTGAGACAAGGCGAAAACAGGCGAGGAACGGTCGGAGTCACGCTCGGCTTTACGTGTTGTAAATGAGCATTCCGAGCCTGTTTTCAACGTAGTATCACCGAGCGCAGATGCATTTCGTACAGAGCCCAGAGGATTGATACATGAAGTTTGAAGGTACTCACGCATACGTCGCCACCGACGATCTCAAGCTTGCAGTCAACGCTGCCATCACTCTGGAGCGGCCGCTGCTGGTCAAGGGTGAACCCGGCACGGGCAAGACCATGCTGGCCGAACAACTGGCCGAATCCTTCGGTGCGCGACTGATTACCTGGCACATCAAATCCACTACCAAGGCGCATCAGGGCCTGTACGAATACGATGCGGTCAGCCGCCTGCGCGACTCGCAACTGGGCGTCGATAAAGTCCACGACGTGCGCAACTACCTGAAAAAAGGCAAGCTCTGGGAAGCGTTCGAGTCCGAAGAGCGGGTGATTCTGCTGATCGACGAAATCGACAAGGCCGATATCGAGTTCCCCAACGACCTGTTGCAGGAACTCGACAAGATGGAGTTCTACGTTTACGAAATCGATGAAACCATCAAGGCCAGACAGCGCCCGATCATCATCATTACCTCCAACAACGAGAAGGAACTGCCGGATGCATTTCTGCGCCGCTGCTTCTTCCATTACATCGCGTTCCCGGATCGCACCACCCTGCAAAAGATCGTCGATGTGCATTACCCCGACATCAAGAAGGATCTGGTCAGCGAAGCGCTGGATGTATTTTTCGATGTGCGCAAGGTGCCAGGCCTGAAGAAAAAGCCTTCGACCTCGGAACTGGTGGACTGGCTGAAACTGTTGATGGCCGACAATATCGGCGAAGCGGTATTGCGTGAGCGCGACCCGACCAAGGCAATCCCGCCGCTGGCCGGTGCGCTGGTCAAGAACGAGCAGGACGTGCAACTGCTCGAACGCCTGGCGTTCATGAGCCGTCGCGGCAATCGCTGATCGTCGTTATCCACTCTGCCACGAAAAAGGCCGACAGCCATGCTGCTCAACCTGTTCAACGAAATGCGTGCGGCCAAGGTGCCGGTGTCGTTGCGCGAATTGCTTGACCTGATCAACGCGCTGAAACAGCGGGTCATCTTTGCCGATATCGATGAGTTCTACTTTCTGGCGCGTACCATCCTGGTCAAGGACGAACGCCACTTCGACAAGTTCGACCGGGCCTTCGGTGCCTACTTCAACGGCCTGGAAAAGCTCGACGACCATTTGCAGGCGCTGATCCCGGAAGACTGGCTGCGCAAGGAGTTCGAGCGCTCGCTGACAGATGAAGAGCGCGCCCAGATCCAGTCGCTGGGCGGCCTGGACAAACTGATCGAAGAGTTCAAGAAGCGCCTGGAAGAGCAGAAGGAACGCCATGCCGGCGGCAACAAGTGGATCGGCACCGGCGGAACCAGCCCGTTCGGTTCGGGTGGCTATAACCCTGAAGGCATCCGCGTCGGTGAAGCCGGCGAGCGCAAGGGCAAGGCGGTCAAGGTCTGGGATCAGCGCGAGTACAAGAACCTCGACGATCAGGTGGAACTAGGCACCCGCAACATCAAGGTCGCCCTGCGTCGCCTGCGCAAATTCGCCCGCCAGGGCGCTGCCGACGAACTGGATATCGACGGCACCATCGACCATACCGCACGCGATGCCGGCCTGCTGAACATCCAGATGCGCCCGGAACGACGCAATACCATCAAGCTGCTGCTGTTATTCGATATCGGCGGCTCGATGGATGCCCATGTGAAAGTCTGCGAAGAGCTGTTCTCGGCCTGCAAGACCGAGTTCAAGCACATGGAGTATTTCTACTTCCATAATTTCATCTATGAATCCGTCTGGAAGAACAACCTGCGGCGCGGCTCCGAACGCACCTCTACCCAGGACTTGTTGCACAAGTATGGCGCGGACTACAAGGTGATCTTTATCGGCGACGCTGCCATGGCACCCTATGAAATAACCCAGCCGGGAGGCAGTGTCGAACACTGGAACGAAGAAGCCGGTTATGTATGGATGCAGCGCTTCATGGCCAAATTCAAGAAGATTGTCTGGATCAATCCTTATCCCAGGGACGCCTGGGACTACACCTCCTCGACCCACATCATTCGCGACCTGATCGAAAACCAGATGTATCCGCTGACCCTGCGCGGCCTGGAAGAAAGCATGCGCTATCTGGCCAAGTGATTGATCTGCACCTTTCGTCAAAGCCAGTCGTCGACTGGCTTGTCGAAGGCGACCAGTAACAGTACCCCTTCAGCCATCCCGGCTAGGCTTCAGATGTGCGGCACCCACCAGCAGTAATCACAACCAATCAGTTGTATTCCTGACCTGACTACTCCTTCGGCTAACGCCGTCGTCGAGACTTCGTGGGTACCCATGACCAATACTCTGGGCATCATGCAGCCCTATTTCTTTCCTTACCTCGGTTACTTCCAGCTTATCGCCTCGGTCGAACAGGGGATCATCTTCGATATCGTCAAATACAAGCGCAAAAGCTGGATGAACCGCAATCGAATGCTCGATGGCAAGGGCGGCTGGCAATACATGACTGTGCCGGTGAAAGCCTATGACGGCATGCTGATCAAGGACGCGGAAGTCATCGATCACGCCACGTCATTGCGACGCATCCGGGGTCAACTCGAGCACTACCATGACAAAGCCCCCTTCTATCGCCAGGCCCTGCAACTGGTCGAACTGACCTTCGACTCGGTACGCTCGAAAAGCATTGGCGAACTGAGTGCCCGCTCTCTGGAAGTCGTATGCAACTACCTGGGAATGGAGTTCAACTGGACAACCTGCTCGGAAATGAAACTGGACCTGCCGCCCATCCAGCATGCCGGCCAATGGGCACTGGAAATCAGCAGCCTGATGGGCGCCCGACGCTACATCAACGCACCGGGCGGACGCGAGATACTCATACCCCGGGAATGGGAAGACCGGGGAATAGAACTGCGCTTCCTGCAACCCGAACCCCTGCAATACCCGACAGCGCCCTACAGCTTCGTGGAAAACCTCTCCATTCTCGATGTCCTGATGTGGAATGAGCCTGAGGTTGTCGCGCAGTACATTCGGCACAATACGGTGTGTGTTGTTTGAACTGTAGACATATAAAGTGGTGTCAATGACAATCCGCTTTCTCGGGAGCAAAGTATCTTGCGTAAAAGGCACTCCGTCCTTCCAGAGTAAAATCAATAACACTGGCCACCATCCTGACGTACTCCAGGGCCAGCGTTCTCAAGTTTTCGTTTTCATTCAGCAGGTTCGTAAAAAAGTTCTCCTGCACTTGATTTGATTTTCCGGGCAAAAGCACCGGCCTGAACTCCCCAGCTTCATTTATCGAAAATTTCAAGTCTTGCTCGGTCAACTCTGCCCTTGATTCCTGTAGTGTTTTTTTGATCTCAAAAACGACATCACTGATCTTGTCTGACAGCGACTCAGTGACGCAGACCCTTGCATTTATTTTTGCTTGTTCATAGGCCTCTCGAAAAGTCCACATCTTGAAATAAACACCGCCAGTATCACTTGTGCCCCCACTACTGACCATATCTGATTCATGGTAGATAGCAGCCGGAGGTGGCTTTTTGAATTCAGCCTGGCAGGAGGCCTCCGTCAGTTCGTCCAGTTCGCCATCCAGCTTGGCCTTGTCGTAAGCGATCTTTAGCGCTTCTCTGTAAGTAAGGCGCTGGTCAACTATCAACGTGATATTCATGTACATAATCCTTCATGCTGTTGTCATCACTTTTTATGACGGCAGCCAACAGAAAAATTCGACCTGACTCTACTGCATGAAAACGCCGAGTACGTTGAGTGAAACCAGCTACAAAATGCCTATATAAAAAAACCGGCTGGTCAGCCGGTTTTTTTATTTATCGATAGAACTGAAGAGTTCTTCAGCGCCAATCCCGGTTCAATGCGGGCTTGCGTCGCCCGCCGGTCACTACCCAGCCCAGCAGCAGGAAGAAACTTTCAATCAGCAGTGCCAGCAGCAATGCAGAAATGATGCCCCAGGCAATCACTTCAGGCGCCAACAGCACTTGCCAGGTGTAGCCATTGAAGGTTTCGCGGCGGATATCGGGATCGGCCGAGGTCGCGACATACCAGGCTCGGGAATACCACGAGCCCTGCAGGCCGAGCCATTGGCGTTCAAGCACGTGGGTGCGGGTCAACAGCGAGCTGATGCTGTCGGCATCGCTGCGAAACACCGGGTCTTCACTGTTGCGATAGTGCTGGATCAAGGCCTGCACATCGCCCTTGAAGAACTGCTGTGCGGTTGCGTTGTAACCCTTGATGGCCTGCTGCGCCTCGATCAGATGCGCTTCGACTCGCTTGCTGTAGTCACTGATGAACCCCGGAACCTGAACCCCCACCAGCAGGCCAGTGGTGAACAAGACCAATCGCAGATAACTTCGCAGCATTTAGATCCCTCTTGTTGGTTGTGCGAGTTTTACATCGGGGTGTCGGTTGAGCCCTGGGTCACGCATTCGCCCTTGCGCCACAGACCCCATTGACCGGGCTCATAGCGATTCCAGGTTTCGTTCTCGGTCAGCGGTTCGGTGGCAATCACCGTCACGACGTCATGCGGCGTGGTTTCTGCCTGGAAGTCGACGATCATGTCGACATCTTTCAGGCGGGCCGGACCAAAGGGTGCGCGGCGGGTGATCTGCACCAGTTTGCTACTGCAGAAACAGAACAGCCAGTCGCCATCACTGAGCAGGCAGTTGAACACACCCTTGCCACGGTATTCGGCGCAGGCTTCGATCAGGGAAGGCAGCAGTTGTTCGATCTCCACCGGCTCGGGAAACGCTTCGCGCACCCGGTTGAGCAGGTCACAGAAAGCCGCCTCGCTGTCGGTATCGCCCACAGGACGATAAAAGGTAGCACGCGGGTTGAAATCAGCCAGTTGGCCGTTGTGGGCAAAGCACCAGTTACGTCCCCACAGCTCACGCACGAACGGATGAGTGTTGGACAGGCAGACCTTGCCGACATTGGCCTGACGAATATGGCCGATGACCACTTCGCTCTTGATCGGATAGCGCTGGACCAGTTGGGCGACTTCCGATTCACTGCTGGCCGCCGGGTCCTGAAACAGACGCAGGCCACGCCCTTCATAGAACGCGATCCCCCAGCCATCGCGATGCGGACCGGTGCGCCCGCCCCTCTGCATCAGCCCGGTAAAGCTGAAAACGATATCGGTCGGGACATTGGCGCTCATGCCCAGTAATTCACACATGCTCAGGTTCTCGCTTCAATACGTGCTTCACGCTTGCCAACGAAGCGGGTTACCGGGTTTTGTACATAAAGCGGCTGCGCTCGGTCATGCGGCTTTTCGTACAGAGCCTACAACCGGGGCTCGACTCGCCCACGACTCGCGGTACCGGTCGGTGCGGCTGGCTTGCGGGCATAGCGCTCATCACGGGCAAAGGGTTCGTCATCCGCTTCTTCAGGTTCGGCCACCGGCGCGGGCTGGCTCGTCTTGCGGTTTTTTTCAATGGGCCAGCGCACCAGCACGAACACCAGATAGGCGACAAAGGCAAACATGCCATAGGTAGCCAGATCGATGATCGCACTCCAGACATTGCTGCCGACCTTGAACAGCAGGTCGAGTGCCGTGACAGCCACGGCAGGCGCGAACAGTTCCTTGGCCGGATCGACGATGGTCGGCGTGAACAGCAGCACCGCAACCAGCACCCGCAGCGGCTCTTTCAGGTAGCGCCACATCCAGCCGGTCATCAAAAACCACACCAGCAGGCAGCCCAATGCTGCAAATGCATAGAGGCCCCAGCCGATCAGATAGTCGTTTTCAGTCATGTCGTCCGTGGTAAGGCAGGTAAATAGGCGCTTATGATAACGGCTTTTCACTGGCCCGGCTCGCCCGGCTTCAGTAATCGGTGCCTCATGCCTGTAGCCACCGCGACTTCACTTCAAAGAGAGCCCAGCATGTCCTTCTCGAATGCCACTTCCAGTGCCCCGATCGCTCGCAAGGCCGACGGCCGCGATCCGTATGCCTGGCTCCAGAATCGCGACAGCGATGAGGTGCTCGATTACCTCAAGGCCGAAAACGACTACCAGGAGCAGCAACTGGCCGATCAGGCGGCGTTGCGCGAAACCCTGTTCCAGGAAATCAAGGGCCGGATTCTGGAGACAGACCTGTCGCTGCCCTCGCCATGGGGTCCGTATCTGTATTACACGCGCACCACTGAAGGTGACGAATACGCCCGTCACTATCGCTGCCCGCGTCCGGCGGATGGCTCGAACAGTGTCGACGAAAGCCATGAACAACTGCTGCTGGACCCCAATGTGCTGGCCAATGGCGGATTCTTCTCTCTGGGTGCCTTCAGCATCAGCCCGGACCATCAGCGCCTGGCCTACAGCCTCGACACCACGGGCGAAGAGGTCTACCGGCTTTACGTCAAGGAACTGGACAACGACCAGGTCAGCAGTCTGCCGTTCGAGGATTGCGATGGCAGCATGACCTGGGCCAACGACAGCCAGACGCTGTTCTTCGGTGAACTGGACGACACCCACCGTCCGCACAAGCTCTATCGCCATCGCCTGGGCAACGACTCGGCCGACCTGGTGTTCAACGAACCGGACGGGCGTTTCTTCCTGCATTGCTTCCGAAGCAGTTCGGAGCGCCAGTTGGTGCTGTTGCTCAACAGCAAGACCACCAGCGAAGCCTGGGTGCTGGATGCCGAGCATCCCGAGCAGGCCTTTGTCTGCATGGCCGAACGAGTCGAGGGCCATGAATACTTTCCCGATCATGGCCAGCTCGATGGCGTCTGGAGCTGGTTTATTCGCAGCAACCAGAGCGGTATCAACTTCGCGCTGTATCAGGCGGCAGAAACAGCCAGCGGCGTTCCGGCCCGCACTGACTGGCAAACCCTGGTTGCGCACAGCGATTCAGTGATGCTTGAAGGTCTGAGCCTCAATGCCAAAAGCCTTACCCTGAGCCTGCGCGAAGGCGGTCTGCCGATCATCGAGGTTCGCCCACAGGGTCTGCCGGCCTATCGCGTGCAATTGCCCGACGCGGCCTACAGCCTTTATGTGCAGGACTCACTGGAATTCGACAGTGACTGCATTCGTCTGCGCTATCAGTCCCTCAATCGCCCGCCACAGGTTCGCCAGTTGACGCTGGCCAGCGGCGCGCAGGTGGTTCTCAAGGAAACCCCGGTCCTTGGCACTTTCGATGCCGATGCCTATGTCAGCCAGCGCCTCTGGGCAACCGCCAGCGATGGCACTCAGGTGCCGATCAGTCTGGTAATCAAGCGCGAGTTGCTGGGCCAGGCCACCCCACTGTACCTGTATGGCTACGGCGCATACGGCGAAAGCCTCGACCCATGGTTTTCCCACGCCCGCCTGAGCCTGCTGGACCGGGGCGTGGCTTTTGCGATTGCCCATGTGCGCGGCGGCGGTGAGCTGGGTGAAGCCTGGTACCGCAACGGCAAACAGGAACACAAGCAGAACACCTTTGGTGATTTCATTGCCTGCGCCGAACACCTGATCGCGCAAGGCCTGACCCGCGCCGAACAATTGGTGATCAGTGGCGGCAGTGCTGGCGGCCTGTTGATCGGCGCGGTCCTCAACCAGCGTCCAGAGCTGTTCAAGGCGGCGATTGCCGAAGTGCCGTTCGTGGACGTGCTCAATACCATGCTCGACCCTGAATTGCCGCTGACCGTCACCGAGTACGACGAATGGGGCAACCCACAGGATCCGCAAGTCCATGAACGCATCAGGGCCTATGCGCCTTACGAGAACGTCACAGCCCAGGCCTATCCGGCCACGCTGGTGATCGCCGGCTACAACGACAGCCGCGTGCAGTATTGGGAAGCCGCCAAGTGGGTTGCCAGGTTGCGCGATACCCGCACCGACGACAATCTGTTGCTGCTCAAGACCGAACTGGGTGCCGGCCATGGCGGCATGAGCGGCCGCTATCAGGGCCTGCGCGATGTGGCGCTGGAATACGGCTTTATCTTCAAGGTTTTGCAACTGGACTGAACTTGGACTGAAAAGTCTGTCTTAGTAGGAGTTGGGGAGCACGGAGTTGCTCCCTCTTCTTACCCATACAAGACCGAACCATGTCAGAACAACCGTCACACCTGAACAATGCCATACGCGACATGCTGCTGGACTGCGGCCTGTTCGATACCTTGCTGCCCGCCGACTACCTGACCGTCGCGGGCTATTTCAGCATCAGCGATATCCAGGAAGGTCAGAGTATTTTCAATGAAGGCGATGCCGGGACCTTCATGTGCATCATCGATCGCGGCACGGTTTCGGTACAGAAACTCAATCCCGAAGGCCAGCAGGTGGAAATCGCCACGCTGCGTCGCGGCCGGGCATTTGGCGAAATGGCGGTGCTGGATGGCGAGCGTCGTTCGGCCAGTTGCATCGCAGCGTCGGATTGCCAGTTGCTGAATCTGGGACGCGACTCGCTGGACAAGATGCTGGAAGAAGCGCCAAAGATCGCAGCAAAGATCATCCGCGCGCTGGCCATCTCCCTGTCCAAACGCTTGCGCATGGTTGACGGTCAATTGCTTTCTCAGCAGGTGTGAGTTTCCTCATCTGGCGCTAAACTTGTGCGCATTCCCGCTATCAATGCGCACACGACACAGGTGACACCATGAGCACGGCCAACCCTCCATCCAACACGTCCAAGCTGGACCGCATCCTGGCCGACGCTCAGCGCGACCGCGAAATGGGTTATCGCGACAAGGCCCTGCGCATGTATCCCCACGTCTGCGGACGTTGCGCACGTGAGTTCGCAGGCAAGCGCCTGAGCGAACTGACCGTGCACCATCGTGACCACAACCACGACAACAATCCGCAGGACGGCTCGAACTGGGAATTGCTGTGCCTGTATTGCCACGACAACGAGCACTCGCGCTACACCGACCAGCAGTATTTCTCCGACAGCTCGCTCAGCACCCCGAAAGCCGCCAAGGCCACCCATAACCCGTTCGCGGCGCTGGCCGGGTTGATGAAGAAAGACTGAAGGCGCAGGAGCGGATTCAGTCGCGAAGACGGTATTCCAGACACCCTATCCTTTATGGATGTCCTGGCCTTTTCGCGAATGAATTCGCTCCTGCCCAAGCACCATGAACCTGACTGAAATGTAATCACCCGCCCTTCCCTGTTATGGCATCTTCCCGTCAGACAAGCACGCAACTGACTGGATACACCCTCTGCATGCACTCCAAGACATCAAGACGAAGCTTTGTGAAAGGACTTACCGCTGGCAGTCTGCTGGGCGGTATGGGGCTTTGGCACGCTCCGCTCCGGGCCGGTACTGACTCCAGTGAGCCAGGGATGCTGGCAGGCACCGAGTTCGATCTGTCCATCGAACAAAGCCCGGCCAATATCACCGGCAAGCCGAAAATGGCCATGACCATCAACGGCGGCATTCCCGGCCCTCTGCTGCGCTGGCGCGAAGGCGATACGGTAACGCTGCGCGTCAGGAACCGGCTCAAGGAAGCCACGTCCATTCATTGGCACGGCATCCTGCTGCCCGTCAACATGGACGGTGTTCCGGGCCTGAGCTTTGAGGGCATCGAGCCTGATGGCATGTATGTCTATCGGTTCAAGGTCCGGCAGAACGGCACTTACTGGTATCACAGCCATTCCGGCTTCCAGGAGCAGTCCGGGGTATACGGCCCGCTGGTGATCGATGCCAAAGAGCCCGAGCCCTTCGAGTACGAACGCGACTACGTGGTGATGCTCACGGACTGGACCGACGAAGATCCTGCCAGCCTGATGAAGAACCTCAAGAAGCAGGCGGATTACTACAACTACAACAAGCGTACCGTGGGTGATTTCATCCACGACGTCAGCGAGAAAGGCTGGGACGCGACAGTTGCCGACCGCACGATGTGGGCCGGGATGAAGATGAACCCGACCGATCTGGCCGACGTCAGCGCGGCGACCTACACCTACCTGATGAACGGCAAGGCCCCGGACATGAACTGGACCGGCGTGTTTCGCGCCGGCGAACGGATTCGGCTGCGCTTGATCAATGGCTCGTCCATGACCTACTTCGATGTGCGGATTCCCGGCCTGAAAATGACCGTGGTCGCCGCCGACGGCCTGCACGTCAAACCGGTCAGTGTCGATGAGTTGCGCATTGCCGTGGCCGAGACGTTCGACGTCATCGTCGAGCCTGATGCCGAGGCCTACACGCTATTCGCGCAATCCATGGACCGCACAGGTTTTGCGCGCGGCACACTGACCCGCAAGGCAGGGGCAACAGCGCCGGTGCCGCCTCTCGATCCGCGACCCTTGCTGGGCATGGGCGATATGGGCATGGACCACGGCAACATGGCTGGCATGAATCATCACGCCATGCATGACATGTCAGGCATGAAGCACAGCGCAACAGACGCCATGCAGTCCCATCCGGACACGGAAAACGACAATCCGCTGGTGGACATGCAAGCCATGAAAACCGCCCCGAAACTGGATGATCCGGGTATCGGCCTGCGAAATAACGGTCGCCGGGTCCTGACCTATGCAGACCTGCGCAGCACTTTCGAGGACCCGGACGGACGCGAACCGGGGCGCACCATCGAACTGCACCTCACCGGCCACATGGAAAAGTTCGCCTGGTCCTTCAACGGCGTGAAGTTCGCGGATGCCGAGCCATTGAAGCTCAAGTATGGCGAGCGCATCAGGATCGTGCTGGTCAACGACACCATGATGACGCACCCGATTCACCTGCATGGCATGTGGAGTGATCTTGAAGACGAGCACGGGCAATTCATGGTCCGCAAACACACCATCGACATGCCGCCAGGATCGAGGCGCAGTTATCGCGTCACCGCCGATGCCCTCGGGCGCTGGGCCTATCACTGCCATCTGCTCTACCACATGGAAACGGGCATGTTCCGTGAAGTGCGTGTGGAAGAATGAGAACCTCATCATGAACAGACTCCCTCACCCTGCCCGCCTGCTCATGGGCCTGGGCATGGCGCTCGGACCATTGATCGCTACGCCAGTCATGGCTGCCGACATGCACGGCATGGATCACAGCCAGCACGCCATCCATCATGGCAGTCCAGAGCCCGTCGGATCCACTGCTGGCCAGAGCCGCACGCCGATTCCCGAGCTGACCGATGCGGACCGAGCCGCCGTCTATACCAGTCATGCAGGCCACAAGGTCCACGATGACGCCATCAACACCTTCTTGCTGGCCGACAAGCTGGAATGGCAGGACGCCGATCAGGGCAGCAGCCTGGCCTGGGATCTCAAGGGCTGGGTGGGTGGTGATATCGATCGTCTGTGGCTGCGCTCCGAAGGCGAACGGACCTCAGGCAAGACCGAAAGCGCCGAGGTCCAGGCCTTGTGGGGACACTCGATCAGCCCTTGGTGGGATCTGGTCGCCGGTGCACGCCAGGATTTCAAACCCGGCGATCCGCAGACCTGGGCAGCCTTCGGCATCCAGGGCATGGCGCTGTCCAATTTCGAGGCCCAGGCCACTGCCTTCATCGGCGAGGCGGGCCAGAGCGCCGCACGCCTTGAAGGTGACTACGACCTGTTGCTGACCAACCGGCTGATCCTGCAACCCAGCGCCGAACTCAACCTGTACGGCAAGAATGATCCTCAACGCGGGATTGGCTCGGGCCTGGCCAATACCGAAGTCGGCCTGCGGCTGCGCTATGAAATCCGCAGGGAGTTTGCGCCTTACATTGGCGTGAGCTGGAAGCGGACTTACGGCAAGACCGCCGAGTATGCCCGTGAAGAAGGTGACGAGCGCAGTGAAGCCAGGCTGGTGTTGGGCGTGCGGATGTGGTTCTGACCGGCAGGCGTGCGTTCTGCCGTATAATCGCGCCTTTTACCCAGAGCACCCTTCACGTGGCAAACAAACGGTACGCCTGCATCGGCCTTTACAACCCAAAATCCCCGGAAAACGTCGGTTCGGTCATGCGTGCCGCGGGTTGTTATGGCGTGGCGTCGGTCTTCTATACCGGCAAACGCTATGAGCGCGCCCGGGACTTCATCACCGACACCAAGAAGATCCATCAGGACATTCCGCTGATCGGTATCGAAGACCTCAAAAGCATCCTGCCGCTGGGCTGCATTCCGGTTGCTGTGGAACTGGTGGACGGCGCTCGCGCCCTGCCCGAATACACCCACCCGGATCGCGCCCTGTACATCTTCGGCCCGGAAGACGGCTCGCTGGATCAGGAGATCCGCGACTGGTGCGAAGACGTGGTCTACATCCCCACCGAGGGTTGCATGAATCTGGCAGCGACCGTCAATGTCGTGCTCTATGACCGCATGGCCAAGGGTGTAAACACCCGCTCCGGCCCACAATTCGGCCGCGAAAAACCCGACCGTTGATGACAATGCAGTGAACAGTTTCACGGATGGGTAGTCAGTTTCGTTGAAGCGACTTATCAATCATGGAGAGCCATCATGCGCGACACCCCAATCATTGAAAGAATCGACACCCCCCGCTTGACCAATCAGCCGCAACAGAACGTCCAGGGCTGGGAGCGCATCGGCTCTCTGGCTGGCGGTGTAACGCTGATGGGCAAAGGGCTGCGCCGCGGCGGCCTGCTGGGCCTTGTGCAACTGGCAGTCGGTGGCGCGGTGCTGGCGCGTGGCATCACCGGACACTGCTCAGCCAAGAGCCTGATCGAAAAAAGCCGCAGCCACCTTCACGGAGCGCGTTCGGATATCGAGCGTGCGGGCGCCGAATTGAAGCAGCTCAAGGAAAATGCCGAGCAAGCCGCCAGGACTGCGGCCATCAACGGCATCGATGCGCTTAAAGATCCAAAAACCGGCATCTGAAAACCGCTAGCCGGCGCGAAAGATCAGATAATCCTCCCAGTCGTCCTCGGGCACGCTGTTCTCGCTGAGCATGCGTCCCGACTGGGAAATTCGTTCGTGATGCACCGCTTCGCGATCACCGCACACCAGATGGTGCCAGAGCGGTAGATCCTTGCCCTCACTGACTAGGCGATATCCGCAGGTGGGCGGCAGCCATCTGAATTCGTCGGCCTGACCGGGCGTGAGCTGGATGCAGTCCGGCACCGAAGCGCGACGATTGCTGTAATCGGAACACTGGCAGGTTTTCAGGTCCAGCAGCTTGCAGGCAATGCGCGTGTAGTAAACGCTGTTGTCGTCTTCATCTTCCAGCTTTTGCAGGCAGCACAGGCCGCAGCCATCGCACAACGACTCCCACTCGTCCTTGTCCAGTTGTTCGAGAGGTTTGCGTATCCAGAAGGGTTCAACTTTAGCGGCCATGGTTCGGACAACGGTATCAGCAATGAAAAGGCCGCCAGTCTAGTGGCACATCGGGTGCGGGCCAAGCACTTGCGACTGCCGGTATCTTCACTTGTCAGAAACCAGGCAAGGCAGTAGCGTTAGGACACTTTTTTGCCAGCTCCAGACGATGCCTGCCGACCACGGCCCATCACCTCAAGCTCACTTTCCCTTTGCTGTGACAGGACTTTCATGAGTATCAACGAACGTATTGCCGACCACGCCATTGACCCACAATTCACCAATCGCTGGTCACCTCGCGCCTTCACCGGCGAAAGCATTCCACAGGAGACCCTGCTGAGCTTCTTTGAAGCCGCACGCTGGGCGCCCTCGGCCTACAACTCGCAGCCATGGCGTTTCCTTTATGCGCGTCGCGACACGCCAAACTGGGAGCGCTACCTGGGTCTGCTCAATGAGTTCAACCGCAACTGGGCACAGCACGCTTCGGCGCTGGTGATCGTCATCTCCAAAACCACCTTCATCGCCCCGGGCGCAACTGAAGAAAGCCCGGCGCTGTGGCACACCTTCGATACCGGTTCGGCCTGGGGTTACCTGGCTCTGCAAGCGAGCCTGAGCGGCTGGTACACCCACGGTATGGCAGGCTTCGATCAGGACCTGACCCGCAAGGAGCTGAACATTCCGGAAGGTTATGTGCTGCATGCAGCCGTTGCCATCGGCAAACTGGGCGACAAATCGACCCTGCCGGAATACCTGCAAAACCGCGAAGTGCCAAGCCCGCGCAAACCGTTGGCCGAGCTGGCTGCCGAAGGCGATTTTTCGCTGTAGGTTTTAGAGCGAAAAGCTGCAAGCCCCAAGCCTCAGACTTATAGCTTGAGGCTTGTAGCCAAACCGGCTCAATAACCCCGAGAAAAATCCACTTCCCCGCGCAACGGCTCACCTGCCTCAAAAGCCTTCAGGTTGTCGACGAACAATTCGGTCATGGCCACCGGTGAGGTGGGTGCCGAACTGTGCCCGGTCAACAGCAGGCCATAGGCGGTCCAGAATGGATGGCGCTGCGGCAGCGGCTCCTGACGGCAGACGTCAATCACCGCCCCGGCCAGGTGCCCTTCCTTCAAGGCTTCGACCAGATCCGCATCGACCACCGCTACACCACGCCCGACGTTGATGAACAACGCCGACGGCTTGAAGCTGGCGAACAGTTTCGCGTCGTACAGATCGTGGGTTTGCGGGGTATTGGGCAGCAGGTTGATGACGTAGTCCATGTCAGCGACCATCTGCTCCAGGTCCGCCAGCGCGCCGACTTCAACGAAAGGCTCCTGGGTGCGTGCCTGCGAGGCCACACCGTAGACCTGCACGCCAAAGGGCCGCAGAAACTGCGCCACACACTGGCCGATATCACCCGCGCCAACAATCAACGCCTTGCGACCGGACAGGCTGTTGCCCGGACGATTATCCCATTTCCGCTCGACCTGGCTCATCAGACGAGCCAGGACTTCACGTTCGTGACCGAGCATGTAGGTCAACAGGAACTCGGCCATGACCTGACCGAAAATGCCGACGGCCCGGGTCAACCGATAATCCCTGGATACGCCTTCCACCAGCAACGGAGTCACCCCCGCCCAGGTCGATTGCAACCATTGTGGCTTGTGTCCCTGACGTAACAGATTGGCCAGCAGATCAGGCTGTCCTAGCCAGACCGGGCATTCGCTGGCCATGCGAGACAGCTCGGCAGAATCGCCGCTGCTCATGACTTCCACTTCAGGCGCTGCCTTGCGCAACAATTGGGTGTAGATGGGGTAATCGTGTTCGGCAATCAGAACGCGCATGTTTCAAAAACCTTAGAGACGGGACAAACAACCCACAACAGAGCCGGGCCGCTCAACCCTGCTGCGAAAGCAGGCGGACGAGAGCGGCGGCGGATTGCGGCACAACGGATCAGACAGGATCGTTGCGACGCAACAACTCTTCGGGCAAGTGCTGGATGTATTCCTCTTCGGCAGGCGGCATCTGCAAGTGATAGCCCTGCGTGTCGAGGTTCTCCAGCACCTTGTTGATATCTTCACGAGCCAGTGGCCGCTCGGGGCTGAGCACCAGATCGAAAGCATGATGAGGCGTGCCGAACGCAGCCAGCAACTCTACCGGTACACGCTTGAGCACATCGCTCTTGAGCACGTACAGGTACATTTCGTTCTTTTTCGTGCTGCGGTAAATGGAGCAGATACGTTTCAAGGCTGTTCTCCTGCATTGGCCAGGCTGTCGAGCAGCGCCTGACCCATTAATTCGCGACGCCAGCCACGCAGCGAATCGGGCAATGTATAGGGACCATCGGGATAACCGCTCTTGAGCAGCAATTCGAGCGTCTTCTTGCGCAGCATCAGCTCTGGAGCCATGTCCAGTTCCTCGGCGTATCGCTGGCCGATAGCACGCAGGCCCTTGAGGATACCGGCGGCATCGATCGGCAGCGGTTCGGGCAACGCAGGTGGCCACTGCTCTGGCGGCAGGCTGCCGGACTTCCTGATCAGCTCCAGCAGGAACTCACCATCCTGGCGCACGGTGCGTGGATGCATGTCTTCGATACGCGCCAGTGCTGCCAGGTTGTCCGGCTGCGTTCTGGCCAGCGGCCAGAGGGAGTGCTCACGCACAATCCGGTTGCGCGGCAGGTTGCGCGAACGCGCCTGAATCTCGCGCCAGGCACACAGCTCGCGCAATACCGCCAGTTGCGCCCGCGACAGCTTCCAGGCCAGCTTGGCGTCACGGTACGCCTCGTAGGGATCAACTTCACGGCGCAGGTTGGCGACCAGTTCCGCCCCGTCATCCAGCACCCAGAGGTATTTTTCGTCTGACAGACGTGGTCGCAACAGACCGAACAGCTCGGCCAGGTGCACTGCATCTTCGGCCGCATAGCTGATCTGGGTTTCCGACAACGGACGTTGCAGCCAATCGGAGCGGGTTTCGCCCTTGGGCAGGTCGATGTTCAGCACCTCCTGCACCAGACGCGAATAGCCCATGGAAAACCCGATGTTCAGGTATGCGGCGGCCAGTTGCGTGTCGAACAGCGGAACCGGCAGGCTGCCCGTCAGACGCAACAGCACTTCCAGGTCTTCGCTGCAGGCATGCACAACCTTGATGACGTCGGGGTTTTCCAGCAATGCGGACAAAGGTCGCCAATCGCTGATGAGCAGCGGATCGATCAACCAGGCGCTGGAGCCGTCGCCAATCTGCAGCAGCGCAGCAATCGGGTAAAAGGTGTCGACCCGCATGAACTCGGTATCGAGCGCGACAAATGGCAGCGACTGCCACTGCGCGCACTGTCGGGCGAGGCTGTCGTCGTCGCGAATCCAATGAATATCGATGGCCACACGGCTCTCCCTTTATCAATGGCGCGCAGTATATATCGCCATAGGAGGTTATCGCGCGTCTGTGCTGCAACTCTTGAATATCTTCATGGCAACAGGCGACAGACAGCAGGCCGACAATCCGTACAGAACCTGGCCCGAAACGGCGCATTCATGCGCCATGACGGGCTTGCGAGGCGCAACATGGCGTCCACACCATCACCGGAAAAAATGATCGGTTATTTACTGGCCGCCACATCAGTCTTGTCCATCATGCTTCGGCAGCCGGAAAACATATCCAGGCCGGGGACATAAGCCTTGGTATCGACCTTCAACAACCCGAGCATGGAATGAAACAGGTTGTCCTGACTCAGCGGCGCATTGCGCTCTTTGGCCAGACACTCCGGATTGACGGCAAAAGACTTCTGATAACTATCGGACAACCACACCATCATCGGTACATGCTTCTGTTGATCAGGCGCCAACATGTAAGGCGTACCATGCAGGAACAGATTATATTCACCCAGTGACTCGCCATGATCCGACAGATACAACATGGCGGTATCGACTTTATCCTGATGACTGCGCAATACATCGATCAATGTAGACAGGACATGATCGGTATAAAGCAGCGTATTGTCATAACCATTGATAATGGCTTCCCGGCTGCAGTTGTTCAGCGCATTGCTTTCACAGACCGGGGTAAACTTTTCAAAGGCCTTGGGATAGCGCTTGAAATACTCAGGCCCGTGACTGCCCATCTGGTGCAATACCAGCACGGTGTCCTTATCCAGGCTGTCGATAAACGCATCCAGGCCTTGCAGCAGAATCTCGTCATGGCATTCGTTATTGGCGCACAACAACGGATCCTTGAGGTTGCTGACATCCTGGAAAGCCACGCGATCACAGGTGCCCTTGCAGCCGGACTGGTTATCGCGCCATATCACTTCAAGACCGGCGCGCTTGAGCACATCCAGCAAGCCTTCCTGATTGCGGGCCCTGGTCGCGTTGTAGTCCTTGCGGCCCATATTGGAAAACATGCAGGGCACCGACACGGCTGTTTCAGTGCCACAGGAATACACATCGGTAAAGGCCACCAGACCGCTTTGCTTATTGAGCTTTGGCGTAGTGTTGCGCCCATAACCCAGAATGCCGAAGTTCTCTGCCCGCGCACTTTCACCAACGACCAGTACGGTCAGGGATTTACGGGTATGGGTTGACCAGTCCGGCGAGCGTTTGGCGTCTTGTCCAATCGCCAGAAACGGGCGCTGGGACGAGATGATCTGCTCGCTCAGATAACCAACCGATGCACCGATGTAATTGCTCGGCACAACCATCAGTCGCAGCTCATGGTGATTGCGGAACAGTGACGACAACCCTTGATAATTCGCCAACGCCACCCCGCCCATCGACACGGAACAGATCAGGCAGACCAGCACCTTGCTGAACAGCTCACGGTGCCAGCGACGATAGTTGATCGGGGTTTTCCACAGCAGCAAAGACGGCAGCACACCCAGCAAGAGGATGTACAGGGCGAGTTTCAAGGACAGCAAGCCTTGAACTTCAGTAGGGTTGGTTTCCGCAAAGTTGCGAAACATGCCGGCATCGATCATGACGCCATATTCATTCATGAAGTAAGCAACGCCGGCACTGGCAAGAAACAGTAAGATCAATACGGGCTTGAGCACCCGTTTGAAGGAAAGCAGGGTCAGAACGATATTGAATACACAGAAGACCATCACCCCGAAGGCAATGCGTATGGCGACACCCTGGGTGCTGCCTCCGGTAATTTCAAAAAGATGCTGCCAGAAATTGACATTAAAACCGAACAATAAAAAGGCACTGGCAAACAGCGTGACAACTTCGGGACGAACGGCTTTTATCTTCAGCATTTACAGTCTGCTTAGGTAATTTTCATTATGTACGGATTAAACCAGGCGGCCCATCCATGCGCAGACTTTAGGCGGGATTCTATCAATTTTTTGTGAAAAGAATGCAAACAACAGGTCGGATTAAACTTATTTCATCGTAGGAAAAAACCCTCAGGCAACCTCGGCTTTTTAAAAGCAGAATCCCCAATAAAAAAGCCCCTTCACAATCGGCTCGTGAAGGGGCTTTTATCAACAGCGCCGGTTAATCAGACCGAGCGACGACGATAGGCACGATACTCAGGCAACCAGAAGTTACGCTCGATGGCCGCCTGCAATACCTCATCCGAGGTTTCAAGGGCCAGACCTTCAGCCTGGGCCTCCCTGGCAACGGCCAGGGCGATCTTGCGACTGACCTGCTGGATGTCCTTGAGCGGCGGCAACACAGCGTCGCCAAGTCCGGACACCATCGGTGAACACTCCGCCAGCGCATTGGAAGCCGCCATCAGCATCCGGTCGGTGATGCGCGAAGCCTTGCAAGCCACCACACCCAGGCCGATGCCCGGGAAAATATAGGAGTTGTTGCACTGCGCGATATGAATCGTGCGGCCATTGATCTCGACCGGCGCAAACGGGCTGCCGGTGGCAACCAGGGCATTGCCGTCCGTCCAGCGCAGTATCTCTTCCGGCGTGGCTTCGACTTTCGAGGTCGGGTTCGACAGCGGCATGACCAGCGGCTTGGCACAATGCTTGTGCAGCTCACGGATCACTTGCTCGGTGAACAGGCCACGCTGCCCCGAGACGCCGATCAGAACCGTGGCCCCGGCATTGCTCACCACATCGAGCAATTGCGGGAAGGCGTCACCGCCCGCCGCCCAACCGGCCACATCACCCGCCTTCTGGGCCAGACGCTGCTGGAAGTCCAGCAGGTTATCCATGCCTTCGGTCAGCAAGCCGAACCGGTCGACCATGAAAATACGCTTACGCGCCTCGCTTTCGCTCAGCCCTTCGATCTTCATGGCCGCGATGATGTGTTCGGCAATGCCGCAACCGGCAGAACCGGCGCCCAGGAACACCACCTTCTGCTGGCCCAGCGTCTCATTCTTGGCCTTGCAGGCAGCCAGCAAGGTGCCCACGGCAACCGATGCCGTGCCCTGGATGTCATCGTTGAAACAGCACAGCTCGTCGCGATATTTCTCCAGCAACGGCATGGCGTTGGACTGGGCGAAATCCTCGAACTGCAGTAGCACATCCGGCCAGCGACGCTGAACGGCATCGATGAAGGACGCGATGAAGTCGTCATATTCCTTGCCGCTGACCCGCTCATGACGCCAGCCCATGTACATCGGGTCGTCGAGCAGTTCGCGGTTGTTGGTGCCGACATCGAGCACGATCGGCAGTGTGTAGGCCGGGCTGATGCCGCCACAGGCGGTGTACAGCGACAGCTTGCCAATCGGGATGCCCATGCCGCCGATGCCCTGGTCGCCCAGACCCAGAATGCGCTCGCTGTCGGTGACCACGATGATCTTGATCCGGTCCTTGGTGGCGCTGCGCAGAATGTCGTCGATGCGGTCGCGCTCGGGGTAGGAAATGAACAGCCCACGGTGCGTACGGTAGATCTTCGAGAATTCCTGGCACGCCTGGCCGACCGTTGGCGTGTAAATGATCGGCAGCATCTCGTCGAGATGCGAGTCCAGCAGGCGGAAGAACAATGTCTCGTTGTTGTCCTGGATTGAGCGCAGATAAATATGCTTGTCCAGATCGGTAGCGCACTGCTTGTACTGGCTGTACACGCGAGTCACTTGCTCTTCGATCGTCTCTACGTTCTGCGGCAGCAGCCCGATGAGGTTGAATTCGACCCGCTCTTGCGGGGTAAAAGCACTGCCCTTGTTCAGCAGGGGCATTTCCAGCAGCGAGGGGCCGGCATAGGAAATGTATAAAGGTCGCGAAGTGTTGGTCATTTTTTCTAATCGCCTTTTTCGTCTACTCATTGGTTCTGGGTATCGACCGGGGCGGGCAGCCTGGCGTTGCCAGTTCTCTATCAGGCCATTCCGGACATAAAAATCGGATGCCACATATTACTCTCGATAGAGCGAGTTGCGACATTTTGTCGCGCAAAACATGGCCAAATGATGTCCCCTTGTAAAAACAAACCTCGCCTGTCGCCTTGCAGATGCAAGCTATGCAGGAGCATATTTGCCCGTCATCAGCGCCATTACCAAGGGAGCATGCATGCTTGAAGAGAAGCGATTTGCAGCATTCCTGTTCGATATGGACGGGACTTTGCTCAACTCTGTAATTGCCGCCGAACGTGTCTGGGCGCAATGGGCGCAGCAGCACGGTATCGACGTAGAAACCTTTCTACCGACCATTCATGGCGTACGCTGTATCGATACGGTCCGCCGGCAAAACCTGCCGAATGTGGATGCCGAACAGGAAGCGGCAGCCATTTCCCAGGCCGAGATCGACGATGTCGAGGGTGTTCAGGCGATTGAAGGCGTTGCGGCCTTCCTGGCTTCACTGCCTGCCGATCGCTGGGCCATGGTCACTTCCGCACCGCTTGCACTGGCCAGGGCCCGCATGCACGCCGCCGGGCTGTCGCTACCCGAAATCGTCATTACTGCCGAAGACGTCACCCAGGGTAAACCTGCACCTGATGGTTTTCTGCTGGCCGCCAGACGGCTCGGCGTGGCCGCACAGGACTGCCTGGTTTTTGAAGACGCGCCCGCAGGTATCGCAGCGGCCAAGGCAGCCGGAGCCAGTGTGGTGGTAATAACAGCCGCTCACCTGCATCCTTTTGAAAGTGAAGATGCGACCCTGGCGAGTTACACGGGATTACGTGTTGAAACACAAGCGCCGTGGCTGAAACTGCGCCAGTAGCCACAGCCGCCATAAATCAAAAGCCCCGGCAAGTACCGGGGCCATTGAACAGCTCAGGCTCTCACTTGCGGGCAATCAGCCCGATCGTGAAGCCATCGACCGCTGCGATTCTGCCACGCCACAGCACGCCTGCTTCGCAGATCGGACTTTCATCCGTGGAGTAGGTGCGGCAGTCCTTCAGGTGGATGAAGTGGAACGCTGGAGTATCTTCAGTGGACTCGCCCGGACGGAACGAGAGAATCATCTCCTTCATCGACTCGTCGGTACCGTTGTTGAACTTGCTGAAGGGAGCCGAGATATCGGCAGCCAGCTGTTCAAAGTAGGTGTCGTGGGAAATCAGGTGACCGGAAACGAGGTTTCCGCCTACCGACAGGGTAATCCCCAATTCGACCTTGGTGTTTGCCACGAACTTGACCAACCATTGCAGCAGCCAGTCGATCTGCTTGCCCTGCCACTTGAACTGGGCGATGACATCATCATGACTCTGGCTGGGAGACGGTTGTGTATGTTGCGCCTGGTTTACGTCCGACATCAGATAGCTCCTTGCATCACAGAACGTGAGATTCAGCTTTACAACACCTTAGCTGAAAACGAAAAAAAGGAACGGTGGGCGGGCGGGATTTTTTGGAGAGCGTGACGTAGCACACTCCCCAAGCCACTTGGGCTCTGTATGCCACCGCAGAGAAAACTGCACACCAGGAACCTGTGAGACAACACATCTCCTTGTTTTCAGCAGCGATTCAGTTGCTTGCGGGATTCTCGTGCTGCAAGAGATGCTGCGCCATGGTGCGGGCTCTTACTGCTTCGACGAGACACCCACGATAGCGGACTGCTGCCTGATTCCTCAGATAGCGAACCTCGCAATCAACGTATTCAGCTCGGCAGCCAGGCGCGACAGTTCCTGACTGGACGAGCTGGTCTGGTTGGCTCCAACTGCCGTTTGCAGGGACAGATCGCGAATGTTCACCAGATTGCGGTCAACCTCATGGGCAACATGCGCCTGCTCTTGCGAAGCACTGGCAATGACCAGATTCAGCTCGTTGATACGCGAAATCGACAGCGTGATCCTTTCCAGCGCAATGCCAGTGCTGCCCGCCGCCTGAAGCGTCAACTGAGCCTGCTCGGCGCTGACCTGCAAAGCCTGCACGGTGCTGTCGGTACCTGACTGAATATTTTCGATCATGATCTCGATTTCTTCAGTTGAGTTCTGGGTCCGCTGAGCCAGCGAGCGGACTTCATCGGCTACCACGGCAAACCCACGCCCCGCCTCGCCGGCTCGTGCTGCTTCGATTGCCGCGTTCAATGCCAGCAGGTTGGTTTGCCTGGCAATGCCTCGAATCACATCCAGCACCTTGCTGATCTGGCCGGTCTGGCTGGCCAGTGCCACAGCCTGCCCGGCCGCACGGGTGACCAGCGCGGCAAGTGCATCGATGGACTCGATGGTCTGACGCACCTGACGCTGGCCTTCGCGCCCGTCTCTGTCGGTATCGTGCGAGGTGTGCGCAGTATTGGCGGCGTTTCTGGCGACCTCTTCCACCGCGGCAGTCATCTCGTTGACTGCCGTGGCCGCCTGTTCGATCTCATCGTTTTGCTGATGCAGGCTGCGGTTGGCGTTTTCAGTCACGGTGTGTAGCTGTTCGGAAGCCGATGCCAGTTGCTCCGAGGAACTGGCGATCTGATGAATCGTCATGCGTAGACTGTTCTGCATCTTGCTCAGGGAAGCCAAAAGCAATGCCGGCTCGTCGCGACCGCTAACGACAATTTCGTCGGTCAGTTTTCCGTTGGCCACCCGCTCGGCGACCAGCAGAGCCTGACGCAGCGGCGACACGATGCTGCGGGTCAGCAATACCGCCGAGAGAATGATCAAGACCAGAAAAACGCCCAGAGAAGCAAGCGAAACCATGGACGCCTGCTCTGCAGCCTGGGCACTGCGTATGGCCGCTTCATCGGCCGAGGTGGAGTTGTACAGAATCAGACGCCCCAGGGCATCGAACATCATGCTCGCATAGTCACCGAAAGGACCGTTCACCAGGCTATTGGCCTCAGCCCGATCCCCGGCTTCAATACCCTTCAACACCTGTTCCTGATAGTTTTGATAAGCCTTGTAGGCAACCACAAACCCGTCGAACAATTCTCGACTCTCGGGGCTAACCGCGAACTTCTCGTAGGCGCTGAACTTCGACGGCAAGACAGTGAGAATATCCCTCGCCATCTCGGCTGCATTCATTTGATTGTCACTGTCTTCGACAATCACGCCATTGAGTGTGAGCGCACGCGCCTCTGCGATCTGCGCGCCGATTTCGCTCAGTGCAACAACGGCTGGCAACCACTGATTACGCACCTCTTCCGTCGCACTGTTCATCTGCCTCATTTCATAAAGGTTGATGAAACCCGTGAAAATCGTCAGTAACGCCAACAGCGTAAAAATTGCACCGGCACGCTTGCCAATCGTTAGATATCTCAACACTTCAACCTCGCAAAATGTACGCCTGTCGACAATCGCGTCGAATCAGTCGAGCACAGTCAGCCCGCAGCCCGGTCCAGCGCCTTGAGTAATGACAGCGGTTGGAATTTCGGTAACGCGACACCGACGAACTTCTCGAACGTGCGCGTGATTTCTGCAAAATCCAGGTCCTGCACGATCAGCACAATCCGCGAGCGCCGGTCATCCGCAGGCCAGGCAGGCAATTGCCGCAAAGGGTGAAAGATTTGCTGCACGCCGTGTATCACGGTCGGCTGTTCAGGATGCTCGACGAGCTGAACAAGCCCCTTGACCCGCAACAGGCTTTCACCGCGCACCATTGCCATCAGTTCCAGCCAGTTGGCCAATCGAGCCTCTGAAACCGGCTGGCTGAATACCAGGCAGTGGGACTGCACATTGCCGTCGCGATGACTGTTACCGCGCTGCCCGCCATCGAGACGGGCCAGATGCTGCTCGGCCTTGAACGTATCCCACGGGGCTGTTTGCAAAACGTCTTCTGCCGATACCGATCCATTGATGACCGGAACAATCCTGGCGTCGGGATTCAGGTCCAGCAGGCGCTCTCGCAAGGAGCGGATCGTCTCCTCACTCGCAAGATCGGTCTTGGTCAGCAATATGCGATCAGCCAGCGAGACCTGCCTGAGCGCTTCGCCATGCCGATCCAGTGTGCGCGCCGCGTTTACAGCATCGATGGCCGTCACCACTTGATCCAGGCGATAAAGCGCGATCACCTGGGGGTCGACCATGAACGTCTGCAGGATTGCAGTCGGGTCCGCCAGCCCGGTGGTTTCAATCATCACCCGATTGAACGAAGGCAGTTGCGCCTGTGCACGTCGCGCATGCAGATCGACCAGTGTGTCCACCAGATCGCCACGCACGGTGCAGCACAGACAACCGCTCTGCAGCAGGCGCAGGTTCTCGCTGACCTGCTCCACCAGAAGATGGTCCAGCCCGATCTCGCCAAACTCGTTGATGATCACCGCTGTATCAGCCAGCTCCGGCTGTTGCAGCAAATGATTGAGAATGGTGGTCTTGCCACTGCCGAGAAACCCGGTCAGCAACGTGACCGGGGTGCGACCGTCAACGCCCTCGCTCATGCCTGTGCCTCATACACCCGCTGGCCAGCGAAGTACGTCTGCAGGACCCGGGTTTCTATCAGTTGCTCTGCCGGGATCTGAAACAGATTGCGGTCCAGCACGATAAAGTCGGCAGACTTGCCTGTTACCAGCGAGCCGGTTTCCTTTTCCAGGCCCATGGCCCTGACCGGATCCAGAGTGTAGACGCGCAAGGCAGTGGCCAGATCCAGTCCCTGATCGGCGCCAATCGCTCCCGGAAACTGACCGGTCGGGTCGCGACGGGTAATGATCCCCTGCAGCCCGATGAACGGGTTGGGGTCAGGCACTACAGGCCAGTCGGAACCGGCTGCCATCAGTACACCGGCCTTCTCCATATCGACATGCCGGTGTGACTTGTCCACCCGTTCCTCGGACAACACCACCTTGAGCTGCTCGACGATGATGCCCGGGAACCAGAGCATGGGTGACAGGTCGGCCACGATGTCCAGTTCGACGAAACGCGGCACGTCGTCAGGGTGAACGTAACCGGCATGGGCGATCTGATGACGACGACTGCCACCATTGAACGTGCGCACGACCTCGAATGCATCCAGTGCTGCACGCACCGAACCGTCACCGGTGCAGTGAATCTTTACGCTGATATCGGCCTTTTCACAGTCGGCAATCACTTTGGCCAACTGCGGCACGGTCATGAAGTTCGTACCCCGGAAACAGCAGCCATAGGTTTCGGTTTCGACATAGGGTTCCAGCAAGGCCGAGGTGTGGGTGGTCGGTACGCCATCCATGAACAGCTTGCCGAATTCAGGACGGAAATACTGACTACGGTACTCGTCGCGCAGGGCAAACAGCTCCTCTCCCCAGGCATCAGTGGAGAACGGCCCGGATTGCACGGGCATGGTCCCGACTACCCAGGAGGTCAGCAGATCGCGTTCCGCCATGCTCTTGATCGCGTCCATGACGAAGCGAGCACTCAGTGGCTCCTGCAATGCCGTAATGCCGACCGAATTGAGTTTTTTCAGTGCATGCACACCCGCGGCGACATCGCGCTCCGGCTCGGCGGCCAACGCCCGGCCCACAGGGCCTTCGGCCAGTGAAACTGCCGCTTCGAGCAACAGGCCAGTAGCCTCGCCATTTTCAGGGCGCCGCACAACCGTGCCGTTCGGCGGGTCAGGCGTATCGTTGTCGATACCGCAGGCTTCAAGCCCGGCATCGTTCAACCAGCGGTTGTGGTGCGAGTCATCGGTCAGCATGACCGGACGCCCGCCTGCCGCTTCATCCAGGCGCAACCGCGCTTCGTAGGTAAGCTGGTCGAGCATGTTGCTGCCCCATATGCCGCCAGTAATCCAGCGATCCATCGGTGCATCCCTGGCAGCTTCGCGAACGCGCTCGATGATGTCGTCAAGGGACGTATTGGGGGGAAAACTGATTTCGTAAAGCTCGGTGCGGCCAGCGATCAGGAAGTGGTTGTGAATATCCGCCAGGCCGGGCATCACCATCCGGCCCTCCAGATCGATGATTTGCGCAGCGCTACTGACTGCAGCACGCGCCTGCTGCTCGCTACCCACCGCCACGATGCGCCCGTCACGCACAGCCATTGCATCGGCCCAGGGCTGAAGGGTGTCGAGGGTATAAATCGCTGCATTGAACAGCACCAGTTCTTTTGCATGTTCAGCCATTACGTCCACCTTTCTTGTTAGCTCGGGGAGTACAGGCTTGCCCTGATTGTCAGTGGCAAACCTGCGCTGGATATTTACGTTGCGGCTACCTTCGCGGCGGCAAGCTGTTCCGGTTTGAGCAGGAAATGCGCGAGCGCAGGTAACAGGATCAGGGCACCCAACATGTTCCACAGGAACATGAACGCCAGCAGAAGCCCCATATCCGCCTGAAACTTGATTGGGCTCAGCACCCAGGTGACCACGCCGATAGCCAGGGTGACTCCCGTCAGCATCACCACCTTGCCGGTGAACAGCAGGGCACGGTAATAGGCTTCGGAAAGGCTCTTCCCGGCCCGCATCTGTGCCAACGTGACAGAGAGGATGTACAGCGCGTAATCGATGCCGATCCCCACACCCAGGGCGATAACCGGCAGGGTGGCAACCTTGACGCCCATCCCCAGCGCGACCATCAGCGCTTCGGCCAGCACCGAGGTGAGCATCAGCGGCAGCACTGCCACCAGCACCGCACGCCAGGAACGAAAGGTGACCAGACTGAGCAATGCCACTGCGGCGTAGACAAGGAACAGCATCTGCCACCAGGCTTCCTTGACCACGATATTGGTGGCTGCCTCGATACCGGCATTGCCGGCGGCGAGGAGAAATCTGGCGTCGCTGGTATCGTTTTCGCGGGCAAAAGCTTCAACGTGTTTGACGATCGTGTTGAGCGTGTCGGCCTTGTGGTCCCGCAGGTAGATATACAGCGTCAGCAAGCTGCAACTGTCGTTGTACAGACCACGCGGTGCTCCGGCCGTCACGGTATTGAGCATCCCCTGGTTGGGCATGAACTCGTACCACTTGGGGTTCGCTTCGCTGAGCCCCACCAGCATGCGACGGTTCAAAAGCGACAGTGAATTCGTCGATTCGACACCCGGCAACTGGCGCAATTGCCACTCCAGCGCATCGACCTTGTTTAGCGTGTCGTACAGCGAACACTGGCCTTCGGGACTGGTGATCATCACTGCCAGCACGTCACTCGACGCACCGTAGTTACCGTTCATGAATGCCACATCACGGTTATAACGGCTGTCGGGACGCAACTCCGGCGCGCCGGGATCGAGATCACCGATCTTCAGATGGGTGCTGGTGGCAAAACCAATCCCCCCGAGAATCAAGGCGCCGACTACCGCGACGCTGGCCATGGGACGGCGGGTAAAGCGATCCAGGAACGACCACAACCCCTGGCTATCATGACGATTGCCATCTGCACCCTCTTCCGAACGCAAACTGCGTTTGGCGGCGCTGCTGCTGACGCCCGTATAGGAAAGCAGAATCGGTAGCAGTATCAGGTTGGTGAAAATCAGCACGGCGACACCAATGGATGCCGCAATGGCCAGTTCACGAATGACCTGAATGTCGATGACCAGCAATACTGCGAAGCCAACGGCATCCGCGAGCAACGCCGTCATACCGGCGAGGAACAACCGGCGAAACGTGAACCGCGCAGCAAGCAGCTTGGGCACGCCGCGGCCGATATCCTGCATGATGCCGTTCATCTTCTGTGCGCCATGGCTCATGCCAATCGCGAACACCAGAAACGGCACCAGAATCGAGTAAGGGTCCAGCGAATACCCCAGCGTCGGTAGCAAGCCGAGCTGCCAGACCACGGCGATCAGGGACGCAATCACCACCAGTGATGTGGAGCGCACGCAACGGGTGTACCAGAACACGGTGATGGTCGCGATCAATACCGCGATGGCAAAGAAGGCCAGCACCGACTTCACGCCATCAATCAGGTCACCGATGATTTTCGCAAACCCGGTGATGTGCACCTGCAAGCCTTCGGCTTCGTAATGCTGGCGAAGCTGCTCCAGCCGATCTGCCAGATTCTTGTAATCGAGCGGCTGGCCCTGGGCATCCCGGGTCAGCAAGGGCACGTAAATCACTGTGGATTTACCATTGGCGGCAACCAACTGGCCGACTTCGCCTGAACGGGCAACGTTGGCGCGCAGTTGATCGAGGCTGGCCGGGCTGCCGTCGTAGCCGTTGGGAATCACTGATCCGCCTTCCAGGCCGTCCTCGGTTACTCCTGTCCAGCGGGTGGAAGGCGTCCACAGCGACTTCATGTTGACCCGGTCGACACCGGGCAGCAGAAACACTTGATCAGACAGACGCCGCAGAGCGTCCAGATACTGCGGCTCGTAGATGCTGCCGGAAGGGCTTTGCACAGCGATTCGTACGGAGTTGCCCAGGCCGGTCAACTGGTTCTGATATTGATGAAAGACCTGGATATAAGGGTGCTGGGTGGGAATGGTCTTTTCAAAACTGGCATTGAGCTCCAGCTTGGTGGTCTGCCAGGCGAGCAGCACCGTAATGATTGCGCACAGCACAACCACCAGCACACGGTGGTTGAACAGAGCACGCTCGAGAAACGAACCACTGCGAGGATCAAAATCAACGGTGGACTCCGGGAGCCCCATCGGCGGACTATTCACTGCTTGTCTCCAACAGTCAGCGAGCTGACGCCTTGATCGCTGAGTACGTAAATGCCAGCACTTGTGGTTGGCAGCAGGTTGTTCACAGGCGGCAATGGCTGCTTGTTGACGGGTATCAGGCGTCCACCCTGCTCCCGCAAAAGCATGCCTGCCTGATTGGCGAGCAGGATCTGGCCGTCGGGCTGGATCGCCGAGGCAGTGATCGAGGCTTCGACCGGGGATTGCAGAGATGTCCAGGTGCTGCCGGCATCGTCACTGCGCAACGTATTGCCGCGCAGTCCGGCCACCATCAGCCCGTCATTGGCGAGCAGCTCGGCCGTGAAAAAACTGCCGCTGTAAGGAGGTTCCAGTGTGCGGAAGGTGCTCCCGCCATTGTCGGAAAGCAGTACCAGCCCCTGCTCCCCGACAATCAGGATTCGATCGCCATCACCACGGATGGCGTTGAGATGCATGCCACCCGGGTTGTCGTCGGGTGAGAGCCAGGCGTTCCAGCTTTGTCCGCCATCGGCGGTGTACAACGCCAGCCCGTAACCTCCGACCACGAATACATGCTGTGCATCGCGGACCAGCACGTCGAGCAAGGGCTTGTCGGCCCCCTCCGCGACCAGGCGCTTGGCGGCTGCAATGCTCCGGGCATCGCCTCTGGCCTGAGCCGCTGCCAGGATAATCTGCGCAGCACGGTCGCCATCGAGGCTCAGCGCCCAGGTCTCGCCACCATCAGCGGTGATCAGCACGCTACCGCCATGACCGACCGCATATCCCCGGTTCTGGTCAGCAAACCGTACACCCGTCAGCGTGACACTGACGGGCGTCTGCACCTGACGCCAATGGGCACCCTTGTCATTCGAGAGCACGATGATGCCGCGCTCCCCCACCGCGACCAGACGTTCCCCGGCCTGGGCGATACCCAGCATGTAACTGCGTTCAGCCTGCACAGCGGGCAATGCCGGGCGCTGCAGCGGTGAGCCGACCGGCGCGGCAACGGCCGCACCGGCAAGCAACAGACAAAGTACGCTCAGCAGGCCACGCGCCCCGCTCACGGGGGCGTGTTGTCGAGTAGTTTTCATGATCGATTCTCTAAGCCTGTGATTGGCTTCTGTTCTTATCGAATACCGTCGGAAGCCAAGGCATCAGGCGTGAACTCGCCGTCCGGGATCTGATCGAGCAGTTGGAAGTGAACCGGTTTTTCATTGAACAGGCCCGCCATGAACGCTGCCCCCGAGAGCAGATCGTTGAAGCCGAAGATGGACATGAAGTTGCCCGGCAGTTCAGGCAAAAGATTCACGTAGCCCCACGTGGTCTTCCAGAGCTGACCGTTGGCATCCCAGCGGTCGCCGAGCACACAGGTCCAGGTATCTTCGTCGCAGTAATAACGACTGCGGGCCGCCTGGTGACGCTGGCCGGCACGCAGAGTGGCGTCCACCACCCAGACGCGGTGCAGCTCCCAGCGGGCGTAATCGGGATTGATGTGATGCGCGCCGAGAATCGCCTTGTCAGACGTTGGCTGCATCAGGCGGTTGGCGTTGTAGGGAATGTACATTTCCTGTTTGCCAACCAGCTTCCAGTCGAAGCGATCGAGACGACCGGTGAACACTTCGATTTCATCAAAACTCATTACCCCGGCCATGGTCGGGCTCGGCGTGTCGCAGCAGGTGTTAGGCAACTTGCGTACCCGGCGCTGACCGACCAGATAGACCCATGCCTGATCCTTGGAAGCATCCAGGTTCTGCCGGCCTACGATCCCTTCTCCAGCACGAATGGAAGGCGCCGATACGCGGTTACGAACGGTGAAATAAATCCCGGATTTTGAGAACTCTTCCAGGCTGCTGCCTTTGAAATAGTAAGGCGTCTGCTGAGTGGACTGGGTATCACTGGCCAGTACCGCCTTACCGTCTGCAGTCAACTGATACGCCGTTGCATAGAACGTGGCGCTTGGCGCACGCCAGCGCAGCAAGTGGTTCCACATGACCTCGGCACCGTTTTGCGGAACCGGGAAAGGGATGCCACCGAACGCATTTTCAACGATATCGCCCTTGAGACTGGCGCGCGTGGCGTTGAGCTTTGTGTTGTCGTACACCCACTGTGGCGCCGCCGCAGTACGGTGAGTCGGGTAGATATCGACGCGGTAGCTGTCCGGATACTTGGCCAGCAGCGCCTTGGTGCCATCGCTGAGTTTGTCGGCATATTGAGCGGCGTTAGCCGAGTTGATCGAGAACAGCGGCTTCTCGTTCTGGAACGGATCGCCACGGCGACCGCCAGGTTTGTCGCCTGGGGTTGGAGTCACCAGGCCACCCGTCCAGGCAGGAATGCTGCCATCGGCATTGCCCGCTTTCTCTGCGCCCAAGGGGGTCAATTCGGTATTGAGTCTGGCTGCCTGATCGGCACTGACGGCAGCTACGGCTTGTTGTGCGAACAGCAGCGCAACGCTCAGCAAGGACATCGAAAAACGGTTCATAAAAGGCTCCCTGGCTTAGAACGAACGCTGCAAGGACAGTGCAATGAAGTCACGGTCCTTGAGCGATTGCTTGAACGAGATCTGGTTCTGGTCATCGAGCGATGTACCGGAAGGCCCGAAGTAGTGGGTGTAGGTAGCGCTTGCACGCCACTCATTGAGGTACAGGGCGGTCAGGCCGATGCTCATGTCACCGACCTTGTCACCGTTGAAGGCACCGACCACCGACGAGTTGCCGATGCCGAAGCCCAGCCCCAGCGGCACGGACAGGTCGATCCCCGGGAACACCTGGCGATAACGCGGTTCGTAACTGACGCGGATGTTGGCAGCATCCCGATCCGCCAGAGGATCAAGGGCCTCCGGGTTCTTGGTCACGCTGAGCAAACGGTTCCAGGCAATCTCACCGAGGAAATCTGCCTCGTTGGCGATAAATGACGGACCGAGAGACGCCAGCCAGGAAATCTGCGCATGCAGGGAGTTACCCACGGCGTAACGTGCATCGCCGTCGTTGTCACCGCTGCCATCGAGGATATTCACGCCGTTGCTGATCAGCGGAGTGTTACGCCGCGTCGAGACTTCGGCGGCCAGGTTGTAGTCGCCAAAGGTGTGGCTGGCGCTGGCACCAAACGCGCGGATGTTTTCCGGGTATACCCACTGGTAATTGCCGAGCTGACCGCTGGCAAAGTCAGGCGCACCGGCGCTCGGGCGAATATAGATCTGTGGGGTCTTGTCGTGATAACGAATGGCATACAGACCGAAATCGGTTTCGGCCGCCCGGAAGCGAATCTGCACACCGCCCTGCCCGGAGTCCTTGGCCTTCATGTCTTGCTGGCGAAAGAACGCCAGCGGCGGACCGCCCGGCACCACCGGGTTGGCACCGGCGATCAGGCGCTCTGCGCCATCGCCGATGGTATCGAGAACCGAGAAATAGCTGCCTGCGGCAGGCAGCCGGGTTTCTTCCCAGCGCAATTGATAAAACGCCCCGACCGAAACATCCGGCGTCAGTTGCCATTGGCCGGACAACTGCTCGGTCGGCCGGATCAGCTCCTTGAACTGGGTATTGGGCACAGAAGCTGCCTTGACCGCATCAATCGGCGCCATGCCCCCGGCGATGCCGTTGGCCCCGAAGAACAGACTTTCACCCCAGACCAATGCATGTCGACCGGCACGTACCGTGGCTTTTGAATCGCCCACATTGAAACGAGCGAAGACAAAGGCATCCAGCAGTTCAGCGTCACGCCCGTGAAGTTGTCGGGTATCGCTGGTGAACTCATCGTTGTCGACCGACAGCGAGTTAGCGGTAGCCGGAGAGTTATTGTCGTTTCTGCGGTTATAAACGCTGTCGTACCAGGTAGCGCCCGATACCCTGACACCGACATTCTTATAAGTCAGGTCTGCCTCGGAAAGCACATCGAAACGGTTCGAGATCAGACCGCGACTGAAGTTGCGGTCACCATCGTCGTGGTTGACCTTTTCGGTCAACTGATTCGACGCACCTTTGAGCCGGGTGGAGTTGCTGTACTTGATCGTATTGTCCCAGCGCAACTTGAGATCGGGATCGCCCGTATTGATCTCAAGCGCCTGCGAACTGTTGGACATCAACGCCATAATGGACACGGCGAGCGGACACAAGGCTAGTTTTCTGGCCATTTCTCAAACCTCCGTTGCTATGATTTTTATTGGTCAACAGGGAGCAAATGCCTGCCGCAAGATGGCAGGCATGGAGAACTTGGCAGGGCACCCTTGAGAGTCAGATTACGAGGGGCTGGAAAGGCGCGTTAGCCGAAATTGGCAAACTTGAAGGGTAATCAAAACCGGCTTGCGGCATTGCACCGCAAGCCCGATATCAGCGGTTCAGCGTCTGCGACGGCAGCTCGCCAAAGAGTTCGCGGTACTCGCTGGAAAAGCGACTCAGATGCCAGAATCCCCAGCGGGTGGCAACATCCTGAACACAGGACACCGAACGTTCTCGAAGTTCTCGCCGCGCTGCATTGAGGCGCAAGGCGCGCAGATAAGCGACAGGATTTATTTCCAGGGTTTCCTGAAAACAGTACTGAAGCTTGCGTCGACTGGCGCCTATGTGCCGACACATATCCAGAATCGTGAATGGCTCATCAAGATGAGTCATGGCGTATTCGCAAGCGCGGTCAACAATGCGCTTGCGCACCGAGGTGGCAAGTGACACGACCTGATCGCAAGGTAATAAATCCAGCAATTGGCTCATCACCACATCGCGTATCTGGTGACGTCCCGCATCCTGACTTAAAAGTTCGTGGGTCTGGAATTCTTCACGGGCCAGATCATTGCAGAGCGCCTGCAGGTTATGGCGGACCGCGAGTTCCTGGAGTCGATATATCTGCGGGGAATCAAGAAGGGAAAACGGTATGCCGTGCAGCTCCAGCTCGCGCTCCAGCACCGATTGTTCGACTGAAACAACGACAATCTCGACCGCCTGCGGCGCACGCAATTGCGGCAGCGAGTCGGCCTTGGTTACCAGCGCCATGCCTTCAGGCACCTGGCTGCCGGCACAATAAACATTACCGTTGCAGCTCACCGGGATACTGAAGGAAATCGTGCCCGGCCTCGCATCGCCCTGCTTGATAATGACCTGGTTGGTTCGATCATGGAAAACCTGCATCCAGCCCAGATCCAGCTCAACCAGCTCGCCGCGAAACGCGCCTGCGCTTACCTGATTGTAGGTCAGGCGCCAGCCACTCATTTTTGCGGCATGTTCATCAATATCGGCGGATATGGACTTGCGAAAAAACACACCCGGCCCAGGGTCGGTGTTGCAAACGGGCGCCGTCGAATCAATTTGCGCACTCATAAATTAAATCCCTGTGCGCGCAGCCTCTCCGTAACGACAGAACCCGCGAGATAGCAGCCAACAGCCGTCAGACATGCCAGCGCGGAAAACAGTCACCCGGTAGAAAATTGCGCAATCAATACCAAACCATCCAGCGGTGTATCGCACACACCGTAGATACCAAGACTGCTTGTCAAACTTCTGTATTTGTTTTTATACGGTTTTTCAAATGAGCAACCTTCCGGTTCGGCGTGTCACAGGACCGAAAACAGCCTTTGCGCATGCATCTGAGCGCTAAAAAGGCTTGTCTCGAACGCGCCTTGAGGGCAGTGCGCGGGTCAATCGGCGGACTAGAAGAAGGCCAAGTGACTCCATTAGAGAGTAGGTCAGCAGGAATGTCTTGATCAAGCCTGCATGACACTTGTACGACAGTGACATTGCATCACTGCTCGTCGGACAGGCAAAAGGAGACCGCAACCACTCAAACAGGAATCCGAAAGTCTGCTGATTTTGGATATCGCCCCTGCGGCGTGGCTGCGTAGGCTGGCTCCGGACACACTACATTTTGTGGAGTTGCTTCAGTGGACGCCAATCCAAGCTCCCCCGCCATCCGAGGATGCCAGCATGAACACGCACCTACATAGCCCACGCAGAGCAAGCGTCAGTCGTGAGGGGATCGTTGTGCTGCTCGGAAGCAGCCTGACCATCATGGGCTCAGTGATGATCGCCCCGGTCCTGCCCAAACTGTTCGCCGAATTCGGCTCGAACACACCCCACGCCGACATACTCGTGCCCCTGACGATGACCGGGCCAGCACTGGCAATCGCCCTGTTCGCCCCCTTCGCAGGCTGGCTTGCAGACAAGCTGGGCCGCAAGGCACTGTTGATCATTGCCACGCTTTGCTATGCATTGATTGGCGCCGCCCCCGCCTTTCTTGACAGCCTTCCCAGCATCGTTGGCACGCGCCTGCTGTTCGGCTTCGCCGAAGCTGCTGTCCTGACCTGTTGCACCACCCTGATCGCCGACTATTGGGAGGGAGACAGCCGCCTGCGCATGATCAATCTGCAGGTCATTACCATCGCCGTAATTGGCGCCTCGTTTTTCGTCCTGGGCGGAATCGCTGGCGAACACTCCTGGCGGACACCGTTCTTTCTATACCTGCTGCCCCTGCTGCTGATCCCCCTCATGATCAAGATCCTCTGGGAGCCAAAGCAAATCATCCAGTTGATACAGGAAGAAGAGAAACCGGTATCGATCCCAACGCTGGTGATCGGCTACGTGCTGGTCTTTGGCGGGATGCTGCTGAACTTCATCGTCCCGGTTCAGACACCGGCGTTGCTGGTAAGCATCGGCGTGACCTCCAGCACCATGATTGGCCTTTCAGCAGGTCTGGGCCTGCTGGCCACCCTGGGAGGCTCCATTCTCTGGCCGCTGGCACGCCGGAAACTGGGAATCGCTGGTTGCAACGCACTCCTTCTCAGCCTCGGCGGCCTGGGCCTCTGGTTGCTGAGCCAGGCACAGACTTACGAACACGTACTCGTCGCGGTGGTTATTCACGGCTTCGGCGCCGGCATGCTCGTGCCCAACGCAATTGCTCCGGTAATGAACGCACTCAATGCCCGCTCACGCGGACGCGGAATAGGCGGATTCACCGCCTGCCTGTGCCTGGGCCAATTCGCCAGCCCACTGCTAGTAGTCATGGTCGCGTCCTTTGGCCACAGCCTGCGCGAAGCCATCCTGGTGGTCGGGATTGCCGCCGGATGCGCAGCGTTTGTGTGGCTTGTTGCACAGATACTTCAGCAGAAGCGGGGGGTGGTGGTTACTTCGGGCTGATAGTTTTACCTCGATGGGCGGGTGTAGAGGGGGTTCCGATTCAAGTCACCGGTTTGGCTGTGATGGGCAGGCTGGTGGCGTTAATGTGCAAGGCGCTATATGTCCAGCGCACAAAAAAGCCCCGTAGACAAAATCTACGGGGCTTTTCAATGTATGGCGGAGAGATAGGGATTCGAACCCTAGGTACCGGTGAAGGTACAACGGATTTCGAATCCGTCCCATTCGGCCACTCTGGCATCTCTCCAACGGCGCGCATGATAACAGCATCGGCGCGTAAGGCGAAGCCTTTTACGCTAATTTTTTTCGTGCTATCAAGCGCTTGCGTAACTTTTTGCCTTAAAGCGGTACGCCCAGGCGGTTTGCGACTTCTTCGTAGGCTTCGATGACGTCACCCAGGCCCTGGCGGAAGCGGTCCTTGTCCATCTTCTTGCGGGTGTCCTTGTCCCACAGGCGGCAGCCGTCAGGGCTGAATTCGTCGCCCAGGACGATCTGGCCGTGGAATACGCCGAATTCGAGCTTGAAGTCGACCAGCAGCAGGCCAGCGTCGTCGAACAGCTTGCTGAGCACTTCGTTGACCTTGAGCGACAGTTCTTTCATGCGAACCAGTTGCTCGGCAGTGCCCCAGCCGAATGCCACGACGTGGGATTCGTTGATGAACGGGTCGCCCTTGGCGTCGTCCTTGAGGAACAGCTCGAAGGTGTACGGATCGAGCTTCGTGCCCTCTTCGATGCCCAGGCGCTTGACCAGGCTGCCGGCAGCGTAGTTACGCACGACGCATTCGACCGGGATCATGTCGAGCTTCTTGACCAGGCACTCGTTGTCGCCCAGCAGCTTGTCGAATTGGGTCGGAACGCCCGCCTCTTCCAGCTTCTGCATGATGAAGGCGTTGAACTTGTTGTTCACCATGCCTTTACGGTCCAGTTGTTCGATGCGCTTGCCGTCGAACGCCGAGGTGTCGTTGCGAAACAGCAGGATCAAGCGGTCAGCGTCGTCGGTCTTGTAAACCGATTTGGCTTTGCCGCGGTAGAGTTCTTCACGTTTTTCCATGATGGGCTCCGCTTGCTAAGTAGTTGGGCTAGGCGATATGTCGCCAGTCGAGCCCTGAATCTTGATCGGCCAGTTCCAGCCAGTCCGGGTCACACCCGAGCGTATCGGCAAAACATTGCCGGGCCAGGAACGGCAGGTTGTTCTTGCTGCTGAGATGGGCCAGCACCAGGTGCTGCAGATCCTTCCATCCCAGTTCGCTCACCAGGTTTGCGGCCTGATGATTGTTCAAATGTCCTGTTTCGCCTCCCACCCGCTGCTTGAGAAAGACCGGATAACGGCCTCGGGCAAGCATGTCGCGGCAGTGGTTGGCTTCAATCATCAAGGCATCCAGGCCTTGATAGCTGTGCAGCACGTTCGGGCAATAAGTCCCAAGGTCGGTCAACAGGCCGAAACGGCGTTGTCCGTCATTGAAGACAAACTGGGTTGGCTCCAGCGCATCGTGAGAGACGGACACCACATCGATGTCCAGCGCTCCCACCTGCAACCTTTGCCCGCCCGCCACGACTCCGGTGGCCTGCACCGGCTTGCGCATCCCGCGCAAGGTCCCGCTGCTGAGATAGACCGGCAGATTGTACTGCCGAGACAGCAAACCCACGCCATGCACATGATCGGCATGTTCGTGGGTCACCAGAATTGCACTCAACTGCCGGGGGCTTACGCCCAGTCGTGCCAGGCGCCGTTCGGTTTCCCGCAGGGAGAAACCGCAATCGACCAGCACATACGTATCGTTGCTTGCGACCAGCGTGCCGTTGCCACGGCTGCCGCTGCCCAGAACAGCGAAACGCACTTAACCCAGGTTGTCTTGAATGACACTCAAGACCCTGCGAGCGACGTCGGCCGGCGCAACGGTATTGATGTTCTTCTCGACAGTCACCTGCACGCTGTCACCCACTTTGCTCAAGCGGACCTGATAGCGCTCGGCACGGGCTTCGACTTCTTCCTTGCTTGACTTGCTGCCAAACAGGCGACCGAAGAAACCAGGCTCGTTCTCGGGCGTTTTGGCCTTTTCTGCCAGGTTGATGTAATACAGACCGAGGCTGCGGTTGATGTCTTCAACCCGCCATTCACCCTGATCCAGCGCACGACCGACACTCGACCAGGCGCGGTCCAGATCGGCACCCACGCTCAGCACCGGGTTGCCGCTGCCATCTTCGCTCAGCGCAACACGGCTTGGCGTATCGTAGTCACGCGCTGCCAGCAGGGAGACGGAACCGCCCTTCTCGGCATTGCGGCTCATGCTGGCCAGCAGATCGTCGGTCAGCGCGGAATCGAGCCCCAGGTTGGTGGTGCGTGCCGGGAAACCGACGTCGGCAGTGCTGCCCGCCGGACGCTCGACGCTGACCACATAGATTTCACTGGTGTTGCGCTGCACGCCCGGCTCGATGCGAACCCGCACGCGGGTTTCGGAGTCGGCTGCTACGCCGCTGGCCGTCAGGCGTCTGGCGACCGAGGCGGACAGTTCGTCCAGACGCTGCCAACCGGAGCTGAACTCGCCAGTCTGGGGACGTTCTTCGGCAATACGGAAGCCATTGTCTTCAAAATACTGATGCGCCACCGGCCAGACTTCGGCAGGCGGACGCTGAGCCAGAATCCAGCGCGCATCGCCGCTCTTCTGCAGGCTGAAATCGCTGGATTCGGCAGCTACCGACAGCGGCAAGGGACGAGGCACCTTGTATTCGCCCTTTACGGTGCTGTCAGCCACGTTACGCGGGATCGGCAGCAGCGGGTCCAGGCGCTTGGCGCTGGAGATGTCGGCAGGCACCTGCATCGGTGCTGTCTGGGAGGCTTCAAGGTAGTCGCTACCGCGATCGCGGAAGTAACCATCTTGCCCCCATAGCCAACCGCAACCACTGGTGCTGGAGATAATCAAGGCTAGTGCGGAAAGTCCGGCCAGTCGCTTCATTGCGTAATGCTTCCTCAATTAAACCAATACGCCGGACTGGCGCATGGCCTGACGCAGCGGTTCGTGGCAGGCTTCGCTGAGCCAGGTGAGCGGCAGACGGATACCGTCCGGCATCAGACCCATTTCATGCAGAGCCCATTTCACGGGAATAGGGTTGGATTCGATAAACAGGGTGTTATTGACCGGCATCAGCTTTTCGTGGATGGCACGGGCTGTTTCGGCATCGCCACGCATCGCGGCAGCGCACAGGTCGCTCATGGCGCGCGGTGCGATGTTGGCGGTCACGGAAATGTTGCCCTTGCCACCCAGCAGCATCAGTTCTACGGCCGTTGCGTCATCGCCGGAGTACAACAGGAAATCGCTGCTGACGCCTGCCAGGATGTCCTTGGCGCGCTGCAGGTTGCCCGTGGCTTCCTTGATACCGATGATGTTATGCACTTTGGACAGGCGCACGACCGTCTCCGGCAACATGTCGCAGGCGGTACGCCCCGGCACGTTGTAGAGGATCTGCGGGATGTCGACAGCGTTGGCGATGTGGCTGAAATGCTGGAACAGGCCTTCCTGGGTCGGCTTGTTGTAGTACGGCGTTACCAGCAGGCATGCATCGGCACCTGCGGTCCTGGCGTTGGTCGTCAGTTCGACGGCTTCGCGCGTGGAGTTGGCGCCGGTACCTGCAATGACAGGGATACGCCCTGCAACCTGGGTTACCACACGACGAATGACTTCGATGTGTTCGTTCACATCGAGGGTCGCAGACTCACCTGTAGTGCCGACGGCAACAATGGCGTTGGTGCCCTCTTGCAAGTGGAAGTCCACCAGTTTGCTCAGGCTGTCCCAGTCCAGACGACCTTGTGCATCCATGGGTGTGACCAGTGCCACCATACTGCCCGCAATCATGCAACCGCTCCTGCCGGAAAAAGAGAGCCGTAATGGTACTGGCGCCATCAGCCTTGTACAAGCGAAGTACCGCACTGTGAGCATTCCCCTGAGCGATGGTTTTCGCTACCCTTCATCCTTTGATCGGTACTGGTCATCTGCGCACCTCGTTCAATTGATCGTTTTTTGTCGCCAATCCCCTTGTGCCAGCGCGTTGCAGCCCTGTCATGGCCCAGTCATGCAGGTGAACGACGACGCTGCCCGGATTGGCGTTTCGCGCTCTCGATAGTCGAAACAGCCTTGCAGAGCCCAAAAAGTACCGACCGCTCATCGCCTAGGAATGCTGCATGTCGTCCACCCCCACAGTTCGCGAACAATTCCTTGTTATCAGTGCCCTTGGCGCAAACCCTATGGAGCTGACCAACGTCCTGTGCCGCGCCAGCCACGAAAACCGCTGTTCGGTCGTCAGCTCACGCCTGACCCGTCACGGCGAGTGCAGCGCGCTGATCATTCAGGTCTCTGGTAGCTGGGATGCCCTGGCCCGTCTTGAAACCGGCCTGCCGGGGCTGTCGAAAAAACACGCCTTCACCATCAGCGTCGTGCGCAGCGCCACGCTCGAGAGCCGTCCCGAAGCCCTGCCCTATGTGGCTTACGTAAGCTCGGCCTATCGTCCGGACATCATCAATGAGCTGTGCCAGTTCTTCATCGACCACAACGTCGAACTGGAAAACCTGATCTGCGATACCTACCTGGCTCCGCAGACCGGTGGCACCATGCTCAACGCAACCTTCACGGTCACCTTGCCGGCAGGCACGCAGATCAGCTGGTTGCGCGACCAGTTCCTGGATTTCGCCGATGCACTGAACCTCGATGCGCTGATCGAACCATGGCGCCCGCAAGCCCCCATGTAAGGAGTTCTCATGGCAGTTGCAGTAGATCAACCCGTTGCCGACTTCCAGGCACCAGCCACCAGCGGTCAGGCGGTCAGCCTGTCCGGGCTCAAGGGCCAGCAGGTCGTGATTTATTTCTACCCCAAGGACAACACGCCGGGCTGTACCACCGAAGGCCAGAACTTCCGTGACAGCATCGCGCAGTTCCAGGCCGCCAATACCGTGGTCTTCGGCGTCTCGCGCGACAGCCTCAAGGCCCACGAGAACTTCAAGGCCAAGCAGGAGTTCCCGTTCGAGCTGATTTCGGACAAGGATGAAGCCCTGTGCCAGCTGTTCGACGTCATCAAGCTCAAGAAGCTGTATGGCAAGGAATATCTGGGCGTTGATCGCAGCACCTTCCTGATCGACAAGGACGGTGTACTGCGCAAGGAATGGCGTGGGGTCAAGGTCCCCGGTCACGTGGACGAAGTACTGGCCCAGGCGCAGGCCCTGAACAAGGCCTGATTGCCCGGACACTTCGCTGCGGCGCGCAAGGTGCCGCAGCGAAGGCCTGATGCCAGGGCCTATAACATCGGCGCCACACTCGGCGCATGGCGCGGCCAGGCATCCAGAACGGCCTTGAACAGGGTCGCCAGCGGAATCGCAAAGAATATCCCCCAGAAGCCCCACAACCCGCCAAACAGCAGCACCGCGCAGATGATCGCGACCGGATGCAGATTGACCGCCTCCGAGAACAGCAGCGGCACCAGCACGTTGCCATCCAGCGCCTGAATGATGCCGTGCACCATCATCAGATAAATGAACTGGTCGCCCCAGCCCCACTGGAACAGGCCGATCAGCGCAACCGGCACCGTGACCACCACCGCGCCGACATACGGCACGACCACCGACACACCCACCAGCATCGCCAGCAACGCCGCGTAGTTGAGCCCCAGCGCCACGAAGGCAACGTAGGTCACCCCGCCACAGATGAAGATTTCGATGACCTTACCACGGATGTAGTTGGCGATCTGTCGGTTCATCTCCTCGGCGACCCGCGTCAGCAAGGCCCGCTCACGAGGCAGATAGCCCCGCACCCAGCGACCGATCATCTGCCGGTCCTTGAGGAAGAAGAACACCAGGATCGGCACCAGCACCAGATAGATCATCAGGTTGACCAGCAAAGGCAGGCTGGACAGGGAAAAGGTCAGCGCCAACTGGCCGAATTTGCCGATCTCGCCGCGGGCCACTTCGATGGCTTGCAGGACCTGCTCGTCGGAAACCAGATGCGGGTAACGCTCCGGCAGCAACAACAGCAGCGACTGCCATTTGGCGAGCATGCCCGGCAGCTCGTTGAACAGGGTAATCAACTGATGCCAGAGCAGCGGGACCAGAACCAGCAGGAAGACCAGCAACACGCCCATGAACAGGGTGAAAACCAGACCAACCGCCCCGACTTCCGGCATGCGCAAGCGCTCCAGAAAGTTGACGACACCCTGCATCAGAAAGGCCAGCACCAACCCGGCCAGTACCGGAGCCAGCATTCCGCCCAACGTCAGGACGACGGTGAACGCCAGGAACAGCAGAACCGCCAGTACTACCGCTTCCTCATCGGAGAAATACAGTTGCACCCAATTGCGAAGCACCTTGAACATCAAACATCCTTTTTAGAGAACACTAAACCTTGCGCAGCCAGTAGCTGTAGACGCCGGCATCGGCCTCTTCATGCAGCAACGTATGCCCGGCCAGCCTGGCAAAGGTTCGGAAATCCCGCTGCGATCCGGCATCGGTCGCCATGACTTTCAGTACAGCGCCACTGGGCAGACGGTTGAGTTCCATCTTGGCCTTGAGCAACGGCAACGGGCAATTGAGACCGCAAGCATCGAGTTCGGCATCACACACCTCGGGCCGCATTACAGCGTCAGACATCGTTTCTCTCCGGGTGGACACATTGAATTGAAAAGTACCCGCAAAAATGTTTTCAGACATTTCAGACAGGCCGCAAGAATACCTCACTCTGGTCAGCACGCCATTGAGCCAGCTACAGTAAGCGTTCTCCAGCTCAGAGCCTCGTGCATGAATTTTCTGCGTCCTACACTGCTCACGCTTGCCTGCCTGCTCGCCACACCGAGTATGGCCGATGATCTGCCGTCGCTTGGTGACGCCAGCTCTGCCATCGTATCGCCCGAACAGGAACACCAGCTGGGCCGCGCCTGGCTGGGCCTGCTGCGCGCCCAGGTGGGTCAATTGTCCGACCCGCAACTCAAGGATTTCGTCGAAACTTCGGTCTATCGCCTTGCCGAAACCAGCCAGGTCCAGGACCGGCGCCTTGAATTCATTCTCATCAACAGTCCGCAACTGAACGCCTTTGCCGCGCCCGGCGGGATTATCGGGGTCAACGGCGGGCTGTTTCTCAACGCCCAGACCGAAGGCGAATACGCCTCGGTAATGGCCCACGAACTGGCTCACCTGTCGCAGCGTCACTTCGCTCGCGGCGTCGAAGCCCAGCAGCGCATGCAGGTTCCGGTCATGGCCGCCATGCTGGCCGGCATCGTCATGGCCGCCGCCGGTGCCGGTGATGCCGGTATCGCAGCCATCGCCGGTTCACAGGCCGCCGCGATCCAGGAGCAGCGCCGCTTCTCGCGGCAGAACGAGCAGGAAGCCGACCGCATCGGCATCCTCAACCTGGAAAAGGCCGGTTATGACCCGCGTAACATGCCGACCATGTTCGAGCGCCTGATGCGCCAGTACCGCTTCGACGCCAAGCCACCGGAATTCCTCCTGACCCACCCGGTCAGCGAGTCGCGGATCGCCGACACCCGTAACCGTGCCGAACAGGCCAGACCGGGAGGCCGGGAAGACAGCCTGCTCTATCAACTGATGCGTGCCCGCGTCGCGTTGATCTATGAAGAAACCCCGGGAATCTCGGCCAAGCGCTTCCGTGCGCAACTGGTGGAAAACCCCAACTCCGACTCTGCCCGCTACGGCCTGGCCATCGCGCAGATCAAGGGCGGGCAACTCAACGAAGCCCGTGAAAGCCTCAAGCCCTTGCTGACCAAGGCACCCAACGACATCACCTACAACCTGACGCAGATCGACCTGGACATCACCAACAATCGTCTGGCCGATGCCCAGCAGCGGGTTGACCGGATGCTCACGCTGTATCCGGGCAACTATCCGCTGAACGATGTGCGCGTCGATGTGCTGCTCAAGCAGAACCGCACGGCAGAAGCGGAAAAAGCCCTGGAAACGCTGCTCAAGACCCGATCCGACGATCCGGACATCTGGTATGTCGTGGCCGAAACCCGCGGCTTGAACGGCAACACCATCGGTCTGCATCAGGCCCGCGCCGAATACTTCGCCCTGGTTGGCGACTTCCGTCAGGCCATTCAGCAACTGGAGTTCGCCAAACGCCGCGCCAGCAACAATTTTCAGCTGGCTTCACGGATCGATGCCCGCCAGAAAGATCTGATCGAGCAGGAACGAATGGTCAAGGGCATGATGAACTGACCGTTCGCCGCACCATGAAAAATCCCGGCTTGATAGCCGGGATTTTTCATTTCAGGAGCTGCTGTCAGGCATTGCCGGCCTGTTTCAGACGAGCCGCCTGGGTGAAGTCCAGCATCCGCTGCAAGGGCCGCACGGCATGCGGGATCAGTGCTGGATCGACAAAGATCTCGTTACTGCCCTCACGCAGGCACTGCAAGGTGCGCTCCAGAGTGTTCATCGCCATCCATGGGCAATGCGCGCAACTGCGGCAAGCCGCGCCATTACCGGCGGTCGGGGCCTCAATGAAGATCTTGTCCGGGCACAACTGCTGCATCTTGTAGAAAATGCCGCGATCAGTAGCGACGATGAACATCTTGTTCGGCATGCGCTGCGCAGCGGCAATCATCTGGCTGGTGGAGCCCACCGCATCGGCCAGGGCTATCACCGCTTCCGGTGACTCCGGGTGGACCAGAACGGCGGCTTCCGGGTACAGCGCTTTCATGTCTTCCAGTTGCTTGGACTTGAACTCTTCGTGAACGATGCAGGCACCGTCCCAGAGCAACATGTCGGCACCGGTTTCACGCTGGATATAGCGCCCCAGGTGCTTGTCCGGCGCCCAGATGATTTTCTCGCCGTTATCCATCAGGCTTTCGACGATTTCCAGCGCACAGCCGGAAGTTACCACCCAGTCGGCGCGGGCCTTGACCGCCGCCGAGGTGTTGGCGTAGACCACCACGGTCCGGTCCGGGTGCTGGTCGCAGAAAGCGGAAAACTCGTCGACAGGACAGCCGACATCCAGGGAACAGGTGGCTTCAAGCGTCGGCATGAAGACCCGTTTTTCCGGATTGAGGATCTTGGCGGTTTCACCCATGAAGCGAACGCCAGCCACCAGCACGGTCGATGCTGAATGGTTATTGCTGAAGCGCGCCATTTCCAGTGAGTCGGCCACGCAGCCACCGGTTTCCTCGGCCAGGGCCTGAATCACCGGATCACAGTAATAGTGGGCAACCAGCACCGCGTCCCGGGCCTTGAGCTCGGCAGCGATTTCGGCGCGGTAATGGGCCTGTTCTTCAATACTCAACGCTTTGGGTTGCTTGGCATCAAGGTGAGCCTGCACCAGAAAGCGTTCGGAAATCTGCGTCATTTTAGCTGGACCTGAATGCACGTGAGCGCGAGCGGCCAGTTTACACCGGAAAGGCAACGAAGAAAAAAGCCGACATGAGTCGCAAGAGACTGATTTTTCGTCGATTTAGCCGATAAACGACATAACGAGAATCATTCGTTTGTCAGCCGCCCGGTAATCCGTCAGCAATGCCCATAAAAAACGCCAGTCGAAGCTGGCGTTTTCATGGTCATGCTACCCTTACTGCGGCTTGCGACGCCCGAAACCTGGACGCTGGCCCGAACCGGCCGGAGGGCCACGACGCTTGCCCGATGGAGCATCGTCGTCGACCAGCTTGATACCTGCGCGCTTTGGCGCTGGCTTGGCTGGACGCTTGTTCATGTCACTTGGACGCTCGGCCACTGGCGTACCACGGCTGTTGTCGGCAGGACGCGGCGAGCGCGAGCCTGGTTTGCCCGAGTCCTTGCGCGGCGCTGGGCGCTGAGTGGAATCGCCACGTGCGCGATCCCGATCGCTGCCGGTGATCTGCGGCTGACGCTGGGCACGTTCGCCACTGGCCGGTGCGCCATTGGCAGGACGCAAGGTCCGAACGCGCTCGCCCTTGCCCAACGGGCGGGACGACTGGCGCTGCAGACGCTCCAGTTTGTCCTTGGTCTTGGCGTTCATCTGCGGCTGGGCCACAGGTGTCAGGCCGACTTCGCCAGCCAGGATGTCGACTTCGTGCTGGCTCATTTCGCGCCAGCGGCCCATCGGCAGGTCCGAGTTGAGAAACACCGGTCCGTAACGAACGCGCTTGAGGCGGCTGACCACCAGGCCCTGGGATTCCCAGAGACGACGCACTTCACGGTTACGGCCTTCCATCACCACGCAGTGATACCAGTGGTTGAAACCTTCACCGCCCGGCGCCTGCTGGATATCGGTGAAACGTGCCGGACCGTCTTCGAGGATCACGCCGTTCTTCAGGCGCAGCAGCATGTCGTCATCGACTTCGCCACGGACGCGCACCGCATACTCGCGGTCCATCTCGAAGGACGGGTGCATCAGGCGGTTGGCCAGCTCACCGTCGGTGGTGAACATCAGCAGACCGGTGGTGTTGATGTCCAGGCGACCGATATTGATCCAGCGGCCTTCTTTCGGACGCGGCAGACGGTCGAACACCGTTGGACGGCCTTCCGGGTCGTCACGGGTGCAGATCTCGCCGTCCGGCTTGTTGTACATGATGACGCGGCGTACCGTTTCGGCCGCCTCTTCGCGCTTGATGACGCGACCGTCAACGGTAATGGCGTCGTGCAGGTCGACGCGCTGGCCAAGGGTGGCGTCTCTGCCATTCACCTTGATCCGGCCCTGGCTAATCCAGGCCTCGACGTCACGGCGCGAACCGACGCCAATACGTGCCAGAACCTTCTGCAGTTTTTCACCTGCGGGTCCGATTTCCTGGCTGTCCTGCGTGTCTTTTTCACTCATCTGGGCACCTCCCGGTGTGTCGAATCAGGGCTTGCCGAGGACCGGCAAGACCTGCTGCCGTGCGCGCTGTGGATAGCCGCAAGGCGAAATACTTTGAGCCTGGGCGAAGCTGATTCGCCAAAGGGTCGCGAATCATACGCTCATGCCGCCTGTTGCGCATCCAAGGCTAGTTGAAAATCTACGGTTCACCGCTTCTTTTTGCGACCGGTGGTCTTCAATTTGGCCAGACGCATGGCCGACTCGGCCAGCACCGCACGCTTGTCATCCTTGTCGAGTTTCTTCCAGGCCTTGATTTCCCGCTTGCTGCGGCCACAGCCCAGGCAGATATCGTCGTCAAACTTGCAGAGACTGATGCAGGGATTCCTGGTGCTGCTCATCGGGCTTGGCTCTCACGGTTTTGCGTATTTGCGCCGGGGACAGTTCGCGAATGAATTGGCTCCTGCGCGGCCTATGTAGCGAATTCATTCGCGAAAGGCAGTTATACGTCCTCTTCAGGCTCTTTATCCGGCTGATCGATCAGCAGATCGTCGAAATCGATCTTCAGACCCTGTTCCATGGAGTCGAGTTCGACCAACAGGCTGCGGAAACTGGTTTCGTCGCGTGGCGCTTCGGGTTCTTCTGTGTCGACTTCCAGGCTGGCATCGGCCAGCGCCTGCAGATGCGCAGGAACCGGGGCATCGTCGAATTCCAGTACCGGCTCGGTTTCCATCTCGCGCAGGTCGGCCAGCGGCGGCAACTCTTCGAGGCTCTTGAGGTTGAAGTGGTCGAGAAAGCCTTTGGTGGTCGCAAACATCGCCGGCTTGCCGGGCACGTCGCGGTAACCCACGACTCTGATCCACTCGCGCTCCAGCAGCGTCTTGACGATATGGCTGTTGACCGCCACGCCACGCACATCCTCGATTTCGCCACGGGTAATCGGCTGGCGATAGGCAATCAGCGCCAGGGTTTCCAGCATGGCGCGGGAATAACGCTGCGGTCGCTCTTCCCACAAGCGTCCGACCCACGGCGAAAAACGCTCGCGAATCTGCAGGCGATAACCCGAAGCGACTTCCTTGAGTTCGAAGGCCCGGCCTTCACAAGACTTGCGCAGCACCTCCAGGGCCTTCTTGAAAACTGGCGGTTCTGGGCGCTCGCCTTCCTCGAACAGCTCGTACAGGCGCTCCAGCGTTTGCGGTTTTCCGGACGCCAGCAGAAACGCTTCAAGCAACGGGGCCAGCTCGCGGGGTTCATTGAGGTTCATGATTCAGTTCTTGCTCTACTCGGCTCGCGCCCGGACATGGATCGCCGCAAAGGGCTCGTTTTGGACCAGCTCGACCAGGGATTCCTTGACCAGCTCAAGCACGGCCATGAAAGTCACTACCACACCGAGACGCCCTTCTTCGGCGGTGAACAACTCGGCAAAAGGCACAAAGCCGCCGCCCTTGAGCCGCTCCAGCACATCGCTCATGCGCTCGCGGGTGGATAATGCCTCACGGCTGACCTGATGGCTTTCAAACATGTCGCCGCGGTGCAACACCTCGGCCATGGACATCAACACCTCTTCCAGGCTGACGTCCGGCAACAGCTTGCGGGCTCTGGCCTCGGGCGCATCGAGTTTGGGTACAATCACATCGCGCCCAACCCGCAGCAAGCCATCGATCCCTTCGGCGGCAGCCTTGAAGCGTTCATACTCCTGCAGGCGACGAATAAGCTCTGCACGCGGATCCTCTTCGTCCTCCTCCACTTCTGCCGAGCGCGGCAGCAGCATCCGCGACTTGATCTCGGCCAGCATCGCCGCCATGACCAGATATTCGGCCGCCAGCTCCAGGCGCACGGTCTTCATCAATTCGACGTAACCCATGTACTGACGGGTGATTTCCGCTACCGGGATGTCGAGGATGTCGATGTTCTGTTTGCGGATCAGGTACAGCAGCAGGTCGAGCGGGCCCTCAAAAGCTTCCAGAAAGACTTCCAGGGCATCCGGCGGAATATAGAGGTCCAGTGGCATTTGCGTGACCGCCTGGCCGTAGACCAGAGCGAACGGCAATTCCTGCTGGGCATCGGCCTGACTGTCGACCGTTTCCAGGTTGGTCATTACGCTTCTTCACCGAACGGCGTCGGATCGCCGCAACCTACACGGATGATCTGCGGCTCACCCTCCGCCAGGCTGATGACGGTGGAAGCCGAAATGCCGCCCATGCCGCCATCGATGATCAGGTCGACCTGATGCTCCAGAACCTGGCGCATTTCATAAGGATCGCTCAGCGGTACGCTGTCACCCGGCATGATCAGGCTGACGCTCATCAGCGGTTCGCCCAGTTGCTCCAGCAAGGCCTGGGCAATCGGATGGCTGGGCACGCGCAGGCCGATGGTGCGGCGCTTGGGGTGCAGGATCAGGCGCGGCACTTCACGGGTGGCATTGAGAATGAAGGTGTAAGGCCCCGGCGTATGCGCCTTGAGCGCTCGAAAGGCGCCGGTATCGACCTTGGCGAACAGGCCCAGTTGCGACAGGTCGCAGCACATCAGGGTGAAGTTGTGCTTGTCGTCCAGCTGGCGCAGGCGACGAATGCGCTCGATGGCGCTCTTGTCGCCGATCTGGCAACCCAGCGCGTAGGACGAATCGGTCGGGTACACCACCAGCCCGCCGGCTTTGATGATTTCCGCCGCCTGTTTGATCAGGCGCGGCTGCGGGTTCTCCGGGTGGACCTGGAAAAATTGACTCACGGTAACTTCCTGTTCAGACGGAGACTGTAGGCTGTTCATATTTGAATCTGCTCCAGAGGGGCGGCAGATCCTCGGGCAATGGCCGGTATATACCGATCTCGGACCAGGCGCCAGGACCATGGAAATCGCTGCCGGCAGTGACCAGCAGACCGAACTCGCGGGCCAGTATGGCCAGGGTCCCGACCTGATCGGCAGGCTGCATGCCGTTGACCACTTCGATGGCATGGCCACCTGCCTGGATGAAATCGGCGACCAGTTTACGCCGTTTACTGCGCGTGAAGTCATAATGCGACGGATGCGCCAGGCTGATCCAGGCCCCGGAAGCCCGCAAAGTAGCGACCGTTTCCTCCAGGGTCGGCCAATGCTGCTTCACATCACCCAGCTTGCCCGCCCCCAGCCATTTGCGGAAAGCCTCGGCGCGGTCCTTGACGAAACCGGCCCGCACCAGAAAATCGGCGAAGTGTGGCCGGGCCGGCGCATTGCCGCTGTCACCCAGCTCTTTCTGGATCGCCCGGGCACCTTCCAGCGCGCCAGGCATACCTTTGATCGCCAATTTCCGGCTGATTTCTTCGGCGCGCAGCCAGCGGCCTTCGTGCAACCGGTGGATTGCATCGACCAGCGCCTGGGCCTTTACATCGAACCCGTAGCCGAGAATATGAATGGTTGCGCCGCCCCAGGTGCAGGACAACTCAACGCCATTGACCAGTTGCATACCCAGTGAATGCGCGGCGGCGCGGGCTTCTTCGAGGCCTTCGACGGTGTCATGGTCGGTCAGTGAAAGGACGCGCACGCCGTTTTCATAGGCACGAGCAACCACGGCCGCTGGCGCAAGCGAGCCATCCGACGCGGTGCTGTGGCAGTGCAGGTCAACATTCATATCGGGGTGCTTTCGCTGTCTTTGATGTTTGTTATTATGCCGTCACATCCTGCTTCTGGCTGCCATTGTGAAACAATTCCTAGACTTCATCCCGCTGCTCCTGTTTTTCGCCGTCTATAAAACCGAACCTCGCGCCGTCGACATTCTGGGCCACAGTTACATGCTAGGCGGGATTTTCAGTGCCACCGCCATGCTGATCATCAGCTCCGTGGTGGTCTACGGCATCCTTTACGTCAAGCAGCGCAAGCTGGAAAAGAGCCAGTGGCTGACCCTGATCGCCTGCCTGGTGTTCGGTAGCCTGACCCTGGCCTTCCACAGTGAAACCTTCCTCAAATGGAAGGCGCCGGTGGTCAACTGGCTGTTTGCCCTGGCTTTTGCCGGCAGCCATTTCATTGGCGATCGTCCATTGATCCAGCGGGTCATGGGCCATGCCCTGAATCTGCCAGCAGCGGTCTGGACCAGGCTCAATATCGCCTGGATCCTGTTCTTCGTATTCTGCGGTGCCGCCAACCTGTATGTAGCCTTTACCTATCAGGACTTCTGGGTCGACTTCAAAGTCTTCGGCAGCCTGGGCATGACTCTGGTGTTCCTGGTCGCTCAGGGTATCTACCTGAGCCGCCATCTGCGTGAACCCGCGCCTTCTTCCACCACTAAAACCGAGGACTGACATGCTCTACGCCATCATTGCCACCGATGTTGCCGACTCGCTGGAAAAACGCCTGAGCGTACGTCCTGCGCATCTTGAACGTCTCAATGCGCTCAAGGATGCCGGGCGTCTGGTGCTGGCCGGTCCACATCCGGCCGTGGACAGCAACGATCCGGGTCCAGCCGGTTTCAGCGGGAGCCTGATCGTCGCCGAGTTCGAGTCACTGAACGCAGCCGAAACCTGGGCCAAGGCCGATCCGTTCGTGGCAGCCGGCGTTTATGCCAATGTTGTGGTCAAGCCGTTCAAGCAAGTCCTGCCATAAACAAACTGTGTACATCCGCGAAGACGGTTTTTGACAACCCCTTCGCGGATGAATCCGCCACACACAAATGCTCATCATTCCCGCTCCCCTGCCGATAACCTGCGCAATGTTTTGAATTTATACGGCTCTATCAAGGGAGTTCAGATGCGTTCAGGTGCGTTGTGTCTGTTGATGATGGTGTTGGCGGCAAGCAGTCAGGTTCAGGCCGAGGAAACCAGCGGTTCCGGTACGGTGCAGGCTTTGCATCTGCCCAGTTCCGCCACCCAGATTGCCGAACTGCAGCAGCGACTCAAGGAAAGCGAGCGGTTGCGTGAAGAACAGCTCAAGCAGGCGCAGAGTGCCGATGCCGAGCGGGAAAGCGCGCAACTGGCGCGTTTGCGGCAAGAGAACCAAAGACTCAAGTTACAGCTCAAAGAAGCTCAATCGGTCGCCTCTTCGCGGCTTCTGACAGAACAGCAACAATGGTTCATCGCAGGCGGTGGCGTTGCGGTGATTGCCCTGGTGTGCGGTATATTTGTCGGCGGCCGACGTAAGCGACGTCAGCAATGGCTAAATTGAGTGAGTCATGAGCGAGCTGTTACTAATTGATGATGATCAGGAGCTGTGCGAGCTTCTGAGCAGTTGGCTGAGCCAGGAAGGCTTTCAGGTTCGCGCCTGCCACGACGGCCATAGCGCACGCCGGGCACTGGCTGAAACCGCTCCGTCCGCGGTGGTTCTGGACGTGATGCTGCCTGATGGCAGCGGCCTTGAACTGCTCAAGCAACTGCGTACCGACCACCCCGACCTGCCGGTCGTGATGCTCTCCGCACGCGGCGAACCCCTGGACCGGATTCTCGGCCTTGAGCTGGGTGCCGACGACTATCTGGCCAAACCCTGCGATCCACGCGAGCTGACGGCCAGACTGCGGGCCGTGCTGCGCCGTAGCCATCCGGTGGCCACTCCCAGCCAGCTTGAACTGGGTGACCTGTGTTTCAGCCCGGTGCGCGGCGTTGTCAGCATCGACGAAAAAGAGCTGACCCTGACCATTTCCGAAAGCCGCCTGCTCGAAGCGCTGCTGCGCCAACCCGGCGAACCGCTGGACAAGCAGGAGCTCGCGCAACTGGCGCTGGGCCGCAAGCTGACCCTTTATGACCGCAGCCTGGACATGCACGTCAGCAACCTGCGCAAGAAGATCGGCCCGCACCCCGATGGTCGGCCACGCATCGTGGCGCTGCGCAGCCGCGGTTATTTCTACAGCCTGTGAACCGGCAAGCCCGGCGCCTGGTAAATTCAGGTGCCGATTTGCTTTACACAAGCTTTACCCAAGGCTGACCGCCCTTGACCTTGATCTCCCTAAACTGGGCACCAACGGCATCGAGCCGGCCTAGAGACAAGGAGATACACCATGCGCAAGACCCTGATCGCTTTGATGTTCGCCACTGCCCTGCCTACCGTTGCGATGGCAGTGCCACCACCGGGCGGCCCAGACGCCGATGCTCCTCCAGCCCTGCATCAGGAACGTGATCATCGCGGCCCGGGCTTCGACATGAAACGTGGTCCCGGTCCTTTCGCCGAACTGGACCTGAGCCGCGAACAGCGCCATCAGATCGGCAAACTGATGGGCGAAAAGATGCACGACCGTCGCGAAGTCACCCAACGCTATCTGGCCAAGCTGCCAGCCGCCGACCAGAAAGCCATGAAGGATGAACTGGACGCCAAGAAGGCCAAGACCGAGAGCGAGATCCGCGCCCTGCTCAAGCCTGATCAGCAGAAGCAGTTCGACGAGATTCGCAAGAAACAGGAAGAGCGCCGCGCCGAATGGGCGGAATTCAAAGCCTGGAAAGCAGAAAAGGCAAAAAAGGCGCAATAATCGCCGCGACTGTGAGCCCGCTCACTTAGCCAAGACCCGACATGCCAGCGCATGTCGGGTTTCTACATTGAGGTCATCCCGTGCGTTCATTGTTCTGGCGAATCCTGGCCAGCTTCTGGTTAGCCATAGCTCTGGTTGCAGGCCTGTCGATTCTGCTTGGGCATATGCTCAATCAGGACGCGTGGATTCTCAGCCGTCATCCGGTCCTCAACGATCTGCCGCAAAAATGGGTGCAGATCTATGAAGAGCAAGGCGCCGCTACGGCCCAGGATTATCTGCAGAATGTAAAACGTCGCCATCGTATCGACGTCCAGGTGCTCAATGACAACGGCGAGCCCGTGGTACTGGGAACCTTTCCCCCACGCGCGGCGGCCTTTGAAGCCCGTCAGCAGGACGATTCACGCCAGTTGCCATGGCGCCGCCTGACCACTGAATACACCAGCGCCAGTACCGGCATCACTTACCTGCTTATCTTCCGTATCCCGCATCCCGAAATCGAGGAATGGCACCGCCAGAGCCTGATGTGGCCCTTGAGCGCACTGGGCATCGCGCTGGTGGTGCTGACCCTGTTCAGCCTGCTGGTGACGCTGTCCATCACCCGACCGCTAAGTCGCTTGCGTGGAGCCGTACATGATCTGGGACAAACCAGTTATCAGCAGCACAGCCTGGCGCAACTGGCCAACCGGCGCGACGAGTTCGGCGTACTGGCGACCGACTTCAACCGCATGGGCGCACGCCTGCAAAGCCTGATCGGCAGCCAGCGCCAGTTGCTGCGCGACGTGTCCCATGAGCTTCGCTCGCCCCTGGCGCGGCTGCGCATTGCCCTGGCGCTGGCCGAGCGTGCAGAACCGGCCGAACGGGAAAAACTCTGGCCGCGCCTGAGCCGCGAATGCGACCGCCTGGAAGCGCTGATCAGTGAAATTCTGGCCCTGGCACGCCTGGATGCCGACTTCGGCAGCCCGGAGCCTGTGGATCTGGGCAGCATGCTGCATCGTCTGAAAAACGACACGCAACTGGACGATGCCCAGCAAAGTATCAAGGTTCAGGTGCAGGACAACCTGCAACTGCAAGGCTGGCCGGACATGCTCGAACGAGCCGTGGACAACCTGCTGCGCAACGCCCTGCGCTTCAATCCGCCCGGCCAGCCCATCGATTTGCAGGCCGTGCGCGTGGAGAATCATGTGCAACTGAGCGTGCGCGACCATGGCCCGGGCGTCGCTGAAGAACACTTGTCACAACTGGGCGAGCCGTTCTATCGCGCGCCGGGCCAGACCGCTGCCGGTCATGGCCTGGGACTTGCCATCGCCAAACGAGCGGCGGAACGGCACGGTGGCAGCCTGACGCTGGGCAACCATCCACAAGGCGGTTTCCTGGCCACGCTGGAAATCCCGCTGGTGCCGGTCAACCCACAGACAAACTGATCAAGCCGGGCCGCTCATCCGGGCGACCGGCAATCAGCCCTGCCATTCACTGACAAAACCGCCCACATCCACTTTCGGTGCTTCACGTGGCGGATTCTGTGGCGTGCCCAGGTACAGGAAGGCGATCACCTCTTCGTCATCGGCCAGCCCGAAGCCTTTGGCAACATGCGGCGAATACGACAGATCACCGGTACGCCATACCGCTCCGACACCCTGCGCATAGGCCGCCAGCAATACTGCATGAGCGGCACAGCCAGCGGTGATCAGTTGCTCCTTGCGTGGCACCTTGAAGTGATCCTGCAAACGCGCAACCACCACGACCACCAATGGTGCCCGCAGCGGTCCGAGACGCGCCTTGTCCAGCGCCTGCGGCGTGATTTCACCGCCGCCTTGCTGCAGGGCCTCGACCAGCAACTCGCCCATGCGCTCGCGGGCCGCACCTTCGACCGTGATGAAACGATACGGCCGCAACTGGCCATGATCGGGTGAGCGCAAGGCTGCACCAAACAGGATTTCCCGCTGTGCAGCATCCGGGGCGGGATCGACCAATCGCGGTACCGAAACACGATTGAGCAAAACGTCGAGAGCCTCCATGGGCGACCTCCTTGAGAATTGATCGGGCATTCTAGAGTGTGTTCAGAGTCAATAACGAGCACCGCAAGCAATTACTTACACAACCTGTACCGTTGCCTATCCTTCAGGCACAGGTAAAATGGCCGCCACTCCCTATCTCAGTCAGAGCAGTTCATGGCGTTGCCGACCCTTCGCATCATCGGTTTCATCATCGGCATATTCCTGATCACTCTGGCGGTCGCCATGATCGTGCCCATGGCAACACTGGTGATCTACGACCGTTTTGAAGACCTGCGTTCCTTTCTGTGGGCCAGCGCCATTACCTTCATCGCCGGCCTGACGCTGGTCGTGCCAGGACGTCCGGAACATGTGCATCTGCGCCCGCGGGACATGTACATGCTTACGGTTTCCAGCTGGATCATCGTCTGCATCTTCGCCGCCCTGCCGTTCCTGCTGACCCAGCACATCAGCTACACCGACTCGTTCTTCGAGAGCATGTCAGGGATTACCGCCACCGGCTCGACCGTGCTCAGCCATCTAGACAGCATGTCGCCGGGGATTCTCATCTGGCGCTCGATGCTGCACTGGCTGGGCGGCATCGGCTTCATCGGCATGGCGGTCGCGATCCTGCCGCTGCTGCGCATCGGTGGCATGCGCCTGTTCCAGACCGAATCTTCCGACCGCTCGGAAAAGGTCATGCCGCGCTCGCACATGGTGGCCAAGTACATTGTCCTGGCCTACGTCGGCTTTACCGCTCTGGGCAGCCTGGCGTTCTGGGCAGCAGGCATGAGCCTGTTCGACGCGATCAACCACGCAATGTCGGCGATTTCCACCGGCGGTTTCTCCACTTCCGACCTGTCGCTGGCCAAGTGGCCGCAACCGGCAGTGCATTGGGTGGCGATCGTGGTGATGATCCTCGGCAGCCTGCCGTTTACCCTGTACGTGGCAACCCTGCGCGGTAATCGCAAGGCGCTGATCAAGGATGAACAGGTGCAGGGCCTGCTGGGGCTGCTGTTGGTAACCTGGCTGATGATGACCCTCTGGTACGGCGCGACCACCGATCTGCCGTGGAGCGACGCACTGCGTCATGTCGCCCTGAACGTGACCTCGGTCGTTACCACCACCGGTTTCGCCCTCGGCGATTACAGCCTCTGGGGCAATTTCTCGCTGATGCTGTTTTTCTATCTGGGTTTCATTGGCGGCTGTTCCGGCTCGACCGCTGGCGGGGTGAAGATCTTCCGCTTCCAGGTCGCCTATATCCTGCTCAAGGCCAACCTCAATCAGTTGATCCATCCACGCGCCGTCATCAAGCAGAAGTACAACGGCCACCGGCTGGACGACGAGATCGTGCGCTCGATCCTGACCTTTTCGTTCTTCTTCACCATCACCATCTGCGTGATCGCGCTGCTGCTTTCACTGCTGGGGCTGGACTGGATGACGGCGCTGACCGGCGCGGCCAGCACGGTTTCCGGCGTGGGACCGGGCCTCGGTGAAATCATCGGGCCAGCAGGCAACTTCTCCACACTGCCCGATGCCGCGAAATGGATTCTGTCCGCCGGCATGCTGCTCGGCCGTCTGGAAATCATTACCGTTCTGGTGCTTTGCGTACCGGCGTTCTGGCGGCACTGATGCAACGCTCACCCGCTCTCGGCTAGACTGCTGCAAGCTGACATGAGGGTGAGCATCATGGAACAGGTCAAACGCTTCACCAGCTTCGCCGAGTTCTATCCTTTCTATCTGCAGGAACACAGCAACAGTACCAGCCGGCGCCTGCACTTCATCGGCACCAGTCTGGTGATCTTTCTGCTGGCGTTCGGGGTCGGCAGTGGCAGATGGTGGCTGTTATGGCTATTGCCCGTGGCCGGTTACGGCTTTGCCTGGGCGGGGCATTTCTTCTTCGAGAAGAACCGGCCCGCCACGTTTCGGCATCCGTTCTACAGTTTGCTCGGCGACTTCGTCATGTACCGGGACATGCTGCTGGGCAAAGTACCGTTCTGAAGCAGGTCAGATGACCGATTCACCGACAGCTTCCGGCTCCGGCTGTGCGGCGCTCTTTTGCTGAAGCTGGGCTTCGGCCAGACGAAACAGCTCGATAGTGCCGTCCAGATGCTCGATCAAGGCGGTGCAGGATTCCACCCAGTCGCCGCAATTGAGGTATTCCACTTCGCCCACCATGCGAATTTCCGCATGGTGGATATGGCCGCACACCACACCATCGAGCCCGCGCTTCACGCATTCGTGGGCAATCGCTTCCTCGAAGTCACTGATGAAATTCACCGCTGTCTTGACCTTGTGCTTCAGGTACGCCGACAACGACCAGTAACCGTAGCCGTATCTGGCCCGCCAGTGATTGAGCCAGCGATTGAGGGTCAGGGTGAACTCATAGGCTGAATCGCCGAGAAACGCCAGCCAGCGATGATAGCGGGTGATGACATCGAACTGATCGCCATGAATCACCAGCAAGCGGCGCCCGTCTGCGGTGACGTGCTCGACCTCGTCCACAAGCTGGATATTGCCCAGAATCAGCTTCGAGTAACGGCGCAGGAATTCATCGTGGTTGCCGGTGATGTAAATCACTTCGGTGCCGCGCTTGCTCATGGTCAGCAGGCGGCGGATGACATTGGTATGCGCCTGGGGCCAGTACATGCCGCTGCGCAGCTTCCAGCCGTCGATGATGTCGCCCACCAGGTACACCTTGTCGGCCTGATAGCGCTTGAGGAACGCCGACAGATGTTCAGCCTGACAATCACGAGTGCCCAGATGCACATCTGAAATCCACAAGGTCCGCACACGTTGCTTATGGCTGGGTTTAGCACGCTGAGCACTGCTCATGGGAAGACCTCCGGCAGGTTTTCCAAGAGAGTGCGGCATGCGGGTTAACTGAATGTGACGCCGATATGACCGTGTAGTGACATGACCGGCCTCGACACCCTTCAATGTTTATGGGGTATCGGCTTGTGGAGTATCGGACGGTGCCGACCTGTCGTTATGCCCCAGGTCGCGCAGAGGATCGATCTGGTCGCGCACCCGCTGCTTGAGAACCTTGGCTTCCGGGAATCCGCCATCGGCCTTGCGCTCCCAGATCTGCACGCCGGCGCAGGTGATGCGAAACACCCCGCCCGTGCCCGGTTCGAGGGAGACTTTGCCAAGATCGCCGGAAAACGTACTCAACAATTCCTGAGCCAGCCAGGCCGCGCGCAACAACCACTGGCATTGAGTGCAATAGGTAATGACGACTTCAGCTTTTTCGACTGACATGGACGGACTCTTCAAGACAAATCAACGGGAACCCCAAAATGGGGCACATGATAAACATTCCTTGTTTCTCATGACGGTTGAGACGCTCCAATTTTTACCTGCCGTCCATCAATAGTAGCCACAAGCCTTGATGCGCAAGTATTTGCGCATCCTGCTCATCGTCAAAACGCCCAAAAAACCGCTAAAGCCCTTATGAATAAAGCCTCAGGCCAGCTACGCAAGATATTGCGCAGGCATGCAGCCTTATGCGCAGTTCAGCGGGTGTTTTTGCTCGAAAAACAGGCAATTTCCATCCCTGAAAACCTCAACCATTTGATTTAAATATAAAAACTCAAATCAGGCACAACTCTTGACTCCTGAATTGCCACTCAAGAGGCAGTCTCGCTCATCAGCACAAAGGAACAAGGGATGTTCACCTCAAGCCATCAGGCCAATTACATGCTGCTCGACGGTGCCTTGCACCCGAACGCCATTCGCCATCTGCATCAACGCGGTGAAGCTCTGGAAATAGAGCCGCTTTACCTCGGCACCCATCTTTCGACACTCATGGAACAGGGGCCGATTCTGGTCCATGCAGCGGTCGGCACCGCGCTGATTGCCGAATGGCAGCAGACCCCAGCCCAGCACCTGTATGCCAGCGTCTTCGCCAGCCCGGCACCACTGCGCACAGTCGCCAGTCATCTGCGCCATTTCATTCAGCCAGCGGACTATCTGGGCAATAACAGCCTGCTGCGCTTTGCCGATCCGCTCGTCATGCACTTCTGGTTATCGAGTTATTGCCGGGAACATCTGGATTCGGTGCTGGGACCGATCACGGATTTATGGACCCAGACACCGGTTCAGCGCTGGCAACCCGAACCTGAACTCCCTTTCAGTCACTTTACCCGCAGCAGTCCGGCTCAGGATTGGGACCAACGGTTTGCGCTGTTGGGTGAACCGCAGTTGAAGGCATTCGAGCAGGCTTATGACTGGCTGTTCATGCAGCAACTGCATGACTGGCTGATCAGAAAAAATCCACTGGCGTTCGCCGGGCAAACCGGCGAACAGATACAGAACTGGCTGCAACAGGCTCTGGAAAAAGGCCGCGCCTGGGGGCTGACCAGTGATTATGCCTTCGTGGCATGGGCAGATATCTGCCAGACCTGGGGCCTCGACTTCATGGAGCAGACTGACGGCCCCTATCAACGCTGGTTGACACAATTTCCCGACAAGGCGCGCCTGCCTGCCGAGCTGCGCGTCGAAGTGCTCGATGAGTTTTGCAACGGACGCGGCCAATGACCGCTAAAAGCGCAACTCTCCAGCAACGCCGTGCCGCACGCTTCGACAAGACACCGGCCAGCGATACCAGCGTCTGCCCCTTCAAGGGCTCGGACATTGCGATTGTCCCGGTGCGCTACGCCCTGGACCGCTCGCGCTACGATGTCGATCCCGCCCGGCTCACGCCATTGCCCGCCCACGGCAAGTGGAGCGCACTGCCCGCACTCAAGACCCGCAGCTATACCCTGCGTCAACTCGACGACGGCTATGTCTACGTGTTCGACGAAACGGCAGGCACCCTGCATGAGTATGTCGTGTCGGCGTCCGACACCAGCCTGAAGCGCATCGTCTGGACTGAGGCACATCGGGGCCAGGATGTCCGCACCGGCAGCGGCGAGACCCGGCCTTACCTGCTTTACCCTCGCAAGAACCACCTGCATCTGGCCTATTCCTCCGTGCAGTGGACCTGGCGAATCTGCGAACACATGCGCTCCCATGCCGAGAGCCGCGCCCGCTGGATGAAGTCTCTGGACCTGACGCGCGCTCGCGCTGAATTCAATAAACCAGATACCTTGCACCTTCTGGAACTGGCCACGGCAGTCGCCGATATCGATCAGGGCACGGCTGTCGATGACAACCGCTTTGCCGATTCGGCCATTCCGGTCGTGGAGGAAGCGTACTGGCTGGGCAGCGTTCCAGACAAAGCCAGTTCGCTGCTGATCGCCCTCGACGATCACCTGCGTGTTCTCAACGACCTGGGCCTGCAACTGGCGGGTGATCAGGCCGCGCTTCGGGTCTGGCAACAGGAACATGAGCACAAACTGCAGATCGCCCAGACCGTGACCCAGCTATGCGGCGCCAGGACTGAAACCCACCCACTGCCTGCGGCTGTACGCGACGATAGCGCCGGCACTCAGAAGTACCTGAGCGATCTTGAGGCCTATTTCGAGCAGCTTGACCAGGAAGAAATGCTGCTCATGCACGGCAATGCGCAGGGCAGCTCCCCGGCCACGCTGCACATCCTCCAGAGCGCAGAAATGCGTCGGAGCCTGCAGGCTCGATACGGTCAGACTCCCTCTGCTGAGGACATAAAAGACTGGCAAGCCCGCGAGAAATGGCGTCGTGAAGTCGACCTCAAGGGCGCCCGCGACCATCTGCGCCAACACCTGCCCACCAGCGAAACCCTGCTGCAACAGGTACGCGACACTCAGGCTGACCTGCAGACCTTGGCCGAGCATTTGGGCAACGATCCACTCAGGTTGTTTGTCGATACCTGTAACCCGAGCAATCTGCTGTACTTGCAAACGGTCATGACCCAT
>NZ_RBRE01000093.1 GCF_003700275.1 Pseudomonas cichorii | reverse complement strand
AAAAAGTTGACCACTACAGAGAATGCCGAACGCAGGCTGAATGTGATTGAGTTTATGGATGTGTGTCGGGGAATTGGGGTGGATCCGTATGAGGTACTTCGGGGGGTGAAAGCCATGCCTGCATCGGATTAGCCTGCCAGTGTCAGGCGGTCGAGAATGGATCAGTTCCCAAGCGTACCGGGCCACTGGCCCGGTATCACTCGTCGGTTTTGCACAGAGGATCGTTTCAGAGTCTCACAGCGTCTGTGAAACCTTCTTGAACACGTCTTCAGGCACCCAGCCCTTCCAGTCAGCTGTATGGTTGCGCAAGTAATAGCGAGCGGCCTGTTCGGGGGTTTCCTTGTTAGCGACCATGCGGGTTGCCAGGGCCCTGATGGTATCGGTGCCAACGAACATCGACTTCAAGAAAGGAATGATCGTCGGGTGCTCTTTGGCAAACCGGGCCGACGTATATTTATTGAGCGAAATATCGGTGTACGCGCATGCCTGCCGACTGCCAGTACCTTCCTTGAACCGGGCAAGACTTTCCTTGATCGCTTCCCAGCAGGCTTCGCTGTAAGCGGGCTCTTCAAGGCGTGTGAGAGCCAGTTCACCCATCAGAGGGCTGGGATCCCAGTAGTAGGTCATGAAGGGCTGTCCCTTCTTGTAGGCTGACGTAATGGCGGCATTGAGTTCGGACTCAGACTTGAGCTCCACTGGCGTAAAGGTGTCGTCGACTCCGTACGTGGCCATTTTAATCAGGTTGATTTCCCGGCACGCCCAACTGCTGATGCAGTTCAACCAGGTAGCCTTGCCCGACTCCGACGCACGCTTGAACACTTCCGCATACCTGGGAAGGTCTTCGACACTTTTCAGGTCAGGGGCAACAGGTTTTATTCCGCGCTTGGCATCGCCCTTGATCATATAGGTAGGCACATAAAATGCCTGAGTGAGACGTTCATAAGTGGGGCCAAAATCGAGTATGGCTTTCTTCGCCTTCTGATCCTCTACCCACTGAGGCATGAGCGAGGTAAACATTTCCATATTGATATCGATGTTGCCCGTTTCCATTGCCTTTTGCATTTGCGGGATATCAAGGCTAACCGACTCTACGTTCATGCCATACCCATGTTTGAGGATATACATGGCTATCTGATTATCGATTTGGATATTTTCCCAGCCACCATCATAGAACCGGATCGTTCGCGTATCGGGTGCCGCGAAAGCCAGGTGCGATGTCAGGCTTAGAATCAGACACAGTGCAGTACGTGCAAACATTGAAGGCATTGGAACACTCCTATTGGTAGACGGTTTCTGCTGAATGGGTAATCTCTGAGTGAGCAAGGTCGGCAAGCGTTTCCACTACGATATTGACTATCAGGTCACGCTGCCCCTCGACAAAATAATGATCTCCAGCGCAGAACACTGATTTGAATGCATCGGTCGTATGCTCACGCCAGCCAGTGATATGTACACCTGTGGCATAAGGGTCGATCCGACCACCAATAGAAGTAATAGGCACGGCAAGGCGGGGGCTTGTCTCGTACAGGTAGGTATTATTTATCTCATAGTCGGCCTTGATGATGGGAAGCATCAAGTCGCGCATTTCAGCGTCATCGAACAAAGCCTGATTATTGGCGAAGTTCATTTCCTTGAGCATGGCGATAAGGTCTTCGTCATCATCTTTTGCCGCAGGTTCGCTATCCGACTCATAATTGAACTGCTGCACATCGGAAGCAAATTGATGCTCATTGTAGAAATGGGGTGCCCGGCTCCCTGCAAAAATCAAATGGCTCGGGTGCAGGTTATGGGCACTGGCCAGACGTTGAGCGACCTCGAACGCTTGCACACCGCCCAGGCACAACCCAAAGAACGCGAATGGCCGGTCCAGATAGGGAAGCAGATCGGGTGTCAGATTGCTCACCAGCTCTTCCATACTGGTGTATGACTTTTCCCTGAGCCGGGCATTACGACCAGGTAATTGCAGCAAGCAAAGCTCGATATGATCGGGCAGCCGGTCCGCCCAGCCTTTGAATACTGCCGGCCCACCGCCTGCGTAAGGGAAGCAGAACAAGCGAAGCGTTGCCTCTGCTCTAGGCACAGGAATAACCACGCAGTCAGATGTCTGCACATCTTCTGTCGTAGGAGGACTACTTATCGTGGAGTCAGTCGAGTTGCCCTGGCGAGTCGTCTCAATATGATCAAGTACAAAGTCGCCAATATCGTTGAGCGTCGCCCCAACGATAAGCCTGTCCAGGGGAAAGTTGATACCCAGTACTTTCAGACTGTTGCGAAACTCAACGGTCATCAATGAATCAAACCCCATCATCGTGAGCGACTTGTCCACTGGAGTTGCGCTGGCGTCGAGAGTGCCCGACACACGCGCCGCAACGGACATCAGCCTGTCCCTGATGAATGCTGGCATCTGTTCGGCATCCACCGACATCACAGCTTCCAGAAAAGGGACGGAGTCGCGCTCGACCATCGTCTGGTCTGCTGAGTGCCGGGTATTAACAAGGGAGAGATATGGCCAGTCGCCCGGCTGTAAATGCGCCTTATAGGGCGCCCAGTCGATCGGTGCCAGCCCCAGGACACCTTGTGCATGAAGGTTATCCCACAACTTGCGCAAGCCGGCTTTCGCGGGAATGTAATTGACACCCAAGGTTGAAAGGCGCTTCTTGAAAACAGTATCGACCCGGCTGGCCATGCCCTCGGCCGACCAGGGGCCCCACGCAATACTCAAGCCTGGCAATCCCGAGCTGACGCGGTTTTCCATAATCGCGTCCATCGCACTGTTGGCGGCAACATAATTCGCCTGCCCCTTGAACCCCAGCGAGGCGCTGATGGACGAGAAGGCAACAAAGAAGTCGAGCGTCTGACCACGCGTAACATGATCCAGCACACGGGTGCCTTGCAGTTTTGGCAGCAAGACACTCTTGATAGACGAAGTACTCAATTTGGACAGAACAGCGTCTTCCACTGTTCCCGCCAGTTGGAGTACACCTCGTAATGGCCATTTCAGAGCGTCAATGTACGACGTAAGGGATTCAATCGCTTCACCGGATGAAATATCCACCGGCAGATAGTCGACATCCACTCCCTGATGTTTGAATGCATCCAGCACGGTCGAACCCGTGGCTTTCAGTGGCGTGCGCCCGACAACCGCCAAGTGACGGGCGCCCTTTTCCACCAGCCATGCAAGAACCTCACGCCCAAGCCCGCCCAGCCCCCCGACGACCAGATAGGTCGCATCCGGATTTATCGACACGGACCTCGATTGCGCGGGCGAAACCTCCATGAGCCTGGGCACATGGATGCCGGAATGACGGATCGCGAATTGATCTTCCTGTCCCTTCGCAAGAATCAATTGCGGTACCAGAAGCAAGTCGGCATCGGCATTGCTGGAGACCTGCGGCAGGTCTATGAATCCGCCCCAGACAGCCGGCTCTTCCTGCGCGATCACTTTGGCCAATCCCCAGAGCGTGGCCTGTGAAACCTGAATGGCCGAAGAGGCGGAACGCACGTTGACAGCACCGCGAGTCACGATCCAGAACCTGGCGGCATCGAGTCGGGAAGTGGCAGTCATCGCCTGCAGGGCAGCCACTACGCTATAGAGCCCGGTATTCAGGTTGCCTGAATCATTGTTGTCTATCGGGTGATCGTATGCCGGTGACTGCCCGCTCGCACCAAGGTGAACCACGCCCCGAAGTGGCTGCTTTCCAGACGCTGGCAGAGATTGAAATACCTCGTGGATATCCGAGGACGAATCGGGCCTGATGTGCCAGACATGCGAAGAAACCCGCCGACAATCGGTCGCGAACATGGCATGAACCAAATGCTCGTCACTGTCTGACAGTCCTTGGTGAATGCTCTTGACGAGCTCTCGCGTCCCGCCAATGAACAACCAGACGCCAGGCAGTTGTTGATCGTTATGGGCTTCCGGTGCCTTGAATGGGTATTCCACCCAATCCACGGCTGTCGTCCACTGTGGCTTTGCCAAAACGCGAGGACCGACCCAATGCTGTGCCCGCTGGAACGGGTAACCGGGGGTATTTACACGTGTCGACGTCGCGCCCTCGAGAAGAGTGTGCCAATCCAGTTCGATCCCTGCCTCGAACAAGAGCCCGGCACTGGCGAGTATTTGCTCGCGATCAGCCACCTTGCTGCTCAGACTCGTTATCCAGGAGGTCTGGTCGGCGTCATCAGAATTCAGACAGGCCGCTCCAATTGTCGAAAGCACAGCTTTTGGCCCGATTTCCAGAAAAGTCCTGCCGCCTTTCCTGAATGCGCTCTGGATACACGCCATGAAGCGTACAGGCTGACGGACATGATCAAGCCAGTACTCTGGCGTTACCAGACGCTCTGTCGCTATCTCCCCGCTGACATTGCTGACCAGTGGATAGCGAGGCGCCGACATGCTGATACCTTCCAGTACGGAGGCAAAGGCTGCCAGCATGGGCTCCATGAGTTCAGAATGAAACGCATGGGAAACATTCAGCCGCGTGTACTTGACTCCCATGCCATCGAGCACGGGATAGAGTTTGTCCAACTCACTCAGAGCACCGGAAACCACCAGATTGTTCGGAGCGTTTATGGCGGCAATGCTCAAATCAATCACATGCCGGGCCAACAATGTCTTTACCTCGTCATGCGTCAGTGTGATGGCAGACATTCCGCCATCCCGAGGAAGAGCCTGCATGAGACGCCCCCGCTCGGCGACCAGCCTCATACCATCTTCCAGGCTGAACACACCTGCTACGCAGGCCGCTGCAAATTCCCCAAGGCTGTGCCCGAGCAGAATATCGGGCACGACACCAAAGCTCTGCCATACCTGAGCAAGGGAATACTCCAATGCAAACAATGCAGGCTGCGCGTAACGTGTCTGATCGATGAGCCTGGCATCGTCACCCTCTGCAGGAAAAAGTATCGACAGCAGTGACCGCCCCATGCAGGTTTGTGCGATAGCGTCACAGCGATCAATGGATGCCCGGAATACTTCGTTGTGCTCGTACAGGTTTTTTCCCATGTCAGGAAATTGCGCACCCTGACCGGTGAATACGAATACCAGATCAGACTCCCTGGCTGGGTCGACCCAGTGAATATCCTTTTCTTCCTGACGGAGTCTGGCGAGAAGGTTTTCTGGCTGGCTGGCCGATGCGGCATATCGATAAGGGAATTCTGCCCGCCCGACACGAGCGCTGTAGCACATATCGCGCAACGACAACGCCGAGGGACGTTCGAGCATTTCCCGGTACTGATTGATGAGCTCTGTCAGAGCCTTTCGATCTTTTGCACAAAGAGCCAGAAGACCGGGACCGTCGGCCTTACCCGACGAATCAATCGGTGTCCGGGGAGCCTCTTCAAGAATTACATGAGCGTTCGTCCCACCCACCCCAAAGGAACTGACGCCTGCACGACGAGGCGAATCAGTGGATTGCCACGGGAGCGTTTGCGCGCTGATAAAGAACGGACTGTCATCCAGATGGATGTTTTTATTGGCGTTGGTGAAGTGCAGGGTCGCGGGAATAGTCCGGTGCTTGAGCGCCAGTACAGCCTTGATAAAGCCCGCGACGCCAGCCGCGGCGATAAGATGGCCGATATTGGTTTTTACCGAACCCAATGCACACTTGTTGGCACCGGCACCGTGCTGGGTAAACACATCCGTCAGAGCCTTGAACTCAATCGGGTCGCCCAAAGGCGTGCCTGTTCCATGGGCCTCGACGAAATCGACAGTCGCCGCGCTCACCTCAGCATTCGCCAGAGCCCACTCGATGACCTGAGCTTGTCCCTGGGAGCTGGGAGCAGCAAAGCTGACTTTCCTCGAACCATCGTTATTGATGGCCGAGCCCTTGATCACCGCCTGAATGGGATCGCCAGCTTCAAGCGCATCGCAAAGCCTTTTGAGAGTGACCAGACCTGCACCGCTGCCAAAGATCGTGCCCTGTGCGGATGAGTCGAAAGCCCGGCAATGCCCATCCGGCGACTGGATCATTCCTTCCTGATGGACATAACCCACGCCATGGGGAACCAGAACCGTCACGCCACCTGCCAGTGCAACGTCACACTCGCCCAGAAGCAGGCTTTGGCAAGCCATATGAATCGATACCAGCGAAGTCGAGCACGCCGTCTGGATGTTTAGACTGGGACCACGCAGCCCCAACTTGTAAGCAATTCGCGTCGACAGATAATCCTTGTCGTTACCCAGCAAGTTCATGAAACCGGCACTACTGTCCAGAAACCCGGTTTCGCTGGCATCCTCATCGCCCATCACGTTGTCATGAAGATACCCGTTGCTGCCTCCACCAGCGAAAACACCAATATTCAATGCCTCGCGATCCTTGCTTAACCCGGCAGCATCCAATGCTTCCCAGGCACACTCGAGCAGCAATCGATGCTGAGGGTCGGTAATCGCCGCCTCGCGCGCCGACATCTCGAAAAAATCGGCGTCGAACCGATCAACATTGTTCAAACGAGCCGCTGCGGCAACGTAGTCTTCTCGGTTGGCACGTTCAGCCGGAACGCCAGCTTCCAGCAAGGCTCCCAGCGAAACGGATTCGATGGATTCTTCCCCTGATGTCAGGTTTTCCCAGAATTGTTCAATGGAGTCGGCTCCCGGGAATCGGCAGGACATCGAAATGACCGCAATTTCATTTCCGTGGTATTTGACTTCGCTCATCCTGTTCTCTCCAAAACTGATAGTGACTTGGATACACGCCGCCTAAAGCTGCTTGAGGCGTTTACGAGCCGCTGATTGAATGGCTGCGTTCCTGCGGTTCACACTGGATGGAGGGAGCGAATTCGATGACGATGAGTCGTCCAATCCCCGTTTTTTGTTTATCAGACGTACCTGAGCATCGACGCTGCTTTCCTCGAACAAATCAGAAACCTGAAGACTCAGGTCAAAGACGTCGTTCAGTTTTCTGGTCAGATTGACGATCAGCAGAGAAGAGCCTCCCTGCGCAAAGAAGCTTTTCTCTGGGTGCACTGAAGTGGTCATCAGAATGTCGGACCATATCCGCGTTATCCGCTGTTTTACCGACAACTGCGGATCGTCGGCCTGCGATGCCGGGGATTGAGCCTGAGGCGCCAAGCGCTCAAGCGCTGCCACATCCAGCTTGCCGTTGAAGGTGAGCGGAAAACGCTCCAGGAAAACAAAATGAGCGGGAATCATGTAAGAAGGCACATGAACGCGCAGGGACTCCTTGAGTCTCTCGATGACCTCCTGCTGAACGGCAATATCCTCGACTTCCCGAATGGGTGATTGCTCTACAGGAACACTACTGCTGGCAGGTCGAGGCTCAAACGTGGGATCCAGGCTGTCGGGCGGCCCCACGAAGATGTCCATCATTCCGACACTATCGCTCCAGCGTATCCTGGCCTGTCGGTGATGCCTGGAAGCCCACTGACGGATGTATTCAGGATCACAAGCATCGTCTGATATGACGGAAGAAGAACTTTCAGAAAATTGCAGGTCCAGACTGATTCTGGCGTTTGGAACGCCTGAGAGCACAAACTCCGAAGGAGCCGATGCCAGCCATTGGCCCAAATCCGGCTCGCGGAGACGCTCATGCCGATACGAAAAACGTGGCGCGGGCTTCAACGTCACTCGCGTGTCCGTGTCCAGCCGTATGATCACGTCGTAACGATAGCGAGTCATTTCATCGCTACCTTGTCCTGCCCGCAACTCGGTTTCTACGTTGACGACTCGCTCAAGCGTGTATGCCACTTGCCGGACGTGCAAAGGGTCCAGCCACAACTCCCCTTCTCCAATCACAGGAAGTGCACGCTTCAACTTTTTCCGGGTCTGGATCGCAGCGGCGCTCAGGATATGTTTCAACGACGCACAAGGTACATCGCCGATAACAATAACGCCGCCCTCTCTACAGAGACCGGACGCTTTCTGAAGCACATCGACAAGGTAGTCGATGTCCGGGAAGTACTGAATGACCGAGTTCAGAAGCACTACATCGAAAGGCCCTTGCTCCAAAGCATCAAGTTCATGAGCCGCCATTTTCAGCACAGCAAATGATGAACGAGCGCCGCCGACCGGATCCAGACGTGAACGCGCAGACTCTATCGCCGCCTCGGAAGCATCGCAGCCCACATAATGACGAACACCTCTTTCCAGCAGCGCGGCTCCCGTCATCCCGATGCCACAACCTACATCCAGTATCGAGCGATCCGAAAATGCCATGACTCGAGACGCCGTCGCCTGCACCCACTCTCGCAAGTCGCTATCCGGGATCAATTCGCCAGTAAAGCTTGAGGTGTAACCACTTTCAGCACTGGCGACTTCATTTTTTCTTGCCGATAAATAAGCGGCTTCCCATACGTCGAGCCAGACCCCGCTATCGGCAATACCCTGTCTGGGCACTTTACTGTCCAGGACGATGTAAGCGGTTAATCTGCGATCATCGGGAGTATGCTCCACCAGGGTGACGACCGACTGGCTGACGAGGCCGGACTTATGCAGGGCAGACTCAACTTCTCCTGGCTCGATACGGTAACCGTTCAGTTTCAGCTGCCGGTCTTTTCTGCCGATGAAAACCAGAGAGCTATCGGACTGGCGTCGTACCCGATCACCGGTAGAGTAGGCGGCTAAAATGCCGCCGCTTGCTTCGGCTGCTTGAAATTTTTCCGCTGTCAGATCGTCCCGATTGAAATAGCCCGCACTGACCCCCGGCCCCTCGATAACAAGTTCGGGCGCTAAAGGGTCATCTGACGGATGCAATCGATAGTGAGTACCCGGCAATGGCTGGCCTATGGGTACACTTGTCGCAGTTCCTGCAAAGTCGCTGGCTTGCAACCTGTGAAAGAAGGACCAGATCGTTGTTTCTGTCGGCCCATATAGATTCCAGGCCGCATGTGACAACTGGAAGATTTTTTCGCCGAGCTCAGTGGGCAATGTTTCACCACCACACAAGGCTCCAACGGCGCAGGTACGCGGCCAACCGGCCTCGATCAAGAGCCGCCAGGTGGCCGGGGTGGCCTGAAACAAAGCGCTGTCACATTGATCGAGCAGGTTGGCGATAGCTTGTCCGTCTCTGGCTTGTTGCTCACTGGCCAGGTACAGGGTTCCACCCTGGGCAAGAGGCAGAAAAAACTCCAGGATAGAAATATCAAAGCCATAGGTCGTCGTGGATACAAGCGCGCCCCATGCGGAGAAACTGACCACCTCATTGATTGCAGACAAGAAATACGCGAGGTTTTGCCTGCGGACCATTACGCCCTTGGGGACTCCCGTCGAACCTGAAGTGAACAGAATGTAGGCAAGGGAAAGGTCGTCGATCACCGGCTCAAAGGGCAGCTTGGTATCACTCCAGTCGACACTCTCCATATCCAGGAAAGCGCCTACAGGCCATCGGGAAAGATCGGCAGATTGGGATTTAATCACGGCATCCAGGCTGGCCAGCCTGGAGATCAGCTCATTACGCTGTAATGGTGAGTCTGGAGGGAGAGGAACAAAAATGGCCCCTATCGACAGAACTGCCGTCAAGGCCACAATCAGGTCAGGCTCTCTGGGCAAGTAGATCCCCAGCTTGCTCCCAACACCAAACCCCTCCTGGATGAGCCGCCTGGCGAGGGCTTTTCTTCGGTTTGAAAGCTGCGCGTAAGTAACCGGCTGCCCTTGAGACATTATCGCTATCTTTTCAGGGCACTGAGCCGCCCATGCATCGATCCGGGCGACAAGATCCAGTGAAGCGGACGAACAATCAACATGGCGCTTTTTCGACTGCATCATTCCAAGAACTCCTTCTACCGTGATCGGTACATAGAATTAAAATGGTCATGCATGCAGTGCTGAATGACGAGTTGAAACATTCAGCACAAGAACAATTAGCCATCACTGAGTAAGTGACGTTGACTGGCTAGTTTTCGCTTATTTGTAACTGAGCAGGAAGACGCCAACAAGAACTGCGCCTATCCCGACCTTCTGGCCGACGGTTGTTATTTCTCGATAGATCGCGATGGCCAGCAGTACAGTGACACCGGAATATACAGAGCTGATAGGTGTAACCAGCGAAAGGTCGCCCACTTTGGAGGCAAAGATATAAAACACCCAACCGGCATTTACCAGCAGGGAATGAGCAAGAAAAATCAAGAAGCGGTGCTGTGTGAGATCCCCCTTTTGCAACTTCCCATTTCTGGCCAGCGCCAGTGAAGAGAAAAGAACAGCCTGTGTTAATGCTGAATAAAAGAACGCATTTGTCACATCGAGGGTTTTAGAGGAAAAACCAAGAATAAAAAAGGCTACCCCAAAACCAACCATTGCGAGGACAGCCTGAAGAAAGCCTTGCGAACCGCCGCGTAGCGATCGGAAAATATTGCCGGAGGTCATGACTATGCCGACAAAAATAATCGAGACGGCAAACCAGGCGGCGGGAACCAAATGTTCCTGCAGAAAAATGATGGAAAAAAGAATAGTGACCAGGCTGTAGGTCGAAGCAATGGGGGACACCAGGGTCAAATTCCCGATTTCACAACCACGCATGTAGCAATAGTAACCCAGTACGTAGGCAGCCGAGCTACAGGTAATGATGAAAACGGCACTGCTGTCGAACCTTAACTGCTGAGTGAAAATCAGGTAAGCCCCCAGAAAGGAGGCGACCGCAAAAGTGAATATATTGCGAACCAGCATTGTTTTTGCAGTGCCCAACTGGCGGATCATCAAACTTTGAATAAAGTCTGACACCCCCCAGCACAACATAACCATCAACCCGCCAAAAACACCGCCATCCATGCCGATTAAACTCCAATATCTTTTATACCTGCTCTATCAGCCAAGCCTTGTATTCATCGATTGCAGTTTCATCTCTTGAATAAAACGCCCACTTGCCAATTTTTTTCACACGCAGAAAACCTGCCTGCTTCAGTAAATCCAAGTGCCTGCTCACCGTCGGCTGACTCATGCCCAGCTTTTCAGTAATCAATGTTACGCACACGCCTATCAAGGCGGGATCACCCGTAATTTGATGACTGAAGTGCTCACGGGAATGCTTGAGCCATTGAAGAATCAGAATTCTAGGCTCTCCCGCCAGCGCCTTGGACTGATCTATAAATTTATCGTGTGGCCTCATCATATCCTCATATAGCTAAATGTCAATGTATGCAAATCAATGCAAGCGAACCCTTGGCTATAAGCTTATGCCTTTTACTCCAAATCTTGCGTACCCACGCCCGATACTTACCGAGTAAAAATCGTTCGTGATCTGCTGTAACGCAGCCAGCAATTACCCCATTCATGGAACCGATCAATGCAGCTCCGGGGGCTTGCACTCACTGAATCAAGTGATACCCAAGGATCGTAAAATCGGCATCCCGGGCCCGCCATGCAACAGGCTCAAGCTTACATCCGCGCAACCAAAAACCACATAGCCAAAAGCCACTTCATGAGCCGTTGATCAGGGCATACAGGTGTGAGGGAGTTCAAATGCGAGGGCGACCGTTTTACCGCTGACGTGAACGTCTAGAATTATTATTCAGACACTCCGGAACGCTGCTCGGCAAGGATATCCTCAACCGTGGGTTCATGACCGGCCTTCACCAGCGTTAAGTCATACCCGGCCGCTTCCAATAGCCGGACAAGGGCCGAGACGCTCATATCACCTTTAGCCATCGTTTCCATGCGTGCCACCGTCGAACGTGATACGCCGGCACGACTGGCCAGGGCATCCTGACTCAAGCGAGCATCATCTCGATGCCTGTTTCAGCATTTCGGCCACATCAAACAGGGTGCTCATTTGCAGCCCTCAAGCATCAATCCGTGCACAGCAAACGTCATTAGCCATCGGCAGCACTTACAACTTTTTCCCTAAAGCCGGTAGCAAAACCCCATCAATCATGGTGGTCAAAAACTGCAAATCGAAGGGCCGACGCTGAATCAAGGCCCGATATGCAGCCATTGACGGAAGCACTTGGCACGCGGCATCGATATCGGCGCTTGCCGAGATTTCTCCCCGCTCAAGTGACCGCACCATCAACAAGCGGTTTACAACAGCCCAAGGTTCGACAATCGCAGCATTACCCGCCTCTGCCAACTGGGGATTATGTAACAACACGGAGGCCAGCCCAGCCATGACACGCATTTTGCGTTCCGCTTCATCAGCCGAGTCAGGCTTGAACAGGGCGAGCAAGTCACCTCTTAACGTCCCGGTATCCGGCAGGCTTTGCAGATTAATCTGACCACGTTTCAGGTGGGACACAGCATCGAGAATCAGCTCCGCCTTGGAGCTCCAGCGGCGGTAAACCGTGGCCTTGCCCGCTTTGGCACGCGACGCAACCATATCCATGGTCATGCCGTCATAGCCGGACTCGGCCAGGACGTCTATCGCAGCATTGAGGATAGCCGCGTCACGCTCAGGATCGCGCTTGCGACCTCGAAGCACAGTCGTTTCCTCCTGGGCTCGTTGAGCGGTGTTTTCGTTTTTGCTAGTCAACCCATCCGTCCTTTTTACACGATGAAGTACTGTGCCAAATATTTTCGGAACTTGCCAGTCTCGTATTTATATGGCCTGATGATCGTATCTGCAAATCATGAAAGGCACCGCTAATGCGCTACAACAGGCTCGGAACTACAGGCTTATTCGTTTCCGAATTCTGCCTAGGCACAATGACCTTTGGTAACCCTGCTCCTCAGTACGCGACAGTTGGTGGCGTTCAGCAACATGAGGTTGACCGGATAGCCGGGCGTGCATTCGATGCAGGCATCAACTTCATCGACACAGCGAACGTCTACTCGGGCGGACAGGCACAGGTCGAGTTACCTCAAACCCTCCCAGGCGAGGAATAAGCAGATGTTTCACGCTATGTTCAGCATGCCTTGCCTGTACGTCATCGTCCGGTTTATTTGGCCAATGCCGTGGGCGCTATCGGCCAGAATTGCGGTTGCATTGTTGCTCATCATCGCCTCGCAATATCACCTGTACTGTCGCTTCTCTTCCGGCAGCGTCTTTTCGCCGGAGTTTCCGCGTAGCGTAGTCATACTCTTTAACTGGGCTTTCGGTGCAATTCTGCTCATTGCCGTGCTCCAGATTATCGTCGATCTGGTTACGTTGCTGGCCATGATCATTCAACAGCGATGGCTGACCATTCCAACAGGTCTTCGTTATGGCCTTGGCACTGCTGCGCTGTTGTTGGCAGCACTGGGGGTTCAACAGGCGGTGCGCGTCCCGCCCGTCAAGGATGTCGAATTTGCGATCAAGAATCTGCCTGCGCAATTTGACGGTTACAGAGTCCTGCAACTGACTGACTTGCACATCAGCCGCCTTTTCAACGAGCCGTGGACGCGAGCGGTGGTGAACGATTCCAACACTCTGGGCGTGGACCTGATCGTGGTAACAGGCGATTTGATAGACGGCTCCATTGCCGACAGGACTCAGGATATTGCGGCCCTGCGCGATCTGCATGCACCGGACGGCGTGTATGTGATTCCCGGCAATCACGAATATTTTTTCGACAACGAGGCCTGGATGCAGCACTTCAAGTCGCTCGGAATGATTCCCCTCGCCAACAGCCACACACTGATCGAACGCAATGGAGCGCAGATCGTGCTAGCTGGCGTTACAGATGTAACTGCACCTGAAACCGGCTTCCCGCCGCCAGACCTGAAACAAGCGTTGGCAGGAGCGCCGAAAGACACGCCGGTCATCCTGCTTGACCATCAGCCAAGAAATGCTCGGGACGCCGCCAGCCAAGGCGTGGCACTCCAGCTCTCCGGCCACACTCACGGCGGCATGATCGTCGGGCTCGACAGACTCCTGGCTTTGGCTAACGCGGGTTTTGTTTCCGGACTCTATGAAATCAGCGGCATGCAGCTGTACGTCAACAACGGCACTGCACTGTGGCCCGGATTTGCCATAAGGCTGGGCAGACCCTCAGAGCTTACACGCATCACGCTGCGACGAGCCTCAAGCGCCAACTAGCCGAGGCGGGATAGGCAGTGCGCCAATCTGCTCAAAAAATATCGAGTGAAAAATGAAAAAAGCAAGAATTTACCTTTTGCTGTTGTCTGGCTTTCTAATGAGTGCATGCTCCACAACTACAACGCTCTACAACAATGTGGACTGGCTTGTTTATATTTATATTGATGATTACGTTGACCTGGACAGTAACCAAAAAATGCTGCTGGATGCACGAATCAAAAAATGGCATGCATGGCACCGTTCTACAGAACTCAACAAATATAAAAGTGATCTTGTATCGTTGAAAGAAAAGCTGCAAGTCGCCCCACTCAGTCGAGAACAATGGAGCGACGAGTTCTCGAAAGCCCGGCAGCACGTGCACCGCTTGCGTGATGAAATCAGCCCTGACGCGATAGAGGTCGTTCAACAGCTATCTGATCAACAAATTGATGGACTGCTAAAATTGTGGTCTGAAAATGATCGCAAGGAGATTGATGCATTTACAGAGCAAGGTACCGCGTTAGAACTCCAAGCCCATCAGGAAAAGGTAGAGGACCTGATTGAAAAATATACTGGCCGGCTATCAGCTCACCAGAAAGGCATCGTGCAACGTCACTTGACTCAGATTGAATCAACTTTTATTGAGGACATGGCGTACAGTAAAAGACTAAGAACTGCGGTGGCACAGGCGTTTTCAGACAGCAATAATCCAGCACTGCCCATCGAGTTGAACGCTATAGTCAACAACCTGGATAACTTTAAGTCGCAAACGCTTCTGACTACCAAACAGCGCAATGAATACCGATACACCGAGCTGTTATCAGAATTAAACTCAAGCCTGGATAAAGAGCAAAGAAAGAGGCTTTCAGGAAAAATCGACGCTCATATCGAAACCCTTCAGACCTTAATAAATTAGCCGCCATTAGTACGTCAGCCGAACTGACATCGGCCACAAACCTGCTTTTAATGCCTCATTCCCCCCACATACTGACTCCGCTTCACCCTCACAGGACAAAGCTCAAGACCAAACGGCTTGAATACCGCGTTCATCGACTTGATGGTCTGATTACCTTCTTCATGCTCAATGTGCGCCAAAGTACGAATCGAGATTTTGCACATTTTTGCAAAGGTACGCTGATCCAGCCTGGCGACCATTGTTCGCAGCATCTCCACAGCCTTGCCCATCGAAATTTCGCCATGCCCCAGCATGTTCTCGATGGTGCGAATGAGCTCTTCCCTGGTCATTGCGCTGAAGTCCCGATCACTCATGGCGGCATTTGAATTCATAGAACACCCCAGGCTTGCATCCGGGCTTTAAGGTTGGCCAGCGGGATGCTGGGGTGGCTCCAGATTGCCTCCGGGAGATCTGGCTGAAGGATTTCAGGGAGATGAAGAAACAACGTCGCGTCTTCCCTCAAGCGTTCATACAAGCGAGCGGGATGCACATAGGTGCCCAGGCTCATACAGGCAGCCTCCCAATTGATGTGGTTGGCCAGCTCGATCTGTTTTGGCCATCGTGTCGTTCTGATAATCCCTTCACGGTCTACGGACATCGGAGCCAGGTCATAAATGGGTGCCAGCTTGAAACGGCCCTTCTCACGAATTATTGAGGTGTTCCGACCGTGATTGTCGGTGTTGCCCAATACCTGATTGAGCAAATCGCGGCGCAGGTATTCAGAAACCAGATCCGGGATCTCATCTTCCTGGCCCGCATATCTCCAGATGCTTACCAGCATATCGATGACCTGAAGATGATTCATTTGAACCCCAGGCTCTGAAACACCGGCCAATGAGTAAATGGACTCCACCGCAGAACGCTTAACGCCTTCAGGTGATATTTCACGATCAAAACGCTTCATCCACAGACTCGGCTTGCGGCCTTCGTGAATTGCCAGCCCATCTTGCGAAACCGTATTCAACCCGAGTTGGTAAATCGCCTTGTAGTACAGGTACTCCGCCCGAAGGATCGCGACGTCTTCCCTGAGTGCCTGCCCTCTTGGAAACTTGATAAACCAGTGCTCAGCCGCCTCTGAATCGGGGAGCGATGCATCCGGGTAAAGCAGACCGGTTTTGTCTGCGGTCATCAGAATCTTTGGTGCAGCCCCACCAGCGCCACTGGCACCGCCAATTGCGGCACCTTGATCGTATGCGTAGTCGATGAACTCAGTGCTCAGAGCAATCACCTCATCACGAGGAAATCCAAGACGAGCTGACTGGTCAATCAGGTCGGCTGACTCTTTGATTCGCATGTTGCCGATTGGCGCTGGCGTACAGCGACCGAGCAGAAAGAGATCAGTGGCCAAACCCTCGGGCTTTTCCCCGCCTATTCGCCGCATCAGAGAACTCTTTGCGGCACCCGCAGGCGAGATATCGTGAAGAAATGCTGGCGCGACCTTGAGTGTGTTGTCGTCAAAACCTACCGGGAAGTTGTAGCTGACTGCCGACTCATCCTGTGCCAGAACGTCGGTGATGTGGCGAACGATATAGTCACGGTCATATGTATAAGAACACGGCCCAAGAAAACCTTCCGCCGGCTCTCGAAAGGTGAGATGAAAAGCATCACGCCAGTGGCCTTCATCGTGGATCTGGATTGTGAGCTGCATAGTGCACACCTGCAATATAGTGCAGATGATGATAGGTCAGAGGCTAAAAATGTGCAATTTATTGCAGAAATACGAGTCTTCACGAGCGCTAAGCTGCACTATATTGCAGATGAAGCGATAGATACCCCTTAGCTAATCAGATCAGCCAAGGGACCTATTCATTTTGGGGAAAAGACCCAAGAGGCTGCGCTGGCTGCTTTTTTAGCCCGAGCCTCAGCAGCGGACGACAACTTTACCTGTGTCGAGCGCGCGGCCTTACCAGCTTTCATTTGGCGTACTGAAACCAGCAGGTCTTTCTGAAACTGTTCCATCTCATGATCCATGACTGATCTCCTCTTTCAATTGATTCAGGAAGGCGATCGGCAGCCAGCAGGTTCGTGGCCAACCATAACGATTGCGTATTGCATGCATCCATGAAGAGATGGCCCGAAGACTCTGGCAGACAAGTTTTCATTTGCTTATGAAAAATCCACTCGCTCCACATCATCAACCCCAAGCCTTCTGCGCCGCGCAACCAACGCCCGGCGAAACGAAATTTCCGCATACTCCATAAACAACCGCGCCAGATGATTCAGCCCCTCCTCCTCGCCTTCGCTGCCCACAACAAAATCAAACCCCAGCGCACGCTTGTTCTGCTCGGGCAGTTCTTCCCAACTGTTCATCAGATAGGCGTACATGGCGCTGACGATCTGCTGCTTGCTTAGCGATTGATTTGATCGGCGAGTGGCGCTGACACGCATCTGACGTCGCCTGAGGAAGCCACATCTTTTGCAGGTGGTTTGCGGGGATGAAGGGCGATGTTTCGGGTAGCGGATAGTTGCGTTTTTGCTGTTCATGAAAGCGTCCGTTCTTGATGATCGATACGAGAGATCCATCATTTTTGGGCGCAAACCTTTCAATGAACACACGCTATAGCGTGTGTTCAGCGGTTTTTTACTTCGTTTAAAAATCTGCCGCGCCAAAAGGCGCGGCAGACCACAACCTTACTGCCAGTTCGCAGCAATCACCGCATTCAACGAGGCCTGATAGTTTTCCGACAGTTTCACTTCTCCCGGCGCAGGAGGCGCGAAAGCCGCCATGGCTTCTACCAGTTGATCAACCTGGCCAGCCATCAGGGTCTTGCCATCGGCGGTGCGGAATTGTTCGATCTGTTGGGAATGCTCCCAAGAGCCTTCGCCCCAGAACGACCATTTGGATACCGTCACCTTGTCAGTCGTGCCGATAACGCCGACTTCCAGATCCCAGCCATTCTTGCTGAACCACAGTTGGTCGACAGAAATACCGTCACCGAATTGCAGCACGTCGGTGTTGGCATCCGGGTCGAAATCGTCGATGACGTCCTGGCCGCCGCCGCGCTCGAACTGGTAAAGGTCGTTGCCGCGATCGCCATACAGCCGGTCATTGCCAGCGCCACCGTTCAAGGTGTCCGCCCCGTATCCACCGTACACGACATCATTTCCGGCACCGGCCAACAGAATGTCGTTGCCTGCGTCACCGTTCAGTTCATCGTCGCCAGCACCACCCAACAGGGTGTCGTTGCCGCCCAGACCATACAGTTTGTCGTTGCCGCCAAAGCCGTTTATCACGTCATCAAGAACATCGTCGCCGTACACTGCATCGTTGCCTTGAGAGGCCGTGCCGTTGCTCATTGTCTTGATGGTGCTGGCATTCCAGGTAGTTCCGTCGGCGAACTGGATCTGTTCGATCAGGTTCGCGGTATTGGAGAACCATCCGGAAACCGTCAGCCTGTCATTGGTTCCGGCGATACCGATGTACAGATCGTTCAGACTACGGCTGAGCTGGATGTCGGCTGGCTTGAGGCCTTCGGCAAGTTTGATCACGTCCAGGTTGCCGGCCGAGTTGTCGTAGTCGCTTATCCAGTCCTGCCCGGCGCCGCGATAGAACAGGTAGGTGTCGTTGCCTGCATCGCCATACAGGCTGTCATCACCGGCACCGCCATCGAGAATGTCTGCTCCGGCTCCGCCATAGAGTTTGTCGTTGCCAGCGCCGCCATTGAGGGTGTCGTTGCCCGAAACCCCGTAGAGCGTGTCGTCACCGCCCAACCCGTCGAGGACGTCGGCGATGGACTCTTCACCTTGCAGGACATCGTTGCCCTCGCTCGCCACACCTTTGACCATGGCCTTGAGGGCGGTCACATCCCAGACTGTGCCGTCCGCGAATTGCACCTGCTCGATCTGCGAATCGGTGGAGTAGAACCAGTCGCGAACGGTGATTCTGTCCGATGTACCGATGATCGCCAGTTCGAGGTTGTCGCCCACGCGCGAAGCCTTGATGTCGCTCGGACTGATGCCTTGCGCCAGCCTGATCACATCGAGGTTGCCGGACGTCCAGTCGCGATCATTGATCTGGTCCTGGCCACCCCCACGCTGGAACAGATAGATATCGTTGCCCGAGCCACCATACAGGGTGTCGTTGCCCGCCCCACCATCCAGCGTATCAATGCCCATGCCGCCATCGAGCATGTCATTGCCAGCGCCACCGATGAGCACATCGTTGCCGGCCTGACCGTACAACTGGTCATTGCCGCCAAGCCCGTCGAGGCGTTCGCCCGTCTCGTCGCCGTAGATTGTGTCAGCGGCTTCGCTGGCCACGACCAGCGACAGGCGCTTGAGGTCAGCCACGGACCAGACGGTTCCATCGGCGAACTCGACGCGCTCCACCTGATAACTGGAACTGGTGTAGTCGTAGATCTTCATCCAGTCACTGGTGCCGTTGATGGAAAGGATGATATCGGTCCTGTCACGCTTGACGCTGACATCGCCGGGAGCGATGCCTGCTGCAACCTTGATGGTGTCGACATTACCTGTGGTCGAGTCGAACTCGTTGATCGTGTCCTGCCCCATGCCGCGGTAGAAGCGATACGTGTCATTGCCCGCATCACCCGACAATCTGTCATTGCCCGCGCCACCATCGAGAATGTCATTGCCATCACCGCCGTACAGCCAGTCGGCGCCATCGCCGCCGTTCAATACGTCGTTGCCAGCCCGGCCATAAAGGGTGTCGTCACCGCCCAGCCCATTGATGGTGTTGGCCAGCGCATCGCCATTGAGGTAATCGCCGCTTTGGGTGCCAGTGAACAATCCGGTTTGTGCGTCTACTACGATATCGAACACATCGTTGACCACTGCGCCAGCAAGATCCGTGGCCGAAACCTTGACCGAAACGGTTCCCAGGCTTGCGGGCGTACCGCTGAAAGTCCGGGTGGCCGCATCGAATTTCAGCCACGCCGGAAGCGCCTGACCATCGGCCAATTGAGCGGTAATGCTCAAGGTATCCGCAACGTCCACGTCGGTGAAAGTGCTTGCCGGTAGCGCGAAGCTCAGGAGAGTGCCTGCCGTTGCGGCCTGATCGACAACGGCCCTGGTCAGGGTCGGCGCGTCGTTGGTATTGCTGATCTTGACCTCAAAGCTGTCGCTGATGGACAGACCGGCCTTGTCGGTTGCCGTGACGCGAATCGACAGGTTACCCACCGCGCTGTTATCGGGCGTGCCACGGAAGGTACGGCTGCTGGCATCAAAACTCAGCCACGCGGGCAGAGGTTTGCCATCGGCCAGGGTTGCGTTCAGTTTCAGGGAGTCGCCGCTGTCCGCATCGACAAAGGCGTTGGCTGCCAGGGTCAGGACGAAGCCGCTGTCTTCTGCCACGTTCTGGTCGGCAATCTCCTGCGTCAGGGTCGGTGCGCGGTTGGCCTGGGTCGCCATTGTTGCGGTGTTCCAGACGGTGCCGTTGGCAAACTCGATGCGCTCGATGCTATGCCCGCGGTCAGCGGTCCAGCCTGAGATGATCTGCTGGCCATCGTTCAGGCGCAGCACCATGCCTTGCGCCGAGTGATCGACTGCAACGTCGCGTTCATTGATGCCCGCTTCAAACACGATGCTGTCCACGCCACCGCTGGCATCCAGGCTTTCATTGATCGAGTCCTGGCCATGGCCGACGCCGAACACGTAGCGGTCATTGCCTTTGCCGCCTTGCAGGAAGTCATCGCCAGCACTGCCGTACAGGCGGTTGTTGTGTTCGTTGCCGAACAGTTCGTTGGCCTGCGCGTTACCCGTGGCATTCAAGGCCGAACCGGACAGACTCAGGATCTCGACATTCGCCGCCAGGCTGTAGTCGATCGTGGAAATGACCTTGTCGCTGCCTGCATCGGCATCTTCGATGACGACATCGCCGAGGTTGTCGACGAAGTAGGTGTCATTGCCCAGCCCGCCGATCATCAGGTCGGCGCCTTGCGCTCCGTCGAGGCGGTTATCGGCGATATTGCCGCGCAGGATATTGTCGACGCTGTTGCCCGTGGCATTGATGTTGGCAGTGCCGGTCAGGTTCAGGTTTTCCAGGTTACTGGCTAACGTGAAGGAAACCGAGGCGTTGACCGTATCGGTGCCTTCGCCTTGCGATTCGACGATGCGGTCGGAGCCATCATCAACCACATAGGTATCGTTGCCCAGGCCGCCGATCAATACATCGGAGCCACCGGCACCGTCCAGCACGTTGTCGGCGCTGTTACCCACCAAGCGGTTGGCCAAACCATTGCCGGTGCCGTTGATCGCCGCATTGCCCAGCAGTTGCAGGGATTCGACTTCATTGGCCAGGGTATGGCTGACGCTGGACTTGACCAGATCATAGCCACCGCCCACCACTTCCTTGATCACATCACCGGCGTTGTCGACGATGTAGGTGTCATCACCTGTACGACCTTCCAGAGTATCCGCACCGGCACCGCCATCGAGGGTATTGCCACCCGCATCGCCGATCAGCAGATCGTTGGCAGCAGTACCGCTGAGCAGCACTTTGGGTTGCGCAGCGCCCTGACCAAAAATGAAATTGGCGGCGGACAATTGATTGGCAGTGACGCCTTTGAGGGTCAGGTACTGGCTGCCGCTGGCCATCGCACCCAGCCAGACTCGCAGGTATTGCTCGCCATCCACCGTCACGGAACTGAAGTTCAATTCGGCAAAGCTGCTCACCGCACGAATTTGGGAAAGGTCAATTTTCTCGGCCGGATTGGCCACCTCGAAATCGTCGATCAGGTTGGCCATGATGCCCTGCGAAGCGCTCGCCCGCAGGTCTTCGACCACGACAAAACGATCATTCCCGGCACCGCCTGCCACCGAGGCACCCGTGTGCGTAGCTGCACCGCCCAGGTTGATGTTCGGAGCCAGCAACGTGGTGCTCGCGTGGTCAGCAATGCCGTGATCGCCCTCAAGGTAGATCACATCGTTACCGGCATCGCCTCCGAGGTAATCCAGCCCGGCACCGCCGTACAGCACGTCATCGCCAGCACCACCGCGCACCACATCGTTGCCTTCGCCACCGTTCAAGGTGTCGTTGCCGCCGACAGTGGAAGCCGTAGAGCTTTCGCCAACCAGCACATCGTCACCCATACCGCCGGAGATCACGTCGGCTCCCGTTCCACCGAAGACGCGTTCGCCGCCATCGTTGGTCCAGTAGAGGAAGCCATTGCTGGTGTCCGGCAGGATTCGTTCGGTCACCGTGCCGTCGAGCCCGAAACCGAAGCCGGAATAACGCTCCAGCTGGCTCAGGCTCACGCCATCCGGCACGTGCACGAAACTGCTCAGCGTCAGGCCCTGAGACTGAACGTTTTTCAGCAACAGGGCTTGCCCGTCACCCAGCGTCAAGCGGGTGTCCGCGCCTTGCTGGATGATGCCCATCGTGGAATACACATCCGGACCGAAGCCGGACAGGACGATGCGGTCGGTGCCGATGACAAAGTCGGTCAGGGTATCAACGTCGCCCGCGTTCTTGTCGATCACAAAGTAGTCGGTATCGGCGCCGCCGCTCAGGGTGTCATTGCCCTGCCCGGCGATCAGCGTATCGACACCGGCACCGCCCGACAGCAGATCATCGCCGCGCCCACCCGAGAGATGGTTATCCGCCGCGTTGCCGGTCAGCGTGTCGCCAAACTCACCGCCGATCAGATTTTCGATCTGGCCTGGATTGCTAATGGTCAACCGGGCTCCGGCCAGGGTCGCCTGGCCTTTGGAAAGGTCGATAACGCTGGCGCTGGCAATCGCCGCGGCGTTGATCGTGTCTACGCCGCCATCGGTGTCATTGAGCACATTGCGTCCACCTGCAGCGGCCAACTGCGCGTATTCATTGGTGTAGATGTACTGGTCGTCGGACGTGCTGCCCTGACCGTACACGTTCATGCTCCAGCTATTGAGCGTGCCGGTGTCGCCGGTCACCGTATCGATGACTTGCAGCGTCCAGTTGCCCTGAGCCTTCTCGCCGCGCAGCAGTGCGGTGTCGAAAACGTAGTTCAGGGTTGATGCGCCAGCAAAGTCGGCATTGCCACGATCACTCGCCGCGCTGCCAGGCGCCTTGCCCGGGCGGTTCATCAGGATGGATTCAGTACCGGACGGCGAGATCAGTTTGAGGATCAGATCACCCGGCCTGGAATGCGTCAGGCTGACTTTGACTTCAACATGCTCGATAGCGATATCGACATTACCCAGGGCCAGCGAATGGCTGATCCCTGCACCTTGTCCATCGGTGATGGCGCGGTTCAGCGTGCCCGAGTCCAAAGGCTGGGTCAGGCTGAATTCATTGCCGAAGGTTTGCTGGGTATTCCAGGTTTCGGCCAGACGCACCGCCGCGCGGGCATCGACTTCGCCATAACCATAGTCGTGGCTGACGTGCATGCCGCCGCCGTTCCAGTTCTGGCTGCCGTTGTCCTGCCAGGACGTTGCAGGGTCGGCTACCTTGCGTGCTGAAAGCGCCAGGATCTGCTGGACGTCGCGATAGCCCAGCTCAGGGTTGGCTTCGAGCATCAGCGCGACGATGCCGGAGACAATCGGCGCAGCAAAGCTGGTGCCCTGCGAAACACTGGTATCGGCACCAAACGTGGAGCCATTGTCGTTCTGCACCAGACGCGAAGTGGAGGTCACGTTCGAGCCAGGCGCACTGACCAGAATGCTCGCACCCGGGCTGGAGAACGGCTGCCCACCGAACTGCAATGCGCCCAGGTCAGTGCTGGCATTGATTGCGCCAACCACGATGCTGCTGCGGCTGTTGGAAACGTTCGAGTAGTTGGCATTGCCGCCTTGCTGCCGGTCGTTGCCGCCAGCCGTGACAATCACGGTCCCCAGGCCATCGCGGCCCTCTTGCAAGGCCTTGAAATGCGGCGTCGGCATCAATCCCAGTTGAGCCGGGGAAAACTTCAGGTCGAAAGGAATGCTACTTCCCCAACTGTTGTTCACCACGTCATATTCATGCATGCGGGACATGGTGCTGAAGTCGTCTTTATTGACCCAGTAACCGGCAATCGTGGCGTCATAAGCCACACCCACACTGCCTTCGCCATTGCGGGAGGCGACCATCACCCCGGCCACCAGCGTGGCGTGATCGCTGAACACCCCGCCGCTGCCTTCGCCCGCCATCTGCCCCGGCGTGGCATTGGCCAGCCAGTTCTTGTCGATGTTGTCTTTCAGGTCGGCATGACGGTAATCGAGAATTTCCTTGGTCGTACCGAAAGGGCTGGTGGTTTCGATCTGGGCAATCCTGACGCCTTTACCGGTGTAATCCTTCCAGACCGGAAGAATATTGGCCTGGGACAGATACCACTGATCGGTCACCAGCGGGTCGTCAGGCAGATCGGTAGTCTTGAGATAAACCGCGGCGCGCATCGTCGCGCTTTCGCCGGTGCCCATGTTGACGACCGTACCGGCTTCATTGCCCTTGGCATCGGCGACGGTGTATTTGAAGCCCATGATGCCGGTAAAGGTTGCATCCGGCGTAAACAGCACATCGCCCGCCTGAGTCACACTTGCCGTGCCGCCCACGACATCGAACAGGCCGGTGATGTGCAGCGCATCATGTTGCCAGTCGATGTCGTTCTGCAGCAGTTGCTCCTTGCCGATCAGATGCGCACTGCTGCGCTCAAAAGCGGCACCGGCCTTGTCGTTGCTCAGGACATCCTTGACCAGCAGCGGGTTCTCGATGCCTTCGCTGGTAGCGCTCGGAATCTCTACCAGCTTGAGGTTTCTGAAGTTGACCTTTTCGACGTTCTGCAGGAAATCGGTACCATCGCGACCGGCCACGGTGTCGCTGATCCAGACGCCTTCTGCCGTTCGTGTCAGACGGTAGTCGGCAAAGTCGCCAGACAGCTCGACGACGTCCAGGCCGTCTCCGCCATCGATCACGTCATCACCCGCACCGCCGATCAGCACATCGTCACCGGCGCCGCCTTTGAGGTTGTCGTCATCCTGACCGCCGTCGATGAGGTCGTTGCCCTGGCCGCCTTGAATTCGGTCGTTGCCACGATGCCCGCGCAATACATCGTTGCCGGCTCCACCCAGAATGACGTCGTTACCATCCTCACCCGACAACGCATCATTGGCGTACCCACCGATGAGTACATCATCGCCGTCGCCGCCGCGCATATAAACCGTGCTGGACCCGCCGCCGATGAAGGTGTCATTGCCACGACCGCCCTGGGCAATCTCCACACCGGCATCTGCCAGATTCAGATAAACACCTTTATCGCCCAGAACCTGAACGATATCGGTGCCATCTCCTCCATGGATATTCTCGGACAGGTCGTCGCCATCGATCAGTAGAACATCGTCTCCGGCCCCACCATAGAACGTATCGCTACCTTGGCCACCGGCCAGCCAGTTGGTCTGGGCATCGCCTTGCAACACATCATTGCCCGAGCCGCCAGTCGCATTGGTTACGCCCTTCGATGCCACATCGATGTGTTCACCCGTTGTGGAAGAAGAGGCATAACCACTCACAGGAGAGACGTTACCTCCACCCTGCGTAGAGATCACAGTGCCTGTGCCGTTTGCGGTAAAGACATGACCATTGGGGTTGGCCAGAAAGTTGGCGGCAATGGCTTCCTTGCTCACGCCGTTCTGAACAAAGGTTCCTCGTGCGAGAACTTCGTTACCGTCACGCACTTCGCCGCTTTGAGCCACACTGTTCAAGTTGATCCGGGTAATACCCAGCTCTGCAAATGACTTCAGTTCGCTCTTTTCATTGGCGTCCACTGAGCCATTACCATTGGCATCATCCCAGCTCTTTCCATCGTGGTTGGCGTCGACCCAGACTTTGACACTCGACCAGGCATCATCACGGTTATCGAAAACACCGTCAGCGTTACTGTCCAGGCTCGCCAAGGCAGTAAATCCGTTCGAGAAACGTTTTTCTCCGGCATTGCCGTCTTTGCCCGCTACCCCACCGAAATACTCGGAAAGTGTTTCGCTGATATTGTCGATCTTGCCATTGGCGTTGGCGTCTACAACAACGATGCCGTCTTCAGGGCTTACCCAACCCGTTTCTTCCAGGCTGCCGCCATCGTTGTCGGCATCAAACAGTACCGGTGCACCGAGGTAATCCGTCAACCTTACGCCATCACCATTCAGGTCCAACACCAGCGGATCCGTCGGTAACGTCACGCGGGCACTTGCATCGCCCGAGTTCAAAAGTGCGGCCAAAGTACTGCCATAGGTCATACCTTGGGTTGAGTTACGCAGACTGAAATCAAATACGTCCTTGACGGTGTTGACATTACCCGGGCGATAACCGTCCGCCAGAATCTGCGTTGCTGCGTTGGTAAACGTATTGTTGATCCAGTTGCCTTGATACTGATTCAGATTGAGCTTGTTGGCGTCGTAACTCAGGTTCCAGCCGCCACCACTGTTGATCAGGCCCTGAGCAACTTCAGCGGCTGCGGCATCGTGATCAACGGATTCCTTGTATTTGATCCCAGATGCAAGATCGGTATTCAATGAGAAATCATTGTTTGCCATACCGCCGCTTAGGTCACTGGAATTCAGCCACAAGCTGCTCTGACTGCCGTCATATACAACTCCGCCTCGCGCCATGTCTCCACGGATTATTTCTGCGCCAAAACCATTTAAAAGCGCTTCGATATTGTCCAGATTGTTACCTGGAAAAAGGTCACCCTGTTCATCGTTCGGGTTGTAGCCAAGGACTTTCAACGAGGCGTATACGAAATCAACACAGCTGTTAGTCAACAGATTGTATGTCGCTGAATCGAAACCACCTGCTGGCGGATTACTGGAAAAATTCATCAGGGCCGTGTACTGCGACTCTGTCAGCTTGACGGTAACCTCATAAAGAGTTTCCTGGTACGCGCTGTCATCATCCATGACGACTTGACCAGGCCCGAACATTTCATCAAGCCTCGAGGCGAACCCGAAGCTCTTGCTGGCTACGCCATCGCTTACGCTGTACCACATGTGCCCACCGGGCGAATCATGAAGATCGCCCGCTTTATGGTCGCTTTTATCCTGTTGGTAAACATAGTCGGCACCAACACCAGCAACCTTGTAAGTAACACTGTAGCTCTTTTCCACCGTCTTAGAGTCCTTTCGCTATTTTAAAAATCTAAATCTTGGGGCTGTAGTAAGAAAACTCTACGTACCCTTCCGTACCACGGAATGCGTCAACTTTATCCACCGTCGAAACTTCGACCGTGTAATCCCCAGGGAGAAGAGCAAAATGCTTTATATCTCTGACCTGCGTAGACTTGTATTTACCCTCGTACTCAAATGCCTGCCCCGAGTCAATGCCCGTGGTGACTAAAACCTCATCAAAAAACAACTGACCATCTTTCAGAACACGCAAATGGACAGGAATGGGAACACCGCCCTCGTTATAAAGCCCGCCGCCCCATACTGCTTTCTGATGATCGATATCGGAGGCTTTTTCACTCCACACAAATAACAGAGCAACTCTATAGCCACCACGCTCAGCCACGCGAAACTGCGCAGAGACTTTCTGATTGGCCAAAGAAAGATTGACAGGCTTGACTATCAACACCGGACTTGAGCAACCCACAAGGAAACCCGACAAAAAGAGAGCGAAAAAATTTTTAATGAAAGACACACTTGACTCCTTCTTCCCATTGGTGAGCAAACCCGGTCCATAACAACGATAAATTGCTCATGAAAAATCGCGCTCAAAAACAAAAATCACCATCAAAAACAAACCATGCGAAACAACCGACACTCTGGCTATCCACAGCCCGATTTTTTTCAAATAACGTGCGCTGACCAGCCACCCGAAAAAAGCCAAAGCGCCTCCAAGCCACCCGGCCTGTGAAAACGCAAAGTTTTCTATAAGGAACGTCACGAAGTTCCAGCTACCACCGATGCCATAAACCCAGACCAGATAGCAAAAAGCAGAAAGCGGAACACTGCAGCCCCAGATAAACAGAGAGGCCGCATGTTGTGGCTTATATTTGATAGCCATAAAAGTTGAAAGCAACAACCCTAGATAAATATAGATATCCAGGCCTGCGAGAAAAATTCTGAACTCATCCATTAGTAACCCGCTCCCTGCGCTTACAACCGCAGCCCTTCAGTTGGGCTCCAAAAAGCGACCGACGTACGTCTGCGCCATCGTCGATCAAGCGTCGCTACTTGGGTTTCCTGCACCGAAAAGGCACATAGCCAGCAAATGTAACGATGGCGATACAATCCTGCAAGTTAAGTTTTTTGTTCGTAAAACAGGCAAATAACCCATTTTTCAGGCATAAACCTTTCTGGCCACAAGAAACCGGACAGGTTCGTGTGCTTCAACCTGCGGTTCTAGATAACTCGCACGCCACACCCGACCAGGAAGTCTCCTTCAATGAAACTCCGCCACCTGTTCCTCGCGATCCTGATTACCGCTATCTGGGGCCTCAATTTTTCGGTCATCAAGCTTGGCCTGACCTCAGTTGATCCGTTCATCCTTGCAGGTCTGCGCTTTACGCTCTGTGCGCTGCCTGCGATCTTTTTCATTCCCAAACCTGATGTCGCGTGGCGTTACATCATCGGTTACGGGTTGATTTTCGGCATAGGTCTTTGGGGTGTCGTCAATCTGGGGATCAAGTCCGGGCTGTCGGCGGGGATTGCTTCGCTGGTGTTGCAGTTCAGTGCGTTTTTCACGATGTTGCTGGGGGCCTGGGTGTTCAAGGAAACCATCACGCGCTACCAGCTTGCAGGGATTGGCGTTGCGCTGTGCGGGCTGTTGAGCATCATCTTTATTGCGGATGGCTCGGTCACTGCGGCCGGGTTGATGCTGGTACTGCTGGGCGCGGCGGCCTGGAGTGTCACGAACATCATCACTAAAAAGGCCAATACCCCGCAGGTATTTGCCTTTGTGGTCTGGTCCAGCGCGTTTTCGCCGATCCCGCTTTTCCTGCTCGACTATATCGTCAACGGCACCAGCGGCTACTCTGCGCTGTTCAACCAGATCGACCACCGTGCCGTTCTATCGATCCTGTTTCAGGTTTACCCCAACACCTTGTTCGGCTATTGGGTCTGGAACTCGCTGCTCAAGCAATACCCGGTATCCACCGTTGCGCCGCTGTCACTGTTGGTGCCTATATTCGGGATTCTGGGCTCAGTGATGATTTTCGATGAAAGCCTGTCGCCGATGAAAATCGTTGCCGTGGGCCTTATCGTGTCGGGCCTGGCCGTCGGTCTTTACGGGCAACGCATCCGCAACGCCTTGTTCACTGGCCGCAGCCGTCCTCTGGCTTGACCGATGATTCATGAACAACGGGCAGCGTCACCGGTCGAAACGATCGTCCTCAAACATTCCGAGGTTCCCGCATGAGCAATACTTCTTATACGCCTCCAAAAGTCTGGCAGCCTGCGTCATCCGGCGGCACCTTCGCCAATATCAACCGCCCGGTTGCCGGTCCCACCCACGACAAGGAATTGCCGGTCGGCAAGCATCCGCTGCAGTTGTATTCGCTGGCCACGCCCAACGGGGTGAAGGTCACCATTCTGCTGGAAGAGTTGCTGGCACTTGGGCACAGCGGTGCCGAGTATGACGCCTGGCTGATCAAGATTTCGGAAGGCGATCAGTTCTCCAGCGGCTTTGTCGGGGTCAATCCCAACTCCAAGATCCCTGCGCTGCTGGATCGCAGCCAGGAGACGCCGGTGCGGGTGTTCGAGTCCGGGTCGATCCTGCTGTATCTGGCGGAGAAGTTTTCCAGCTTCCTGCCCAGCGATCACGCAGGCCGGACGGAAACCCTGAACTGGCTGTTCTGGCAGATGGGCGCAGCGCCGTATCTGGGCGGCGGGTTCGGGCATTTCTATGCCTATGCACCGGAAAAGATCGAGTACGCCATCAACCGTTTCGCGATGGAGGCCAAACGTCAGCTCGATGTGCTGGACCGTCGCCTTGGAGAAAGCCGCTATCTGGCCGGCGATACCTACACCATTGCCGATATCGCAGTCTGGCCATGGTACGGCGCGCTGGTGCAGAACCAGGTGTATTCGGCTGCGCAGTTCCTGTCCGTGCATGAATACCCGAACCTGCTGCGCTGGACCGAAGAGATCGCTGCACGCCCAGCCGTGATACGCGGCAAGAAGGTCAATCGCACATGGGGCGATGAAGCGGATCAGGTTCCAGAGCGGCATCAGGCGTCTGATTTGTAGGAGAGAATTTATTCGCGAGAGTCCCGTGAGAGCGATAGATTTTCTTTGGATCTACAGGCGTATCGCGGATAAATCCGCCCCTACATTTTTAATGCTGATCAGTTTTGTTTGTGCCTCAACTGATCGGCATTATCACTTCAGGGTGTCCAGCTCATCCGACAAGGCTGCTTCGATCTGGGCAATACTTGGCAGACTTTGTGTCAGTGTCTCCGGCAAGTCTCGCAGTAACTGATATTCCGCGACGCCCATGGGTTTACCGAAGCCGGATAAAGCGTAATCCGCGACCAGACGGTTGTGCTGTCGGCACAGCAACAGACCGATGGTGGGCTTGTCATCCTCAGCCTTGATCTGCGCATCGACCGCGGCCAGATAAAAGCTCAGTTGCCCTGCGTGCTCGGGCTTGAATGATTTGGCCTTGAGTTCTACCACCACATAGCACTTGAGCCGGGTGTGGTAGAACAGCAAGTCGATGAAGAACTCGTCACCCGCCACTTCCAGCCGAAACTGACGCCCTACAAATGCAAAACCTGCCCCCAACTCCATCAGGAAACGGGTGATGTGCTGAATCAGTCCATTCTCGATCTCTCGCTCCCGAGCGTCATTACCCAGGCCAAGAAAATCAAACAGATACGGATCTTTCAATACTTGCCGGGCAAGAGCCGAGTCATCGGAGGACAAGTGCATATCGAAGTTGGAGACGGCCCCGCCCTGACGCAGGTGCAAGCAGCTCTTGATATTGGCTTCCAGCGTGCTGCGCGACCAGCCATGCTCCACGGCCTGCACCGCATACCATTCTCGATCCGGGGTGTTATTCAGCTTGGTCAGCAGGGTTACGATGTGGAACCAGGGTAATTGGTCAGCAGGCTGCTGACCAAATTGACCATCAGGGCAATGCTGTGCAAAAAAACGCATGTATTTAAGGTTGCTGGCAGACCAGCCTTGCATATCAGGGAAGGCATCTTTCAAATCATCAGCCAATTGCTGGATAACTTTTGCTCCCCAACCCTGATTCTGTTGCCGTTTCTGGATATCCAGCCCAATCCGGTGATACAACATGACCAGCTCACTATTCACCGCCAGAGCCGCACGCTGCCGCGCCCTTTTGATATCGCCCTTGAGCGACATTAACCAATCGCTATACCCCTCGGGCTGAACAGACGTCGTACTATTGCTCACAAGCCACCTCTTATATCGTTCAAATACAAGAGGCAGCGCATGATAATCACCCGTGACGGCAGGCTGTATGCAGGATGCTTCTGAATCTTGTGCCTCCGCTGTCCGGCAAGCTGAAATCCCTTTTTCCAGGTAGTTCGGAGCCCCGCAATGCCCCAAGACAAAGACCCGCTCGCCCAGACTGCGCTGTCCCAATCTGGCCGGAGCGCCAGCAGCGGGCCGGGCATTGCGGTCAATCCGCCAGTAGTGCGTATGAGCACCGTGCTGTTCGACAGCCTGCAGAGCCTGCGCGAGGCTGAAGCACGGACCGCCGGGCCGGATCGTTCGCTGACCTATGCCGCCAATGGCAATCCGACAGCCTTTGCCTTGCAGGATCTGGTATCCGAACTTGAAGGCGCCCACGGCACTTGCCTGTACTCAACCGGTCTGGCGGCAGCGGCGCAGATGTTTCAGGCCTTTGTGCAGCCGGGCCAGCATGTGCTGATCACCGAGGCGGTATACGGTCCGGTCCGGCGACTGGTCAGGACCTGGATGACTGCATTCAATATCGAGTTCGATTTCTACGCCGCCGATGGCAGTAATGTCGAATCACTGATCAAACCCAATACGCGAATGATCTACGCCGAAGTCCCCGGTTCGCTGACCTTTGACATGTGCGACCTGCCCGCTCTGTCGCGGCTGTGCAAGGCACATGATCTGCTGCTGGCTGTGGATAACTCCTGGGGTTCGGGAGTGCTGTTCAAGCCGCTGGAACTGGGCGCGGACATTTCCTTGATGGCGCTGACCAAATACATCGCCGGGCACTCGGATGTAATGATGGGCAGCGTCAGCACCACCGAAGCGCACTGGAAAACCCTCAAGACCATGAACACCGCCGTGGGCAATACCGTCAGCCCCGACGATGCCTATCTGGTTCTGCGTGGCGCCCGCAGTCTCGCGGCGCGCATGCAGATGCACGAACGCCATGCCCTGCAAATCGCGCAATGGCTGCAGAGCCATGAGCAAGTGGCTCGCGTGCTGTATCTCGCTCTGCCGGAAGATCCCGGACATGCCATCTGGAAGCGGGACTTCCATGGCTGTAACGGCTTGCTGAGTTTTGAGTTCAAGACTGCCGATCGTCAGGTGCTGGACCGTTTTGTCGGAGCCTTGAAGCTGTTCGGGGTCGGTTACTCATGGGGCGGCTTTGAAAGCCTGGTGTCCGAGGTCGATCACTATGGCGCGCGGGAACAAGGCCTGCCGATGCTGCGCCTGCAGATCGGCCTGGAAAACCCGGATGACCTGATCGAAGACCTCAAGGCCGGATTTGCCGCCGCGCTGAACTGATGTTTTCAGCGAGTCACCTATAAACAGAAGCGCATGGCCAGCCACTCAGCTCGCTCAAGCGTTTGCCCCACGGCTGCGGCTCTGCTAGTGTCGCGCCGGTTTAACCTGCACCGGGAATGCCGCCATGGCCCGCAAGAAAGCTGCACTGGATTTCGAACAATCCCTTACCGATCTGCAAACGCTGGTTGAGCGTCTGGAGAACGGCGAGCTGTCGTTGGAAGACTCATTGACCGCTTTCGAGCAAGGCGTGCGCCTGACACGTGACTGTCAGAATGCCCTCGCTCAGGCCGAGCAGAAGGTCCAGGTGTTGCTGGAGCGCGACGGCGAACTGGCCGAAGAGCACTTCGATGCGGAACAACCCGAATGATCGCGAGCTATCAGGCCATAAGCCAGGTTCGCGTCAACGCGGCACTCGATGGCCTGTTCACTGCCCCGAGCCCGGAGCTGACCCGCCTTTATGAGGCCATGCGTTATAGCGTGATGAATGGTGGCAAACGTGTCCGTCCACTGCTGGCTTACGCAGCCTGCGAAGCGCTGGGCGGCGTTGCCGAGGATGCCAATGGCGCGGCCTGTGCGGTCGAGCTGATTCATGCCTATTCACTGGTGCATGACGATCTGCCAGCCATGGACGACGACGATCTGCGTCGCGGCCAGCCTACGACCCACAAAGCCTTCGATGAAGCCTGCGCGATTCTGGCCGGTGACGGCCTGCAAAGCCTGGCGTTCAGCGCCCTGCTCGATCCGCGCCTGAGTTCACGGGATGCCGAAACCCGCTTGCAGATGGTCAGCACTCTGGCGCAGGCCGCAGGCCCTGCCGGAATGGTCGGCGGACAAGCCATCGATCTGGGTTCGGTCGGCTTGAAGCTCGATCAGGCAGCGCTGGCGTTCATGCACCGGCACAAGACCGGCGCGCTGATCGAAGCCAGCGTCCGCCTCGGCGCACTGGCCAGCGGCCACGCCGATGCTTCGCGACTCGATGCCCTGCAGGTCTATGCCCGCGCCATTGGTCTGGCCTTTCAGGTGCAGGACGATATTCTCGACGTGGAAAGCGACACCGCAACCCTGGGCAAACGCCAGGGTGCTGATATTGCCCGCGACAAACCGACTTACCCCGCACTGCTGGGCCTGGAAGCGGCCAAGGCCTATGCGCTGGAGCTGCGCGACCAGGCACTGAATGCCTTGCGACCTTTCGACGCAGCCGCAGAGCCGCTGCGCGAACTGGCGCGTTACATCGTCGAGCGCCGCAACTGACAGCGACAACCGAACGTCAGGCGTGCTGAATCAACCCTGCAAAATCCGGTCTGATTTATCACACCTGCGTATCTGCAGATGCACTTCATGGGCAGCTTGCGATGCATAAGGTAAACTGCCGCCTCTTTTACTAATAACGATTCGCCTGATGCCCACGACGTTCAAAGAGATTCCCCGCGAGCGCCCGGTTACGCCGTTGCTCGACCGTGCAGATACACCGGACGGCCTGCGCCGTCTGGGTGAAGCCGAGCTGGAAACCCTGGCCGATGAACTGCGCCTGGAGCTGCTCTACTCCGTAGGGCAGACCGGCGGGCATTTCGGTGCCGGCCTTGGCGTCATCGAGCTGACCATCGCCCTGCATTATGTGTTCGATACCCCGGATGACCGCCTGGTCTGGGACGTCGGTCATCAGGCCTATCCGCACAAGATCCTCACCGGTCGCCGCCAGCGCATGTCCACCCTGCGCCAGAAGGACGGCGTTGCCGCATTCCCGCGCCGCAGCGAGAGCGAGTACGACACCTTTGGCGTCGGCCATTCCAGCACCTCCATCAGTGCCGCGCTGGGCATGGCGATTGCCGCCCGACTGCAAGGCGTCGACCGCAAGTCCATCGCGGTGATCGGCGATGGCGCCCTGACCGCCGGCATGGCTTTCGAGGCGCTGAACCATGCGCCGGAAGTCGCCGCGGACATGCTGGTGATCCTCAACGACAACGATATGTCGATCTCACGCAATGTCGGCGGGCTGTCGAACTATCTGGCCAAGATCCTTTCCAGTCGTACTTACACCAGCATGCGCGAAGGCAGCAAGAAAGTGCTGTCGCGCCTGCCCGGTGCCTGGGAAATCGCACGGCGCACCGAAGAGTACGCCAAGGGCATGCTGGTCCCCGGCACCCTGTTCGAGGAGCTGGGCTGGAACTACATCGGCCCGATCGATGGCCACGACCTGCCGACCCTGATCGCCACCCTGCGCAACATGCGCGACCTCAAGGGCCCGCAGTTCCTGCATGTGGTGACCAAGAAAGGCAAAGGCTTCGCGCCGGCCGAGGTCGATCCGATCGGCTACCACGCCATCACCAAGCTCGACCCGCTGAATGCGCCCGCCGCACCGAAAAAGGCCAGCGGGCCGAAGTATTCCGGCGTATTCGGTCAGTGGCTCTGCGACATGGCCAAGGCCGACTCGCGGCTGGTGGGCATTACCCCGGCCATGAAAGAAGGTTCGGATCTGGTCGAGTTCAGCGAACGCTTCCCGAGTCGCTACTTCGACGTCGCGATTGCCGAGCAGCATGCGGTCACCCTCGCCGCTGGCATGGCCTGTGAAGGCAGCAAGCCGGTAGTGGCGATCTACTCCACATTCCTGCAGCGCGGCTATGACCAACTGGTCCACGATGTCGCAGTACAGAACCTCGACGTGCTGTTCGCCATCGACCGCGCTGGCCTGGTGGGTGAAGACGGCCCGACCCACGCGGGCAGTTTCGATCTGTCTTACCTGCGTTGCATTCCCGGCATGCTGGTGATGACGCCGAGCGACGAAAACGAACTGCGCCAGATGCTCAATACCGGTTACCTGTACGAAGGTCCGGCAGCAGTGCGTTACCCGCGCGGCACCGGCCCGAATGCCGTGATCGACAATGGCCTGGAGCCTGTCGAGATCGGCAAGGGCGTGCTCCGTCGTCAGGGCCAGGGCGTTGCCATGCTGGTATTTGGCGTGCAACTGAGCGATGCGCTGGAAGTCGCGGAAAAAATCGATGCCACCGTGATCGACATGCGTTTCGTCAAACCTCTGGACGAAGCCCTGATCCGCGAAGCGGCAGCCAGTCATGAGTTGCTGGTGACCATCGAAGAAAACGCCATCATGGGTGGCGCAGGCGCGGCGGTCAGCGAGTTTCTGGCGCGGGAGAACATCCTGAAATCCGTATTGCATCTTGGCTTGCCGGACATTTATGTCGAGCACGCCAAGCCGGCGCAGATGCTTGCCGAATGCGGTCTGGATGCCGAAGGGATCGAAGCGGCCATCAATGCGCGACTGGCGTTGATCGGCGGCTGATACGGTACCCAACAAAAAGGCGCTCGATGAGCGCCTTTTTTGTGCCTGAACGGTTTATCCCAACTGCGGAGGAATCCGGTACAGGTAGAACAGGGCCACGGTAGAGAGCGCGAGCAGGAACACCGGTACCGGCTCAAGCCCGATGAACAAGGCGCCTGCGGCAACCCAGGCGGGAATACCGGCGAACAGAAAGGCAATCCGCCGAGTGGCCGCCAGCCTGAGCCAGGCGGCGGTTTCCTCGGGCGTGTCCAGCGCGGCCTGGGTAGCAATCAAGGCACGCTTGAAGGCACCGAATGGCTTGAGACTCAGGAACATCGAGGCGACGCCAGCGATGAACAACGGCATCGCCAACATGTGAATCAACGCTTCGCGAGTATCCAGAAAGAGACACACCACCAACAATGGCGCAAGACTCAGGCCCAGTTGCTGCCACCAGGCCAGCGCCATGCGTCTGCGCACATTGTTGCGGTTCACGCCGGATCGACCTCACTCTGGTGCTCATTGCCCATCATGTGTCCCAGCTTGCCGGCCTTGGTGGCCAGATACAGTTTGTTGTGCGGGTTGTGGCCGGTGTGCAGCGGCACACGCTCGGCCACCTTGATGCCCATCTCGGTCAATGCCTTGACCTTGCGCGGGTTGTTGGTCATCAGTCGCAGGGAATCGACCTTCAGATGTTGCAGCATCGGCAGGCAGATCGCGTAATCGCGCTGATCGGCTGCAAAACCCAGCCGCTCATTGGCTTCGACGGTATCGGCGCCGCCGTCCTGCAACTCGTAGGCCCGGATCTTGTTCATCAGGCCTATGCCGCGACCTTCCTGACGCAGATACAACAGCACACCGCGGCCTTCGGTCGCGATGGCGCGCAGGGCTGCTTCCAGTTGAGAGCCGCAATCGCAACGCTGGCTGAACAAGGCATCGCCCGTCAGGCATTCGGAATGCACCCGGCCCAGAACAGGAGCACCATCGGCAATATCACCCAGGCTCAGAACCACGTGCTCGCGCCCGGTTTCCGACTCGAAAAAGCCATTCATGGTGAATTGTGCAAAAGGGGTGGGCAGCTTGGAAGCGGCGACAAATACGACGGGCACCGTGTGCTCCTAGTAGTAGAAGACTGGAAATTCGCAAGGGCTGATTGTAACAGCACGTTCCTGGAGACGCTTAGGCTGAATTCTCACCCATTCATATCAAAAAGCTAGATCAATCCCCACGCCCAGACCAGTCCCTGCATGGAAAACCAGGCAAAAACGCCGGCCAGGACGTCATCGATCATGATTCCGACGCCACCATGGACATGCCGGTCCAGCCAGCGAATCGGCCATGGCTTGAGGATGTCGAAAAAGCGAAACACCACAAAGCCCACCAGCAACCAGACCCAGCCTTCAGGGACCAGCCAGAGGGTTATCCACATCCCGACCATTTCGTCCCAGACGATACCTTCATGGTCGTGTACCCCAAGATCGTCCGCGACCTTGCCGCACAGCCAGAAGCCGAACAGCATGGTAATGCCGAGCATCAGCCAGTAACCCCAGCCCGGCAGCATCTGCCACAAGGGGATGAACGGCAGGGCGACTATCGAGCCCCAGGTTCCAGGGGCCTTGGGCAAGGTGCCCGAGCCGAAACCAAAGGCCAGAAAATGCCAGGGATTGGTCCACACCGACGGTGGTACAAACTCGGCCGAAACCTGTTCGGGCTTGTCTTTCACGGTTCACTCCGAAAATGCTGATAGCCCTGAGCGACAGGCGTTATTTCCTGCCCATCGGCATCCATCAGCGCAACACCCTGCCCATGGACAACCCGACCGATCACCTGCACCGGCCAGCCTGCATCGAGCAGGCCCGACAGATGCTCAGGCGGCAGCGTGAAGGCCAGCACATAGTCATCGCCACCACTGAGCGCAACCTGTTGAGCCGTGGGCAGATCAAACAACTCTAGCAAGGGCCTGGACATTGGCAGCCGGTCGCGCTCGACCAACAGGCGAACGCCCGACGACCGGGCGATATGGCCACAATCGGCGAGCAGGCCATCGGAGATGTCCAGTGCCGCAGTCGCCTTGCCGCGCAACGCCTGTCCCAGCGCCAATTGCGGTTGTGGCGACCAGTAACGCGCCAGCAGAGGCTCGGCAATCGACGGCGCGGCCCGGCGCTGATCGAGGACCAGGGGCAAGGCCCCGGCGCCATCGCCCAGAGCACCGCCGACACACAGCAGATCGCCTTCACGGGCCCCGCTGCGAGTCAGCGCCTGCCCGCCGGGCACGGCGCCGAATACCGTCAGCGTCAGGCTCAATGGCCCGCGTGTGGTATCGCCACCAACCAACCCCAGTGAGCAGTTCTGTGCCATCACGTTCAGGCCCTGGGCAAAGGCCTGCAACCACGCGGCATCGACCTGAGGCAGGGTAAGGGCAAGGGTGAAGGCCACAGGACGAGCGCCCATGGCCGCCAGATCGCTGGCAGATACCGCCAGGGCGCGCTGGCCAAGCAGAAAGGGATCGCAGGCGTCGGGGAAATGCACCCCGGCCACCAGCGTATCGGTGGAAATCGCCAACTGCTCGCCGGGCGCCAACGCCAGCAGCGCGCAGTCGTCGCCGATCCCCAGGGCAATCCCTTCGCCGCCCTGCGCACAGGGCGCGGCAGCGAAGTAATTGCGGATCAGCTCGAATTCACCCATGTGAGGTACAGGCGCCGATCAGCGCTTGTTGGCCTTCACTTCAGCTTCACGCAGACGAGGCGCCAGCTTGTCCAGTACACCGTTGACGAACTTGTGGCCGTCGGTGGAACCGTAGACTTTTGCCAGCTCGATGCCTTCGTTGATCACAACGCGGTAAGGCACGTCGATGCGCTTGAGCAGCTCGAAGGTGGACAGACGCAGCACCGCCAGCTCGACCGGATCGAGTTCTTCGATGGTCAGGTCAAGGCAAGGCTTGAGGGCGACATCGATTTCGGTCTTGTGGGTGGCAACCCCGTGCAGCAGCTCACGGAAATAAGCACCATCAACGTTGCTGAAATCGTTATCGACGCGGAACTGCGCCTCGATTTCGTTCAACGAGTGACCTGCCATGTGCCATTGGTACAACGCCTGGGTCGCGAGCTGACGCGCTTCGCGACGCTTGGCGCTCTTGCCCTTGGCGGCCTCGGGAGACTTGGCGTCGCGCGGGTTGAACTGATCGCTATCGTCGGAAATCACTTGGCCTCCAACTGCGACAGCAGACTGACCATTTCAATGGCAGACAGTGCAGCTTCAGCGCCCTTGTTACCGGCCTTGGTGCCGGAGCGCTCGATGGCTTGCTCGATGGAGTCGACAGTCAGTACGCCGAAAGCGACCGGCACGCCAGCGTCCATGGAAACCTGAGCCAGGCCTTTGACGCACTCGCCCGCCACGTATTCAAAGTGTGGAGTACCGCCACGGATCACCGCGCCCAGGGCGACGATGGCCGAGAATTCCTTGCGCTGGGCAACTTTCTGCACAACCAGCGGAATCTCGAAAGCACCCGGTGCACGGATGATGGTGATGTCGCTTTCGCTCACGCCATGGCGAACCAGGGCATCGACGGCGCCGCTCACCAGGCTTTCCACGACGAAGCTGTTGAAACGGCCAACTACCAAGGCATAGCGGCCTTGTGGGGCGATGAAGGTACCTTCGATGGTCTTCAAGGTCATTCGGGTGAGTCTCGTATTAAAGAGCAAGCCCGCCTTGGGGCGGACTGTCAGGGATTGTAGGCCACGAATCGGAACTGCCAGGCCGGAACATGCAAAACGTGAGCGTCAGCACAGACCAACCTGCCGGTATTTATTCGGAGGGCACGTATTCTACAACTTCCAGATCGAAACCGGATATCGCATTGAACTTCATTGGTGAACTCATCAGGCGCATTTTACGCACACCGAGGTCACGCAGGATCTGGGAACCGGCGCCGACAGTGCTGTAAGTGGTCGGCGTCTTGATGACCTGTTGTCCGGCGGTTTCGCGGATATGGGCCAGCAGTACATCGCCATCCAGCGGGTGACCGAGCAGCAACACCACGCCGCTGCCAGCCTCGGAAACCGCAGTCATCGCGGCCCGCAGGCTCCAGCGCCCCGGCTGCTTGACCATCAGCAGGTCGCGCAGCGGGTCCATGTTGTGGACACGCACCAGGGTCGGTTCTTCAGCGCAGATATTGCCTAGCGTCAACGCCAGGTGAACGTCGCCTTCGACGGAATCGCGATAGGTCACCAGGTTGAAATGTCCCAGTTCGCTGTCCATTGGCTGCTCGGCAATCCGCTGAACGGTACGTTCGTGGATCATCCGATAGTGGATCAGATCGGCAATAGTGCCGATCTTGATGTCGTGTTCGAGGGCAAAGGCTTCGAGTTCGGCGCGACGGGACATGGTGCCGTCGTCGTTCATCACTTCGCAGATCACTCCGCTCGGCTCGAAACCGGCCATGCGCGCCAGGTCGCAGGCCGCTTCGGTATGACCGGCACGCGACAGGGTTCCGCCAGCCTGGGCCATCAGCGGAAAGATGTGGCCAGGGCTGACGATGTCTTCGGCCCTGGCGTCCCTGGCGGCAGCCGCCTGTACCGTGCGGGCGCGGTCAGCCGCGGAAATGCCGGTGGTCACGCCTTCGGCGGCTTCAATCGATACAGTGAACTTGGTGCCGAAACCCGAGCCGTTGCGCGGTGCCATCAGCGGCAGCTTGAGGGTTTCGCAGCGCTCGCGGCTCATGGGCATGCAGATCAGGCCACGGGCGTACTTGGCCATGAAGTTGATGTGTTCAGCCTTGACGCATTCGGCGGCCATGATCAGGTCGCCTTCGTTCTCGCGGTCTTCATCATCCATCAGGATGACCATCTTGCCCTGGCGGATGTCTTCAACCAGTTCTTCGATCGTGTTGAGCGCCACTCGGCACCCCCTTCAATTCAGGATTTGAGGTAGCCGTTCTCGGCCAGAAAGCTTTCGGTGATGCCGCCGTGACTCGGCTCGGCGGCCTTGTCGCCCAGCAACAGGCGCTCCAGATAGCGCGCCAGCAGGTCCACTTCCAGATTGACCTTAAGGCCCGGGCGGTAGTCGGCCATGATGGTTTCGGCCAGGGTGTGCGGCACGATGGTCAGCTCGAACTCGGCGCCATTGACCGAGTTGACGGTCAGGCTGGTGCCGTCGACGGTGATCGAGCCCTTGTGGGCAATGTACTTGGCCAGCTCGCGGGGAGCGCGCACCCGAAACTGGATAGCGCGGGCGTTATCTTCACGGGAAACGATTTCCCCTACGCCATCGACGTGGCCGCTGACCAGATGGCCGCCCAGTCGCGTGGTAGGCGTCAGGGCCTTCTCCAGGTTGACCCGGCTGCCGGCCTTGAGGTCGACGAAAGCGGTGACGGTCAGGGTTTCGCGACTGACGTCGGCCCAGAAACCGTCGCCAGGCAATTCAACGGCGGTCAGGCACACGCCATTGACCGCGATGCTGTCGCCCAGTTTGACGTCACTCAGATCGAGCTTGCCGGTTTCCACGTAAACGCGGACATCGCCGCCTTTTGGGGTCAGGGCGCGGATGCTGCCGATGGATTCGATAATGCCGGTAAACATGGGTCCTCCGGGAGAACAAGGCCTGCGCGCTAAGCGAAAGCCGGGAATTATACGCCGCTGGCCGGAACAGGGAGAGCAATGACTCGCCAGTCATTACCGACTGCGCGCATTTCTACGATCTTCAGTTCCAGGGCTTCACTCATTTGCGCCAACGGCAGGTCGAGCAGCGGCCGGGCCGTGGAGCCCATGAACTTGCCCGCGATAAAAATCTGATACTCATCGACCAGCCCGAGCCGGGTGAACGCACCGGCCAGACGTGGCCCTGCCTCGACCAGCACGTCATTGACGCCACGGGCCGCCAGTTCGACCAGCAACTTGCGCAGGTCCACATGGCCTGAGCTGTCAGCCAGGGCGAGCATTTCGTGACCTTCATCGTGGTAGCGAACCCGCGCCGACGCCGCTGCACGGGTGGCGACCAGCGCACTGCCCGCCTGAAAGAAAGGCGCATCCAGCGGCACTCGCAAGCGGCTGTCGATCAGTACCCGCAACGGCGGGCGCGTGGCGGCCAGGGCGGTCAATTCGGCATTCAGCCCAAGCTCGTCGGGACGTACGGTCAAACGGGCCTTGTCGGCCAGCACCGTGTCGGCACCGGTCAGGACAACGCTCGATTGCGCCCGCAGCCGCTGCACCGCCGAACGGGCCTCGGGGCCGGTGATCCACTGGCTTTCGCCGCTGGCCATTGCCGTGCGGCCATCGAGACTCATGGCCAGTTTGACCCGCACATACGGCAGGCCTTTTTCCATCCGTTTGAGAAAACCTTTGTTCAGCGCCCGCGCTTCGGCTTCCAGCACACCGCACTGAACCGCGATGCCGGCATTCATCAGGCGCAGCAATCCGCGGCCGGAGACTTCAGGATTGGGATCCTGCATCGCTGCAACTACGCGGGCGACACCGATATTGATCAGAGCATCGGCGCAGGGCGGCGTGCGCCCATGATGGCTGCAGGGTTCGAGAGTGACGTAAGCCGTTGCACCACGGGCCTTGTCGCCCGCATGGCGCAAGGCATGCACTTCGGCATGCGGCTCGCCGGCCCGTGCATGCCAGCCTTCGCCCACGATCTGGCCATCGCGCACAATCACGCAACCGACGCGGGGGTTGGGATGTGCCGAATAAATGCCCTTGCGCGCCAGTTCCAGCGCACGGGCCATGTAATGGGCATCCAGAGCGCCTTGCTCAGTCAACGCTGCACTCATTCTTTACCCGGCTCACGAGCAAGACGCTCGATTTCCTCACGAAACTCATTGAGATCCTGAAAGCGGCGGTAGACCGAAGCGAAGCGGATATACGCCACTTCATCGAGCTTTTGCAGTTCGGTCATGACCAGTTCGCCAACCACCAGGGATTTGACCTCGCGCTCGCCGGTTGCGCGCAGCTTGTGCTTGATGTGCACCAGGGCCGCTTCCAGGCGCTCGACGCTCACCGGACGCTTTTCGAGAGCCCGCTGCATGCCGGCACGCAGCTTTTCTTCGTCGAAAGGCTGACGACTGCCGTCCTGCTTGATCAGGCGCGGCAAGACCAGCTCGGCGGTTTCAAAGGTAGTGAAACGCTCACCGCAAGCCAGGCACTCGCGACGGCGACGTACCTGTTCGCCTTCGGCGACAAGGCGTGAGTCGATGACTTTGGTGTCATTGGCACCGCAGAAGGGACAGTGCATGGTGGCAGGCAACAATAAAGAGGGAGCGCCATGGTAGCGCATCCCGCAGGCAAGACAAGACTCCGGCTGCTCTCGGAGGCTGGCTGCGCCTCGATCATGCTGTATAAAGATGCATCAGAACGATGTGAAACTGCCTGCATTCGGTAATACTGCATCACGGCCTCTATGAGCCTTTTTATTTTGTTTTTGTTGGAGCCGTTCATGACGCTACGCCCCTTTTTCCTGCTCGGGCTCATCGGCCTGCTGAGCGCCTGCAGCAGCACCGAAGCTCCACCACCGGCTCCCGCCAAACCAGTCGCAGCCGCCAAGCTGCCTGCCGGCCCTGGCCCGCTGCTGCCGCATCAGCGGGAACTGAGCGGCCAGTTGCTGGGCGTACCTGCCGGCGCAGAAGTCGAGCTGGCGGTGCTGGTGATCGACGAACGTGGCCGCCCGCAAAAACTGCTGACCAGCACCAAGCTGCAAGGCAACGGCCAGTCGCTGCCCTTCCAGTTGCGCTTCAATCCGGAAGCCTTTCCCATTGGCGAGCGGGTTGAACTGCGCGGACGCGCCAGCAAGTCCGGGCAACTGATTCTGCATCTGCCTTCGCTGCGGATCGAGCAGCCCACCACTCAGGCCCTGGGACAGTTGCAACTCGTCAGCGCGCCATGATTGCACCGGCACAACTTCAGCAGGAGCTAAGCCAACTGCTGGGCGACGCACGACTGGTCGCCACCGAGTTGCCGGGCACCGATCTGAAGCTGTGGCTGATCGACGCCGACAATATGGATCGCGCCTTCAGCCCTGACGAAACCCGCCGCATTCTGGAAGAACCGCCCTACTGGAGTTTCTGCTGGGCCAGCGGTCTGGCGTTGGCGCGCTTTCTGGCCAAACAGCCGCAGTGGGTCGCAGGCAAGCGCGTACTGGATTTCGGTGCCGGCTCCGGTGTTGCGGGCATTGCCGCAGCCAGAGCCGGAGCTGCCGAAGTGGTCGCCTGTGACCTGGACCCGCTGGCGCTGGCCGCCTGCCAGGCCAATGCCGAACTCAATGCCGTACAACTGAACTATTCGGCAGACTTTTTTGCCGAGGCCGATCGGTTCGATCTGATTCTGGTCGCCGATGTGCTGTATGACCGCGCCAACCTGCCGTTGCTGGATCAGTTTCTCAGCTGTGGCCAACAGGCCCTGGTCGCGGACTCCCGCGTGCGCGACTTCAGGCATGCAGCTTACCGGCGCCTGGCAATGCTGCATGCCCATACCCTCCCGGACCTGGCCGAGCCGCATGAGTTTCGGGATGTCAGCCTGTATCACGCGCAGCGCTGAACGAGTGCCGCAGGTCCTGGCCTGATACTCGCCGCTTTCAGCAAACCCCTGAGGCCTTTATAGTTGGCGGCATTCAGATTTCGCGAGGCAAGCAATGAGCCAGGACACTTCTTACATCTTCGAGGCAACCGCCGCGAACTTCGACCAGTTGGTGATCGACAAGTCATTCGATCAGCCTGTGCTGGTGGATTTCTGGGCCGAGTGGTGTGCGCCGTGCAAAGTGCTGATGCCGCTGCTGGAGCAGATCACCGAGAGCTATCAGGGCGAGTTGCTGCTGGCCAAGGTCAACTGCGATATCGAACAGGAAATCGTTGCCCGCTTTGGTATCCGCAGCCTGCCGACGGTAGTGCTGTTCAAGGATGGTCAGCCGGTGGACGGTTTTGCCGGTGCTCAGCCCGAGTCGGAGATTCGCAAGCTGCTCGAACAACACGTCGTCATGCCGCCACCTGCCGCCGCCGACCCGCTGCAACAGGCCCGGACACTGTTCGCCGAAAGCCGTTTTGCCGATGCCGAAGCGGTGCTCAAAGTGATGCTGGGCGAAGACAATACCCATGCAGCAGCGCTGATCCTGTATGCGCGTTGCCTCGCCGAGCGTGGCGAACTGGGTGAAGCCCGTACCGTGCTGGATGCGGTCAAGAGCGACGATGCCAACAAGGCCGAACTGGCCGGCGCCAAGGCGCAACTGACCTTCCTCGCCGAAGCCGCCACGCTGCCGGACAGCGCCGAACTGAAAACCCGTCTGGCGCAAAACCCGCAGGATGACGAAGCCTCGTATCAACTGGCCGTCCAGCAATTGTCCCGCCAGCAATACGAAACGGCGCTGGAAGGCTTGCTCAAGCTGTTCATCCGCAACCGCAACTACGCCGAAGGCCTGCCGCACAAGACCTTGCTGCAAGTGTTCGACCTGCTGGGCAATGACCATCCGCTGGTGACGACATACCGTCGCAAGTTGTTTGCCGCGCTGTATTGAGTGAGCGTTTTTCGCGAATGAATTGGCTCCCACTTCACTTGTGGGGAAGCCCATTCATTCGCGAATATCCACCCAACTGTAAATGGGTGCATCCGCGCCGCTTGCGACCTTCACATTGGCGCTATGGCGCAGACGTACCAGCAGGCGCTTGCCGGCGGCGGTGCTGCCGGTCAGGCCTTCGAGTTTACCCAGCAGATCCGGCCCGCTGAGTTGCCCGGCCTTTTGCAGCAGGTCCCTGGCGATCTGCCAGATCCTGTCGTCCTGATTGACCGGCCTGCTTTCCACAACAGCCGGCGCTTCAGGAGCGGCCGCCTTGAGTTGGGCACCCAGTTGCGCCCAGTCACCGTCGTCCATTTCCAGGGTCAAATCCACCGGCCATTGGCCAATGGTTCCACGGATACGCAGCATGCTCTGTTCCTCGCTTTGACAGATGCACATGCTCCCACACGTGGCTCAACACAGCCAGCGAGCGGCCTGTGCATCGTCACCGCGCAGAAAACCGGCAAACGCCGCAACGTCGTAGGCGTTTTCCCAGTGTTCGATGACCTTTCCCTCGCGAAAGCGCCATAAACCGCAGAACGGCATGCAGATGCCCTGCTCATCCGGTCTGGCGCGCAGGTTGCCGAGGACCGCGCCGAAACAATCGTTGGCGATGATATCCTGCACCTCCATGAACAACGAATAGTGCGTCAGGGCGATAAGCTCTACTTCATGACCGCGCACCGCCTGCTTGCCGATGACCGTGGCCGGGCACGCGGTCTGGTCGGCCTTGTGCAGGACGATGTCATCGTCTGCAAACTCGGCAATGCGCGTCAGATCCTCGTAGATCGCCCGCAGGGTTGCGACATTGCGCTGGCAGGTATTCATGGCCTGTCCTCCTCAACGTTCGGGACGCCAGGTCGGCAGCGCGAGGTGATCGACTTCGCGAACAATCGCTGCCAGCTGGCTTTCATCCAGTTGCACGCTCGCCGCCCTGACATTTTCCTGCAGATGGGCGATGGCAGTGGTGCCGGGAATCAAGACCGTGTGCGCGGCATGATTGAGCAACCAGGCCAACGCCAGTTGCGAAGGGGTCAACGCATATTGTCCGGCGAGCGGCAGCAATGCGCTGTCCGACCCGACAAGGGCACCGTGGCCGAGCGGGAACCATGGAATGAAGGCGATATTCAGCGCCTGGGCGCGCTGCAATACCGGCTCATCGCTGCGATCGGCAATGTTGTAAAGACTCTCGATGGCCGCAATGCCCGCCACGCGATGCGCCTCTTCCAGTTGCTCAAGCGTAACGCCGGGCTGGTTGGATAAACCGATGTGGCGGATCTTGCCCTGCTCACGCAAACGCACCAGTTCGCCGAGGGATTCGGCCAGCGGCACTTGCGGATCGACACTGTGCAACTGATACAGATCGATACGCTCGACCTGCAGGCGACGCCGGCTCATTTCCACCTGCTGGCGCAGGTACTCTGGACGTCCCAGAGGCACGATATACGGAGCACCCGGCGCGCCATGAATCCAGTCATTCGGACCGGAGCGCAACATCCCGCCCTTGGTGGAAATGACCAGTTCTTCAGGGTACGGATGAAGTGCGGCACGAATGAGCTCTTCGTTATCTCCCGGACCATAGGCGTCTGCTGTATCGATGAACGTAACGCCCTGCTCATGAACGGCATGCCGCAGCAGCGCTTTGGCCTGCTGCGGATCCGCCGCAGGCCCCCACATGCCGTACCCGGTCAGGTGCATGGCGCCGTAGCCCATACGCTTGACCGGCATGTCTCCCCCGAGAAGAAAAGTATCCGCGACTGTCATGGTGAAACCTCCCTGTTGTTCCATGTACCCAAGGTTATTTCCGCAGTGATGCCGGGACCGAAACCGGCAATGAGCCCGCGGGCGCCCTGCCCGGCGCCGCCCGCCTCGAACAGACGGCGCAATGCATCCAGCACCACAACCGAGGCAATGTTGCCGTACTCGGTCAATGTGGCGCGGCTGTGGGCGAACAGCGCGCTGTCTACGCCCAGATAGAGCGAGAGATCATCGAGAATGCGCGGACCTCCGGCGTGGATGATGTAGAAATCCAGTTGCTCGGCCTGCCAGCCATGCTCTGCCGCCACCGAACGGATCTCCGGCGCCAGTTGCGCCATGGTGCCGGGCACTCGTCGATCAAGACAGAAGTGAAAGCCGCTGGCTTTGACGGCATAGCTGATCCAGTCTTCGGTGCCAGGCACCAGACGCGAGCCATTACCCTGTAACCGGACGCCTTCCCCACCCTGGCCGCACACCACCGCAGCCGCCAGGGCATCGCCAAACAACCCGTTGGAGAGCAGATTGCCTACCGTCACATCAGTTGGCTGATAACACAGCGAACAGAACTCGCAGGCCACGATCAGTACATTGGCCTGCGGATAGGCCAGACAGAAATCATGGGCCCGGTTGATGGCCGAGCCACCGGCCGCACAGCCCAGTTGGGCAATGGGTATCTGTCGTGTATCGCTGCGAAATCCCAGTTCATTGATCATCCAGGCGGTCAGCGAAGGCATCATGAAACCGGTGCAGGACACAAAAACGATGGCGTCGATCTGCCGGGCAAGCAGACGGGCATTGCCCAGCGCACGGCTCACCACATCGGGAAGCAGCGCCCTGGCTTCGCGGGCATAGATCAGATTGCGCACCTCGAAGCCCGGATGCTCCAGAGTCTGCTCTATGGACTGCACCAAGTGACGTTTGCGCACCCGGGTATTGCGGATCAGGCGGCGCACCAGCGGCAATTGCGGGTGTTGCGAATGCAGATTGGAAACCAGCGCCAGCGTCTGCTCAAGACTGATGGTGAACTCCGGCACTGCGACCGCAGGACAGCAAAGCGTTGGCATGGCTCTCTCCCTGAGATTTCGATCCCTGCGCCCTCTTCATTTGACGGTAGGAGGAATTTCAGGCGCCATGAGATTGCTTCGGCATAACCTGCTGGTACGGTATGCCAAATCACCGGCGCGGATAAAAAACGGATCATCGCGCCGCCAACTGTTATAAGATCACATAACAGATTCTTCCCAATCATCTTCGGAGTCCGTCATGCGCCGTCTGCTTCTCGCCCTACCCTTCGCCCTGCTGCCACTGGCTGTCGTCAACGCTGCCGAAACACACGATCATGACCACGAACACGAGCACGGCAGCCTGGGCGCACATGAGCATGGCGTAGGTCGTCTGGATGTGGTGCTTTCCGGCAAGAATCTGGAGCTGGAATTCGAGAGCCCGGCGATGAACATTGTCGGCTTCGAGCATGAAGCGACTTCCGCCGAAGACAAGGCAAAACTGGCCAAGGCTCGCGAGCAACTGCTCAAGCCCAATGCGCTGTTCAGCATCTCGGATGCCGCCAACTGCTCGGCCACCTCGGTGAAGCTCGAAAGCCCGCTGTTCGGTGACAAGGATGACGATCATGACGAACACGCCAAGGCTGGCGAAGAGCATCACGAACACAGCGAAATCAAGGGCCATTACAAATTCATCTGTGATGCACCGGCGATTCTGAAAAAGCTCGACCTGTCGCAGATCTTCCTGACCTTCCCCGACACCAAAAAGCTTCAGGTACAAATGATCTCGCCAAGCGGCCAGTCAGGCGCAGAAGTGCTTGCGACGAATCCATCGCTCAAGTTCTGATGAGTTCCTGCAATACAACGACCGGGCCTGGCCCGGTCTTTTACTTTCAAGCACGAGCGTGGCCATGACCCAAGCACTTATCGAGCTGTCGGACCTGAGCTTCAACTGGCCGGGTCATCCGCAATTGCTGGATATCCCGGCGTTTCGCCTGGAACCGGGCGAGACACTTTTCCTCAAAGGCCCGAGCGGCAGTGGCAAGACCACCTTGCTGGGCCTGCTGGGCGGCGTCCAGAAACCGGTGCGCGGCAGCATTCGGCTGCTGGGCCAGGAGTTGTCGCAATTGTCGGCGGGCGCACGGGATCGCTTTCGGGTCGATCACACCGGCTATATCTTCCAGCAGTTCAACCTGTTGCCGTTTCTCTCGGTACGGGAAAACGTCGAGCTGCCCTGCCACTTTTCCAGGGTTCGTGCCGAGCGGGCGAAACAGCGCCATGGCAGCGTTGAACAAGCCACCAGCACGCTGCTCGCGCATCTGGGCCTGAAAGATCCGGCCTTGCTGAGCCGCCGCGCCGGTTCATTGTCCATCGGCCAGCAACAACGGGTTGCTGCAGCACGCGCGCTGATCGGCCAGCCGGAACTGGTGATCGCCGACGAGCCCACTTCGGCACTGGATGCCGACACCCGGGAATCGTTTATCCAGCTGTTGTTCGCCGAATGCCGCGAAGCCGGTTCCAGTCTGCTGTTCGTCAGCCACGACCAGAGTCTGGCGCCGCTGTTCGACCGCAACCTGTCGCTGTCCGAACTCAATCGAGCTGCCGTCAACGTGGAGGTTTGAGATGTATCTGTTTCGCCTGGCAATGGCCAGTCTGGCCAACCGCCGCTTCACCGCATTCCTCACCGTTTTCGCCATCGCCCTGTCGGTCTGCCTGCTGTTGGCCGTCGAGCGCGTACGCACCGAAGCCCGCGCCAGTTTCGCCAGCACCATCAGTGGCACGGACCTGATCGTCGGCGCCCGCTCCGGCTCGATCAACCTGCTGCTCTACTCGGTGTTCCGTATCGGCAATGCGACCAACAACATTCGCTGGGACAGCTTCGAGCAACTGGCCAATAACAAGCAGGTCAAATGGGCGATCCCGATTTCCCTGGGCGACTCCCATCGCGGCTACCGGGTGATGGGCACCAACGAATCCTATTTCGAGAATTACCAATACGGCCGTCAGCAGCATCTGGCACTGGCCGTTGGTCGCGCCTTCCAGACCGATCCATTTGAAGTGGTACTCGGCGCTGAAGTCGCCAGGGCGCTGCAGTACAAGCTGGGCGACAAACTGGTCCTGGCCCATGGCGTGGCCGCGATCAGTCTGGTCAAGCACGACGACAAGCCCTTCACGGTAGTCGGCATCCTCAAACCGACCGGAACGCCGGTCGACCGCACCCTGCATATCAGCCTGGGCGGCATGGAGGCCATTCATATCGACTGGCACAACGGTGCGCCAGCACGGGGCAACCAACGTATCTCAGCCGATCAGGCGCGCAACATGGACCTCACGCCCACGGCGATCACGGCGGTCATGCTCGGTTTGAACAGCAAGATCGCAACCTTCAGCCTGCAACGCGAGATCAATGAATTCCGCGGCGAGCCGCTGCTGGCGATTCTGCCGGGCGTGGCCTTGCAGGAATTGTGGAGCCTGATGGGCACCGCCGAGAAAGCCCTGTTCGTGATTTCCCTGTTTGTTGTGCTGACCGGTCTGATTGGTATGCTGACGGCGATTCTTACCAGCCTGAACGAGCGCCGTCGGGAAATGGCCATCTTGAGATCGGTCGGCGCACGTCCCTGGCATATCGCAAGCCTGCTGATTCTCGAAGCCTTTGCCCTGGCGCTGGCGGGAGTCATCAGCGGCCTTGCACTGCTCTATCTCGGCATTGCGCTGGCGCAGGACTTTGTACAAAACAGTTACGGTTTGTACCTCTCGTCTATGCCACCTGGCCAATATGAATGGAAATTGCTCGGTGGCATTCTGGCCGCTGCGCTGTTGATGGGAACCGTGCCAGCATGGCGAGCCTACAGGCAATCGCTGGCCGATGGACTGTCGATTCGCTTATGAGGAGCTTCACCATGCGGCGCTTGCTGATATCCCTGCTGCTTTCGGCCAGCACTTCGGTGTGGGCCGCCGAGCCGCGCGAGCTGACCTGGAATGACATGATTCCGCCTGATGCACCTGTCGTGGAGCCCGTTACCGCACCGCTGCACGACATGTCGAAGCTGTCCGATGCGCTGACTATGGAGTCGGCGCCGGCAGCCAGACAACTTGCTCCCCATGCGCCGGTCGTCAAGGCACTGGATGGCAAGCTGGTACGTCTGCCGGGCTATATCGTGCCACTTGAGGTCAGCGAGGAAGGACGAGTGACGGAGTTTTTGCTGGTGCCGTATTTCGGTGCCTGCATCCATGTTCCGCCGCCGCCCGCCAACCAGATCGTGCACGTCACCAGTGAACTGGGTGTGAAGGTCGATGAGCTGTACCAGCCGTATTGGGTCGAAGGGCCGATGCAGGCAAAGTCATCGACCAGCGAGCTGGCAGAAGCGGGTTATCAGATGCAGGCAGACAAGATATTTGTCTACGAGTTGCCGGATTCATGAGCCCTTGCAAGGGTCCTCAGCGATTTCATTGAGCTGTATCAAAGTCGCCTCAAAACAGCGCTTTAACATTAGCCCATATAACTTACTGACCCCTTGGAGCCACCCATGAACAAGAATTTGCTTCGCGCCTCACTCATAGCGCTCGCAATCGCCGCACCTATCGCCGCCCAGGCTCACGAGGCCGGCGACTTCATCGTCCGTGCTGGCGCTGCGCATGTCGACCCTCGCGAAGACAGTGGCGAGCTGAGGCTCGATGGCACCAAAGCTTCCGGAACCAAGGCAAGCGTCGATGGCAATACCCAGCTCGGCCTGACCTTTGCCTACATGCTGACCTCGCATGTCGGTATCGAACTGCTGGCAGCGACGCCTTTCAACCACACCGTGTCGGTCAGCGGCCTGGGTGGCGGACTCGATGGCAAACTCGCCGATATCAAACACCTGCCACCGACCCTGTCCCTGCAGTACTACCCGATGGAGCCTTCCTCGAAGTTTCAGCCTTATGCAGGCATCGGTATCAACTACACCACGTTCTTTGACACCGACCTGACCGGCGCTCGCGAGGCTCAGGGCTTCAGCAACCTCAAGCTCAAGGACTCGGTCGGTCTGGCTGGCCAGGTGGGCATGGACTATATGCTCACCGACAACATCATGCTCAACGCTTCGGTCTGGTATGTCGATATCGACACCGAAGCCTCCATGGACGGTCCAGCCGGCCTCGGCGTCGGCAAGACCAAGGTCGATGTGGACATCGATCCATGGGTCTACATGGTCGGCGTGGGTTACAAGTTCTGATACCCGCAGCACAAGCCACTAACATTCAAAGGCACCCTGTTCGGGTGCCTTTGTCGTTGTGGACTAATCACGAGTTATTTGAAACAGCGCACCGTCTACATGCACGATAGAGATGCCTGCCAGTTCTTCCAGCTCATCAGGCAATATCACGAAAGTACTTGGGTTTGACGTAACCGTTGGCCCCGATTGCCAGCGGTCACCTTTTTTGTAATGCATTCACAAACGCAGTTGGCTCAGGAACTCAACGCTCCAGCAATCGAGCCAAGCCGACACCCAGAGGGGTCGACTCTGCCAGCGTAAAACGCTCCAGCAGCCGCTGGTTATCCGCCCGTGAATGACGAATGTCGCCGGAACGCGGTGCCTGATAGCTGACTGGCGGCAATTGGCCGATCACTTGCGAGAGCGCCGCCAACAGCTCGTTGAGCGAGGTGGCCTTGTTCAAGCCGACGTTGATCGCGCCTTCGGCTGGAGCCGGTTGCTCCAGCGCCTGGATCAACAGTCGGGTCAGATCACCGATGTAGAAGAAATCCCGGGTCTGCTCGCCATCGCCAAACACCGTGATCGGCAGGCCCTTTTCTGCGCGCTCGGCAAAGATGCTGATCACCCCGGAATACGGTGACGATGGATCCTGGCGCGGGCCGAAGATGTTGAAGAAGCGAAACACTACCGGCTCAAAGCCATGCTGACGGCGATAGAAGTCCAGGTACTGCTCGCTGGCCAGCTTGTCCGAGGCATACGGCGTCAGCGGTGCCTTGAGCGTATCTTCGGTGATCGACTCGCCTTCGCCATTGTTGCCGTACACCGCCGCACTGGAGGCGAACAGGACACGCTTGATGCCGGCCTCGCGCATGGCTTCGCAGACATTCAGGGTGCCAATGAAGTTGCTCTGATGGGTCTTGACCGGATCTTCCACCGACGCCTGTACCGAAGCCACCGCAGCCAGGTGCACGACTGCCTGACAGCCCTGGGCCGCGCGGGTCACCAGGGCGCTGTCGGCGACATCGCCCTCGATCAGTTCCAGACGCGGGTTAGCCATCTGCAGGTTGCTGCGCTTGCCGGTTGAAAGATCATCGAGGATGCGTACCGCATACCCCTGGGCCAGCAAGGCGTCGGCCAGGTGCGAGCCGATGAAGCCCGCACCGCCGGTAATCAGGATTGGAGCGTCAGACATGTCGATAGTACCGATCCAGCAGGCTTGGCAAGCCCGCACGCCAGGCGCGCGGCTTGATACCGAAAGTGTGGAGAATCTTCTTGCAGGCCAGTACGCCATGCTGCGGCTCTTCCGCGGCATCGGGACGGGCGGCGTGAGCTTGCGCAGTGGGCGACTCGATAGCCAGCGGATGCATCAGCCGCGCCTCGGTGAGAACCGCCTGCCCCAGCGCCAGAGGCGTCGTGGCCTCATGCCCCGCGTAGTGGTAAGTACCCCACAATGGCGCTTCGCAATCGAGCTGCTTGAGTATGGAGATGAGCACTCGGGCAGCATCGTCGACGGGTGTCGGGTTGCCGCGGCGGTCATCGGCCAGCAGCAATTCGTCAGGCTTTTCGGCACGAGTCAGGAAACGGCCCAGTACACCGTCGGCGCTGTCGTCCAGCAACCAGCCAAAACGCACCAACACATGTTGCGGGCAGGCCGCACGCACGCTCTGCTCGATGCGCCACAAGGCCTGGCCACGCAGGCCCAGGGGAACAGGGTCGTCCTTTTCGCTGTAGGCCGTTGCCCGCGAGCCATCGAACACTCGATAGCTGGAAGGTTGCACAAGAACGATGTTGTGGTGCTGACACAATTCGGCCAGGCGCTCGACTGAGCGTTCCTGTTGGGTCAGACGCGCCTCACCCACTGTCTCCGCCTGAAACCAGTCGAAGTAGTAAGCAAGGTTGATCAAGGCATCGGGACGGGTGTCATCGAGCAGTTGCGTCAGGCTCGCTGCATCCCAGCCGTCTTGCGGGGGACGCGGCGCGAGGAAACCAATGTCTTCCTCGGCACCCAGACGAATCAGCGCTTGCCCGAGGGCATTCCCGCCGCCCAATAGCATAAGGCGCATTCGCATAGAGTCAGCAGGCTCGGTATCAGAATCATCAAGTAATCAGGTGAAAAACGTCTGCAAACATACCACGTTGACCGCTATCACCCAACAGTTGCCACGGGTACTCGATCATGCGGCGCTGAAAACAGACTGCACAGGAACGAATTCACTCTCGAAAAAGCGCCATATTCATGGAACTGCCGTAGCGCCCCCATCCCACAGGATGCACACAATCCATTGTGGTAGGGGGCTTGCCCGCGACAGGTCAGGACGGTGTTTACAGCTTACTCGGCGGCGGGTTGCGGGGCCGGGGCTGCGCCCGGGTTCATGACCACCTGTGGATAAGTCTGGGCAAAGCGCACGTCCGGATTCTTGTCCACAAGCCGCTTGAGCCGCTCGTTGAAGGCACGGCCCACGCTGTACTGGCCGCCCGACGAGGTACGGAACTGGGCAGTCAGGACCACGCCGTTGAGGTCCATGCGGTCGACCCCGAACACTTCCAGCGGTCCTTGCAGGTTGTTCTTGAGCAGAATGTCCTCGGAGATCGACTGCCCGGTCTCGCGAATCAGCGCCAGGGCTTCGTCGATGTCGGAGTCATAGGTGAACTGCACCGAGAAGAACGCATAGGCGAACTGCCGGGACTGGTTGGTCACCGCCTTGATCTGCCCGAACGGCACCGAATGCACGAACCCCTTGCCGTCACGCAGGCGCACGGTACGGATCGTCAGGCTTTCGACCGAGCCGGAATGGCCAGTGCTGAGCACCACCCAGTCGCCGACGGAAAAGGTGTCTTCGATGATGATGAACAAGCCGGTGATCACGTCCTGTACAAGTTGCTGCGAACCGAAACCGATGGCCAGACCGACTACCCCGGCACCGGCCAGCAGCGGTGCGACATTGATCCCCAGGTTGGCCATGGTGGTGATCGAGCAGATCACTACCAGAATGATTTTCACCGCATTGCGCAGCAGCGGCAGGATGGTCTTGATCCGCGTGCTGGGCTGACGTCCGTTGCGATGGTTGAGCGGCGGTTTGAGAGCTTCCTGAATAGCCGTGTCGAGCACCACCCACAGCAACCAGGTGACCAGGAAGATCAGGCCGATACTGCTCAGCGAGTCGCTGATCACCCGTCCCAGGGTATTGCGCTGGGCGAACTCGAACATCGAGAAACCCCAGATCCGCCCCAGGATTTCGATGAACGCCACCGCCAGCACAATGCGCAACACCGCATACATCAGGCTGAGCAGGCGCGCCTTGTACACATGCCCGCCACGCCCCGGTTCTTCGGACTGCTTGAAAAAGTGCTCGAAGACCGTGCTCAGGAATACCGTAGCAATCAGCAGCAAGGTGGTGAACAGTGCGCAACGCAGCGCTTCCTGACTGTCCTCCCCGGCGCCGATCAGGTTGATGGCCGACACCAGGATCATCAGCAGGATCGGCAAGTGCCAAAGGTTGGAGAAGACCTTCAAGGACTTCTGTAGCGCGGGCCTCTCCAGGCGGCTGTTCAACGAGCGGTTGCGGATCAGATGCGCAATGGGACGCCGCACCTTGATCACCAGCATGCAGAACACGACCGAAGCGAACAGCCCGGTGAAGACCGACACGCTGGTGGTGAAGTTGCTGCCCAGTTGCCTTGCAATCTGCGGGCTGGTCAGCGCATCGCTGAGTGCTGCCAGAAAGCCGATGACGAACAACGGTTTCGGGCTGTAGCGACGAATCATGCGCACGGCGGCACGCTTGTGGCCGGAGTTGAACATGACGACGACGCACAGCAGCACCGAGGTGGAAACAATGCCGCTGCTGGTCGCATAGGCAAAACACAGCGACAGCGCACGCCCCACAGAGCTCGGCATGAAATGGCTGACATACAGCGTCAACGGCAGACAGATGACCGCAGGCAGGGTGAAAGGCAGTACATATTTGAGCAGCGCCCGACTGCGCTCGCGGACCTGGAGAAACGGACGTCGATTCAGGCGGATCGCCAGAAAACGCCCCAATGTTGTCAGTACGGCAAATGCGCCCATCCACACCACCGACAACAACAGGAAGTCGCCCACGACACTCCACGGAGAACGTGCCGTGCGCTTGTTGACCAGATCGCCAATCTCGTCGGCCGCCCGGTCAGCCCGCAGGCGCCAGGCATCCCACAGGCTTTCGTCGAGGTTGAGGGTCTTCTGAATGTCGTCGATGCTGGTGCTGATCGCCCCGAGCAAACCACCCTGAACCAGTATCTCGGCAGCGGCGGGGTCGGCCTCGGCGGCTTTTTCATCGGGTTTGTCTGCCGGTTTTTCATCGGCCTTGTCGGTCTTCTCTTTTTTCTCGGTGGCCTTGTCGTCGACAGGAGCCGCTGCAGCCATAGGCAGAGCCGGCACGTCGGCGGCCTGAACATGCAAGCTGCCTGCAAAAAACAGCAGTCCCAACAGGATCAAGGTTTTTAACTGAGACACCGGGCAGTTTCTCCTTCGCTGAAATGACCGACAGGGCCAAAACTCCAAGAAACTGATTCCGGTTCGGCCCGCAAGTTCGATGATGCGCACAAATGTATGGCACTTGCGCATCAAGTATCAGCGTTGTTTGCTCGACGTAGAACAAGCATTCTACGTCATGACCTCAATCGGCCTTGAGGTTCCAGAATGTCCATAGCTACACAGCCTCGCCCGTCATTTCCGCCCTTCTCCGGCGAAACTGCCGTCCAGAAGTACGTATGGTGGAGGATGGCTGGCACAGTCACGCCCCGGAAAAGTATCCATGGCTTACACCGAGGATACCTATTGGCGCGACCGTGCCTAATTTGTCACCAATCGTGAACTGCGGGAGCGGATTCATCCGCAAAATTAGTCAGCCTGCACCGTCACCTGCTGCTGTTCACCCAGCCCGGCAATGCCCAGGCGCATGGTTTGACCGGGACGCAGGAAAACTGGCGTGGGCTTCACTCCCAGACCAACGCCCGGTGGCGTGCCGGTGGAGATCACATCGCCCGGTTGCAGGCTCATGCAGCGGCTCAGGTAGGCGATCAGTTGCGGGACGTTGAAGATCAGCGTGCGGGTATTGCCCTGCTGATAACGATGCCCATCGACCTCCAGCCACAGGTCGAGCGAATGCGGGTCGGCAATCTCGTCACGGGTCACCAGCCATGGGCCGATAGGACCAAAAGTGTCGAAGCCCTTGCCTTTGTCCCAGGTCCCGCCACGTTCCAGTTGCCATTCACGCTCGGACACATCGTTGATCACGCAATAGCCGGCCACGTGTTCCATGGCATTGACTTCGTCGATGTAGCGCCCGCCCTTGCCAATGACCACGCCAAGCTCCACTTCCCAGTCGGTCTTGCTCGAACCTCGCGGAATCTCCACCGCATCGTTCGGCCCGCAAATGGCACTGGTCCACTTGTTGAAGATGATCGGCTCCCTGGGCACTTCCATATTGGATTCGGCAGCGTGATCGGCGTAGTTCAGGCCGATGCAGATGAACTTTCCCACCTGCCCCACGCAAGGCCCGATACGCGGCTTGCCCGGCACCAGCGGCAGGCTGGCGGGATCGAGTGCAGCCAGGGCTGCAAGGCCGTGCGGGGTCAAGGCATCGCCGGCAATGTCCGGCACATGAGCGCCAAGATCGCGGATCTGGTTGTTGGCATCGAGCAGGCCGGGCCTTTCCGAACCTTTTTCGCCGTAACGTAGCAATTTCATCGGGTTCTCCTGTTTCTGTCGAAGGTGCAAACCGGGATTCAGATACTCATGCCGCCATCGATGACATGCAAAGCACCTGTAGTGTAGGAAGAGGCATCGGAGCCCAGATAAAGAACCAGTCGAGCGATTTCCTCTGCACTGCCGAGTCGGCCCATGGGCTGACGTTCGACAAACTGCCGGTAAACCTGCTCTTCGCAAATCCCTTGCTGGAGCGCCTGGGCAGCAATGCGCGCACGGAGCGAAGGCGAGTCCACAGTGCCCGGGCAAATGGCATTGCAACGAATGCCCTGGCCAATGAAATCTGCAGCAACCGATTTGGTCAGCCCCACCACTGCGGCCTTGCTCGCGGTGTAGGCGAAGCGATTGGGCACGCCTTTGACGCTTGAAGCCACCGACGCCATGTTGATGATCGAACCACCGCCACGCTCCAGCATACCGGGCAGAAATGCCCGGATCATGCGGTACATGGCCGTGACATTCAGCTCCATGGAACGGCTCCAGGCGGCTTCGTCGCACTCGAAAATATTGCCCGCGTGCACATAGCCCGCGCAATTGAACAACACATCCACCGCGCCGACCTGCTCGCTCAAGGCGAGGATATCCGTGGCCGAGGTTACATCCAGAACCATGGCCTGCAGACCGGCAATGCTCTGCAACTGGCGGATGTCGATATCGGTCGCAATCACTTCGGCACCCGCTTCGACAAAGGCCCTGGCACTGGCCAGGCCGATGCCCTGGCCGCCAGCGGTAATCAGAACGCGCTTGTTCTTCATCATGCTTTCTCCATGCCCAGATGTGTAGGAAGCACAGGGCTGGCAGCCATTTTCTTGCCCAGCATGCTGCCGGGAATCGCCAGAATCAGCCCGCCACTGACCAGCAAGCAGAGCGCCAGCACATAGGTTCCGTTATTGATATTGCCGGTGAGGGTTTCGGCGACAGCCGTGATCATCGAACCGGTAAAGCCGGACAGATTGCCGATGGCGTTGATCATGCCGATACCGGCTGCTGCGGCGACACCGGACAGCAGCGTGCCCGGCAGGGTCCAGAAGATCGGCATCAGGCTCAGAATTCCCGAAGCCGCCACCGTGAGAAACAGCACGGACAGCACCAGATCCTGAGAAAAGTAAGCGCTGAGAATCAGGCCAATCCCGCCGATAAAGGCCGGAATCGCGGCATGCATGCGCCGCTCGCCGGTACGGTTGGAATGCCGGGCATTGAGCAGCATCGCTACGGTCGCCACGCCATAGGGAATCGCGGTCAGCAGGCCGATATGCAGGGTATTGGAAATACCGGCGCTCTTGATGATCGAGGGCATCCAGAACGCCAGGCCATAGAAACCGGTATTGAAGGTCAGCAGAATCAGCACCAGCAGCCACACACGCGGGTTGAAGAAGACTTCACTCATGCGCGTGGCCTTGCCGTGGCTGTCCTTTTGCAGATTGGCCTTGAGCATGGCCTTTTCCGCTATCGAGAGCCATTTGGCCGAGTCGATGTTGTCGCACAGACAGGCAATCACCACAAAGGCCATGACAATCGAGGGAATGCCTTCGATGATCAGCATCCATTGCCAGCCGGCCATGCCCTGTATGCCGTTCATGCTGGTCATCAACCAACCGGACAACATGCCGCCCAGCGTCAGGCTGACCGGCAAGGCCATCAGAAACCCGGACATTACCCGGCTCTGCCGATGGGTCGGAAACCAGTAATTGAGGTACAGGATGACACCGGGAAAGAAGCCGGCCTCACAGACACCGAGCAGAAAACGCAGCACATAGAACATCGTGCTCGCTTCGATATGGAAAAAGCGCGACAGCGGCAGCGTAAACGCCACGGCAATCGAAACCACCGCCCAACTGAGCATGATCCGGGCGATCCAGAAGCGCGCGCCGAACCGGTGCAGCAGCAGATTACTCGGCACCTCGAACAGGAAGTAACCCCAGAAGAACACGCTGGCACCCAAGGCATAGACGGTATTGCTGAACTGCAGATCGTTGAGCATATCCAGCTTGGCAAAGCCGATATTGACCCGATCCAGATAGGCCGCCATGTAGCACAGCAGCAGGACCGGCAGAATCCTCAGGATGACCTTGCGGTAGGTTCGATCCTCGAAAGCAGGGTCATTGGCGTGCGCACTGGCACTCTGGTTCTCAGCGTGTGTTTGCATGGAAGTAACCCTTGGCACGTTTACATGCCTGATTGTTTTTATTGAAGGGCTCGTTGTCAGGCAGGCATTCCCTTGGCAATGCAAAGGCGGGAAGCGCGGCGATTACCCGATCACGTGCAGAAGCTGATGGGTAATCTATGCCAGGGATCGATTCAGTCCCAATGGCATTTTTGGATTAAGCGATAACAGGAAGTTATCGGAATCAGCTCGATTTTTCCTGCGCCAGCCGCGCGTTTTCCAGCAGAATTCCGGCGAACTCCAGGGCCGGACCGGTCAGCTGATCGCCCTTGCGGGTCAAGATGCCGTAGTACTGCGGCGTCAGGTGCATTTGCGTTTCCAGGGTCTTGAGCAGCCCGCTTTCCAGATGCGGCGCCACCATGGCATCGGGCAGCATGCCGATCATCGGGCCGCTCTGCAGTACCTTGAGAAAGGTCTGCATGGAAATGGTGTCGATGGTGTTGCGCGGCACCTGTACCCCGGCGTTGGCGAACGCCTCTTCCATGCGTCCACGAATCGGCGTGCCTTTGGGATACAGCATCCACGGCCAGTCCACCAGCTGCTGCAGGGTCATCGGTCCGGCATCGCACAACGGATGACGGCTGTTGACCACAATGCTGAACGGCTCGGGCGCCAGCGGCTGAAAGTCGTAGCGCTGTTGCTGGCCCTGATCGGTGAAGCGCCCGATGGCCAGGTCCAGCATGCGCTCTTCGAGCATTTCCATCAGGTGATCGCTGGTCTGTTCGACCACTTCAATCGCCAGCAGCGGCCAGCGCTCCTTGATCTGCACAATGGCTTCGGGCAATACCACTGCGGTCGCGGCAAAGATACCGCCGACCTTGAGATGACCATGGCCACCGGCGCTCAGATTATTGATCTGCTCGACAAAGGTACGGGCGTCGTTCAGGGCCAGTTGCGCGTAACGCACCACCTGCACACCAAGGGCGGTCGGCACCATGCTGCGCGGCAAACGCTCGAACACCGCAAAGCCGAGCAGGCTTTCCAGCTCCTTGAGCATCTTGCTCAGGGCCGGCTGGCTGAGGTTCATCTGCTGAGCTGCCAGGTGCATGTTCTGCGTGCGACCCAAGGTATCGATAAGCGTGAGGTGCCTGAATTTGAGCCAACTGCAGAAGTTGGAGAATGACAGGTCAGACATGGGTTTCCCTCTGCAAGGTAATAACGCCAGGTTATCGATAAGTGAGAATTTGCCATTGGAGTTTATCCACAGGCCCACCTAGCGTGCAGTTTTTATCGCTCAGGAAGCCTGCGCCATGTCGATCACCCTCACGCCCGAAAACACCCTGCCCGTGGACAGTCAGTACGCAACCCTGATCGGCCGTGCCTGGATTCCCGGCTCCGTGGCCGGGCCTTCGCCCATCGTGTTGCGGGCTGACGGCGTCTTCGATCTATCCCGGCATTTCGCGACGCTCAGTGACCTGCTTGAGCAGGACAATCCCCTGCAAGCCCTCGCCCACGCGCCCGGCAGCTTTATCGCCAGCGTTGAAGAACTGCTGACCAATACCGGCGCTCATAGCGATCCAGCGAAGCCTTTTTTGCTGGCACCGGTGGACCTGCAAGTCATCAAGGCCGCAGGTGTCACCTTTGCTGCCAGCATGATCGAGCGGGTGATCGAGGAAAAAGCCGGCGGCGACGCGGCCATGGCCGAAGGTGTGCGCGCTATCGTCCGGAACGTGATCGGCGACAACCTGCGGGCGGTCAAACCCGGCTCCGAACAAGCCATGCGCCTGAAAACGCTACTGATCGAAAAAGGCATGTGGTCGCAATATCTGGAAGTCGGCATTGGCCCGGATGCCGAGATTTTCACCAAGGCGCCGGTGCTGTCAGCCGTGGGCAGCGCCAGCCAGATCGGCATTCATCCCGGCTCGCAGTGGAACAACCCGGAGCCGGAAGTGGTTCTGGCGGTGAACAGTCGCGGCCAGGTTCATGGCGCGACTCTGGGCAATGACGTCAATCTGCGCGATGTCGAAGGTCGCAGCGCGCTGTTGCTGGGCAAGGCCAAGGACAACAATGCGTCCTGCGCCATCGGCCCGTTCATCCGGCTGTTCGATGAACATTTCGGACTCGACGATGTGCGCAACTGTGTCATCGACCTGGAAGTGCGTGGCGAGGATGGCTATCTGCTGAACGGCTCCAGTTCCATGAATCAGATCAGCCGCGATCCGCTGGACCTGGTTGGCCAGACTCTCAATGCCCATCACCAGTATCCCGATGGCTTCATGCTGTTTCTCGGCACGCTGTTCGCGCCCACCGAAGACCGCGATCACCCCGGCGCCGGGTTCACCCACAAAACCGGCGACCGGGTGCGCATCAGCAGCCAGCTGCTCGGCGGGCTGCACAATCGGGTCACCCATACCGATAGCGCAACGCCCTGGAGCTTTGGCATCGGCGCGCTGTTGCACAACCTGGCGGCACGAGGATTACTGGCCCGCTGACACAGCGTCTCAAGACTCAATCGACAACAAGAGAACAATAAATATGAGCCTGCCCCCAAAACGCCCGCTCCGCAGCCAGCAATGGTTCGACGATCCCGATCACGCCGACCTGACCGCTCTTTATGTAGAGCGCTACATGAACTACGGGTTGACCCGCGACGAACTGCAGTCCGGCCGCCCGATCATCGGCATCGCCCAGACCGGCAGCGACCTGACGCCGTGCAACCGCCATCACATCCAACTGGCCCAGCGGGTCAAGGCCGGCATTCGCGATGCGGGCGGCATTCCCATGGAGTTTCCGGTCCATCCGATTGCCGAGCAGAGTCGCCGCCCCACCGCGGCCCTGGATCGCAATCTGGCGTATCTGGGGCTGGTAGAAATCCTGCACGGTTATCCGCTCGATGGCGTGGTACTGACCACCGGCTGTGACAAGACCACACCAGCCTGCCTGATGGCCGCCGCCACTACCGACCTGCCTGCCATTGTCCTTTCCGGGGGACCGATGCTCGACGGCCATCACAAAGGCGAGTTGATCGGCTCCGGCACCGTGCTCTGGCATGCCCGCAAGCTGCTTGCCGCCCAGGAAATCGACTACGAAGGCTTCATGGAAATGACCACTGCGGCGTCTCCTTCGGTGGGCCACTGCAATACCATGGGCACCGCACTGTCGATGAACGCGCTGGCCGAAGCGCTGGGCATGTCGTTACCCGGATGCGCCAGCATTCCGGCCCCGTATCGTGAGCGCGGGCAGATGGCCTATGCCACCGGCAAGCGGATCTGTGAACTGGTGCTGCAGGACGTACGACCATCGCAGATCATGACCCGCGAAGCCTTCGAGAATGCAATTGCCGTGGCCTCGGCGCTGGGCGCCTCCAGTAATTGCCCACCTCACTTGATCGCCATCGCCCGCCATATGGGCGTCGATCTGAGCCTGGACGACTGGCAGCGCATTGGCGTCGATGTGCCGTTGCTGGTCAACTGCATGCCCGCCGGCAAATACCTCGGCGAAGGCTTCCATCGTGCGGGCGGTGTACCGGCTGTGATGCACGAACTGCAGAAAGCCGGGCGCCTGCATGAAGATTGCGCGACGGTCAGCGGCAAGAGTATCGGCGAGATCGTGCGTAACGCGATCACCAGCAATACCGAAGTGATTCTGCCCTACGATGCGCCACTCAAACACAGCGCCGGGTTCATCGTGCTCAGTGGCAATTTTTTCGACAGCGCCATCATGAAAATGTCGGTAGTCGGCGAGGCCTTTCGCAAAACCTACCTGTCGGAGCCCGGCGCGGAAAACAGTTTTGAAGCACGCGCCATCGTGTTTGAAGGGCCGGAGGATTACCACGCACGGATCAACGACCCGGCACTCGACATCGATGAACGCTGCATTCTGGTGATTCGCGGCGCAGGTACCGTCGGGTATCCCGGCAGCGCCGAAGTAGTGAACATGGACCCGCCCGCCGAGCTGATCAAACGCGGCATCGACTCCCTGCCGTGCCTGGGCGATGGCCGTCAGAGCGGGACATCGGCCAGCCCGTCGATTCTCAACATGACACCGGAAGCGGCCATTGGCGGCGGTCTGGCATTGCTGCGCACCAACGACCTGCTGCGCGTCGATCTCAATGCCCGCTCGGTGAATCTGCTGGTGGATGAAGCCGAACTCGCCCAACGCCGCCAGGCCTGGACACCGAATATCCCGCCATCACAGACACCCTGGCAGGAACTCTACCGGCAACTGGTCGGACAGTTATCCACAGGCGGCTGTCTGGAGCCGGCCACTTTGCACATGAAGGTAATTGCCCGCAGCGGCGGCGCGCCACGGCATTCGCACTGACGATAAAGCGACCGCCCGGCATTCGCCGATGCCGGGCGGCCAAAACCTCAAGGACGGGTGCCGACTTCTGCGACCTGGGCGGTCCACGGCTTGACCTGTTCACTCAACGACAAGCCAAGGCCCGGACGGGTCGGCACCAGCATGCGGCCATCGCGGGTTTCCAGGCGCTCGTTGAACAACGGCTCCAGCCACTCGAAGTGCTCGACCCATGGCTCGGTCGGATAGGCGGCAGCCAGGTGAACGTGCAGCTCCATGGCAAAGTGCGGCGCCAGCATCAGGCCCGCCTGCTCGGCCATGGCCGCGACCTTCAGGTACGGCGTGATACCGCCCACTCGCGGCGCATCGGGCATCAGGAAATCAGCACCACGCAACTTGATGAACTCGGCATGCTCGGCAACGCTGGTAAGCATTTCACCTGTCGCAATCGGCGTGTCGAACTGCTGGGCCAGAGCGGCATGGCCTTCGGCGTCATAGCAATCCAGCGGCTCTTCGATCCAGATCAGGTTGAACTCCTCGAAACGGCGGCACATGCGCTGCGCCGTCGGGCGATCCCATTGCTGATTGGCATCGACCATCAACGGAAAGTCATCGCCCAGGTGCTGGCGTATGGTGCTGACGCGATGAATATCGATGGAGCAGTCCGGCTGCCCCACTTTCAACTTGATGCCACCAATCCCTTTCTCACGGGACAGGTCGGTATTTTTCATCAGTTGATCCAGCGGAGTGTGCAGGAAACCGCCCGAGGTGTTGTAGCAGCGCACCGAGTCACGCTGTGCCCCAAGCAACCGCGCCAGTGACAGGTTGGCGCGCTTGGCCTTTAGATCCCACAAGGCCACATCAAACGCCCCGATGGCCTGGGTCGACATGCCGCTACGGCCAACCGAAGCACCCGCCCAGCACAGTTTGGTCCACAGCTTGGCGATATCGCTGGGGTTTTCACCGATCAATACCGGGGCGATTTCCTGGGCATGGGCAAACTGCCCCGGGCCTCCGGCGCGTTTCGAGTAGCTGAAGCCCAGGCCACGGTGGCCATCTACCGTTTCGATTTCGGCAAACAGAATGGCGATTTCGGTCATCGGTTTCTGGCGACCGGTCAGCACCTTGGCATCGCTGATCGGGTTGGCCAGCGGCAGGAATACCGAGGACACCTTGACGTAGGCAATGCGGTCATCATCGCCAGACTTGAGGTTTTGTTGTTGTGCGAGCATGTGCGCGTCTCCTTGGCTATCCAGATTCGTGAACGAATAGGGGTATTGTCAGGCGGCCAATGATTGCGCAACCATTCCTACCCAAAAATAAAGCCATCGCTTGACCAAGCCTATGACCATACCGTCGATCCTACGCTGATTGCGCAATCATTCAACGACTCGTTCGTCGGCTTTAAAAAACGGAGTCAGGTACTCTGACGATCGATCAAGGTAAAGCCGGTGTCGATCCGCACCGGATCAGCGCTGCCCGCCGGGTATTTGAAGCGCTCCAGAAGCGCCTGTGCGACCTGGTCACCAATACGCTTGCCGTCGACCCGTACCGTGGAAAGTGCCGGATAAACCTGGGCAGCACTGCTCAGATCCCCGAAGCCCATCACCGCCAGATCCTCCGGCACGCGCAAACCTCTGCTGGCGGCCTCGGCCAGAACGCCTTGGGCTACGGTGTCGGAACTGCACACCACCACATCCGGTGCTGCGGAGCTGGCCAATAATTGCCGCAGCCCTTCGCGCCCGGTTTCCAGCGTCGCGGGCGGGGTCAGCACCTGCATCGGCACTTGCGTCATACCTTGCCGGTTCAATTCCGCGATCAGGCTGTTACAGCGCCGCAAGCCACGGGGATCGCTGATGGTCACGACAGAGAAACGCTGGTAACCCTTGGCCAGCAAATGTTGCGCTGTGGCCTGCCCTACTCCCTCATGGGAAAAGCCGACCAGCATGTCGAGAGGGTTCTCGCTCAAGTCCCAGGCCTCTACGACAGGAATACCCGACTGCGCCAGCCGCAGACGGCTGGATTCAGTGTGCAAGGTGCCGGTCAGCACGATGCCATCAGGACGCCGCCCCAGCACCGCCTCAAGCAGTTTCTCTTCCTGCTCTGCTGAATAACCGGTAAGCCCCAGCAGCGTCTGATAACCGGCCTCGGTCAAACGGTCCATCAGCGTCTGGACGGTATCGGCAAATATGGAGTTGGCAATGGTCGGCAGGAAAATCGCCACCAGCCGACTCTTGTTACTGGCAAGCCCACCGGCCAGCAAGTTCGGCACGTACCCCGTCTTGCGTACCGCCTCCAGCACCTTCTCCCGCGCTTCCTTGCTGACCACTTCCGGACGATGCAAGGCCCGGGAAACCGTGATCGGCGAAACCCCCGCCACCTTGGCCACGTCGATCAGAGTCAGGCTCGATGCATTCCTGGGCAGGGACGCATCCGCCGCAGATTTGCCAGTTTTTTTTGCCATGAGGTTTCCGGGTTTGGGGTGCGATTTTGTAGAGAGGGGGAATTTATCAAAGCTGGGGGATCAGCAGGCGGCAGAATTCAAAAAGAATCCTGTGCCAAGGAGCGCTGGTTTGGATCGTCACAGGAGTATGAGGAACTTAAAACCAGAATCATCAAATTCATTCAAGCTCTTGACTACATACCCAGACTGATGACGTCATTGTCGAATATATTTATCTTGGGTCTTAATAAACTCATCGAATTCCGGGGAGTTATACACCGCCAGACAAGCATAAAATACCATTTTTTTCTTACTATATTTGCTTCCTGCGGAAACCTTGTCATAGGCCGAAAAAACGTAATCCATCGTTGCCTTGTAAGGGTTGTGGATCGTCTCCAAAGTTTCTTCATTTTGAAGAACGTCATGCATACCGCTCCCCATTACCCCATAGGTACCGATAGCAAGACTGATATCTGCTCTTATATCTGAATCATTTGGAAATTGCTTGGCAATACAATAGGAAAGACCATAATTCTTCAAAGACAGCCTAGCGGCTGCAACATCAGCTTCACCATAGGCAGTATTCCCTGCACCCACCATGAAAAACAGCAACGCCAGCAAAATTTGCCTCATCCTTTCAACTCCCAGTAATTCGTCCTGACAAGCGATCCTGAAGAGTTCACCCAAGACGAGCTATCCAAGCGTTGATAATCTGTACCATCGCTAGTTTCCTGTCCATTCCAAAGCACCACATGCCCTCTGGCATCACTCCACCCGGAAACCTCAACAACAATCAGCCCCTTCTTTCCAGCCATAGAGGCATCTTCCCCCCGGGCCATAACCAAATCAGGCTTCCCCCAGTTATACTCAAGAAAGTCAATCATATCATTGACTCTTAGAATATAAGCAAACCCATCACTGCCACGCACCCTGTAAATGCTTTTATTCTTGATTATCGTACCTCGTGGAACTTTGTAGCCGCCATAATTGAAAGCTCTACTCATTCTAAGAGCACAAGCGTTTGCATAATCATCTGGCATTTGCGACCTTAACTCTGCAGCCTCGCCACCTACCAGATTATAAACGGCTTCAGACTTCATAAGTCCGACTTCAGCATAGGCTGCCCACAAATCACTATAACGAGGCCTGTTAACCTTCACCGACGCTGAAACCTCACCCGCGCTTACAGTTAGATTAGTCATTACACATCACCTTCCATGTCGATTCGGTCATCCATGAGCACATCAGAAATAACAGCAACTCCACCAGCGCCGACTACTGCGGACAAGGTACGCTCCAAGTCCCCACCGAATTTAACACTCACAATTTCGCCCTGCGAATAACCCGATGTTTTAACATGAACATTCAAGTCCACATAAAATCGAGACACTGCATCAACAGGCACATGATTGCTGCCATACGAAAAATAAATTTCTCTTATTAGCTTTGTTTTTTCCAAGGCGGCAACAACAGGTACAAAACTGGCATTAGCATGCTCGCCTCCACCAAAAACAGTAGACTGCCCAGCAAGCACAGTATTGGATTGAGGCGGACAACCACAGGCTACATAGTCCCCTTCCAGGACAACCGGGCCAGCTGGCAAAGTAATAGTTCTTGGCCCTACGGCAACGATAGGTCCCTTTCCTGCGCTGCATGCAGGACAACTAGCCATATGGCCAATGGATGAGGTACTAATTGTGCTATCAATATTGATACCTATATTACCCTCTAGCACACACCCACCGGTAGAAGTCGGAGCTCCAACTCCAATCATTTCACGTCCCATGCAAGCATCCTTTCTTTGATCGATAGTACGATTTCGATCTTACCTGTCCCTGCTTAAAACATCGTAAAACGCACTATGCAAATCGTATCAATTCGTAACATCCACACGACTGGATCCTAGATATCAGCATCCGTTTACTATCACTGCTTTACGATACCTAGGGGAAAACGGAAACATCTAAAAACGACTAAACTTCAACCCCCAATAAACGCGAAGCCCCCGCATTGCGGGGGCTTCAGGGTATTACTTCATATACTGTTCTGAGCTATATCCTAGAACGGAATATCATCATCAAAGCTGTCGAAATCCGCCGCTGGCTGTGGCGCTTGCTGTTGCGGAGCCGGGCGGGATTCGCGTTGTGGCTGTTGCGAATACGACTGCTGTGGCGGAGCCGATTGCGGGCGCGATTGCTGTGGACGTGGCGCGGAGTTGCCGTAGCTGCCGCCGCCCTGGCCTTGTTGCGAGTCACCTTGTGGACGGCCGCCCAGCAGTTGCATGGTGCCTTGCATGTCGACGACGATTTCGGTCGTGTAGCGCTTGATGCCGTCTTTTTCCCACTCACGGGTCTGCAGCTTGCCTTCGATGTAGACCTGCGACCCCTTGCGCAGGTATTCGCCGGCGATCTCGGCAACCTTGCCGAACATCGAAACACGGTGCCATTCGGTCTTTTCGACTTTCTGGCCGGTCTGCTTGTCAGTCCATTGTTCGCTGGTTGCCAGACTCAGGTTGGTCACGGCGTTACCGTTAGGCAAGTAGCGAACTTCGGGATCCTGGCCGCATGTGCCGACCAATATGACTTTGTTAACCCCACGGGCCATAACGTTCTCCTAGGCTTCGCACGCTTCCGGCGCCGGATTGACCAGCTTTTCCAGAGACGCACGATCCAATAATTTTGTATCGAGTTTGATATATATGGCCGCCTCTTCGGCAACCACCACTGCATCCGTCACGCCTGTTACGGACATTAAACGCTCAGCCAGTCCTGCTTCACGCTGGGCCTCGGCCGACAACGGCAAGCGCAGGCTCGTCACGTACGGCGGTTCGCGCATGGTAACAGCAAAGGCCAACCAAATGGCGGCCATGGCAGCACCGCCGAGGAAGACAAAGTCCAGCCCGCCGTGCTGAAACAGCCAGCCACCGAGGATGCCGCCAGCCGCCGAACCAAGGAACTGACTGGTGGAATACACCCCCATCGCCGTGCCCTTGCCGCCTGCCGGCGAGACTTTGCTGATCAATGACGGCAACGAAGCTTCCAGCAGATTGAACGCGGTAAAGAACACGACCGTACCGATGACCAGCGCCCGCAACGTATCGCCGAATGCCCAGAAGGATAGCTCAGCGAGCATCAGAACTGTGACGGCGCCAAGCAGGACGCGCTTCATCTGACGCTTTTTTTCTCCGTAAATGATGAACGGGATCATCGCGAAGAAAGAGATCAACAGCGCGGTGAGGTAGACCCACCAGTGCTGCTCCTTGGGCAAGCCGGCTTTTTCGACCAGTGCCAGCGGTAATGCGACGAAACTGGACATCAGCATCGCGTGCAACACGAAGATACCCAAATCCAGACGCAGCAGGTCAGGATGCCGCAGGGTCGCGCCCAATGCCTGTTTCGCCACGCCCGATTCACGGTGCAGTAACGGACCATTGGCCTTCGGGACGACGAACGCAACGATGAGGACTCCCAGCAACGCCATGCCACCGGTCGCCAGGAACAGTCCCGACAAGCCGAATGCACCTGTCAGCAATGGCCCGACCACCATGGCGATGGCGAACGACAGACCGATGGTCATGCCGATCATGGCCATGGCCTTGGTGCGGTGCTGTTCGCGGGTCAGGTCGGACAGCAACGCCATGACCGCTGCGGAAATAGCCCCGGCGCCCTGCAGGATACGTCCGAAAATGACGCCCCAGATCGTATCGGCATTGGCGGCCACCAGGCTGCCCAGGGCAAAGACGATCAGCCCCAGGTAAATCACCGGCCGTCGACCAATCCGGTCGGAGATGATGCCGAACGGAATCTGCAGCACGGCCTGGGTCAGCCCGTAGGCACCGATAGCCAGGCCAATCAGGGCCGGGCTCGCGCCCGCCAGGTCCATACCGTAGGTCGCCAGGACCGGCAGAACCATGAACATGCCAAGCATGCGGAAAGCGAACACCAGGGCAAGACCGCCTGCTGCGCGCGTCTCGCCACTACTCATCCGTTCGCTGTAGGGATCGTGCATGGAAAAACCTCGTGTGAACCGGCGGCGATTCTACCAGTCCCATCGAGGTACAGCACATATACGAGATATACGCGACGCTTTGCCGCGTAATGGCATGCAGCCGTATACTCCGATGTTTATGCCCGCCAAGCGAGGCCGCAGTGGACAAGATCCTGATACGTGGGGCACGAACCCACAACCTGAAAAACATAGACCTGACCCTTCCGCGCGACAAACTGATCGTTATTACCGGCCTGTCCGGCTCCGGCAAGTCATCGCTGGCGTTCGACACGTTGTATGCCGAAGGTCAGCGCCGGTATGTCGAGTCGCTTTCTGCCTACGCTCGCCAATTTCTTTCGATGATGGAAAAACCGGACGTCGATACCATCGAAGGCCTTTCGCCAGCGATTTCCATCGAACAGAAATCCACTTCGCATAACCCGCGTTCGACCGTCGGCACCATTACCGAGATTTATGACTACCTGCGCTTGCTGTACGCGCGCGTCGGTCAACCCCGCTGCCCGGATCACGACATTCCGCTGGAAGCACAGACCGTCAGCCAGATGGTCGATCTGGTACTGGCACAGCCTGAAGGCAGCAAGCTGATGCTGCTGGCGCCGGTCATTCGCGAGCGCAAGGGTGAGCATCTTTCGGTATTCGAGGAACTGCGCGCCCAGGGCTTCGTCCGCGCACGGGTCAACGGCAAGCTGTTTGAGCTCGATGAACTGCCCAAGCTGGATAAACAGAAGAAGCATTCCATTGATGTGGTCGTCGACCGCTTCAAGGTGCGCCCGGACTTGCAGCAGCGTCTGGCAGAGTCTTTCGAGACGGCCTTGAAGCTGGCCGATGGCATTGCGCTGGTCGCACCGATGGACGATGAGCCTGGCGAAGAAATTATCTTCTCGGCTCGTTTTGCCTGCCCGATCTGTGGCCATGCCATCAGTGAGCTGGAACCCAAGCTGTTCTCGTTCAACAACCCGGCCGGTGCGTGCCCGACCTGTGACGGGCTTGGCGTGAAGCAGTATTTCGATGTGAAGCGGCTGGTCAACGCCGAACTGACGCTGGCCGAAGGCGCCATACGCGGTTGGGACCGGCGTAACGTCTATTACTTCCAGATGCTCGGTTCGCTGTCCAAGCACTACGATTTCAGCCTGGAAGTGCCGTTCAAGGAACTGGCTGCCGAAACGCAGAAAATCCTGCTCAACGGCAGCGGCACGCAGAATGTCGATTTCCGCTATCTCAATGATCGTGGCGATATCGTCAAGCGTGCGCATCCGTTTGAAGGCATCGTGCCGAACCTTGAGCGTCGCTATCGCGAAACCGAGTCGGCCACCGTTCGTGAAGAGTTGGCCAAGTTCCTCGGCACCCAGCCTTGCCCGGATTGCCGCGGCACGCGCTTGCGTCGCGAGGCTCGGCACGTGTGGGTCGGCGAGAAAACCCTGCCTGCGGTCACCAACCTGCCGATTGGCGATGCTACCGATTATTTCGGCGAACTGAAGCTGACCGGACGCCGCGGCGAGATTGCCGACAAGATCCTCAAGGAAATCCGCGAGCGCCTGCAGTTCCTGGTCAACGTCGGCCTGGATTACCTGACCCTGGATCGCAGCGCCGACACGCTGTCCGGCGGTGAAGCGCAGCGTATCCGTCTGGCGAGCCAGATCGGTGCTGGCCTGGTGGGCGTGATGTACATCCTCGATGAACCATCGATTGGCTTGCATCAACGCGATAACGACCGTTTGCTGGGCACGCTCAAGCACCTGCGGGATATCGGCAATACCGTAATCGTGGTCGAACATGACGAAGATGCGATCCGGCTTGCCGACTATGTCGTGGACATCGGTCCGGGCGCCGGCGTACACGGTGGCAATATCGTCGCCGAGGGTACGCCTGACGAAGTCATGTCACACCCGGATTCCCTGACCGGCAAATATCTGTCGGGCCGGGTCAAGATCGAAGTGCCAGCCAAGCGCACGCCGCGCAACAAGAAGCTGTCGCTCAGCCTCAAGGGCGCCCGTGGCAACAACCTGCGCAATGTGAACCTGGATATCCCGATTGGCCTGCTGACCTGCGTGACCGGCGTTTCCGGCTCGGGCAAGTCGACGCTGATCAACAACACGCTGTTCCCACTCAGCGCCACGGCGCTCAACGGCGCAACGACTCTGGAAGCCGCGACTCACGACAGCATCAACGGCTTGCAGCATCTGGACAAGGTCGTAGACATCGACCAGAGCCCTATCGGCCGCACGCCGCGCTCGAACCCGGCAACCTACACCGGCTTGTTCACGCCGATTCGTGAACTGTTTTCCGGCGTTCCGGAATCACGTTCGCGCGGTTATGGACCCGGGCGGTTCTCGTTCAACGTCAAGGGCGGTCGTTGCGAGGCCTGTCAGGGCGATGGCCTGATCAAGGTCGAGATGCACTTCCTGCCGGATATCTATGTCCCGTGCGACGTCTGCAAGAGCAAGCGCTACAACCGCGAAACTCTTGAGATCAAGTACAAGGGCAAGAACATCCATGAAGTGCTGGAAATGACCATCGAGGAAGCCCGCGAGTTCTTCGATGCTGTCCCGGCCCTGGCGCGCAAGCTGCAAACGCTGATGGATGTGGGGCTTTCCTACATCAAGCTCGGACAGTCGGCGACGACCCTGTCGGGTGGTGAGGCGCAGCGGGTCAAACTGTCTCGCGAACTCTCCAAGCGCGATACCGGCAAGACTCTGTACATCCTCGATGAACCGACCACCGGCCTGCACTTCGCCGATATCCAGCAACTGCTCGATGTGCTGCATCGCCTGCGCGATCACGGCAATACCGTTGTGGTCATCGAGCACAATCTGGATGTCATCAAGACGGCTGACTGGCTGGTGGATCTTGGTCCGGAAGGCGGTTCACGGGGCGGGCAGATTATCGCCACCGGTACGCCGGAGGAAGTTGCGGAGATGGAGCAGTCGTATACCGGGCACTATCTCAAGCCGCTGCTGATCAGGGATCGTGCTTGAGTGATGCTTTGTAAGAGCCTTCGCGACTGAATTGGCTCCTACTGCCGTTATGAAAAAGCCCCTGCCACGTGAGTGCGCAGGGGCTTTTGCTATCCGGGCGGGGAAATCAGAACTGCGATTGCAGGTAGTTTTCCAGACCGATGGCCTTGATCAGACCTGTCTGCTGTTCAAGCCAGTAGGTGTGGTCTTCTTCGGTGTCCGCCAGTTGTACGCGCAGGATGTCACGGCTGACGTAATCCTTGTGCAGCTCGCAGAGCTCGATGCCTTTGCACAGAGCAGCACGAACCTTGTATTCAAGGCGCAGGTCGTTGGCGAGCATCTCCGGGACGGTAGTACCGATTTCCAGATCATCCGGACGCATGCGCGGCGTGCCTTCAAGCATCAGAATACGGCGGATCAGCGCATCGGCGTGTTGCGCTTCTTCTTCCATTTCGTGATTGATGCGCTCGTAGAGCTTGGCGAAACCCCAGTCTTCGTACATGCGCGAATGAATGAAATATTGGTCACGAGCAGCCAGTTCGCCAGTGAGCAACGTGTTGAGATAATCGATTACTTCTGGATGGCCTTGCATCGCACCAGATCTCCCTGCTGAAAGGCCATAGTTTGAACCAAGCGGCGTGCAAGGTCACTTCAAAAAACGCAATAACCGGACAAAAAGCAGCGAAAAATCGCCAATCAGAAGCGAAAAACCGCCCAAATGAGGGCGGTTCTGTTTCTCACTTCGAGTTAGCCCAGCTGGACACCCAGAGCTTTGGCAATACCTTTACCGTAGGCTGGGTCCGCCTTGAAGAAGTACTGCAACTGACGCTGCACCACATCACTGGAAACCCCGGCCATTGCGCCGGCAATGTTGTTGAGCAGCAGAGCCTTTTGATCGGCATCCATCAGGTTGAACAATTTGCCTGCCTGACTGTAGTAATCGCTGTCTTCACGATGATCGTGACGATCGGCAGCACCACTCAGGGTCAGCGCCGGCTCGGCATAACGAGGCGCTTGTTTGGGCGCCTCGGCGTAGCTGTTTGGCTCGTAGTTCGGCGCCGCACCGCCATTGCTGCCCAATGCCATGGCTCCGTCACGCTGATAGCTGTTTACCGGGCTTTTCGCGGCATTGATCGGCAAGTGCTGGTGATTGGTTCCTACGCGATAGCGGTGAGCATCGGCGTAGGCGAACACACGTCCCTGAAGCATGCGGTCAGGTGAAAGCCCCACGCCTGGCACCATGTTGCTTGGCCCAAAAGCAGCTTGCTCGACTTCTGCGAAGTAGTTGAGCGGATTACGGTTAAGCTCCAGCTCACCCACTTCAATCAACGGAAACTCTTTCTGCGACCAGGTCTTGGTCACGTCGAACGGGTTTTCGTGATGATTGGCTGCCTGGGCCTCGGTCATCAGCTGAATGCATACCTGCCATTTCGGGAACTCACCACGCTCAATGGCGGTGAACAGGTCGCGCTGTGCGTAGTCCGGATCAGTACCAGCCAAGCGCGCAGCATCCGCTGGCGTCAGGTTCTTGATGCCTTGCATGGACTTGTAGTGCCATTTGACCCAGTGACGCTCACCAGCAGCGCTGATCAGGCTGTAGGTGTGGCTGCCGAAGCCATGCATATGGCGATAGCCGTCCGGGATACCGCGATCCGAGAACAGGATGGTGATTTGGTGCAAGGCTTCCGGGGAGTACGACCAGAAGTCCCACATCGCCTGAGCACTTTTCAGGTTGCTCTGCGGCAGACGTTTTTGCGTGTGAATGAAATCCGGGAATTTCAGCGGATCACGAATGAAGAATACTGGAGTGTTATTGCCGACGATGTCCCAGTTGCCTTCTTCGGTGTAGAACTTCACGGCGAAACCACGTGGGTCACGCTCGGTATCGGCGGAGCCACGCTCACCACCTACGGTAGAGAAGCGCAGGAAGATAGGCGTCTGCTTGCCAATCGATTCAAAAAGCCTGGCACTGGTATACGGCGTGATGTCACGGGTAACTGTGAAGGTGCCGTGAGCACCCGAACCCTTGGCGTGTACACGACGCTCGGGAATGTTCTCGCGGTTGAAGTGCGCAAGTTTCTCGATCAGATGAAAATCGTCCAGCAGCAATGGACCACGTGGACCGGCCGAGCGGGAATTCTGGTTATCCGCAACAGGGGCACCGCTTGCGGTAGTAAGCGTTTTATTCAGGCTCATTCGATTTCTTCCTCAGTCTTATGGGCTGGCTAATGGTCTGAGGAGGATTATTGGTCAGGAATGAAACACACTCAAATTTATTAAATAATAAGTGCTGATAGTTTTTCTGAATTTCAGAAACAAAAAACCGGGCACTAGGCCCGGTTCTTTGTTCAGACTGACGTCTTATTCAGCAGCTTCTACAACACCACCGACAGGACGATCAACCAGCTCGACGTACGCCATTGGCGCGTTGTCGCCAGCGCGGAAACCGCACTTGAGGATACGCAGGTAGCCACCCTGACGGGTTGCATAGCGCTTGCCCAGATCGTTGAACAGCTTACCAACGATTTCTTTCGAACGAGTACGGTCGAAAGCCAAACGGCGGTTAGCAACGCTGTCTACCTTGGCCAGAGTGATCAGCGGCTCGGCAACGCGGCGCAGTTCCTTGGCTTTCGGCAGGGTAGTTTTGATCAGCTCGTGCTCGAACAGCGACACCGCCATGTTCTGGAACATGGCCTTGCGGTGAGAGCTGGTACGGCTCAGGTGACGTCCACTTTTACGATGACGCATGGTTCATTCCTTACCAAACACAACGTTCGGTGATTACGACGATCAGGCAGTCGCCTTGTCGTCCTTCTTAAGACTTGCAGGCGGCCAGTTGTCGAGGCGCATGCCGAGGGAAAGACCACGAGAAGCCAGGACATCCTTGATCTCGGTCAAGGATTTCTTGCCCAGGTTCGGAGTCTTCAACAGTTCTACTTCGGTGCGCTGAATCAGGTCGCCGATGTAGTAAATGTTCTCCGCCTTAAGGCAGTTGGCCGAACGCACGGTCAGTTCCAAATCGTCAACCGGACGGAGGAGGATCGGATCGATCTCATCTTCCTGTTCGATTACCACTGGTTCGCTGTCACCTTTGAGGTCGACGAACGCAGCCAACTGCTGTTGCAGAATGGTTGCAGCACGACGGATAGCCTCTTCAGGATCCAGAGTACCGTTGGTTTCCATATCAATAACCAGCTTGTCCAGGTTGGTACGCTGCTCGACACGGGCGTTTTGCACCTCGTAGGCGATGCGGCGTACTGGGCTGAACGAAGAGTCAAGCTGCAGACGACCAATGCTGCGGCTTTCATCTTCATCGCTCTGACGCGAGTCTGCCGGTTCATAACCACGACCACGAGCTACAACGAGCTTCATGTTCAAGGCGCCGTTAGACGCCAGGTTAGCGATTACGTGATCGGGATTAACGATCTCGACATCATGATCCAGCTGAATATCGGCAGCGGTAACCACCCCCGAACCCTTCTTCGACAAGGTCAGCGTAACTTCGTCTCGACCGTGCAGCTTGATAGCCAGACCTTTAAGGTTCAACAGGATTTCAATGACATCTTCCTGTACACCTTCGATCGCGCTGTACTCATGGAGTACACCGTCAATCTCGGCCTCGACTACTGCACAGCCGGGCATGGAGGACAACAGAATGCGGCGAAGCGCGTTGCCCAGGGTATGGCCAAAACCACGCTCGAGAGGCTCGAGAGTAATCTTGGCGCGGGTTGGACTGACAACCTGCACATCAATATGGCGGGGTGTCAGGAACTCATTTACCGAAATCTGCATGGATGCACCTATTTTCTAGCCCTTACTTGGAGTAGAGCTCGACAATCAGGCTTTCGTTGATGTCGGCGGATAGATCACTGCGAGCTGGAACGCTTTTGAAAACGCCCGATTTCTTCTCAGTGTCTACTTCTACCCATTCTACGCGGCCACGTTGGGCACACAGATCGAGAGCCTGCACAATACGCAGTTGGTTCTTGGCCTTCTCGCGAATAGCGACTACGTCACCAGCACGAACCTGGTAAGAAGGAACGTTAACGGTTTTGCCGTTGACGCTGATCGACTTGTGCGAAACCAGTTGACGGGATTCAGCACGTGTCGAGCCGAAGCCCATACGGTATACAACGTTGTCCAGACGGCATTCGAGCAGTTGCAGCAGGTTCTCACCTGTTGCGCCCTTCTTGCCTGCAGCTTCTTTGTAGTAGCCGCTGAACTGACGCTCGAGAACGCCGTAGATACGACGGACTTTTTGCTTTTCACGCAGCTGGGTGCCGTAATCGGACTGACGACCGCGGCGTTGACCGTGGATGCCTGGAGCTGCTTCGATGTTGCACTTGGATTCGATAGCGCGAACGCCGCTCTTCAAAAAGAGATCGGTGCCTTCACGACGAGCAAGTTTGCATTTTGGACCAATGTAACGAGCCATTTCTTACAGTCTCCTGGATTACACGCGGCGCTTCTTCGGCGGACGGCACCCGTTGTGCGGGATTGGCGTCACGTCGGTGATGCTGGCGATCTTATAGCCACAGCCGTTCAATGCACGGACAGCGGATTCACGACCTGGGCCTGGACCCTTGACATTGACGTCGAGGTTCTTCAGACCGTACTCCAGCGCAGCTTGACCAGCACGCTCGGCAGCTACTTGAGCAGCGAACGGGGTGGACTTGCGTGAACCACGGAAACCCGAACCGCCGGAGGTAGCCCAGGAAAGAGCGTTACCTTGACGATCGGTAATGGTGACGATTGTGTTGTTAAACGACGCGTGGATGTGGGCGATGCCATCAACCACTGTCTTTTTAACTTTTTTACGAGGACGAGCAGCAGGTTTTGCCATGACTAAATTCCTGTCGATACGCTGGAGCGATTACTTGCGGATCGGCTTACGCGGACCTTTGCGAGTACGCGCGTTGGTCTTGGTACGCTGACCGCGTACTGGCAGACCACGACGATGACGCAGACCGCGGTAGCAGCCCAAGTCCATCAAGCGCTTGATTTTCATGTTGATTTCGCGACGCAGGTCACCTTCAGTGGTGAACTTCGCCACTTCGCCACGCAGCTGTTCAATCTGCTCGTCGCTCAGATCTTTGATCTTTACCGCTGGGTTAACCCCAGTGGATGCACAGATCTTCTGTGCAGTTGTGCGACCAACACCATAGATGTAGGTCAGCGAGATAACAGTATGCTTGTTATCTGGAATGTTAACGCCTGCAATACGGGCCATTCAGTGGGACTCCAATTGACAGCTACCTACGCCCCGGAAGCCAAGAAATAGGGCGCAAGATAATATCGCTGTAGTAACAAATAATCAACCCAGCAGCGCACTAGCTGCTGGGCTTAAGCACAAATCACAATCAGCCTTGGCGCTGTTTATGACGTGGTTCCGCGCTGCAAATTACTCGAACAACACCTTCGCGGCGAATAATCTTGCAGTTACGGCACAGCTTTTTCACCGATGCACGAACTTTCATCACCAACTCCTCGAACCTTATGGGTACCTCAGCGCAGCATTCCGCCGCCGCTGCCGTAACCCTTCAGGTTGGCTTTCTTCATCAGGGATTCATACTGGTGCGAAACGAGGTGAGATTGTACTTGCGACATAAAGTCCATCACAACCACGACCACGATCAGCAACGAGGTCCCGCCAAGGTAGAACGGTACGTTTGCCGCAACCACCAGAAACTGGGGAAGCAGACACACGGCCGTCATATAAAGAGCACCGAACATGGTCAAGCGAGTCAGGACGCCATCAATATAGCGTGCAGACTGCTCACCTGGACGGATGCCCGGAATAAAGGCACCGGACTTCTTCAGGTTTTCCGCTACGTCTTTCGGATTGAACATCAACGCCGTATAGAAGAAGCAGAAGAAAATAATCCCTGCACTAAACAGCAGAATATTCAACGGCTGACCAGGAGCGATCGACTGCGAGATGTCCTGCAACCAGCCCATACCTTCAGACTGACCGAACCAGGACCCCAACGAAGCCGGGAACAGCAGAATGCTGCTCGCGAAGATGGCAGGAATAACGCCCGCCATGTTCACTTTCAGCGGCAGGTGGCTGGTCTGCGCAGCGAAGACCTTGCGGCCCTGCTGACGCTTGGCGTAGTGAACAGCAATACGACGCTGACCACGCTCAATGAACACCACGAAACCGATGATCGCTACTGCCAGCAAACCGATTGCGACCAGAGCGAAGATATTGATATCACCCTGACGTGCAGACTCGAAAGACTGCCCTACCGCTCTCGGAAGACCGGCGACGATACCTGCGAAGATCAACATCGAGATACCGTTACCAACACCGCGCTCGGTAATCTGCTCGCCCAGCCACATCATGAACATCGCACCAGCCACGAAGGTGGTGACAGCCACGAAGTGGAAGCCGATATCTGCAGAGAAAGCAACGCCCTGACTGGCAAGGCCAACGGACATGCCGATAGCTTGAACCAGAGCCAGGACGACGGTGCCATAGCGGGTGTACTGGCTGATCTTGCGACGGCCAGCTTCACCTTCCTTCTTCAACTGCTCCAGTTGCGGGCTGACGGCGGTCATCAACTGCATGATGATCGATGCCGAAATGTACGGCATGATCCCCAACGCAAAGATACTCATCCGTTCCAGCGCGCCACCGGAAAACATGTTGAACAAGCTAAGAATGGTCCCCTCATTCTGTCGAAACAGGTCTGCGAGTCGCTCCGGGTTAATACCTGGAACCGGGATGTGTGCGCCTATTCGGTAGACGATAATCGCCAGGAACAGAAAACGCAGACGAGCCCAGAGTTCAGACATACCGCCTTTGCCGAGCGCAGAGAGAGCACCTTGCTTAGCCATTTATTCCTCGAACTTGCCGCCAGCTGCTTCGATAGCCGCACGCGCACCTTTGGTGGCTGCGATACCCTTGATGGTGACAGCGCGAGTAACTTCGCCGGACAGCATGATTTTCACGCGCTGTACGTTCTGGTTAATCACGTTGGCATCCTTCAGGGACTGCACAGTTACGATGTCGCCTTCCACTTTGGCCAGCTCGGACAGACGCACTTCTGCGCGGTCCATGGCTTTCAGGGAAACGAAACCGAATTTTGGCAGGCGACGATGCAGCGGCTGTTGACCGCCTTCAAAGCCCGGAGCAATTGTGCCACCGGAGCGGGAGGTCTGACCTTTGTGGCCACGGCCACCGGTCTTGCCCAAACCACTACCGATACCACGGCCCGGACGATGCTTTTCGCGACGGGAACCCGGCGCTGGACTCAGATCATTGAGTTTCATCGATTAACCCTCGACTCGCAGCATGTAGTAAGCCTTGTTGATCATCCCGCGATTTTCGGGAGTATCCAGGACTTCTACAGTGTGACCGATGCGACGCAGACCCAGACCCTTAACGCACAGTTTGTGGTTAGGGAGACGGCCGGCGGTGCTTTTGATCAGCGTTACTTTAACGGTAGCCATGATCAGATGATCTCCTCAACACGCTTGCCGCGTTTGGCAGCAATGGATTCAGGAGACTGCATGCCCTTCAGACCCTTGAAAGTGGCGTGAACCACGTTTACCGGGTTAGTAGAGCCGTAGCACTTGGCCAATACGTTCTGGACACCAGCAACTTCCAGCACTGCGCGCATAGCGCCGCCAGCGATGATACCGGTACCTTCAGAAGCAGGCTGCATGTACACCTTCGAAGCGCCATGAGCAGACTTCATTGCGTACTGCAGAGTAGTGCCGTTCAGATCGACTTGGATCATGTTGCGGCGAGCAGCTTCCATCGCTTTCTGGATTGCAGCAGGCACTTCACGTGACTTGCCACGGCCGAAGCCAACACGCCCTTTACCATCACCCACTACGGTCAACGCAGTGAAAGTGAAGATACGGCCGCCTTTTACGGTTTTGGCCACGCGGTTAACTTGAACCAGCTTCTCGATGTAGCCTTCGTCGCGTTTTTGGTCGTTATTTGCCATAACTTAGAACTCCAGCCCGCCTTCACGAGCAGCATCAGCCAGCGCTTTGACACGGCCGTGGTACTTGAAGCCAGAACGGTCGAAAGCCACTTGCGATACGCCAGCGGCTTTTGCACGCTCGGCGACCAGCTTGCCAACCTTAGTGGCCGCGTCGATGTTGCCAGTGGCGCCATCACGCAGTTCTTTGTCCAAAGTCGAGGCGCTTGCCAGGACTTTGCTGCCGTCGGCCGAAATGACCTGGGCATAAATGTGCTGCGAAGAGCGGTGCACGCAGAGACGCACGACTTCTAGCTCGTGCATTTTCAGGCGTGCTTTGCGAGCGCGACGCAGTCGGGTAACTTTTTTGACGGTCATTTGCTATGCCCTACTTCTTCTTGGCTTCTTTACGGCGGACGACTTCGTCTGCGTAACGCACACCTTTGCCTTTGTACGGCTCAGGACGGCGGAAGTCGCGGATCTCAGCGGCCACTTGACCAACCAACTGCTTATCGATACCACGAATCAGGATATCGGTCTGGTTGGGGGTCTCAGCGGTAATGCCATTAGGCAATTCGTAATCCACCGGGTGCGAGAAGCCAAGTGCCAGGTTCAGGACCGAGCCTTTTGCTTGCGCTTTGTAACCAACACCGACCAGCTGGAGCTTACGCTCGAAGCCTTGGCTTACGCCCTGGACCATGTTGTTAACCAGTGCACGAGTCGTGCCTGCCATTGCGCGAGTTTGTTGATCGCCATTGCGAGCAGAGAAACGCAGCTCACCGGACTCTTCAACAATTTCAACGGACGAATGGACGTTCAGTTCCAGAGTACCCTTGGCACCCTTCACCGAAAGCTGCTGACCGACGAGTTTGACTTCGACGCCGGATGGCAACTTAACGGGGTTCTTAGCTACGCGTGACATGCTTATCCCCCCTTAGAACACAGTGCAAAGCACTTCGCCGCCGACACCGGCAGCGCGCGCAGCACGATCCGTCATCACACCTTTGTTGGTGGAGACGATAGACACACCAAGACCGCCACGAACTTTTGGCAGATCATCGGAGGACTTGTACTGACGCAAGCCTGGGCGGCTGACGCGCTTCACTTCTTCGATGACTGGACGGCCTTCGAAGTACTTCAGCTCGATGGACAGCAACGGTTTGATTTCGCTGCTGATCTGATAACCCGCAATGTAACCTTCGTCTTTCAGGACTTTGGCTACAGCAACCTTCAACGTGGAAGATGGCATGCTTACGACGGGCTTTTCAGCCATCTGGGCATTACGGATACGAGTTAGCATGTCCGCTAACGGGTCCTGCATACTCATGGGCTAGACGCTCCTAATACAAAATAATTAGCCTTTCGGCTACAGCTTGTCGCCGAGATATTCCGGGCAAGTAAAAACACGGGCTCAGGCGAGCCGGCAATTCTAGACCTACACCAGAAACGAATCAAGCCCCAAAAGGGGCTTGATTTGATTTCAAGCTACCTGCCGTCGATTTCTTGCGAAACCTGTGGCAGGTAGCGAGAGATGCGCCTTACCAGCTGGCTTTAACCAGACCTGGAACGTCGCCACGCATTGCTGCTTCACGCAGCTTGTTACGGCCCAGGCCGAACTTGCGATAGACGCCGTGTGGACGACCGGTGATGCGGCAACGGTTACGCATGCGCGAAGCGCTTGCGTCACGTGGTTGCTTCTGCAGAGCTACGGTAGCTTCCCAACGCGCTTCTGGACTTGCGTTCAGATCAACGATGATTGCTTTGAGCGCTGCACGCTTGGCGGCGTACTTGGCAACAGTGAGCTGACGCTTCAGCTCACGGTTTTTCATGCTCTTCTTGGCCATTTTCCTACTCCAATCAGTTGCGGAACGGGAATTTGAAAGCACGCAGCAGTGCGCGGCCTTCGTCATCGTTCTTGGCAGTGGTGGTCAGGGTAATGTCCAGACCGCGGAGAGCATCGATCTTGTCGTAGTCGATTTCCGGGAAGATGATCTGCTCTTTTACGCCCATGCTGTAGTTACCACGACCATCGAAGGACTTGGCATTCAGGCCGCGGAAGTCGCGAACCCGAGGCAGGGAGATCGACAGCAGACGATCCAGGAACTCGTACATACGATCGCGGCGCAGAGTCACTTTGACGCCGATCGGCCAACCTTCACGGACTTTAAAGCCAGCGATGGATTTCCGAGCGTAAGTCACAACGACTTTTTGACCGGTGATCTTTTCCAGGTCAGCAACAGCGTGCTCGATGACTTTCTTGTCGCCGATCGCTTCGCCCAGACCCATGTTCAGGGTGATCTTTGTAACGCGCGGAACTTCCATCACGTTCGCCAGCTTAAGTTCTTCCTTAAGCTTCGGAGCGATTTCCTTCCGGTAAATCTCTTTTAGTCGTGCCATGGTCTTCTACCTAGCAGTGTTCAAGCATCAACCGCTTTTTGGGTCGACTTGAAGACACGAATTTTCTTGCCGTCTTCAACTTTGAAACCAACGCGGTCAGCCTTGTTGGTTGCGCCGTTGAAAATGGCGACGTTGGAAGCGTGCAATGGCGCTTCTTTCTCGACGATACCGCCCTGTACGCCCGACATCGGGTTTGGCTTGGTATGACGCTTCACCAGGTTGATCCCACCAACGACCAGACGGTCGTCAGCGAGAACCTTGAGCACCTTACCGCGCTTACCTTTGTCTTTGCCGGCGATCACGATGATCTCGTCGTCACGACGAATCTTTTGCATGTCGGATCTCCTTACAGCACTTCTGGGGCGAGCGAGACGATCTTCATGAACTTCTCAGTACGAAGTTCACGGGTCACTGGCCCAAAGATACGGGTGCCGATCGGCTCTTGCTTGTTGTTCAACAGAACAGCAGCGTTGCCATCGAAGCGGATGATGGAGCCGTCTGCACGACGCACACCGTGGCGAGTGCGGACTACAACAGCAGTCATCACTTGGCCTTTCTTCACCTTACCGCGCGGAATTGCTTCCTTGACGGTCACTTTGATGATGTCACCGATACCAGCGTAACGACGATGGGAGCCACCCAGCACCTTGATGCACATAACGCGGCGAGCGCCGCTGTTATCGGCCACATCGAGCATGGATTGAGTCTGAATCATATAATTTCTCCGACCCCTAGTCCTTAGACTTCCACAGCGCGTTCGAGGATATCAACCAGTGCCCAGGACTTGGTCTTGGCTACCGGACGAGTTTCACGAATAGTGACCTTGTCGCCGATATGGCACTGATTGGTTTCGTCGTGCGCGTGCAGCTTAGTCGAACGCTTAACGTATTTACCGTAGATTGGGTGCTTGACGCGACGCTCAATCAGAACGGTGATGGTCTTGTCCATCTTGTCGCTGACAACACGGCCAGTCAGCGTACGGACGGTTTTTTCGGCTTCAGCCATGATTACTTACCTGCCTGCTGGTTGAGCACAGTCTTCACGCGAGCGATGTCACGCTTAACTTGCGAGAGCAGGTGAGACTGCCCCAACTGGCCAGTTGCTTTCTGCATACGCAGATTGAACTGGTCGCGCAGCAGGCCGAGCAGTTGCTCGTTCAGCTGCTGTGCTGATTTTTCACGAAGTTCATTCGCTTTCATCACATCACCGTCCGCTTAACAAAGGAGGTGGCGAGCGGCAGCTTTGCAGCAGCCAGGGCGAAAGCCTCACGCGCCAGCTCTTCAGTAACACCCTCGATTTCATACAGGACTTTGCCTGGCTGAATCTGGGCAACCCAGTATTCGACGTTACCCTTACCTTTACCCATCCGAACTTCGAGTGGCTTTTTGGAAATAGGCTTGTCCGGGAATACACGGATCCAGATCTTGCCGCCACGTTTAACGTGACGGGTCAGAGCACGACGCGCTGACTCGATCTGACGAGCGGTGAGACGACCACGAGCTACAGACTTCAGCGCGAACTCGCCGAAGCTGACTTTGCTACCGCGCAATGCCAGACCACGGTTGTGGCCGGTCATTTGCTTGCGGAACTTCGTACGCTTTGGTTGCAACATTTGGCGTACCCCTTACTTAGCAGCTTTTTTACGAGGCGCTGGTGCTTGTGGTTTCAGTTCTTCTTGGCGACCACCAATAACTTCGCCTTTGAAGATCCAAACCTTTACACCGATCACACCGTAAGTGGTGTGAGCTTCGTAGTTGGCATAGTCGATGTCGGCACGCAGGGTGTGCAGTGGCACACGACCTTCGCGATACCATTCAGTACGTGCGATTTCAGCACCGCCGAGACGACCGCTCACTTGGATTTTGATGCCTTTGGCACCAATGCGCATGGCGTTCTGTACAGCGCGCTTCATGGCGCGACGGAACATTACACGACGCTCCAGCTGCTGAGCTACGCTCTGCGCAACCAGCATACCGTCGAGCTCCGGCTTGCGGATCTCTTCGATATTGATGTGCACAGGCACACCCATTTGCTTGGTCAGGTCCTGACGCAGTTTCTCAACATCTTCACCTTTCTTGCCGATCACGATGCCGGGACGAGCGGTGTGGATGGTGATACGTGCAGTCTGAGCCGGACGATGGATATCGATACGGCTTACGGACGCGCTTTTTAGTTTGTCTTGGAGATACTCACGCACCTGCAGATCTGCCAACAGGTAGTCTGCGTAAGTGCGACCGTCTGCGTACCAGACGGAGGTGTGCTCCTTGACGATTCCCAGGCGAATGCCAATGGGATGTACTTTCTGACCCATCTCTTCGACTCCGTTACTTGTCAGCGACCTTGACAGTGATATGGCAAGACCGCTTGACGATGCGATCAGCACGGCCTTTGGCACGTGGCATGATGCGCTTCAGCGAACGCCCTTCGTTGACGAAAACGGTGGAGACCTTCAGGTCATCAACGTCTGCGCCTTCGTTATGCTCGGCGTTGGCTACAGCCGACTCCAGCACTTTCTTCAGGATCTCGGCGGCTTTCTTACTGCTGAAAGCCAACAGGTTGAGCGCTTCGCCCACCTTCTTCCCGCGGATCTGGTCGGCGACCAAGCGGGCTTTCTGGGCGGAGATTCGAGCGCCCGACAACTTAGCGGCTACTTCCATCGTTCCTTACCCCTTAACGCTTGGCTTTCTTGTCTGCCACGTGCCCACGATAAGTGCGGGTACCGGCAAACTCGCCCAGTTTATGGCCGACCATGTCTTCGTTCACGAGAACTGGAACATGTTGACGACCGTTATGCACAGCAATGGTCAGACCGACCATTTGTGGCAGGATCATCGAACGGCGCGACCAGGTTTTCACTGGTTTGCGATCGTTCTTTTCCGCCGCCACTTCGATCTTCTTCAGTAGGTGAAGATCAATAAAAGGACCTTTTTTCAGAGAACGTGGCACTGTCGTATCCCTCTATTTACTTGCGACGACGGACGATCATTTTGTCGGTACGCTTATTACCACGAGTCTTCGCGCCCTTAGTCGGGAAGCCCCACGGCGATACCGGATGACGACCACCAGAGGTACGACCTTCACCACCACCATGTGGGTGGTCAACCGGGTTCATGGCAACACCACGAACGGTTGGGCGAACGCCACGCCAGCGTTTGGCACCAGCTTTACCCAGGGAACGCAGGCTGTGCTCGGAGTTCGAGACTTCGCCAAGCGTTGCACGGCATTCAGCCAGTACTTTACGCATTTCACCGGAACGAAGACGCAGGGTAACGTACACACCTTCACGAGCGATCAGCTGTGCAGAAGCACCAGCGGAACGAGCGATCTGAGCGCCTTTACCTGGCTTCAGTTCGATGCCGTGTACGGTGCTACCAACTGGAATGTTGCGCAGTTGAAGAGCGTTACCTGGCTTGATTGGAGCCAAGGCACCAGCGATCAGCTGGTCGCCAGCACTCACGCCTTTAGGGGCGATGATGTAGCGGCGCTCGCCGTCTGCGTACAGCAGCAAAGCGATGTGAGCAGTACGGTTTGGATCGTATTCGATACGCTCGACAGTGGCAGCGATGCCATCTTTGTCGTTGCGACGGAAATCAACCAAACGATAGTGCTGCTTATGACCACCACCCACGTGACGTGTAGTGATACGGCCATTGTTGTTACGACCACCAGTCTTCGATTTTTTCTCGAGCAGCGGTGCGTGAGGAGCGCCTTTATGCAGCTCCTGGTTGACCACCTTGACCACAAAACGGCGGCCAGGGGAAGTCGGTTTGCATTTAACGATTGCCATGATGCACCCCTTCCTTACTCAGCACTGCTGCTGAAATCGAGATCTTGGCCTGGCTGAAGGGAGATAACTGCCTTCTTCCAGTCATTACGCTTGCCCAGACCGCGAGCAGTGCGCTTGCTCTTACCCAGAACATTCAGGGTAGTAACACGCTCTACTTTCACGCTGAACAGGCTTTCGACGGCCTTCTTGATTTCCAGCTTGGTTGCATCGGTAGCAACCTTGAAAACGAACTGGCCTTTCTTGTCAGCCAGAACCGTGGCCTTTTCGGAAACGTGCGGGCCAAGTAGAACTTTAAATACGCGTTCCTGGTTCATCCCAGCAGCTCCTCGAATTTCTTCACGGCCGACACAGTGATCAACACTTTGTCGTATGCGATCAGACTAACTGGATCGGAACCTTGAACGTCACGTACATCTACGTGCGGCAGGTTACGAGCAGCCAGGTACAGATTCTGGTCAACAGCGTCGGACACGATCAGAACATCAGTCAGACCCATGCCGTTCAGCTTGCCAAGCAAGTCTTTGGTTTTCGGTGCTTCAACAGCGAAATCCTGAACCACGACCAGACGATCAGTACGAACCAGTTCAGCAAGGATGGAGCGCAGAGCTGCGCGATACATCTTCTTGTTGAGCTTCTGAGAGTGATCCTGTGGACGTGCTGCGAAAGTAGTACCACCGCCACGCCAGATTGGGCTACGGATAGTACCGGCACGAGCGCGACCAGTACCCTTTTGACGCCATGGGCGCTTACCGCCACCGGAAACGTCAGAACGGGTCTTTTGCTGCTTGCTACCCTGACGACCGCCAGCCATGTAGGCCACGACTGCCTGGTGAACCAGCGTCTCGTTGAATTCGCCGCCAAATGTCAGTTCGGAAACTTCGATTGCTTGAGCGTCATTTACATTTAATTGCATGTCAGCTTCCCCTTAACCGCGAGCCTTGGCTGCTGGACGTACAACCAGGTTGCCGCCAGTAGCGCCAGGAACAGCGCCCTTGACCAACAACAGATTGCGTTCAGCGTCCACGCGCACTACTTCCAGGGACTGCACGGTCACGCGCTCAGCGCCCATATGACCGGACATTTTCTTGCCCTTGAATACACGACCAGGAGTCTGGCACTGGCCGATAGAGCCCGGGACGCGGTGGGAGACGGAGTTACCGTGGGTGTTATCCTGACCACGGAAATTCCAGCGCTTGATCGTACCCTGGAAGCCTTTACCCTTGGACTGACCGGTTACATCAACCAGTTGACCAGCAGCGAAGATTTCAGCGTTGATCTGATCGCCAGCCTGGTACTCGCCTTCTTCAAGACGGAATTCCATGACAGTACGACCGGCAGCTACGTTCGCCTTGGCGAAGTGGCCAGCCTGAGCGGCTGTAACACGCGAAGCGCGACGCTCGCCGACAGTGACTTGCACTGCACGATAGCCATCGGTTTCTTCGGTTTTGAACTGAGTGACGCGATTCGGCTCGATCTCAATGACCGTGACCGGAATGGAGACACCTTCTTCGGTGAAAATACGGGTCATACCGCATTTACGACCGACTACACCAATAGTCATGTTGTAAACCTCATGAGTGTACGGGGCTTTCACCCGCTATGGCCGCCCATTTCAGAGCGTTACACGACTAAGACCCAAGTCTTAGCCGAGGCTGATCTGTACTTCCACACCGGCCGCAAGATCAAGCTTCATAAGAGCATCAACGGTTTTATCCGTTGGCTGGACGATGTCCAGTACGCGCTTATGAGTACGGATCTCGTACTGGTCGCGCGCGTCTTTGTTGACGTGCGGAGAGACCAGAACGGTGAACCGCTCTTTACGGGTCGGCAGTGGAATCGGACCACGCACCTGTGCACCAGTACGTTTCGCGGTTTCCACGATTTCCTGGGTTGATTGGTCGATCAGGCGATGGTCAAAAGCCTTCAACCTGATACGGATTTGCTGATTTTGCATTGGATTTCAGACTCCAGATTGCTGTTCCCACCGAGCGCAATACGCCCGTTAAAAGGAGGCGCAATTCTATAGACGAGATACCAGAGTGTCAACCCAATAAAAAAGCCCCCGCAAGCGGAGGCTTTTTCTGGAATCAACGCTTAGGCGATGATTTTGGCTACGACGCCAGCGCCGACGGTACGACCGCCTTCACGAATAGCGAAACGCAGACCGTCTTCCATTGCGATTGGCTTGATCAGGGTAACGGAAACTTTAACGTTATCACCTGGCATAACCATTTCTACGCCTTCCGGCAGTTCGCAGCTACCAGTTACGTCGGTAGTACGGAAGTAGAACTGTGGACGATAGCCTTTGAAGAAAGGAGTATGACGACCACCTTCTTCTTTGCTCAGAACGTAGATTTCAGCTTCGAACTGAGTGTGCGGCTTGACGGTGCCTGGCTTGACCAGAACCTGGCCACGCTCAACGTCGTCACGCTTGGTGCCACGCAGCAGAACGCCACAGTTCTCACCAGCACGACCTTCGTCCAGCAGCTTGCGGAACATCTCAACGCCAGTGCAAGTAGTCTTGGTAGTGTCACGCAGACCTACGATTTCTACTTCTTCCTGGATCTTGATGATGCCACGCTCAACACGACCAGTTACAACAGTACCGCGACCGGAGATCGAGAATACGTCTTCGATTGGCATCAGGAACGGCTTGTCGATAGCGCGCTCCGGCTCTGGGATGTAGCTGTCCAGAGTTTCAACCAGCTTCTTGACAGCCGAAGTACCCATTTCGTTGTCGTCTTGGCCGTTCAGAGCCATCAGAGCCGAACCGATGATGATAGGAGTATCGTCACCTGGGAAGTCGTAGGTGCTCAGCAGATCGCGAACTTCCATTTCGACCAGTTCCAGCAGCTCAGCGTCGTCAACCATGTCAGCCTTGTTCAGGAAGACAACGATGTACGGAACGCCAACCTGACGGGACAGCAGGATGTGCTCACGAGTTTGTGGCATCGGACCATCGGCAGCCGAACAAACCAGGATAGCGCCGTCCATCTGGGCAGCACCGGTGATCATGTTCTTGACGTAGTCGGCGTGACCTGGGCAGTCAACGTGCGCGTAGTGACGTACGGACGAATCGTACTCTACGTGTGCAGTGTTGATGGTGATACCACGAGCCTTTTCTTCTGGCGCGCTGTCGATTTTGTCGAAGTCGACTTTAGCCGAACCGAAAACTTCGGAACAAACGCGAGTCAGAGCAGCGGTCAGAGTGGTTTTACCGTGGTCAACGTGACCGATGGTGCCAACGTTGACGTGCGGTTTGTTACGTTCAAATTTTTCTTTAGCCACGACAGTGAACTCCTAGCCTAAAGGGGCTGAATCAGCCTTGTTTTTTAACGATAGCTTCGACGACATTCGACGGAGCTTCGGAGTATTTGGAGAATTCCATAGAGTAGCTCGCGCGACCCTGAGACATGGAGCGGACGTCGGTCGCATAACCGAACATCTCACCCAACGGAACTTCGGCGCGGATAACCTTGCCGGAAACCGTATCTTCCATACCCTGGATCAGACCACGACGACGGTTCAGGTCACCCATCACGTCACCCATGTAGTCCTCAGGTGTTACAACTTCAACCTTCATGATCGGCTCAAGAACAACACCGCCACCTTTGGTAGCCAGTTGCTTGGTCGCCATGGAGGCCGCCACCTTGAACGCCATCTCGTTGGAGTCGACGTCGTGGTAAGAACCATCGAAAACGGTAGCCTTCAGGCCGATCAGCGGATAGCCGGCAACAACACCGTTCTTCATCTGCTCTTCGATGCCTTTCTGGATGGCAGGGATGTATTCCTTAGGAACAACACCACCAACCACTTCGTTCACGAATTGCAGACCTTCCTGACCTTCATCAGCAGGAGCAAAACGGATCCAGCAATGGCCAAACTGACCACGACCGCCGGACTGACGAACGAACTTGCCTTCGATCTCACAAGCCTTCGTGATCTTCTCACGATAGGAAACTTGTGGTTTACCGATGTTGGCTTCGACGTTGAACTCACGGCGCATCCGGTCAACCAGGATGTCCAGGTGCAATTCGCCCATGCCAGAGATGATCGTTTGACCAGTCTCTTCATCAGTCTTGACGCGGAAAGAAGGGTCTTCCTGAGCGAGTTTGCCCAGAGCGATACCCATTTTTTCCTGGTCATCCTTGGTTTTTGGCTCAACGGCAACCGAGATAACCGGCTCCGGGAAGTCCATACGAACCAGGATGATTGGCTTATCAGACGAGCAGAGGGTATCACCAGTGGTGACATCCTTCATGCCGATCAGAGCCGCGATGTCGCCAGCGCGAACCTCTTTGATCTCTTCACGGGTGTTCGCATGCATTTGCACCATACGACCAACGCGCTCTTTCTTGCCTTTTACCGAGTTGATCACGCCATCGCCGGAGCTCAACACGCCCGAGTAAACGCGAGCAAAGGTCAAGGTACCCACGAATGGGTCGGTAGCGATCTTGAACGCCAGAGCCGAGAACGGCTCGTTGTCGTCTGCATGACGCTCCATTTCGACAGTCTCGTCATCCGGATCGGAACCCTTGATGGCTGGAATGTCGACAGGTGCCGGCAGGTAGTCGATAACGGCGTCGAGAACCAGGGGAACACCCTTGTTCTTGAAAGAGGAACCGCAAACAGCAAGAACGATTTCACCAGCGATTGTACGCTGACGCAGAGCGCCCTTGATTTCCTCGATGGAGAGCTCTTCACCCTCGAGGTACTTGTTCATCAGCTCTTCGTTGGCTTCGGCAGCTGCCTCAACCATGTTGCTGCGCCACTCTTCAGCCAGCTCCTGCAGTTCAGCAGGGATAGCTTCGCGACGTGGAGCCATGCCCTTGTCGGCATCATTCCAGTAAACAGCTTCCATGGACATCAGATCGATCTGACCCTGGAAGTTGTCTTCAGCACCGATTGCCAGCTGAATAGGCACAGGAGTGTGACCCAGACGCTGCTTGATCTGGCCGATCACGCGCAGGAAGTTGGCACCGGCACGGTCCATCTTGTTTACGTAAACAAGACGTGGAACACCGTACTTGTTGGCTTGACGCCATACGGTTTCCGACTGAGGCTCAACACCCGAGGTACCGCAGAACACAACGACAGCGCCGTCGAGTACGCGCAGCGAACGCTCTACTTCAATAGTGAAGTCAACGTGGCCAGGGGTATCGATGATGTTGAAGCGGTGTTTCGGGAACTGCTTGACCGAACCTTCCCAGAAGGCGGTAGTAGCAGCGGAAGTAATGGTAATACCCCGCTCCTGCTCCTGCACCATCCAGTCCATGGTCGCGGCGCCATCATGCACCTCGCCCATTTTGTGGTTCACGCCTGTATAGAACAGGACGCGCTCAGTAGTCGTGGTTTTACCCGCGTCCACGTGAGCAACGATACCAATGTTACGGTAGCGTTTAATATCGGTTGTACGAGCCATAAAGCCCTCGCAAAATTAGTGACGCTAAAATTAGAAGCGGTAGTGCGAGAAAGCCTTGTTGGCTTCAGCCATACGGTGCACGTCTTCACGCTTCTTAACTGCAGCACCTTTACCTTCGGCGGCGTCCAGCAGTTCGCCAGCCAAACGCAGAGCCATAGACTTCTCACCGCGCTTGCGCGCGAAGTCTACCAGCCAGCGCATTGCCAATGCATTACGACGGGAAGGACGAACTTCAACCGGAACCTGGTAAGTAGCACCGCCTACACGGCGCGACTTTACTTCGACCAGCGGAGCGATGGCGTCGAGAGCTTTCTCGAAGATTTCCAGGGGGTCGCTGTTCTTGCGTTCTTTAACCTTGTCCAGCGCGCCATAAACGATACGCTCGGCAACGGCTTTCTTGCCGCTTTCCATCACGTGGTTCATGAACTTGGCCAGGATTTGGCTTCCGTATTTTGGATCGTCAAGCACTTCGCGCTTGGCTGCTACGCGTCTTCTTGGCATGGATAAGCCCTCAAACGGTCTTCAGGTTAGCTCGGAACCACCATCCCCTGAGGAATGCGTCCGACCTTACTCTTATCGACTCAGAAAAATAGAAATCTGCAAATTCAAACAGAAACCAAATACTACTTAGGCTTCTTGGTACCGTATTTCGAGCGACCCTGGTTACGACCTTTAACGCCGGAAGTATCCAAAGAACCACGAACGGTGTGATAGCGAACACCTGGCAAGTCTTTTACACGACCGCCACGGATCAGTACCACGCTGTGCTCTTGCAGGTTGTGACCTTCACCACCGATGTACGAGGAAACCTCGAAACCGTTGGTCAGGCGCACACGGCAGACTTTACGCAATGCCGAGTTAGGTTTTTTCGGCGTGGTGGTATACACACGAGTGCACACACCGCGACGTTGCGGGCAGTTCTGCAGCGCAGGCACGTCGGATTTCTCGACGATACGCTTACGCGGCTGACGTACCAGCTGGTTGATAGTTGCCATCTACTAGCTCCACTGTTGTCTTGCGACGCTATTGTCTTACAAGAAAAGCAAATGACAGGACAGAAGTCCCGCCAAATTTAGGGGTACAAGAGTCTAAAGAGGATCCTGCCCCCAGTCAAGGCAAAGCCCCGACGTCTTCCTCCGGCGAACGCAACAAAATGCTGCAATTCATCAGAAGAAAACGCCGAGGCTTTACTCTTAATTACCGCTGGAGTTCAACGCTTCAGTCAGAGCGGCTTCTACTTCGCTCGCGCTGACACGCAACGGTTTGTCGATATCACGGCGACGTTTACGCTCGCTGTGGTACGCCAGACCGGTACCGGCCGGGATCAGACGACCCACGACCACGTTTTCCTTCAGGCCGCGCAGGTAGTCACGCTTGCCAGTCACAGCTGCTTCGGTCAGTACGCGGGTTGTCTCCTGGAAGGAGGCCGCGGAGATGAACGACTCAGTGGACAGGGAAGCCTTGGTGATACCCAGCAATACACGAGTGAACTTGGAGACGAACTTGTCTTCCGTGCTCAGACGCTCGTTCTCTACCAGAACGTGAGTCAGCTCCATCTGGTCGCCCTTGATGAAACTCGAATCGCCAGACTCGGCAATCTCAACCTTGCGCAGCATCTGACGCAGGATGGTCTCGATGTGCTTGTCGTTGATCTTCACGCCTTGCAGACGATAAACGTCCTGGATCTCGTTGACGATGTACTTGGCGAGAGCGCTGACACCCAACAGACGCAGGATGTCGTGCGGATCGCTAGGACCGTCGGAAATAACTTCACCACGGTTTACCTGCTCACCCTCGAAGACGTTCAGGTGACGCCATTTCGGGATCAGCTCTTCGTACGGATCGCTACCGTCGTTCGGGGTAATGACCAGGCGACGCTTGCCCTTGGTCTCTTTACCGAACGCGATGGTGCCGCTGACTTCAGCAAGAATCGACGCCTCTTTCGGACGACGAGCCTCGAACAGGTCGGCAACACGCGGCAGACCACCGGTGATGTCACGGGTTTTCGAGGTTTCTTGCGGGATACGAGCGATAACATCACCGATCGCGATCTGCGCACCGTCCGCAACACCGACCAGGGCGTTGGCTGGCAGGAAGTACTGGGCCGGTACGTCGGTACCAGGCAACAGCAGATCCTTGCCATCCAGGCCAACCATCTTCACGGCAGGACGGATGTCCTTACCGGCAGCTGGACGGTCTTTGGCGTCGAGAACTTCAATGTTGGTCATACCGGTCAATTCGTCTGTCTGACGCTTGATCGTGATGCCTTCTTCCATGCCCACGTAGGTCACGGTACCTTTCATCTCGGTGACGATTGGGTGGGTGTGCGGATCCCACTTGGCCACGATCGAACCAGCGTCGACCTTGTCGCCTTCCTTCACCGAAATCACTGCACCGTAAGGCAGCTTGTAACGCTCACGCTCACGACCGAAGTCATCAGCGATAGCCAGCTCGCCCGAACGCGATACGGCAACCAGATGGCCGTCGACACGCTCAACGTGCTTGAGGTTGTGCAGGCGAACAGTACCGCCGTTCTTCACCTGGACGCTGTCGGCAGCCGAGGTCCGGCTTGCAGCACCACCGATGTGGAACGTACGCATGGTCAGCTGGGTACCCGGCTCACCGATCGACTGGGCAGCGATAACGCCGACAGCTTCACCGATGTTCACCTGGTGACCACGAGCCAGATCACGACCGTAGCACTTGGCGCAGATGCCGTAGCGGGTTTCGCAGCTGATTGGCGAACGAACGATTACTTCGTCGATGCTGTTCAGCTCGATGAACTCGACCCACTTCTCGTCTACCAGAGTGCCAGCAGGCACGATGACGTCTTCGGTGCCTGGCTTGAATACGTCACGGGCAATGACTCGACCCAGAACGCGCTCACCCAGTGGCTCTACAACGTCACCGCCTTCAATGTGCGGAGTCATCAGCAGGCCATGTTCGGTACCGCAATCAACTTCGGTAACGACCAGATCCTGGGCAACATCCACCAGACGACGGGTCAGGTAACCGGAGTTCGCGGTTTTCAACGCGGTATCCGCCAGACCTTTACGAGCACCGTGAGTCGAGATGAAGTACTGAAGTACGCTCAAGCCTTCACGGAAGTTCGCAGTAATCGGCGTCTCGATGATCGAGCCGTCCGGCTTGGCCATCAGACCACGCATACCGGCCAACTGACGGATCTGAGCAGCAGAGCCCCGGGCGCCGGAGTCAGCCATCATGTACATCGAGTTGAACGATTCCTGGTCAACAGTCTCACCGTGGCGATCGACAACCTTCTCTTTCGAGAGGTTCGACATCATCGCCTTGGAGACTTCATCGTTGGCCTTGGACCAGAGGTCGATCACCTTGTTGTACTTCTCGCCCTGAGTAACCAGACCCGAGGCGTACTGACTTTCGATCTCTTTAACTTCTTCGGTAGCCGCGTCGATGATGCGAGCTTTCTCGTCCGGGATAACGAAGTCGTTAACACCGATCGAAACACCCGAAATGGTCGAATAGGCAAAACCGGTGTACATCAACTGGTCAGCAAAGATAACGGTCTCTTTCAGACCAACCACGCGATAGCACTGGTTGATGAGCTTGGAGATCGCCTTCTTCTTCATCGGCTGGTTGACGACGTCGTAGGACAGGCCGGCCGGAACCACCTGGAACAGCAACGCACGGCCGACGGTAGTGTCGACAATACGGGTGTTCTTGACGCTGCCGCCATCACGATCGTTGACCGTTTCATGGATACGGACTTTGACCTTGGCGTGCAGAGCAGCTTCGCCGGCGCGGAATACGCGGTCGACTTCCTGCAGGTCCGCAAACACACGACCTTCGCCCTTGGCGTTGATCGCTTCACGGGTCATGTAGTACAGACCCAGTACAACGTCCTGCGAAGGAACGATGATTGGCTCACCGTTCGCTGGCGAAAGGATGTTGTTGGTAGACATCATCAGCGCACGCGCTTCGAGCTGGGCTTCCAGCGTCAGCGGTACGTGAACAGCCATCTGGTCACCGTCGAAGTCGGCGTTGTACGCAGCACAGACCAGAGGGTGAAGCTGGATCGCCTTGCCTTCAATCAGGACCGGCTCGAACGCCTGGATACCCAGACGGTGAAGAGTCGGTGCACGGTTGAGGAGTACCGGGTGTTCGCGAATCACTTCAGCGAGAACGTCCCAGACTTCTGGCAGCTCGCGCTCGACCATCTTCTTGGCAGCTTTGATGGTCGTGGCCAGGCCACGCATTTCCAGCTTGCCGAAAATGAACGGCTTGAACAGCTCGAGAGCCATCTTTTTCGGCAGACCGCACTGGTGCAGACGCAGGGTCGGACCAACGGTAATTACCGAACGACCGGAGTAGTCAACACGCTTACCGAGCAAGTTCTGACGGAAACGACCTTGTTTACCCTTGATCATGTCGGCCAGGGATTTCAGAGGACGCTTGTTGGAACCGGTAATAGCGCGACCACGGCGACCGTTGTCGAGCAGCGCATCGACAGCTTCCTGCAACATACGCTTTTCGTTGCGCACGATGATGTCCGGAGCGGACAGATCGAGCAGACGCTTCAAGCGGTTGTTACGGTTGATCACTCGACGATACAGATCGTTGAGGTCGGAAGTCGCGAAACGGCCACCATCCAGCGGAACCAATGGACGCAGATCTGGCGGCAGAACCGGCAGAACGGTCAGAACCATCCACTCAGGCAGGTTGCCCGAACCCTGGAAGGCTTCCATCAGTTTCAGACGCTTGGACAGCTTCTTGATTTTGGTTTCGGAGTTGGTTTGCGGAATCTCTTCACGCAGACGGCCAATCTCGTGCTCCAGATCGATAGCGTGCAGCAGTTCGCGGACGGCTTCGGCACCCATGCGGGCATCGAAATCATCACCGAACTCTTCCAGCGCTTCGAAATACTGCTCGTCATTCAGCAGCTGACCTTTTTCAAGGGTGGTCATGCCTGGATCGATAACGACATAGCTCTCGAAGTAGAGAACGCGCTCGATATCACGCAGGGTCATGTCCATCAGCAGGCCGATACGGGACGGCAGGGACTTCAGGAACCAGATGTGGGCAACCGGCGAAGCCAGTTCGATGTGCGCCATGCGCTCACGACGAACCTTGGCCAGTGCGACTTCAACACCGCACTTCTCGCAGATGACACCACGATGCTTCAGGCGCTTGTACTTACCGCACAGGCACTCGTAATCCTTGACCGGGCCAAAGATCTTGGCGCAGAACAGGCCATCACGCTCAGGCTTGAACGTACGGTAGTTGATGGTTTCCGGCTTTTTAACTTCACCGAACGACCACGAACGGATCATCTCAGGCGACGCCAACCCGATACGGATCGCGTCGAATTCTTCGACTTGACCCTGGTTTTTCAGCAAATTCAGTAGGTCTTTCAAGGCCTTTCCTCCTGGCGGAGCAGGGAGCAGGCAATACCGCCCTGCCCCCGATCGCGTCACGTGTTATTCGGTTTCCAGATCGATATCGATACCGAGCGAACGGATTTCTTTGATCAACACGTTGAAGGACTCGGGCATGCCCGGCTCCATACGGTGATCGCCGTCCACGATGTTCTTGTACATCTTGGTCCGACCGTTCACATCGTCCGACTTCACTGTGAGCATTTCTTGCAGAGTGTACGCCGCGCCGTATGCTTCCAGCGCCCAGACTTCCATCTCCCCGAAACGCTGACCACCGAACTGCGCCTTACCACCCAGCGGCTGCTGGGTAACCAGGCTGTAAGAACCAGTGGAACGCGCGTGCATCTTGTCGTCCACCAAGTGGTTCAGCTTCAGCATGTACATGTAGCCAACTGTTACAGCACGCTCGAACTTGTTGCCGGTACGGCCGTCGAACAGTTGCATCTGGCCGCTTTCCGGCATATCTGCCAGTTTGAGCATTGCCTTGATTTCACTTTCCTTGGCACCGTCGAACACCGGAGTTGCCATAGGCACGCCGTTACGAAGGTTCTTCGCGAGATCCTGTACTTCCTTGTCGGACAGGTCATCCAGGCTTTCCTGGCGGCCACCGATTTCGTTGTAGATCTCGTTGAGGAACTTACGCAGTTCAGCAACCTTGCGCTGCTCTTCGAGCATGCGGTTGATTTTCTCGCCCAGACCTTTGGCCGCGAGGCCCAGGTGAGTTTCGAGAATCTGACCAACGTTCATACGCGAAGGTACGCCCAACGGGTTGAGGACGATATCCACCGGCGTGCCGTTGGCATCGTGCGGCATGTCTTCAACCGGCATGATCACGGAGACCACACCCTTGTTACCGTGACGACCGGCCATCTTGTCGCCCGGCTGGATGCGACGACGGATTGCCAGGTAGACCTTGACGATTTTCAGAACGCCTGGAGCCAGGTCATCGCCTTGCTGCAGCTTGCGTTTCTTGTCTTCAAACTTGTCATCGAGCAGGCGACGACGATCAACGATGTAAGCCTGAGCCTTTTCAAGCTGCTCGTTCAGAGCATCTTCAGCCATACGCAGTTTGAACCACTGCCCATGCTCAAGACCATCCAGGACTTCATCAGTGATTTCCTGACCTTTTTTCAGGCCAGCGCCACCTTCAACTACACGACCAACCAGCGCAGCACGCAGACGCTCGAAAGTAGCGCCTTCGACAATACGGAACTCTTCGTTCAGATCCTTGCGGATCTCGTCGAGTTGCGACTTCTCGATGGACAGCGCGCGAGCATCACGCTCTACACCATCACGGGTGAAGACCTGAACGTCGATGACAGTACCTTTGGTACCGGTCGGCACACGCAGGGAAGTGTCTTTAACGTCGCTGGCTTTCTCACCGAAGATGGCGCGCAGCAGTTTTTCTTCCGGGGTCAGCTGGGTCTCGCCTTTCGGAGTGACCTTGCCGACCAGGATGTCGCCAGCGCCGACTTCGGCACCTACGTAAACGATACCGGCTTCGTCCAGCTTGTTCAGCGCAGCTTCACCCACGTTCGGGATGTCTGCAGTGATTTCCTCTGGGCCAAGCTTGGTGTCACGCGCCACACAGGTCAGTTCCTGAATGTGGATCGTGGTGAAACGGTCTTCCTGAACAACGCGCTCCGACAGACAGATGGAGTCTTCGAAGTTGAAACCGTTCCAGGCCATGAACGCGATACGCATGTTCTGACCCAGAGCCAGCTCACCCATGTCGGTGGACGGGCCATCAGCCATGATGTCGCTGCGCTGAACGCGATCACCCTTGCTCACCAGCGGACGCTGGTTGATGCAGGTGTTCTGGTTGGAGCGGGTGTACTTGGTCAGGTTGTAGATATCTACACCCGCCTCGCCCGTTTCAACTTCGTCATCGGCAACACGAACAACGATACGGCTTGCATCAACCGAGTCGATCACACCACCACGACGAGCAACGACACAAACGCCGGAGTCACGGGCAACGTTACGCTCCATGCCGGTACCGACCAACGGCTTGTCGGCACGCAGGGTTGGTACAGCCTGACGCTGCATGTTCGAGCCCATCAACGCACGGTTGGCGTCGTCGTGCTCAAGGAACGGAATCAGGGACGCTGCGACCGAAACTACCTGCTTGGGCGAAACGTCCATCAGGGTTACGTCGGCAGGCGCCTTGACGGTAAATTCGTTCAGGTGACGAACAGCTACCAGCTCGTCGATCAGTTCCTGCTTGTCGTTCATTGCGGCCGAAGCCTGTGCAATGACGTGGTCCGCTTCTTCGATTGCCGAAAGGAAAACGATTTCGTCGGTTACCAGACCTTCCTTCACAACGCGGTACGGGCTCTCGAGGAAACCATACTGGTTGGTGCGGGCATAGGCCGCCAGGGAGTTGATCAGACCGATGTTCGGACCTTCCGGTGTTTCAATCGGGCATACACGACCGTAGTGAGTCGGGTGTACGTCACGAACTTCAAAGCCGGCGCGCTCACGAGTCAGACCACCAGGGCCGAGTGCAGAAACACGACGCTTGTGAGTAATCTCGGAAAGCGGGTTGTTCTGGTCCATGAACTGGGAAAGCTGGCTGGAACCGAAGAACTCCTTGACTGCCGCTGCGACAGGCTTGGCGTTGATCAGGTCCTGAGGCATCAGGCCTTCGCTTTCTGCCATGGACAGACGCTCTTTGACCGCACGCTCTACGCGGACCAGACCGACCCGGAACTGGTTCTCGGCCATTTCGCCAACGCAACGAACACGACGGTTACCGAGGTGGTCGATGTCATCGACAATGCCTTTACCGTTACGGATATCGACGAGAGTCTTGAGAACAGCAACGATATCTTCCTTGCACAGAACGCCCGAACCTTCGATCTCGGTGCGACCGATACGACGGTTGAACTTCATGCGACCTACAGCAGACAGGTCGTAGCGCTCTGGACTGAAGAACAGGTTGTTGAACAGTGTCTCGGCGGCATCCTTGGTTGGCGGCTCGCCAGGACGCATCATGCGATAGATTTCTACCAGGGCTTCCAGTTGGTTGCCGGTGGAATCGATCTTCAATGTGTCGGAGATGAACGGACCGCAATCGATGTCGTTGGTGTACAACGTTTCGATGCGGACAACCTGAGCCTTGGCGATTTTTGCCAGGATTTCAGTGTTCAGCTCGGTGTTGCACTCAGCGATGATTTCGCCAGTCGCCGGGTGCACGATGACCTTGGCGGTAGTGCGGCCCAGGACGTAGTCCAGCGGCACTTCCAGCTCTTTGATACCGGCTTTTTCCAGCTGGTTGATGTGACGAGCGGTAATACGGCGACCTTGCTCGACAATAACCTTGCCGTTGGCGTCCAGGATATCGAGGACGGCAATCTCACCACGCAGGCGCTGAGGTACCAGCTCCAGGCTCAGGTTTTCGCCGCGAACGTGGAAAACGTTGGTGGTGTAGAACGCATCAAGCACTTGCTCGGTTGTATAACCAAGGGCGCGCAGCAGTACGGAAGCAGGCAGCTTGCGACGACGGTCGATACGGACGAATACGCAGTCTTTCGGATCGAACTCGAAGTCCAGCCACGAACCGCGGTAAGGAATGATGCGAGCGGAGTACAGCAGCTTGCCGGAGCTATGCGTCTTGCCACGGTCGTGGTCGAAGAATACGCCTGGCGAACGGTGAAGCTGGGACACAATAACGCGCTCGGTACCGTTGATTACGAAGGTACCGTTTTCAGTCATCAGGGGGATTTCACCCATGTAGACTTCTTGCTCTTTGATGTCCTTGATCGCTTTGTTCGACGATTCTTTGTCGAAAATGATCAGACGGACCTTGACTCGCAGAGGTACAGCGTAAGTCACACCGCGCAGCACGCACTCTTTGACATCAAATGCCGGTTCGCCCAAGCGATAACCTACATACTCCAGCGCAGCATTGCCGGAGTAGCTGATGATCGGGAAAACGGATTTGAAGGCTGCATGCAGACCGACGTCGCGGAACTGATCTTTGGTCGCTCCCGCCTGCAGGAATTCGCGATACGAATCCAGCTGGATGGCCAGTAGATACGGCACATCCATTACGTCCGGCAACTTGCTAAAGTCCTTGCGGATACGTTTTTTCTCAGTATATGAGTAAGCCATCAGCGTTCCCCAGCTTGGTCACCTGCTTGTTTGGCTCCCTCCGACGGAAGCAGCCAGAAAATCGTGCAAACCCCTTGGTTTGCGCCACCATCTTGGTGGTACTTGCACGTTAGGGACGCTGGCAAAGCCAATCGTCCGTAACGGAAAAAGGCCGGTGGCAAAAGCCACCAGCCATCAGCCTTTCGCTTAACGCGTGGGCTGGACGTTCAAAATCGATGCTTATTTCAGCTCGACTTTGGCGCCTGCTTCTTCCAGAGCAGCTTTGGCTTTTTCAGCAGCGTCTTTAGCTACTGCTTCCAGAACCATTGCTGGAGCGCCGTCAACGACTGCCTTGGCTTCTTTCAGGCCCAGACCGGTCAGTTCACGAACTGCTTTAATAACGTTAACTTTCTTCTCGCCAGCTTCGGTCAGCATGACGTTGAATTCGGTTTGCTCTTCAACAACAGCAGCAGCAACAGCTGGACCAGCCGAAGCAGCAGCGGCAGTTACGCCGAATTTTTCTTCGAAAGCTTTGATCAGCTCAACGACTTGCAGAACGGACATCTCGGCTACTGCGTTGAGGATATCGTCTTGAGAGATAGACATGAATCTAATTCCTGAATTGGGGGACGGCCTACGCGACCATCGAAATAAACAAAAATACGCGAGAAAAAGTGCTCAGCCTTAGGCTGCGGCAGCTTCTTTCTGGTCGCGAACAGCCGCCAGAGTACGAGCCAATTTGCTGGTAGCGCCTTGAATCACGCTCATCAGCTGGGAAATTGCTTCGTCACGGGTCGGCAAGGTTGCCAGTACGTCGATCTGATTAGCTGCGAGGAACTTGCCCTCGAACGCAGCTGCCTTGATCTCGAACTTGTCCTGACCTTTCGCAAACTCTTTGAACAAACGCGCAGCAGCGCCAGGATGTTCATTGGAGAACGCGATCAAGGTCGGGCCTGTGAACGCATCGTTGAGGACACTGTAATCAGTACCTTCAACAGCGCGCTTGAGCAGGGTGTTACGTACTACACGCACGTATACGCCAGCTTCACGGGCCTCTTTACGGAGTCCGGTCATTGCGCCTACTGTCACGCCACGGGCATCAGCCACGACAGCAGACAGAGCGACTTTGGCAGCCTCGTTGACTTCAGCGACGATGGCCTTCTTGTCTTCGAGTTTAATTGCCACGGGTTTAACTCCTGCTTGTTACCGTTTCATCTGGCCAGGGCCGGATGTCGTTTTGGTGTCTGATTCGGTAAGGAACCGGGAGCACCATCTGCGTAGGCTTGAGGTTTAAGACTTGCGTCGCCTACGGTCTTGGATAGCCCCCGCCAGGCAGGGACCCCAATCTTTAGTAACACAAAACTGTGTTACGTCTGTCTTACGCGTCCAGGGAGCCTTGGTCGATGACCAGGCCTGGGCCCATGGTGGTGCTCAGGGTAACGCGCTTGACATAAATGCCTTTCGAGGAAGCTGGCTTGATGCGCTTGAGATCAGCGATCAGAGCTTCAACGTTTTCCTTCAGCTTGACGGCGTCGAAACCGACCTTGCCAACGGAAGTGTGGATGATGCCGTTTTTGTCGGTGCGATAACGAACCTGACCAGCCTTGGCATTCTTGACGGCGTTAGCAACGTCAGGAGTAACAGTGCCGACTTTAGGGTTAGGCATCAGGCCACGTGGACCCAGAACCTGACCCAGTTGACCTACAACACGCATTGCATCAGGAGAAGCAATAACTACGTCATAGTTCAGGTCGCCAGCTTTCATTTCGGCAGCCAGATCGTCCATGCCGACACGATCAGCACCAGCAGCCAGAGCAGCTTCAGCAGCCGGGCCCTGGGTGAAGACAGCAACACGTACGGTTTTACCGGTACCGTGCGGCAGAACGGTTGCGCTACGAACAACCTGGTCGGACTTACGAGGGTCAACGCCCAGATTAACAGCAACGTCTACAGACTCGCTGAACTTGACGGTAGACAGCTCGGTCAGCAGAGCAGCAGCGTCTACGAAGTTGTAGACCTTGCCAGCTTCCAGCTTGCTAGCGATTGCCTTTTGACGTTTGGTCAACTTAGCCATTACACACCCTCCACGTTAAGGCCCATGCTACGAGCGGAACCGGCGATAGTACGCACGGCCGCTTCCAGGTCAGCAGCTGTCAGATCGGCACTTTTGGCCTTGGCGATATCTTCCAGCTGAGCACGAGTCACGGTGCCAACCTTAACGGTGTTCGGACGAGCCGAGCCGCTGGTCAAACCTGCAGCTTTCTTCAGCAGAACCGAGGCAGGGGTACTTTTTGTTTCAAAAGTGAAGCTACGGTCGCTGTATACAGTGATGATCACTGGAGTCGGCAAGCCTGGCTCAAGACCCTGAGTACGGGCGTTGAATGCTTTACAGAATTCCATGATGTTCACACCGTGCTGACCCAGAGCAGGACCAACTGGCGGGCTAGGGTTAGCCTGAGCGGCTTTCACTTGCAGCTTGATGTATGCGGTTATCTTCTTGGCCATGAGGCACTCCAATTACGGGTTCAAACGCCAATCAAGGCTCCCCGGCTACTTACACGTATATCCCAGTGACGAAAAAACCCCACAGCCTTAGGCTGCGGGGTATGGGATTCCAGCTCAGTTATGCCTTTTCGACCTGACTGAACTCCAGCTCTACCGGAGTAGAACGTCCGAAAATGAGCACAGCCACTTGGATACGGCTCTTTTCGTAGTTAACTTCTTCGACCGTGCCATTAAAATCAGCAAACGGACCGTCGGTGACACGTACAACCTCACCCGGCTCGAATAGTGTTTTTGGCTTCGGCTTATCGCTGCCATCAGCAACACGACGCAGAATTGCTTCTGCTTCTTTGTCGGTGATTGGAGCTGGCTTATCGGCAGTACCGCCAATGAAGCCCATGACGCGAGGAGTGTCCTTGACCAAGTGCCAAGTACCCTCATTCATTTCCATCTGTACAAGCACATATCCAGGGAAGAATTTACGCTCGCTTTTGCGCTTCTGGCCATTACGCATTTCAACCACTTCTTCAGTGGGAACCAGAATTTCGCCGAAGCCATCTTCCATGCCTGCCAGCTTCACACGCTCGATCAAAGAGCGCATGACATGCTTCTCGTAACCCGAGTAAGCATGCACTACGTACCAACGCTTAGCCACGGGACACCCTTAGCCAACTATCAAGGAAACAAGCCAGCCGAGCAGGGAATCGAGCCCCCACAACAGCAACGCCATGACCAACACAACAGCCACAACAATCAGAGTGGTTTGCGTGGTTTCTTGGCGAGTAGGCCATACGACTTTACGGATCTCTGCGCGCGCTTCTTTTGCCAGGACAAAAAAGGCTTTACCCTTGCCGGTTTGAAGACCAACAAATGCAGCAACAGCAGCAAGCGCAAGAAGCGCCAGAACGCGATACAGAATCGGGGCGGACGAGTAATACTGATTACCGACAACACCTACGACAACCAAAGCGACTACCAGGAGCCACTTAAGCGAGTCAAAGCGCGAGTCTGATGCTTCAGCCTTGGGATTCATCTACGGAGATCCTGTGAAAAGAAAGCCAGATTACATCTAGGAAATCTGGCAGGTCAGGAGGGAATCGAACCCCCAACCTACGGTTTTGGAGACCGTCGCTCTGCCAATTGAGCTACTGACCTAAAAGCGAAATCAGGCCGACCATTATGCGGACCTGACAAAAGTTTTTCAACAACTCATTCAGAAGCGACCAGCAGATGCTGCAGGCCACCACCAAATGCTTTAAGCGCAACACTTCAAAAGCGAAGCTACTTAAAACAAAGGCAGATATTTTCATATCTGCCTTTAGCAATGGAGCTCTTGAGCGGATTTGAACCGCTGACCTCACCCTTACCAAGGGTGTGCTCTACCAACTGAGCTACAAGAGCGAAACACTTTGCAAGAACCACAAACATGGAGCGGGTAGCGGGAATCGAACCCGCATCATCAGCTTGGAAGGCTGAGGTTCTACCACTAAACTATACCCGCGCAATTTGCAGATCGCGCTAAATATGGTGGAGGGGGAAGGATTCGAACCTTCGAAGTCGTAGACGTCAGATTTACAGTCTGATCCCTTTGGCCGCTCGGGAACCCCTCCTAAGCGAGGCAGCATTCTCAACTCATGCTACCCTTCTGTCAACCTTTTTCTCATTAAAAACCTGAGGTTACATGCGTTGACTACTACAAGCTTCACTTGCGAGGTTTACACCTCACTGCGAAGCGGGCGCCATTCTATGCAAACTACTCCGCAGTTGCAATGCCCTCACAAGACATTATTTTGTTTTTTAATTGCGGAAAATCCTGAAGCAGCTGATTGACCACGCCATCCCCGACCAGACGTCGACTCTCTGGCGAAATCCTGAGCCAGTAACCACTCACACCAGACGTCTGTAAAACCTGAAACTGCGACTGGATATCCAGGCTATTGAGACGCTGCTCGACAGCTCGCGCATCCTCCTGGCGAGGAAAACCTCCCAGATAGACACAATTGGTTTGCGCCTCACGAGAGGCATGGCCCAGATCGGACTCGCTGAGCAGGCGGATATCCTGCTGGGGAGCGCGATACAGCGACAGAGGCAGCACCTCCTTGGCGCGCAGAGGAGCTTCTTGTTGATGCCAGATGTAGTAGAAGGCATTCAACATCAACAACAAAAGGAATAGCCAACGCATAAAAACCTCAGCGTAACGGACAGGCCAGAGCCAAACCGACGAAAACCAGGTCAGGCACCACTCGAACATCAGTAAGCACACCTTCAACCAGCGCGGCATCACCACCGGTTACGAACACACAAAAATCATCACCCCAGTAGCTCCGGGCAAGATCCAGCTGCGTCAGCGCAAAACCTCGCAACATCAAGGAGCAACCACGCTCGACAGCCTCGGCGGTTGCACGCCCCGGCACAAAACTGACGAGCGCACGCTCGGCTGCCGCATCATCGTATCGAATACGTCGCGTGTGGGTGCGTAGCTGATTGCGCATCAACGGCATACCCGGACAGATGAAGCCACCCAGGTGCTGACCGCTCGCATCGACAAAGTCCGAGGTCACTGCAGTCCCCAGATCGATGACCAGGCAGGCCTTGCGGGCAACATGATAAGCCCCTACGAACGCAAGCCAGCGATCCAGCCCGAGGCGCTCATAGTCATCATAGCCATTCACAACTCCCGCCAACTCTCGCGCAGGAGCGGCACAGACAGGATGGATCGAGAAGCCCTGAACAAGAGCAGACACGAGTTTCTCGGTCTCTTCAGCGCTGCGTACGCTGACCAGTCGACAGGCACTCAGTGCCAGCCCGGGAAGACGCCGCAAATGCTCCAGCAGCGCCTGGTCAGAGTCGACTACGCCACCGGCAAACAGCGCAACGCCACCCACATTGATCACACGCCACTTGATGAAGCTATTTCCGCAGTCGAGTTCAAGCACCATCACGCAACCTCAGGCTAAGCTCACCACCACTAAAGCTTTTCTCGACACCAGCTACATCGAGACGTAATGCACCAAGCACATCGACCCCCAAGACAATCCCCTCAACCACTTCCACACCAGAGAGCAGCGTAACGGCACACCCCTGCCATAAATGCCCTTGCTCCCACTCGGCCTGGAACGCTGCAAACCCCTGCTCCCGATGCCGGGCAAGCAAAGCATCGAGCTTTTGACTGATACGTACAGCCAGGTCGTTACGATCAGAGAGAACACCTGTCTCCAGGCGCAAGGATGTCCAGGACTGATCCACATCGGCAGAAGACTGCATATTTACATTGATTCCCACACCGATCACCACGTGACATACGTCCGCGGGATCACCGATCAACTCAAGAAGAATGCCGGCAATCTTGCGCTTGCCCACCAGGACATCATTAGGCCATTTAAGCCCCGCGCCCTTGACCCCGCAATCACGCAAGACCTGCATGACAGCAAGCCCTACAAGCAAGCTGAGACCTTCAAGCTGGCGCATACCGCCATCAACACGCAGCGCCAGGCTGTAATAGAGGTTTTCACCAAAAGGACTGACCCACTTGCGACCCCGACGGCCTCTTCCGGCCGTCTGCCTCTCTGCCAGGACCAGCATGGGCATAGCCGCAGCCTGACCGATCAGACGCACTGCCTCGGCATTTGTAGAGTCGATAGAGCTCGCAACATGGACCGACCACCCCGAAGGCAGGCCGCTTTGCGATATGGAAGACGACGATAGAAGAGAGATGGGATGTGCGAGCCGGTAACCACGACCACGCACCTTATGTATCTCAACGCTCAGTTCAGCCTCAAGCTGTTGAAGCTGCTTCCAGACGGCGCTTCGGCTAACGCCGAGAACATCACCCAGAACCTGCCCGGAGTGAAACTCGCCATCAGCAAGAAGCCTTAACAAGGTCATCATGTAAATATCGCCTAGCAATGAGGCACGCATAATAGCCACGCACGCATGCAATGCATAGAAACGAACAAGTGTTTTTCGGCCCACAAAGACAAAACCCCCA